>JAVJOD010000012.1:0-170187 GCA_040216915.1 Cyclobacteriaceae bacterium
AAACGCACGCACCCTGTTAATGGACTTGTTTACCCCATTCAGCAAGTGGGTCTTAGCCGCAGCCGCATCTCCATCCAGACGTATCGCTATCTCCGCCTTCATGTAATCCGTAAAGAAGGACATGTAGAGTGGCAAGATACCTGCTCCGTTCGCGCCCTGACCCAACTGGGTAAAGCCACGGTAGTTAGGATTTCCCGCTGCTCCTGTGGGATTTAAATCCGAGCGGCCTCCTACCGGATATACTCCGGGTACTACAACCACCTGGGCATCAGGGTTACGACCATCGGCATTGCCGTGGTCACGACCATAGAAGCCGGGATCAAAAGCACAGAATACGACAGGCTTGCCCAAATTACTATAAAACGTAGTGTAGTGTGGCGGAGTACCAGTGACCTGAGCAGTGTTTGGATTCAAACACGTGATCGCCTTCGGATCAATTGCGATAGCCTCTTTCAAGCTACCCACCTGGCGATAGAAATAATATCTCCAGCGGGGATCCTGAACACCCAGCCCATTGAATACCTCCTTCATAAAGTCGTTTCCTATCCAGCCGCCCGCTGAACCTGCTACAGGACGATACGTGTCCGCATAGTAAGGATGACGGGAGGTAGCAGGAACGGCTGCCGTTCCATACTTGTAGGTAAACTCCTCTGCATCAGTATCCACCAGGTCAAGCGTAAGCAAGGTCGCGATACGAGTGGCTGCCGCTCCTGCCATCGATGGCTGAGCAGTCTTATTCAACTGAGCCTTCAACTCCAGTGAGTTGGCCAACGCTGCCCATCTGGTACGGTTACCATTGTAGAAAATGTCGCGTGGTAGGGCTGCTCCGGCAGCGGCTCCTGTCTTGGCCAGCTCTACACGAGCCTCGTCAAGGGCCGTGATGGCCATCGCATACACATCGGCACCTGAGTCAGCTATAGGATTTAAAATCGCTTCGCTTCCCTTGAGTGCCTCCGTGGCAGGAACATCACCATACAAGTCTACTAGTGTCATCAAGGTGTAGGCCTTGATGATCTTGCCTACAGCCACATGCGTGGTCAGGTTTGCCTCCTCAGCAAGGGGAAGCATGACCTCTATATTCACCAGCACCTTCTGATAGGCATCTTCCCAGGTGTCATCCTGATTCTGTGGCAGATAAGCTGTAGGATAAGTTAGGCCAGTAGACATCACACGGTGGCGTATCAGTGCATCCACACCGGTGGTGGTCACTCTGTCGTGACCATTTACCCTTTCCATGAACTCCGCCAGGTTCGCCTGGATACCGTTCAATAGAAGTGTCGGGTCTGCGGTACTTAACCCAACCTCGTTGGGGTTATCCAAATCTTCATCCAGGGCGCACGAAAAGGCGAACAGGAGAAGAAGTATACCAAATACTTTATATGTCTTTTTCATCTTTTTTCTCTTTTTAGATTAGAAGGTCAATCTTAGGTTTACACCATAACGCCTTGCTGAAGGTCCTCCCAAAAAGTCAATTCCCGCACCGTTGCTCACACCAAAAGCAGTTCTGTCAAAGTCCACTTTCGAGTACTTAGGTGCATTAAGCGCCTTGAACCACATGTTGTTTCCTACCAACGAGATGTTCGCATTGCGGATAGACAACTTGGAAATGATGCTCTGAGGAATGTTGTAGCTCAACGACACCTCACGCAATCGAATCCTGGAAGAATCAAAGATTCCGGTGTCATTGGCATTACTTCCTACAATGGAGTTTCCAAAGAAGAAACCTGAAGGAGGCATCGGAATATTGTTAGGTGTTACTCCATCTGACTCCAACACACCCGGAATGATCACCGGTAAGCGAGGATCGAAATCCTGTAGGTCCTTAGCTACACCACGCGCTACTGTAGCTGCTGCAGAGAAAGAATAGGTATCTCCACCGTGTACATAATCAACCTGCGCGGAAAGCGTGATGCCCTTCCAGGTCACATCAGTGATCAATGAACCCAACCAATCCGGGTTAGGGTCTCCGATGATACCAATCTCAGGCGATATAGAGTAGTCTCCATTGGAGGTGATCAATCGGTTGCCATTGGCATCCCTGAGACCATAGGTTCCCTGAAGTACATTGAAAGGCTTACCTTCTTTCGCAAAGTTCGCTACTCCCACGTTTGTGATGTCCCCGCTAACTACAATCTCTTTGGATCCCTCAGGCAAACTGATTACCTCACTTCTGTTGAGGGTGTAGTTGGCACGGATATTCCATACCACTGAGTTAGTACGAACTGGTGTAACGGTCAAGCCCATTTCAATACCCTTGTTTTGAATCTCTCCTGCGTTGATCAGAGTTTGCTGATATCCGGTAGAAGGGTCAAGCGTTTGATTTAGAATCTGGTCCTTGGCCGAACGGTTGTAGAATGAAAGATCCACTCTGGCCCTGTTGTCTAGCAACTGTGCCTCCAAACCAAACTCCAACTCGCTCTGAAGCTCCGGCTTCAGGTCGGGATTGGCAAGGATAGGATCCAAGCTCTGAGAGGATACTGTTCCCAAGGCATCTACCTGAGCTACCGAGTTGGTATTCAATATCGCACGAGTATTGTATGGATCAGGGAAGTTAGCTGATGTTCCGTAACCTGCCCTTATTTTCAAGAAGTCTAACACGCCCGCAGCAAAACCAGGGAAGGCTGCTGTAGGAATAAACGAAGCACTTACACCTGGATAGAAAAGAGAGTTGTTCGCCTTCTCCAAAGTAGAAACCCAGTCATTACGACCTGTAATGTTCAAGTACAAGTAGTTCTTGTAACCCAATCCCGCATCAAAATAAACTCCCTGCCAGATCTGGCGCTGTGAGCGATTCAGATTAGACCTTGAGGTGTTGCGGAAATCACGTGGTTGGGTGTTGGCAAAGTTTCTGTGCTCTAGCAATCCAAACACCACCTGTCCGGTGCTCTCCAATCCGCTCTGTTCCAATTCATCGATACGAATATTACCTCCCACAATGGCCGTCAGGTCAAGGTCAGAGCTAAGTTTCTTCTGGAAAGTACCAATCAAGGAGTGGTCCAGGATGGTGTTGGTGATATCCACCGTACGAAGTAGTCCAGTAGCAAAAGCAATGGCTGAAGTAGGGAATCCTACCGCACCTTTGTTTACTGCAAGACCTTGCTTCTCACTATAAGTATCCAAGCCCAAACGGTAAGTCAACTTAAACCAATCCGTAAAGTCATAGTTGAACGCCACGTTGCTGAAAAAGCGATTCGTAACAGAACTCTGCTTGGCGTTGTTCAAAATCCAGCGAGGATTGGTAATGTCATTACCATTTCTGTAATACACAGAAGCTCCTGTAACAGGGTTTTGTGATGGCCAGTTGGTCAGGTCAATATTACGCGGTGTGAAAAACAAGTTAGAAAAGATAGAAGGTGCTCCTGCGGAGTTACTTCCAGTTCCTGCCCCTGTAGGAGGAGTAGCAAAATCGGTGCGCACATAATTGAACACACTGTTTACACTAAACTTGTCTGTAAGCTTGGCTGTTCCTCCCAACGAGAAGTTGTCGCGCTGAAGGTTATTGCCCTGCACAAAGCCTGACTCATCCAGGTGGCTGTAGCTGAAGCTGATGCTTCCAAATTCGTTACGCGCTCCTACGTTAAGGGAGGTATTGGCTGAAGTTCCCTTTTTGAAAAAGTCATTTACGTTGTCGGGTTGCGCTAAAGGTGTGTAGCCACTGTCTACCGTACCCCCTGTAATCTGAAACTCAGGGAATTCAGGGAAAGTGTTGCGGTGCTCCCAGTAAGGGTGGCGAGGTGTGTTAGGTGGCACATTGCCATCAAATACCCATCCCCAGTTACTGAAGAATTCTCCGTAGTCACCGTCAAAACCGTTACCCCACTTGTTCTGAAGTTCTGGTACGATGGCCTCAACTGCAAACAAAGACTGGCTTACGGAAGCTTCAAAGCTTCTGCTCTGCTTACCGCTGGCACCCGTCTTGGTAGTCACAAGAATCACACCATTGCGACCCTGAGATCCGTACAATGTGGTGGCACTCAAACCGCGAAGGATGTTGATGGTCTCAATGTTGTTTGGATCAATGTCAAGGAAACGAGTCGGTGATACCTGACCATCGCGGAAGTCCTGGTTGGAGTCATTAGAGGCGGTATTGATAGGCACACCATCTACAACCCATAGAGGCTGCGTGTTACCTGATACCGAGCTGATACCACGGATGTTGATCTTGGATCCTGATCCGGCCAAGCCAGAAGAGTTCAAAATCTGAAGACCTGGTGTACGACCCTGAAGGGCACGTCCAATATCGGTCTCCGGCTTATTTGCAATGTCTGACGCAGAGATGGTCGTAGAAGCATATCCCATGGATTTGCGATCACGCTCAATACCCTGAGCAGTTACAACTACCTCAGTCAATTGTTTTACATCTAGGCCCATCGCAAGATCTATCGTAGATCGCTCACCGATCGCTATCTCCTGCGTCTGAAGACCAATAAATGAAAACACTAATGTTCCACCCGAGGATGGCACATTCAATCGGTAGTTACCGTCAATATCGGTAACCGTACCGTTTGTAGTTCCTTTCAGAACCACATTCACTCCAGGTAAAGTAGTACCATCCTCATCGGATGTCACCTGACCTGAAACCACTCGCTCTTGCGCCCATGAACTCAGCACAAAAACAAATGAGAAGCATAGTAGTAAAAACTTCTTCATAGGTTAAATTTTAGTTAACTGTTTACATTTCACAGTTGAACCCAATTAGGTATTCAAATGCTTATTTCAAATTTCCTCTAATGCATTGTGGTATGCCCTAAGCCAAACGATAGTATTTTTTCTAAAAAAGTATCCGTGCGGGAGCAGATTACGTTAAGCGACTAACCCATTTTTGCATCGTCACGCGGGTTACGTGAGTGTTATGACCTATGGATAAAATGCCAACTTGAAATCAGCACGAAGTAAAAAAAGAAAATAGATAAGATGAGAAAGTCGAGATAAAGGCCTAGATGAATCTCTCCTTCTGAGCCAGAGCAATGGCCTCAGACTTTGAGTTTACTTGCAGTTTCTTGTAGATATTTCTGATATGCACTTTGGAGGTCTCTTTGGAAATATTCAGTTCCTCTGCAATCTGGGAGTATGTCATACCCCTGGCGATCATCTGTAAAACCTGAATCTCCCGATGACTAAGTGGCGAGTTTACATTGACGTGAAACTGATCCACAACCAGTCTAGCCACACTCCCACTCATGGGAGATCCGCCCGAAAGCACATCATCAAGAGCTTGAATCAACTCAGAGTAATTAAAATCTTTTATTAAGTAACCAGATGCTCCGGCCTTGAATGCTTCAAGAATCAAATTGTTATCATCGTGGACTGAGATCACAACAATCTCAACTTGAGAGAACTTTTCCTTAATTAAAGCCGTAGCCTCCACTCCATTTTTTCCAGGCAACTCGATATCCATCAAGATTACATCCGGTAAGTTTTTAGAAATCTTAGTGATGGCCTCCTCGTAACTGTCATAGAGTCCAGTGACGTTGTATTTGTTTGAGCTCTTTATAATAAAGTCAAAGCCATCTCTCAATTCCTTATTGTCCTCAACAATAGCCACTTTTCTTTTACCCAGAGAGGAGAGATTGACTTTACTATTCATGAGCTAATTGCATTAATTTGTTTTCTAATACCCCATCTTGCTCTTTGCCTTATCCCTTCTAAGTCATCCTAGCACACTACTCACTCTTTTTCACTCCTCTCCAAACACATAATATACTTCAAATTGGTGTAGTGCTATTGTGCACATCGAACATCAAGTGTGATATACTCAATACACACAAAAAGGTTTCACTGCTGCCTGAAACGAAACTAGGAATTATCAAATGATTTCAAAATCGCACATAGATTTATAAACTATTTCCACAAAACAAATCACTCAAGCCGTGGTACAAGAATTGAATAAGATCACTCCATTCCTACCCAACTTATGTTCATCAATCTGAATCACACCTGCTGAATCACACCTGGAAATTAATTACTACTTCACTGGTTACTCTGTTGCAACATGCAGTTCGTTACAGCACAAAACCGAACACTTAGTTATGAAACTAAGACTCGATCCAATAACCATAAGTTGCACAGGCTAAAAGGCAGATTATGGGATCATCCTAAGAAATTCTTAAATTAGCAAAAACAAACAAAGCGGCCTCCGAGGCCACTTTTTCATTAATCAAACTCATTTCAAATGCAAATTTCACAAAACTCAGTTGTTTCAATCCATTATACACTAAGT
This sequence comes from Cyclobacteriaceae bacterium, assembly GCA_040216915.1. Lineage (GTDB taxonomy): Bacteria > Bacteroidota > Bacteroidia > Cytophagales > Cyclobacteriaceae > ELB16-189. Next base: position 6,221 of record JAVJOD010000012.1, read on the forward strand.
GACAATACGGGAAATATTCTTGATACCAGTGACGGTAGAGATCCACTGCAATACATACATGGGCTTGGCAATCTTATCGTAGGAATGGAGGAAGGACTGGAGGGAAAATTGAAAGGAGACAAATTCGATCTGAAGATACCGCCTGCCAAAGGTTACGGTGAGAAAAATGACCAGCTAATTCAAAGTGTTCCTCCTTCAGCGTTTGGCGATCAGAAGGTAGAGCCCGGAATGCAATTCAATACAGGAAAAGGACAAGTGGTTACAGTAACTAAAGTGGAGGACGAGGCAGTTACCGTTGACGCCAACCATCCGCTTGCAGGTGTTGAATTAAATTTCAAAGTTGAAGTTGTTAATATTCGAGAAGCTTCGAAAGAAGAAATTGAGCACGGCCATGTTCATGGACCTGGCGGTCACAATCATTAACAAATGACTTGCATTAATCATGTATGTTAACGGACCAACGCAAGTTTACCATTTTTAGCAAAACTTTGTCCTCCCACAATAACTACCTGCCTGTAGAGGTATAGACCATTGCCAATCGTCACTCCCTCTCCTGACAAACCATTCCAAATGAATTGGTTTTGCCCGATTGGCAAAGGTTGCTTAATCTCATACTCATACACTAATCTTCCGTCCATGCTCATTATTTGCAATCGGTATTGATCTGGCGCAGAAGGACCAGTAGACGTAAACTTAAAGAACACCTCACCCTGCGAAGGGTTGGGATACGGATTATGAAAACTTACCACTCCATCGTTACTTACCTTAAAAGCTACTTCATAAGGTTCAACGGCTTGATTGCCGCTCCCATCCTGCGCCTCGACAAGAAGTTGATACTCGCCCACCGTCAAATTCAGAGGACTAAACAGCACTTCAAAATCCGAGCTCTCTGACGCAGGGCTCCACGATAAGTCACTTCGGGAAAAATAGATCGGCTCAAATTGACAAGAAGATCCAACGCAGGGGTACTTCAAAAATATTCTTATTCCTGAAGTGTCTGTCTTAAGAATATATCTACTCTCATCCCAAACTTTTATGCGGATGTCCGGATTTTCTGACACATAGTCTCCATTCATGATATAACGACCGTCAACCGTAACATCAAGTACCGGGATAAACCGATCTTGCAATACATTTAAATAATCCAGAAGTTCAAGGGCATTGTTTTCATAATATTGCTCAGGCACAATTCTTGGGTTGACAAACACATTTACATTATTTAGCCCGGTCTTCCCCGTGGTCGCCACACTAAATGAAAATGAAGTAGAGTCACCAGGTGCAGGGGCTGCAATTTTTTTCGAAGAAAGGTCGCTTAGTCTTGAGAACTTATTGAAAGTACTAAAAGAAACACTCAATGAATCAGAAAAAAATTTGTTTGAAATATTGCGATATCTATAATTTGCCGTCCAAGACTCACCTTCATCCACCGTCACTTGCTCCCGCCCTCCATCAAATAGCAATATTCCTTCCGCTGCAGGCGTATATTTTATTATCCACTGGTGCAACTGAGTGGGCGAAAGATTAACCTCATCCGCAACCTTGTATGTCACTTTTAAAAAAGGGTAAGTTAGCGGGTCCACGTTAGAAATATCCAACGACCCATTCACATCTGAAAACAACATGGCCTCATTGCCATCCAAATCCAAACCCACTATATCAAACGAATGGATGTCACTCGCTTCGTTATTGCGAATAAATGAAATGAATGAATCCCATGAAGTTGCAGGCCCGATTATACCTGAAGTCATAACACCGGACGCAGCCTTTCCAGTAATAGATTCAAGCACAGTCAGCTCTTGCTCGTTTGCAGGCACTTCAACAGTCTTGTTTACCTGAGCAGTGCCTGCAACGGCACCTTTTCTTCCAAAAATAACCACAGGCTCTCCATCTTGGAGGGAGGCCAATTGGGCTGATCCAATTCCAAGTTCCTCAAGCTTGGAAATTACTGGTGCCGTCCAACTGGAGTAGTTCGCATTTCCAATTGAAAAAATGACTACCGAATCACTGGGGTTAACGTTATCAATGTACTCCAACACATCATTAGCACCACCCAGATCCAATTCACTTAATCTAAAACTATTAATTACCTGCGGCTCTCTGCCACAGGTGCGGGGGTCTTGAAAAATAAACGGTATGCCTGCGTAAGGTACCAGTGTGGTTTTATCGAATGCCACAAAATTGATGGTATTACTGCGGCAGGGTTGCCCTTGTGTTGCGAGGTTATATTCAGCGTTATTAATCTTAAAGGAAGTCATGGCTGGTGAGGGGTGATTGCTCCCGAAATTAGTCACAGATATGTCCGCGGAAGTTTCTTCGAATTGAAGTTCTCTTAAAAGTGGATCTCTGACAAGACCATTTGCGGTGTTCGAAAGAAACTGCGGAAAGTGAATTTGCGCCCAACCCTCTCCTCCAGCATTTATAAAGGAAAAAGAAGTGGTTGACCAACCTTCGTTTTCGCCCGGTTGTGGATCTGCTAACTTTGTTCGCCAATAATAGGTAAGCGAATCTTGGCTTAGCAGTTGTAGATTGTAATCAAGCAGCACCTTGCCATCCATCAACTCAACAATCTTGTAGTCACTGTCGAACAGGTCCACTGTATCAATCTCCAATACATACGCTCGAACTTCAGATAGAAGGTCTGTATTTTGCCAAATCAACTTGACAGTAGTCTCTTCCACAATGCCGTTATCAATTGGAAACAAATTTTTGGTGCCTGTCAGCGGAATAAAAAGCGACACAAACCCAGAATTGTTTGTTTCATCTAATTCATCAATATCGTCATCGAAATCTAACTCAACCAGGAACTTGTTATTGCCAAAACCTGCTACACCTTCTTCTTTGAACAATTTGAATGCGAGGGTGTCCAGGGACTTAAGGGGATAAAATACAGAGTCGTAAGTGGCGACAGAGTTATCATTAAAGGTTCGAGTTATCTTGGCTTGTAGTGTATCTTTATTCACTGATCCAAAATTTCTCAAAAGCACCTTCACTGCAAATGAATCCTTCAAAGCCGTTACAGGACTTCCATCAAAGGATTCTAGAAAGATTGCATTATCGTTCGTTTCGTAATCAGGCTTTAAGGCGCCAAATAATTTCACCGCAGGATCTCCTAACAGAACCATTTGCTGTGTTTGGGTCACATTAGAAATGGTTGGTGCATTCAACTCCAAATACCTTTTGGCTACTTCCTTCTGGATATCTCCAATGCCTGCACGGATAAAAGTTGAGTCGCCATAGCCTACTTCATAAAACATTTGCGTGTATGCACGAAGTGTACTTGAAAAACCAAAGGAGCTATGAGCGATAAAGTTGCGCGCACCTTTCTCGGCCGCCAATACCCAATCTTCTCCGAACACTGTTCCGTTGGAAAAGAAAACTCCGGCATTGCAGCCATTAATTAAAAAAGAAGGATACTTACCCTTGTTTTGGTATCCCATTATTGGATCGGAGGCAAATCCAATATCGATGTCAATGGTACTGGGCGAGGAGTGCCCGAAAAAGGTAATGAAGTTAAGTCCCTCATTTACTTCATCCGAAATATTTATTAACTCTACTGGATTTGGTTCTTGCTTCCCAATGGTGCTCACCGCCCCACCATAATAAGCGCCCTTAGCAATTTCACCAAAACCATCCATGTATTCCCTAAAGGTGATCAATTCGTTAGCTTGGATACCTCCGCTTAGGTGCAAAACTTTCTTTCTCCACAACACATTAAACGGAAGCTCCTCTGCCTCTTTGATCTTGTTGAGGTAGGCAGCAACATGAGCAGGTGTGCTCGCTGTGATCCTGCCTGTCGGCACAGCCGGAACATTGGTCACGCCTGATAGGCCAGCGGTAAATGCCATATCTGCACCTGGCATTCCGGCAGAAGGCACCAAATCCCGAAAGTCACTTGGGCCAATGGTTGCTTTTCGAAAGAAACCTTGAGAAACATTCAATCCCTTTCCAATTAAGAAAAGATATTCTGGGTCTCCGTTGTCCACCATGTATTTCATAAATCTATAGATGCTCACTGAGGAGGGTTCTCCATAGTTAAATTGATTGTAGAGCTGATCCATCGTGACCACAAGTGTATCGTAATTACCTCCTGCCTCCGATGCTCTGTAGCCACCATAAGATTTGACGGGGTCGTTATAACCCAAAGCAGGTTGCATCAAAAGTTTATTTGACACAATGATGTAGTTGTGAGCAGCAGGATTAATTTGCCTAAAACTTATCCTTTCTATTTTTGGCGTTGAAAAGGAACTCTTCCCGTATAGGATTCTCTCTGAGCTTGTGTTCGGAATGATCGCACTGATATTTGGCCCAGCCGGGGTTGTTCCAATGATCTTGACTTCAGCTCTATCTGTAATATCCCAAATTGACAATCCTGCAGTTGCATTGGAAATCTCTAAGTAAGATTTATCTGACGGCTCCTCTCTCAACCTAAATACTTTACCGGTAGCACTTGCCATGTCAAAACTCTGCGGGTAGCGAATCTTGAGATAAGATAAACTGAGTCTGTCTCGCTGCCCACCTACGCCCAACACCTTTACTCTGATGACCAACTGACCTCCAGGGCTAATGTCAGCCCACAGTAACGGTTGAGCAATTAAACTCGTTTCATAATTGTTAAAACTTTGCGCACTCAGTAGTCTAAGTGTTCCAGCATCCGGACCCACGTAAATTTCCGCCTGATGGCTCAATGCATCTCTACCCACTAGCAGCAACTCAAGTTGGGGTAATCCTCCCGCAGGCACTCCGCCTGTCAGTCCGGTTATTGCAAAATCTTGCTGCCCTGTGCATCCAGAATTACCAATGCATATTGTGGTACCTGTCCAGCCCTCTCCTTGGTCAAAATGTGTGTATTGCAACACGCCACTCACCGTATTGCCAGTGGAGTACTGATTCACGTGGAGTTGAAGGTTTTCATTAAAGTGAAATGCCTCGGTGGGAATGGGCGGCACATTAATCTCGGAGAACGAGCTCATGCGCTTCCCCTGGCTCAGTCCCTGATCCCAGGTAAGAAAGTATGCGGCAGTGTCACTATAAAGATTATAATAAGGGTGTGGCTGCTGTGCTGGTGATGAGTAAAGGTCGGCATCATTGGTGCCATCATTCCTTACTCCATAAAATTCGATGTAGTCTCCAGGATCAAATACTGCGTCAGCCTGCCCTTGTACAAATATGGCCTGCTCTTCGCCCCGATGGTATAGCTGAATTCGTCTCGGGTCTACGGAACCAATTGGAAAGCCAGCAGCCAGCAGATCGGAATGCGTGATCCGGTATGCACCATCCGATGCTACAGATACTTTATAATATTGCTTACCAAAGTCAATCCACTCATTTCCATACTGAGCGATAGCATCCTCTATCGACAATAGAAGCAGGGCATATGGCAGAAGACTGTAGAAAAAACACTTACTCATCACACGATACCCACATAAAAACCCTGAAGGCTGCCATTTTACACCCAAAAATAGGGACAACCATCCAGTTAAATACTATCTAAAAACCCAAAGTAACAGCCACGGTCTGAGGTCGGACAGGCTTCAAATCGAATAGATGCCAAACTTGAAACTTTTGTGCAGTATAGTGTAGAAAGTAAGAAATGCTCGCATCAAAAAGGGGTCAAATTAGGATAAATAGGGTGTTTTGGAAACTATTTCATATTTTCTTACCAAGTACTTGGCCATACATAGTACTTTTCCGTATACACTAAATAAATAGATTTAAATGATGGATGTATGAATGTAGAGAATGCGCAGGTGCAGATGAGAAAGGGAATTTTGGAATACTGCATCCTTCACATCATTTCAAGAGGAGAAGTATATGCCTCAGATATGCTTGATGAGTTAACCTCTGCTAAAATGATTGTGGTAGAAGGTACGTTATATCCCCTGTTAACCAGGCTCAAAAATGCGGGGCTGGTTGAGTACAAATGGGTGGAGTCCAAATCTGGACCTCCACGCAAGTACTATACTCTAACAGACTCGGGGAAAGGGTTCCTTGAAGGTTTGAGTGAAACATGGGATGATCTTGTGTTATCTACAAAAAAAATAACTAATCAACATAAGAGGTCAACTACTAACGCCTAACATCAATTCAGTCGGAAAATGAAAAAGAACATTAGTATCAATATTAGCGGCATCATCTTTCATATCGAAGAAGATGGTTATGAGAAACTTCGTAAGTATCTCGACTCTATCAACGCATACTTTTCTTCCTATGAAGACAACAGCGAAATCTTAGCTGACATCGAAAGTCGCATTGCAGAAATCTTTCTTTCAAAACTTAGCGATGGCAAACAGGTAATCAGTAAGAAGGATGTCGACTCCCTTATGAACACAATGGGTAGTGTCAAAGACTTTCAAGCTGCAGAAGAGCAAGATTTTGCTGCTGCAGAAGAACCCAGCCGTTCCTCTAAAACTGGCAGCAGCACTTCCGAAACTACTGCTCACAAAAAGTTATATCGAGATCAGAATAGAAAGATTCTTGGTGGTGTTTGTGCTGGTCTTGCTCACTACTTTAGCATCGATCCAGTTTGGCCAAGGCTGCTCTTCGCACTATTGGTTCTAGGCAGTTATGGCGGTCTGATTTTAGTTTATGTTATCCTTTGGGTAGTGCTACCCCCCTCTTCCGAACTAGAGGAGGAAAAAGAAGTAAAGAAGATGTTTCGCGACCCTGACAATAAGGTCGTGGGCGGTGTAGCCTCAGGTGTTGCAGCTTTTTTTGGCACAGACATTTCAATCGTGCGGGTTTTGTTTGTGGTAACTACCATATTTGGTGGACTTGGACTACTCCTATACATCATTCTGTGGATTGCACTCCCAGAAGCTAAGTCCATTACTGAAAAGATGCAGATGCAAGGTGAACCTGTTACGCTGTCAAACATCGAATCTTCCGTAAAGAAAGGTATTAACGAAAAGGAAAGCGATGAGGAAGAAAGTACGCTGGCAAAAATCATCTTGTTCCCATTCCGATTGATTGCAATGATTCTGAACGGCATTGCAAGAGTTATTGGCCCACTTTTTTCTGTTGGTGTAGATATTTTCCGCGTAGCATTTGGCGTCTTGTTTAGCATAATGGGAGTATTGCTGATCTTCTGCATCCTATTGCTGGCGGGTGTATTTCTTGGCTTTATCACTACTCAGGGTTCTACGCTATGGTGGGACATGAACGTATCTGGCTTAAGTTTCCCGATGGAGGCATTGACTAATACATTTCCTTTGTGGGTAATGGTAATAGTTGTAATTGTATGTACTATTCCAGCCCTGCTTATCGCGCTATTGGGAGTTTCAATCATTGCCAAGAAGATTGTGTTTCGACCCGCTGTGGGCTGGACACTATTTGTAATCTTCTTTGTCTGCATCGCCATCTTAAGTTTTAAAATACCACAAACGATATACTCCTTTAAGGAAGAAGCAACTTATAAGGTCGAAGAGCGCTTCGCACTAGAAAATAAGACGATTGTATTTAAGGTCAATGAGGTGGGTTTGGACGACTATGACGTGGCTTCTATTAGATTCATTGGTCATGAGGAAAATTCGATCAATATTATCAAAAGGTTTCAAGCGCAAGGTGGTAGCAGAAAAGCTGCAACTGAAAATGCTCAGATGGTAGATTATCGTGTTGTCAAAAATGATAGCATAATCACCATGGACTCGAACATTACCTTTAATGAAGGTGCGCTCTTCAGGGCACAGAGGGTTGATATTGAAGTGTATGTTCCACTTGCCACTCCATTCTTGATTGACGAAGGGCTTTGGCGAATCGTTGAAAACTATGGAAGGCACCGTACTAATGAGGCGGGAACCTCAAGAGTTTGGGAAATGACTGAATCAGGAATTGAATGTATCAATTGCGAGAGCGGAACACGAAAGGAAAGAAACGAGATGAACCAGTATGATCTCTCCAATTTCGAGGCTGTTGAATTAAGTGGTATTTTCAACGTGCGGATTGAGCAGGGTGACGAGTATGAAGTGGAAGTGCGAGGATCTGATCGACAAAAAAGACTTTATGAAATCTTTCGCGAAGGAGAAACACTTATTATAGATTACGAAAATAACGGTCGTATCTCCTTCTGGGAAAATAGTGAATTTGAGGATGATCAAATTACGATCAACATCACCATGCCACACTTGCGCGAACTCAATGTGAAAGGTGCAGGAAAATTGCGTGTGCGAGGATTTGATGAGAACAATTTGGAAGTGAAATTATTAGGTGCCATTTCCGCAGATGGTAGGCTCGATGTGAAGAACCTTAACCTTTCGCTTACCGGGCTTTCACATTTTGACTTAGATGGAGAAGGTAGAACGATGGACGTCACACTTACTGGCGCCAGTGTGCTTAACGCGTACCAATTTGAAGTAAGACATGCCATAGTAGATGCTTCCGGGGCATCAAGTGCAAAAATTAACGCAACTGAAACACTGGAAATTGAGGAAAGTTTCGCAAGCAGCGTGTCGCACAGAGGAGATCCGGAAGTAATTCGCAATAATTAAAGTGTAAGGACGCTACGCACTTTCATATTTCTTAAAGTTTATTGTCCTTTGGAATTCTGGAATTCACGCAAACAAAGGGCATGAACGTAAGAGTTAAGTTTTTAGGTGGATCCAAGACCGTCACCGGGTCCAAATATCTCTTGGAGATCGATGATTTTAAGATCCTGGTTGACTGCGGTCTTTTTCAGGGCAAAAAAGAATTGAGACTAAGAAATTGGGATGCCCTGCCCACAAAGCCGGAAGAAATTGACGTAGTGCTTCTCACTCACGCACACATTGATCATTCGGGGTACCTTCCAAGGCTGGTCAAAGATGGCTTTAACAAAAAGATCATTTGCACGCATGCCACCGAAGATCTCCTGCAGATACTGCTAAAGGATGCGGGAAAGCTTCAAGAAGAAGAAGCCGCATTTGCTTTCAAACATGGCTATTCAAAACATAGCAAGCCGAAGCCTCTATTCACTGAGGAGGATGCTATCGAAGTATTTCACTACTTAGAGTCCCACCCCTATCAGCAAAGCATTCAACTTAATGAGGCGATTGAAGTAAAATTCTACAATGCCGGTCACATTCTAGGAGCTTCAAGCATTGAAATAGTCATTCAGGGAGAAAAACAAACCAAAACTATTCTATTCTCAGGAGATCTGGGTCGCAATCACGATCCGCTGATGTATCCACCTCAGAAGTTCGTTGAAGCCGATGTAATTTTCATCGAATCGACATATGGCGATAGAGTAAGTCCGATGGCCGATGTAGAATCTGACTTGGCTGCCGCCTTAAATGAAGCACACGAGAAAGGTGGGAGCGTAATCATTCCCGCCTTTGCCGTGGGGCGAACTCAAAACTTAATTTTTTACATCAATCATTTGATGTCAGAAAAAAAAATAGAAACTGTTCCTGTCTACATCGACAGCCCCATGGCAATAAGCGTGACATCGCTATATGAGCGACATAGCGCAATTCACAAATTGAAAGTAGAAAAGAGAGCACACGAATTAATTAGCATCTTTGACTCTTCTACTATAAAATTTTGCAATACACCGGAGAGTTCCCGTGTCCTTAATGACATCAAATACCCGAGCATTATCATATCAGCAAGTGGTATGTGTACCGGTGGCCGGATACTGCACCACTTATACCATCGCTTGCCTAACAAAGATGATACCGTGCTATTCGTAGGATTTCAGGCCGAGGGAACCAGGGGAAGGCATATTTTAGATGGTGACGAGTCGGTAAGAATATTTGGTATAGAAGTTCCCATTAAGTGTGCAGTGAAGGAAATACAAGGACTCTCAGCACATGCCGATCTGCCGGAACTCATGGAATGGCTTGACAACTTTTCCAAATCTCCTAAGATGCTTTTCATTACCCACGGGGAGCCTGAGGTAGCCGAGTCATTTTCTAACCAGATACAAAGTAAACTTGGTTGGCAACCCATCGTGCCCGAGTATCTTGAAACTTTTGAACTTTTTAGAGGCATATAATGAAACTCCTCTTGGCCTTCCTTCTCTTGTCGCATCTGCTGGCAGCTCCTGCATGTGCACAGCGGTCGGGAATTAAAGGTCAGGTATATTTGATATCCAAAGGTGATGGCTCCACTCCTGCACCGTATCAAGGTGTACCCCTGGAGTTATTCGTATATCCTATGATCTCTTCTGCGGAAGTGGACATGGAAGATGATGCAATAACAAAAATCTATGGTCAGCCTGTGGAACGAATTTTCTCTGATTGGAATGGCTCCTTTAAAGTGAAATTAAAACCAGGGTCATACTCGATATTTGCTAGATATAAAAACCGTTTCTATGGCAATCTCATCGATAGCAACGGCAACCTGAGCCCTGCCATCGTTGCAGAAAAGACCTATGCCTGGACAACCATTACGATAGGCTATCAGCCTTTTCACTAAATTAGTCCACTACATCGCAGGTTTGGCCCGCGATTTAAAAAAGACCAGGTAGCGTGCAACCTATCGATGGGCAGGTGCATCTTGCTACTGAAACATTCTAAATGAGATTTCACATTTACCGCGCGAAAGAAACAGAGTGGATTGAAGGATGCAAAAGGCAAGATTCACGTGCCCAGAAGTCCCTGTACGAGCACTATTCCGCTAAAATGTACGCGCTCTGTTGTCGGTATGTGCCATCAAAAATGGAAGCTGAAGATGTGTTGGTGATGGCATTTACGAAGTTGTTTCAAAGAATTGATCAGTACAAAGGGGAAGGAAGTTTTGAGGGCTGGATGAGAAGGATTGTGGTGAATGAATCCCTTACCTACCTGCGAAGAAATAAAAATATGTATCTGGAAACTGAAATAGAAGCTGTGGATCGCGAACCAAACTTGGCCAGCCTGGACAATCATTTGGAAGCTGAAGATTTGCTTACGCTGGTTGCACAACTGCCGACAGGATATCGGATGGTTTTTAACCTCTATGCCATTGATGGATACTCGCACAAGGAAATTGCTGAGCAGCTTGGAATTTCTGAGAACACCTCGAAGTCACAACTGAGCAGAGCGCGCAATCAATTGCAAAAGAGTTTGATTGAGATCGAGAAAGAAAAAATTGTAAAAAAGTCAAATGGGTATGAATAAGATCGACAACTTTTTTAAAGGAAAGCTCTTGGAGCATAGCAGCTCTCCCAGCAATGCCAGCTGGTCAAAAATTGAGGCGGGGCTAGCAAAAAAAAATAATAAAGCCATTTGGCTAAGAATTGCTGCAGCCCTATTAGTTGGCGGGCTTAGTGTTTCTATTTGGTATGCCTCGCAAGATAGCAATGGTAGCGGGCAGGAATTGAGCGATAATCAGATAGAAGCAACCCCTGAAGTAAAAGAAGAGGCAATGGATGAAAGACAGAATGATTTCGATCGCAACAGGACAAATCAAGTTGCGGTTGCCAGCGCAGAAGATCGCAATGAAGTAATTAACGAACAAGAAAAGGAGAAAGAGAGCAAGTCCTCAGCAATGAGAATAAACGAAAGCGTGACTACCTCAGAATCACTACCCCCGACTGAAAATCTTATTGCGATGGAAATAGCAACTCCTGAAACACTGCCCGAGGAAGTAAAACTAAAAACAGATACGCCAAAACCTGTTGTAATAGAATACACCCTCGCATCAATCGAAACTCCTTCCTCAGAAAAAGCAGAGGTATTGGATATCGCGACAAGAAAAACAGGAATAAAAAAGGTGCTAGAGATAGCAGGAGAGGTCAGAAGTGGCGAAAGTAGTTTAAGCAGTTTACGTCAAGCCAAGAATGAATTATTTGCATTCAATTTTATCAAAGAAAAAGAAGAAAGAAACAATAAGTAAAAATTTATGAGAAAGAGAGTAGTAGTGTTGTTGGGAATTTTAGGATTAGTTTGCTCAGACCTTTTTGGTCAAGAGGCAGGAAAAAGTGCGGCTGATTCTGTTGTAATTAGAGTTGGTGCCTCAAGCAAGGTCATCTTCGCGATCGACAAGGCGGATTTGGAGACATTAAAGTATTATGATTTTCAGGCCTTGATGCAAGACATGATCCGGAAGTTGGAAGCGGATGATACCACTATGTTGAAGACGCCATCGAGCGAGTATCTTAAAGCTGACACTGAGACCACAGTGGACCAGGAGGAAAGCGATGAGTCATATGATTGGCCAGAGGAGTATCAGGATGACGAGGACAGCAACGATGATCACTGGGAAAGATACTCCAGCCGTCATGAAAGAGAGCGAGATCGCGGAAGACGAAGAACGCACAACTCGCTTAACTTTGACCTGGGAATGAATAATCTCCTGAGTGAAGGAAAGTTTCCTGATAGTAACAACGATCAATACACCGTAAAACCCTGGGGTTCGTGGTATGTGGGTATCAACTCCACCTTTCGCACGCAAGTATCCAAAAAATTCTTTTTAGAATGGGGTGGTGGTATAAGTTGGTATAACTTCAAGTTTCAAGATCCAAAGACTCTTATCACAAAAGATCCGGATATGGTTGTCTTTTCACAAGATCCGAGAGACCTTGACTTTACAAAAAGTAAGCTCACCGTTACCTACATCAATGCCTCGTTTGTACCAGTACTTGATTTTGGCAACAACAGGAGAAAGCCCATGTTGTTTGATAACTACAACTCAGACTCCTTTAGAATAGGTTTAGGGCCATACATTGGATATAGAATTGATAGCTATACCAAGCAAGTCTACGAGGTGAATGGAGATAAAGAAAAGGAGAAGAATCATGACGGTTTTTTCATTGAGAACATTCGTTACGGAGCGAGATTTCAGGTTGGCTTTAGAGATTTTGATCTGTTTCTAAACTACGACATGAACGAACTCTTCTCAGAAGGTCGTGGACCTAATGTCAATGCCTTTAGTTTTGGGGTTACCTTTTAACCGAGCGTGTCTCTCTTGTAGAGTACCATCTCCCGCTCATCGCCTCTTAAAGCCAAATCCTTGCAGGCCATCTTCGGTGATGGCCACTGCAAGGATAACCAAATCAGAATTACTAAGTATAAAATACTGAACAAGTCGCTGTTGGTAAGCCAGAGGCCCAATGCCATGAACGAGCTGGCCACTGCAATACCCATCATTCGCTGGATGGAGAAGTAGTAATAGTATTCCAACCGATCACCCAAGCTCGGCACCGTTCTGATCTTTTTGATTTTTCTACTGATCACCAAGTGAACAGTCGTTAGGGCAACCAACGCTATGACCACCAACCCAATCTGAAACATCAATATCTTGTCCAACTCTTGAACGAGCGAGTTTAATTTTCCTACTTGCATTTGTAAATAGAGATAGATAAAAATGCCTAAAGGAAAAAGCGTAATGAGGTAACAAACGTTGTACAGTTTGTAGAAGTATTCCTTGATGGAGCTGAAATTCATTCGCTATTAACTTTAATCAAATTTAATTAATTATCTTAGGCTATAAGACTAACATGGAAACGGTGATGAATTTATCGCGTAAAGAACAGGTGATCCGTAGGGCCGCAGAACTGTTTCGGGAGAAGGGATATGCCGCATCATCGATGCGAGATTTGGCGCAAAAGCTCGGTATTGAAGCTGCCAGTTTATACTCCCATATCAAGTCCAAGGAAGAAATTTTGCATAGTCTGTGTTTCGACATGGCTGCAGAATTCAGAAAGTCACTTGACGAGGTGGAAAAACTAGAGGTCTCCGCGAGCGAGAAGTTGAGGCTGGGAATTATTGGTCACATCAAAGTGATGGCCGAAGACCTCACCGCATCAGCCGTATTTATGAACGAACATCGGCACCTGAGCCAACCGTCCCTGCGTGAATTTTTATTGTTGAGGATCAATTACATCAATCGTTTTAAAGCCATCATTGAAAGTGGCGTAAAATCGAACGAGTTTAAGGACAACATTGACACCAAATTGTCGGTGATGACCCTCTTCTCTTCACTTAATTGGATGCCACTTTGGTACAATCCAGATGATAAAATTGACTCGGCTAATATTGGACAGCAATTGGCCGAAATGCTCATCAACGGCCTGAAGAAACAAAAGGCATAATAATTCTGTTCTACTTATAAATTATGCCTAACAGTAGTTAGTTTTGGCTACAGTTATCCATTAAATCATAAAATTGCGATGTACGGAGGTGGAAATACATTTGAAGGCATCAAGTCTGATGCGGTTGCCAATGAAGATCCTATCAAGCTTGCCGCGTTTGAAGCTAAGATCGAAAGAGGGGAAAAAATCGAACCTTCTGATTGGATGCCGGCATTGTATCGCAAGCAGTTGATCAGGATGATTGAGCAACATGCACACAGTGAAATCATTGGTGCGTTGCCTGAAGGTACCTGGATCACTCGGGCGCCTGGTTTTAAACGCAAAATGTCGCTGATTGCCAAAGTACAGGACGAAGTGGGCCATGGCCAATTATTATATAGCGCTGCGGAGACCTTGGGAAAGTCGCGGGAGGAAATGATTGATGACCTTATCAACGGAAAATCTAAGTATTCAAATATCTTCAACTACCCCACCTTCACCTGGGCAGATTGCTGTTTCATTTCGTGGCTGGTAGACGCAGGGGCAATTGTCAACCAATTGGCCAATGCCAAGGGAAGTTATGGTCCATACTGTCGCGCACTTGATCGCATCTGCGCAGAGGAGTCCTTCCATTTAAAATATGGACATCACTGTGTGATTTATCTTGCCTCCGGTACGCAGAAGCAAAGAGACATGTTTCAAGAGGCGCTGAACAGATGGTGGCCACCTATGATGCACTTCTTCGGTCCTTCTGACAAAATTTCGGTGCATACCGAAACACTGATGAAATGGAAAGTGAAGATGGGTAGCAATGACGACATGAGAAACCAATTCCTGGATATGTACGTGCCAAAAATCCAGGAACTAGGGTTTGTGATTCCCGATGAGAAATTAAGAAAGAACCCAGAAACCGGAAGATGGGATTATACCGAGCCTGATTGGGAGGAATTCAAAAGAGTAATCAATGGTAACGGACCTTGCAACAAAGAAAGGCTGGAGGTGAGAAGAATAGCTGAGGAGAGAGGAAAGTGGGTGCGTGAAGCACTTAAAGCACCAAAGTCGGAATACGTCACACCCCTCGCCTAATCTTAAACTGACAATTATCATTCCTTTAAGGGAATGACTATTCTACATTTAATCTATGGCATCATTAGATCCACGCGTAAACCGACTCCCAAAAGATCAACTACAAAATGCGCTGCCCAAAGCGCCTCTGGATCAGTTTGGCACTTTTGAGGTATTTGTTCAGGCGCGCGAAGGGAAACCATTTCAGCATGAGGGTATTGTCCATGCGCCAAACCTTGAAATGGCCTATCTCTTAGCAAAGGAGGCATTTACACGAAGATTTACCTGTGTATCCATTTATGTCACTGATACGCGCCACGTGCACGTTTCTGCTATGACGGAAGGAAACGAAAATGCGTATGATCAAATTGTAGAGGCACAGTCAGACGGAAAAAAAGAAAGCTATGAAGTCTATCACCTTTTGAAGAGAGGTAAGCAGCATATTCAGGTTGGGAATGTTGACGCAGGAAGTCCAGATGAAGCCATGTGGTTGGCTTCCCAAAGCCTGAGAGGGGAAAAGCAAGTTTTTAATGTCTGGGTAATTCGTGCATCGGAAATAAGATTTACAAGTGAAGAAGAAAAAGAGCTATGGCTTACGCTGCCCGACAAAAAGTTTAGAGATGCTTCTGCCTATAAGGGTGGTGACAAGCTAAAGTCTTTTCTAGAAAAAATGAATCCATAAATATGAACACCGAGGCTTTAAAAGAATTGCTTTACAAGATGGCCGATGACCAACTTATTCTGGGCCATCGCAATTCAGAGTGGACGGGCTTTGGCCCTATCCTCGAAGAGGACATCGCGTTCTCATCCATGGCGCAAGATAAGATTGGACACAGTTTGGCCCTTTATACATTTTTGGAGGAACTTGGTGAACAGGATCCGGATACGGTGGCCTTCACAAGGCATGCCAGCCAATTTCATAATTGCACTCTGGTGGAATTACCCAATGGAGAATATGATTTCAGTTTGATTCGCCATTTCTTATACGACACTGCTGAGGCATTGCGGTTTGAGTCTCTGCGCCAATCCTCATTCGAGCCTTTGGCTCAAGTGGCCACCAAAATTCGTGGTGAATTGCGATATCATACAATGCATGCCAATACCTGGGTTAAACAGCTGGGATCCGCCACCACTGAAAGTATACATCGTTTGCAAAAGTCTTTGGATTACGCGCTTCCTTATGCTTTGGGCATCTTCGAGCCCTCTCCACTGGAGCATGACATAATTAAAGACGGTATTTTTGTTGGCGAGGAAGCACTGAAAAGCCAGTGGATGAAGAAAGTTGAGGAGGTCATAAGTCAGACTAAACTACGGCTGCCCGCATGGGATACCCTAACTGCCATGAATGGCGGGCGTGTGGGCAAACATACCGAATACCTGCAGCCCCTCCTTGACGAGATGAGTGAAGTATTTAAGATCGATCCAACAGCAGAGTGGTGATGAACGAAGTAGCAAATGAATTAGATAAGATCATTAAAGAATTCGCAAAGAAAATAGGCGAACTCTCAGACAGTGACTTTGAACAGAAAGCAAATCCGAAAAAGTGGAGTAAAAAAGAGGTAGTCGGGCATTTAATCGATTCCGGTCAAACCAACCTTAGACGATTTGTTTGCGTGCAATATGACTCCTCTCCCGGTAAGATTGTTTATGATCAAGATTTTTGGGTGAGCGCAAATCGATATCAAGAAATAGAGCGCAAAGATGTTATAGCGCTCTGGCGACTGGTCAATTTGCAGATTGCCAACGTGCTGCGTTCGATGCCTTTAGAGAATTACAACAAGTCCTGTGATACCAGCAAAGGCGAGCCTCAACTCCGCACACTAGAGTGGCTTGCAGTAGATTACGTAAAGCACTTGAAACATCATTTGAATCAAATAATCCCTTCCTCATTCAATGTTACCTATCCATAATTTCAAATAAGAAAACTTTGGCTTCACTAAATGAACATGACATATTAGCGCTATTGGAGGAGGTAAAGGACCCTGAGATACCGGTACTCTCTCTAATAGATCTGGGTGTCATAAGGAAGGTTGAAGTCAATGATCAGAAAGTAAAAGTGGAGATGACACCAACATTTGTGGGTTGCCCTGCCATGGACTACATGAAGAATGATGTGATTGATGTCTTAAAAAAGCAGGGAATCGAAGCAGAAGTGGAGATTTCATTCAAGACCCCCTGGTCCTCTGACCTGATCTCGGAAAAAGGAAAGGCAGCTCTAAAAAAATTTGGGCTTGCACCTCCTCCAGATAGTAAGATATTCACCGATTTGGAGATACTGGAAAGTGCCATCTGCCCACGTTGCGAAAGAGACAATACCGAGTTGAAGAACCCATTTGGACCAACATTATGTCGTGCAATTTATTATTGTCATGACTGCAAGGAGGCATTCGAGCAATTTAAGCCTGTCTAAAGTCACTTCATTACGGTGTAAAATGGCTAACTATTTTTAAGTTGCTTCGTTGTTTATGGGACCCAGCAGAATGATTAGACATACACTATACATTGTAATCGCGACCTGCACGGCATTGTTTTCATGCTCCCAAAAGAGCGATCATGGGGATAGAACGCGTTTCACCAAGACAGACTCGCTTACGGAATCGTACTTACTCTTGCAAGACAGTCTGCTGCATGCATGGAACGTGATGGCTCGAGATGAAAATCACAAACTGGAAGCGCTTCATGAATTGCTACAACTGATGCTGAACGACCCTTCATTCAATAAGCAGGAAATTTTAGATTTAGGACAGCGGCTTGAGCAACTTAACAGAATTCGCTTCACGCAAAAGTCATTGGCTAATAGCCACGTGATTGATGAATATGACTTTGCGTCTAATTCGCTCATCACGGAGGTGATCAGTTTACCAAAAGGCAATGCTGACTTCATGAATCGTGACGAAACTACCAGGCTCATCAAAAGAGTGATCAAATCAGATCAGCGGGTTTCATACTATCGCTTGCAATACGATATTATTGCTACCAAATACAACAAGTTCATAGAAGAAAATATGAAATGGCTGGATGATATTGAAAAGGGCCATGGCGGAGAAAAGAAAGCTTTATTTCAAATAGCTGCTCAATAAGACTTTCTTCTCGCTTTGCCTTTATTCTTGTCTCCGTAAAACCGTTCCTTTTTCTTATCGGAGTACTTATTTTTCTTCGCTCCGCTTATTTCCAGTCTCACTGCCCTACCTCTCACTTCTACGTCCTCAAATCCTTTCATCACCTTGTCCGCCACATCTTTCTCTACTTCAAAAAAGGAATAAGCTCCCTTGAGGTCTATCTTTCCAATTTTTGCTTTGTCTACTTCCCCAAAATCACAAATAAGTCCTAACAGGCTTCCTTTATCCAAGCCATCCATCTTGCCTACATTGATAAAGATTCTATCTCCACCACCTGATGTGTGTGAACCTTCGCCAGCGAAACGATCCTGTGCACTCTGATTAAGGTCGGGTGCATCACGGTAGTAAGCCAGAAATCTGTTGAATTCGATAGCTGCAAATCGTTTGATAATATCCTCTTTACTTAGGTTTTGTAGCTCATGAAACACTTCAGGCAAGAAGTAATCCATCTCTGTCTCATTGACTTCCACTTCGCGTACGCGGTGTGTGAGGTCAAGTAATTTTTTCTGACAAACCTCATTTCCGGTGGGCACGGCTACCTTTGTAAATCGTCTCTTTATCGCCCGCTCCACCTGTTGTATTCTTGAAATCTCTCTCTTAGATACAATGGCTAAGGAAATTCCCTTCTTTCCTGCACGCGCTGTCCTTCCACTTCTATGCGTGTAGAATTCCATTTCATCAGGCATATTCATATGAATCACATGCGAAATGTTACTCACATCAATACCGCGAGCAGCCACATCGGTAGCAACCAAAAGTTGCAACGCTTTGTTCTTGAAGCTTCGCATCACCCTGTCACGCTGCTGCTGCGATAAGTCTCCATGAAGTGCATCCGCATTGTAACCATCCTTTATTAAGTTTTCTGCAATCTTTTGGGTATCCATTTTGGTGCGGCAAAAGATGACACCAAAGATTCCGGGATTATAGTCCACATGTCGTTTAAGGGCCAGGTATTTATCTCTCTCTGTTACTACACTGTATTGGTGGTCAATATTCTCATTACCCACCTTCTGGACATCCATGGTCAACTCCACAGGATCATTCATGTAATTCTTGGCGATCGCACGAACCTCTTTGGGCATGGTCGCAGAAAATAGCCAAACCTTCTTCCCCTTGGGAGTGGTCGAAAGAATTTCATCAATATCTTCTTTGAAGCCCATGTTGAGCATTTCATCTGCCTCGTCTAACACCACATATTCTATGGCCGTCAGGTCAACCACCTTCCTTGAAAGCAAATCTATGAGTCGACCGGGAGTGGCTACTATGATATTGGCTCCTCTTTTCACTTTTCTAATCTGCTCCGATATACTGGCTCCACCATAAACCGTTACCACATTCAACGACTTCACCGACTTACTGAAATTTTCGAGGTCACTCGTGATCTGCACACTCAACTCTCTGGTAGGAGCCACAATCAGGGCTTGGGTCTGCTTGCTCGATGCATCGACCAACTCTATTAGCGGCAGACCGAAAGCAGCAGTCTTTCCTGTTCCTGTTTGTGCCAAGCCCACTAGGTCGGTATCACCCTTTAGCAAGATGGGTATTGCCTGCTCCTGAATAGGTGTAGGCGTTTCAAAGCCCATCTCTGTGATAGTCTTTACTATCTCCTGGGAAAGTCCCAGGGCATCAAATGATTTCATACGTTTTTAACTTAAAATGTAAGGCTAGACGAAACACCTTACTTTACTCAATGCTGCGGTCGTGCAGCGGAGGGAGGCATACCATCCAAACTCTAAAATACGATACAAAGGTAAGGTTAATTCTCACAAACTCATTCGAACCCATGTAACTCTAGACTTCACAAACTAATAGATGGAGAATTTGTTGTAGCACCGTAGAATCTATCGGCATATCATGAAAAACCATTAAATTAGTAGTCTCAGATAGTCCAGTATTCCATAAAATTGAAAAAGTTAAGATTCTTTTATGCATTTGAGGTTCCAGCGCTGGCAGTGCTTGGATACTACCTTGGCGGTGGGTGGAATTTTTTGGCCGTGGGATTTGCATTTTTTGTGCTTCCGCTATTTGATCATTGGATCGGAGTAGACACCACTAATGTGGAACCAAAAGATGTAAAAAAAGTTGGAGAGGAGTTCTACTATCGATTCATAACCTATGTCTGGACTTACGTTCAGATCGGAATGCTAATCTGGGGCGTTTATGTGGTCGCGCAAGGCGGGCTGACCACCTGGTTTGAGTGGTTAGGATTTGTGTTAAGTTTTTCACTCGTCACTGGGGGAATTGGAATTACCGTAGCACACGAACTAGGACATAAAAAAACAGCCATCGAGCGGATCTATTCCAAACTACTGCTCATGACTGTGTGCTACATGCACTTCTACATTGAACACAATCGTGGGCATCACGTGCAGGTAGCCACTCCCGAAGATCCTGCTACATCTCGAAAGAATGAGTCTTTTTATAAATTTTGGGTTAGAAGTGTATTTGTCGGTTATGCCCACGCCTGGAAACTTGAAATTGAAAGTCTTAGACGGAAGGGAGCCTCACCTTTTGGTTTACAAAATCAAATGATTTGGTTTGCGATCTTGCCTGTAGCGCTGTGCGCCCTGCTGACTCTCATATTTAGCTATCCTACAGGCCAGGTTATTTGGTCGATTCCAGTCTTCTTCTTTGCTCAAAGTTTTTTTGCCTTCACCCTATTGGAGTTGGTAAACTATGTGGAGCACTATGGCATCGTAAGGAAGCAAAAAGATGATGGAAGTTATGAACGAGTAAATCCTTTACATTCCTGGAACTCCAGCCATGCGATGAGCAACTTTTTCTTGTTTCAATTACAACGGCATTCTGACCACCATGCCAATGCGATTAAGAGGTATCAAGTATTGAATCACTACGACCAGAGTCCTCAGCTACCCTTTGGATATCCTACCATGATATTGATTGCACTAGTGCCACCCTTGTGGTTTAGTATGATGAACCCCAAGCTGGAGCACTGGCAAGATCAGGTATATAATCAGCCGATAGCGGCTTAGCTAAGCCTTCACATGTGCTTCAACCAATTCCCCGGCTTTTCGCAAGTTGGTCTTCCGTGCTTTCCTAACATCCACTGCTACCACTTTATATTCCGGACACATGGCCTCGGAATCGGAAACACCAGAAGTCAACACATTGACAAGCACTTCAGGAAAGTGAAAAGTTGTACTTAGAACACCAGGTTTAACTTCCTCCGTCACGCGCGCCTTAAGATCAACCTTTCCTCTTGCGGAACTGACACATACTAATTCACCATCGTTAATACCCTTTTCCTCTGCATCCTTCTTATTGATCAGAAGCACATCTTCTGTAAGAATATCAACATTTGGCGTTCTTCTGGTCATGGCACCGCAGTTATAGTGCTCCAATTCCCTATTGGTAGTGAGTATGAACGGAAACGTTTTACCATTATCTACTATTTCCGATGATTCTTTAAAGTCATGATATTGAATCTGCCCCTTGCCGATCTTGAATGAATCCTTATGCATTATTTCAGTACCCTTTCCGTCTTCAAGTACGGGCCATTGTTTTCCATTTATTCCGAGCTCATCCCATTTCACGCCTTTAAAAAAGGGCACGATCTTCGAAATCTCTTCCAGGGCTGTTCTCGGGTGGTAGTCGGGTTGCTTGTAACCCATTCTATTCATTACATCAACAATGATCTGCCCATCCACGCGAGTTCCTTCTATTGGTTCGACCACCTGATTCACTCTCTGAATCCGTCTTTCTCCATTGGTGAACGTTCCACTCTTCTCCAGGAAGGAGGCTGCTGGCAAAACCACCGTAGCCATCTTTGCCGTCTCCGTCATGAACAGCTCATTCACGATGAATATGTCCAGGTTGGAAAGCGCTTTCTTCACATGATTGGTATTCGGGTCCGTCTGCACTACATCCTCCCCTATGATCCAAAGGCCCTTCAATTTTCCATCAATGGCCGCATCAAACATCTCAGGGATTTTATATCCGATATGAAGCGGCAAGTCTACCCCATAAAAGTCTTGATATAGGTTGTGATATTTAGGATCATCCACCGCCAGGTACCCAGCACCCTGATGGGGTTGAGCGCCCATATCGGCAAGACCTTGCACATTGTTTTGTCCCCGCAATGGATTTACTCCCACACCCGGTCGACCAATATTGCCGGTGATCATTGCCAAATCAGCAATGAGTGTGACAGTGAATGTCCCTTGAAAATGTTCAGTAACACCAAGCCCATGAAATGACATTGCATTTTTTGCTGATGCATACGCTATGGCTGCTTCTCTAACAAGATTTTTGTCAACTCCGGTGATACCTTCAAGCTCATCCATGTTGAGCTTAAGAATGCTTTCACTGAATGCTTCATAACCCTCCGTTCTTCGCTCAATAAAATCTGTATCTACCAATCCCTCTTTCACAATGTAATGCATCATCATGTTGAGTAGCGCCACATTGGTGCCGGGTCTCAGCTGCAAATGATAGTGTGCATACTTTGTCAGTTCGATTTTCCTTGGGTCAATTACGATTGTGGTCACACCCTTCATCGCCCGTTGCTTAATTTTAGCACCAGTCACCGGATGAGCGTCCGTGGGATTAGCACCAATCACTAGTATACAATCAGTGAACTGTAAGTCTTTGATAGAGTTTGTTGCCGCACCTGTTCCGAAAGTCCGCTGCATACCAAGCGCGGTGGGCGAGTGACAAACACGCGCGCAACCGTCAATATTATTGGTGCCGATCACTGCACGAATAAACTTTTGCATGAGGTAATTTTCCTCATTGGTGGCCCTGGCACATGATATACCAGCAATGGCGTCAGGCCCATTTTGTGTCTTTATGTCGGTAAACTTTTCCACAATGAAATCGTAGGCCTCATCCCAACTTACCTCTTCAAACTCACAGTTGCGCTTAATGAGTGGCGACCTCAACCGATCTGGGTGATCATAAAATTTGAAAGCATATCGACCTTTCAAACACGTATGCCCTTGATTTACTTCCGCATCATAAGGAGCTAGAATGGATTTGATTTCACCGTCTACCGTAGCCACATCCAGGTTGCAACCTACACCGCAATAGGTACAGACAGTACGGGTTACTTCATCCGGCACAGTTTGTTTTGAAGTAAAAATATCAGTGATCGCTGATGTCGGGCAGGCCTGCGCACAAGCACCACAACTTACACAATCAGACTCCTTAAAACCGTCATTCATTCCCATCACAATCTGGCTTTCAAAGCCACGCCCCTGCATGGTGAGTACCATCTCTCCCTGCACCTCATCGCACGCCCTCACACATCTAAAGCAATTGATACAGGTTGAAAGGTCGGCACGCATATAAGCATGCGAAGTGTCAGGCTTTCGATCTACGTGCGTCTTTCCCAATGGATAGCGAATGTCATCCGGGGTAATACCGATCTGGTTTGCCACATTCTGCAACTCGTTCTTACCTGCTTTGTTTTCGTATAGCCTATCTAAGGGGTAGTCGGTCAGCACCAGTTCCAAAATGTTCTTTCTCAATCTGGTAATGCGCTCATTGTCCGTATAGATAAAGGAGTTTGGCATCACCGGAGTATGGCATGAGGCAACTGCTTTGGCTTTTCCTCCTTTTTCCAGCGCTACATCTACGCTACAAACCCGACAGGAACCAAACGGCTTAAGATTAGGAGCATCGCACAACGTGGGGATATTTAGCTGCTCCTCTACTCTGCGCACAAAAGCCAAAATCATTTCACCTTTCTCAAACTCGTAAGGTTGATCGTTGATATACGCAATTTCTTTCTCCGCTTCCATAGTTTCTCAGTTCTGGTGCTTATCAAAGTTAACAAAATAGCTTCTTAGTTCTTTATCAAAGTACTGTAATGCGTTCTTGATGCCAAGGGGCAATCCACCGCCAAGGGCACACAATGATCCAATTTCGAGTGTTTCGAGTAAATCATCCAGCAGCACTCTGTCTATCTTAAAATCGCCCTTTTGTGCTTTTTGCATTAGCTCTTTCCCACGTACGGAACCAATGCTGCAGGGGAAACACTTTCCGCACGATTCATCAGCAGTAAATTCAAACAGGTGCTCCAGATATTCTATCATGGGAAAATCCTCAGGAATACTTACGACTCCCGCATGACCTAGCAAGAATCCATTAGATGAGAAGGATTCAAAATCGAGATTTAAAGATTCTATTTTATGTGTTGGAACGATTCCACCTAAAGGTCCGCCTACGTGAATTGCTTTAACCGGTTTCTTAAACCCACCACCAAATTTATTGACCACCTCGCTCAGGGGTGTGCCCATCTCAATTTCATAAAGGCCGGGCTTCTTAAAAAAACTGTCGAGACACACCAACTTAGATCCTGTAGACTTTGCTGTGCCCAGCGAAGCATACTTTTCACCACCCTCTTTCAATATGAAATACACACTGGCAGAGGTTTCGACATTGTTAACTACAGTAGGCAGATTAAACAAACCCTCTTGTGTCGGGTATGGAGGCCGAACTCTCACTTCAGGTCGTTGCCCCTCTATTGAGGAAAGTAAAGCTGTCTCCTCACCGCAAATATACGCACCAGCACCCTCGATGATTTTAAATCTAAAATCAAAGCCACTGTTGTTAATATTCTCACCCAAAAGTCCTGCCGACTCCCACTTAATGATTTCCTCCCGAATGGCTTCGATGGACTCCGGGTATTCTCCCCTTATATAAATCACACCTCTGTTGCTGCCGATAATGTATCCCGCAATCAGCATTCCAAATAGCAGCAGATGCGGTTGCTTCTCCAGAAGATACCGATCTGAATAGGCACCTGGGTCTCCTTCATCGGCATTGCACACCACAAACTTCTGATCTCCCGGCACATTCATGCAAGATTCAAGTTTCAGACCCATAGGAAATCCCGCACCGCCTCTTCCTCGCACATTCGATTTCTCTATTTCTGAAAGAAGTGACTTTCTATCTTTGGAAATACTTTTTTTGATAAAGTCGAAAAAGGAATCTTGATCAGGATATGGCGCTGTTAGAATGGGCTGCTTTAAATTCGATCCTACAGCATAGTTATCCTTATTCACACCTGCACTAGCGAGCACACTGTCAATATCACGTCCTGCCTCACCTGAGTAGTTTTTGCCATTCACGTGGTAAGCACTGTTTTCATGGCATCTTCCCAGGCAGCACATGTGGCCAATTTCTTCAGGCTTAAAGTGTGTACCGAGTTTTTTCTTCAGGTCATCCTGCGTTCCTGCAACAAGGCAAGCACTTCCATTGCACACATACACCTTCTTGCCTTCATTTTCTTGCTTTAAAAAATCATAAAAACTTACCGTGCCGTGCACAACTGCATCTCCCACCAAAAATTCCTTGGCAAGCGATCTCATTTTTTCCGGATCGGGTGTACCCGTTTGCTTGGCGAGTGTGAGCAGCTTTTCAAACATGGGGTTTTCTAGCCCCTTCCTTCCCGCCAGCTTGGATAAATTTTCGGACATTATATCAGGTTCAAATACCCTCTAATTTAATTAAACTATGAGAAATCAAAGCGCTAAAACTTTATCTTGGCGGCTTATTAGTGTAAGTGGTATGACAGTTCGATCTTTTCTGAAACTAGCGTTACCCTTCAGCTTTGTGGTGGGTATAATCCTTGCAGTAGGCTACTTGAAGAAGGCTTTGCCGATACTGAGCGGGTACGGTGCAAAAAACTTGTGTTCGTGCGTGATGGTGGGATTGCGAACGCCTCAAGATGTGATAGACAATGAATTAGCATCTTTTCCACTTAATCTAGGGGACTTCTCTATTGATTGGACCGACTCTTCGGCTACCGGCTCAGTGTACGGAATGGCCAAACGGAAGGCAATCTACCGCGAGGGGTTTGGCTGCACCTTGATTTCCCAAACCACCGAAGAAGAATTGAGGGCGCAGCGCTTTAGTAAACCTAAGGATCCCAAGATTGATCAAGACACGATTCCTTGGCCGTATGGCAATCAAACCGAAGCAATGAACGACTCGGGACTTGATGCGGTCGCGCTTAATCAAATTATAGAAAATGCATTTGAATATCCGGAGTCTCGAAGAACCCGAGCCATCTTGGTAGTTCACCAAGGTCAAATCATCGCTGAGAAATACGCGGAAGGATTTGACAGGAATTCCAGACAAATGGGATGGTCGATGACCAAAAGCCTGACCAATGCCATCGTAGGCAAGTTTGTTGACGAAGGGAGATTTCGCATGGAAAGCCCTGCGGCAATATTTGAATGGAAAGCTGGCGAGAGAAGAGAAATCACACTTGACAATTTAATGCGTATGAGCTCTGGCCTCGGCTGGAATGAAAAATACAGCGGCCCTAGTCAAGCTACAAACATGCTTTTTAGAAGCTATCAGATGGGATTCTTTGCTGCTGCCGCAAAATTAAAAGATAAGCCAGGTGATCTGTTTTACTACTCAAGTGGCACCTCCAACATTATCTCCAGAATCATTCGACAGAGCTCCGATCAAGATGAGTACTATCAATATCCTTATGAAGCGCTATTTCATAAAATTGGCATGTTCAGTTTAGTGATGGAGCCTGATGCCAGCGGTACTTTCGTGGGATCTTCCTATGCCTATGCGACTGCCAGAGATTGGGCCCGCTTTGGACTCTTGTATCTGTATGATGGCGTGTGGCAAGGAGAGCGCTTATTGCCGGAAGGTTGGGTAGATTACAGTACGACTGCAACGAAAGGAGCAACCAGAGGTGAGTACGGAGCACATTTTTGGCTAAACACGGGTTCTCCTGAAGATCCAACGAATAGAATGTACCCGAGTGCACCCACTGATCTATATTGGGCAGATGGCTTTGAAGGTCAGAATGTATTTATCATTCCCTCCAGAAATTTAGTTGTAGTAAAATTGAGCCAGACTACAGGCGATCCACTCAATGACGATCAGTTTCTAAGTGACATCCTCGCTGCGCTTCCCAAATGAAATTCTTTCAGCGTGGCTGTAGACATTAAAGCTTTGCGCTTTTGCAAAGCCCAGTAATGTCATTCCAAATTCTCTTGCGAGTGATACCGCCAAGCTGGATGGTGCTCCCACTGCTACCATTATGGCTACACCGGCCCTTAATGCTTTTTGTATAAGCTCGAAACTGGCTCTGCCGCTGACCACCACAATTGAATTAGATAGCGGAATCTCCTTCTTGAAAAGACTTGCCCCGATAACCTTGTCCATTGCATTGTGCCGTCCCACATCTTCCCTGCTCTGCCGAAGGTTTCCTTCTACGTCAAACAAACCTACCGCATGAAGTCCTCCCGTGTG
Source organism: Cyclobacteriaceae bacterium (assembly GCA_040216915.1). GTDB lineage: Bacteria > Bacteroidota > Bacteroidia > Cytophagales > Cyclobacteriaceae > ELB16-189. Next base: position 33,617 of record JAVJOD010000012.1, read on the forward strand.
TTCAAAAATCTGCTGAGCTGCGCGCATTTTGTTGGGTAGGGAATTGATCACCGCAGCAGCAACCTTAACGTCACTTTGCAGTTGGGCACAAGTCACATGAACCGATTCAATAGAGGATTTTCCACAAACGCCACAGCTTGACGAAGTATAAAAGTGTCGCTGAAGTTTTTCAAGATCAAGTTGCACTGAGGGCTTGAGTTCAACCCTTACCACATTTTCCTTTTCTTCTTGCCTGCCCACATCCTCGCAGTACTTAATGCTTTCAATCTCCACAAATGAATTGATGATACCTTCTGTGAAAAGGAATCCAGTGGCCAACTCGTAGTCGTGACCAGGGGTGCGCATGGTAACTGCGAGATTCTTTTGACTTCTACTATCAATGGGCCCGAATCCAATCCTGATTTCCAGCGGCTCTTCTACGGCCATTAGATCAGGCGTAGTTTTACCTCCGTCTACCGATACTTTAATTATGTCAACTGGTTTAACGGAGGAACTCATAAGTAAATCAAATTATGACAGGCCAGATATCTTACCTTCGTTATCAATATCCATACCTATGGCTGCCGGAATGCTTGGAAGCCCGGGCATGCGTAGCATATCACCAGTGATAGGAATAACAAACCCGGCACCAGCAGCTACTTCAATCTCTCGAACTGTAATTACAAAGTCTTTTGGCCTGCCTCTCTTCTTGGCATCGTCAGAAAAGCTGTTTTGAGTTTTAGCAATACACACCGGTTTATCGTTCAGCCCTAAGCGCTCAATTTTATTCAAATTCTGTTTTGCCTTAGGTAAAAATTCAACACTTTTTGCGCCATATACCTTCACCGCAACTGCCTCGATTTTTTCTTTCACAGAATCTTTCCAATTATACACCGGCCAACACTTACCGTCAAAGGATTCGGCCGCATGTACAACTTTCTCCGATAGGTCCTTCATGCCTGCACCACCTTTCTCCCATCCCTCTGCCAATGCGATACTTACACCAAGTGCTTTGCACTTTTCCATCACCCAATTGATCTCTTCATCCGTATCAGAAATAAACTTGTTAAGAGAAATAACTGCCGGCACTCCGAAAATTTTTGTGTTCTCAATATGCTTTTCCAGATTAGCAAAACCTTCCTCCAACGCTTTCATATTTGGCTTGGTCAGCTCCTCACGCTCTACACCGCCATGATACTTTAATGCGCGAATAGTAGCTACCAACACAATGGCATGGGGTGAAAACTCTCCATAACCAGAGACAATGTCGATAAATTTTTCCGCACCAAGATCTGAACCAAACCCTGCTTCTGTAACCACGTACTCAGATAAACTCATTCCCATCCGGGTGGCAATAATTGAATTGGCACCCTGAGCAATATTGGCAAATGGTCCTCCATGAATGATCGCAGGATTTCCTTCCAAGGTTTGCACCAAATTTGGCTTGATCGCATCCTTCAAAAGCAATGCCACGGAGCCTTGTGCATTCAGATCGCGGGCAAACACCGCTTTCTTATCGTAGGTATCCCCTATATAAATATTTCCAATTTTTACCTTCAGATCCTCCAGGTCTTTTGCCAGGCAAATGATGGCCATAATTTCGGAGGCTGCAGTAATATTGAAACCGGTCTCGCGCATCATCCCTCCGCTTTTTCCACCTAGCCCAGTGATGATGTTTCTCAGGGCTCTGTCATTCATATCCATTACCCTCTTCCACTCCACGGTGCGAGGGTCGATGCCTAAGCCCGCTGTCCCTTTTTGAATGTCGTTATCTATTAGCGCAGCTAAAAGATTATTTGCTTTTTCAATCGCGGCAAAGTCGCCTGTAAAGTGAAGATTAATATCCTCCATAGGAATTACTTGAGAAAATCCTCCGCCTGCTGCTCCACCCTTCATTCCAAATACTGGTCCCAGGGAGGGTTCTCGCAACACTACCGTAGTCTTCTTTCCCAACGTGTTTAAGCCTTCACACAATCCTATAGAAGTCGTGGTCTTTCCTTCGCCTGCTGGGGTGGGCGTCATTGCAGTAACAAGTACCAGCTTTGCTTTGGCCACGTTCTCGTTCTTGCAGAGGCGAAGTGGAAGTTTTGCCTTGTATTTTCCATACAATTCCAGGTCGTCAGCATCGATACCGAGAGTCTTTGCAATTTCAACTACCGGTCTCAACGTAGATGCTTGCGCAATTTCCAAATCTGATTTAAAAGCCATTTTCTAATTTTGTTTTCTGAATTATTGAAAGATGCACAGAAAAAGTGGCTCAGACAAAGCGTTCTACTTTAAACAGTTTCATTTGCACCATGACCGGTGCAGTATGAAGGTAGGCACAGATGCGATCTTGTTAGGGGCATGGGCATCCATTGGAAAGGCGCAGAGGATACTTGATGTAGGAACCGGCTCAGGTATCATTGCCCTCATGCTGGCGCAGCGATCTAATCCAAGCGTTTCTATCGTTGGAATTGAACCAGACCTTGATTCGTTTATTCAAGCTTCTGAAAACATGGCCGCTTCTGATTGGTCTTCAAAAATGCAACTCATGAATATTCGATTGCAGGATCTAAAGGATGACGATAAGTTTGACCTGATTGTGAGTAATCCGCCCTTCTTCTCCGCGGGGATAAAACCTCCGATTGATCAAAGAAGAAATGCGCGCCACACGCACGCGCTTTCGCATGAAGAGCTCGTCCTAATTAGCACAAGGTTCCTTCGACCTGAAGGACGTTTATCAATCGTGCTGCCTAGCAATGAGGGAAAAACGCTCACTGTTTACGCGGAAAAAATAAATCTCCATTGCGCCAGAATTTGCAGCGTCAAAACACGTGCACACAAGCCGGTAGAGCGCCTTCTGCTTGAATTCTCAACACAGCCAACAAGCAAAATCAACGAAGAACTTCTTCTTGAGCTCAGCGATGGAACAAGAACATCAGCTTACAATGCCCTTGTTAGCAACTTCTATTTGGTCCATTGAATTACTTTAAAAAGGAGGTACACCGCGATAAAAGGTTATTTCCATTCATCAAATTAAATCAGCTGATAAATAAGGCAAAGCGTATCATTGCAGTTTAAACTAAAGTGACAACTGTGCGTTTAGTATTTTTTGCATTCGTGGTGAGCCTGATGAGCTTTTCCGCATTCTCGCAACTCCAGGGAATCCATATCAGCAGAACCTCGGAAAAGGTGAAAGTAGATGGAGTTTTGGATGATGAGGTGTGGAAAGTGGCTGAAAAATCCGGTGATTTTCGGCAGTATTTTCCTGCGGACACGAGTAAGTCGATTGTAAAAACTGAAATGCAGCTCGCCTATGACAATAATTTCATTTACATCGCTGCCAAAATGTTCAATATCGATGGTGGCCCGGGGAGTTACGTCACTCCCTCACTCAGGAGGGATTATCGTGGAGAGGCCAACGATGGTATTTCTGTAGTGTTTGACACCTTTAAAGACAAAACTAATGCGTTTCTTTTTGGAGTGAACCCATTTGGTGTTCAGCGCGAAGGATTGATATCTAATGGTGGTGATGATGGAAGAGGTAGGGGCAACAACGCCTTTAGCCTAGATTGGGATAACAAATGGTTTTCAGAAGTAGTGCAGTACGAGGGCTACTGGGTAGCCGAGTTTGCCATACCCTTTAAGACTTTGCGTTTCAAAGAAGGGTTATCCTCGTGGAATATAAATTTTTATAGAATAGACAGTCAGACTGCGGAACGATCATCCTGGTCGCCCATACCGAGAAATTTCAGCATTGCTTCGCTTGCTTTTAATCGTGAATTGATCTGGGATACACCGCTGAAAAAGACCGGTTCCAATATTTCGGTGATTCCATACGGTGCTGCCGGCCAAAGCCAAAATTTTGAGGAAGGCACTCCGAAGGACGGGTCTGTTGAAATAGGTGGAGATGCGAAAATTGCCATCAACTCCGCTTTGAATTTAGACCTCACCATTAATCCCGATTTCTCTCAAGTGGAGGTCGATCAGCAAGTAACTAATCTCGATCGCTTCGAAATTTTTTTTCCAGAACGAAGGCAGTTCTTCTTAGAGAATGCTGACCTGTTTTCAGATTATGGTGAAGGTCGTTTAAGGCCATTCTTCTCTAGACGAATAGGCGTTGCGCGTGATACCTCCACAGGGCAAAACCTTCAAAATAAGATATATGGCGGGGCAAGACTGAGCGGAAAGATTAATAACAATCTGCGAGTGGGGCTTTTAAATATGCAGGCCGGCAAAGACGAAGACCTCCAATTACCTTCTACCAATTATACGGTAGCTACTGTCCAGCAAAAAATATTTTCACGATCAAATATCAGCGCAATCTTTGTTAACAAGCAAGCCTTTCAAGATTCTATTGGAGGGGCGTTCAATTTTAGCCCTCAAAACTATAACCGCCTGATCGGGTTGGATTACAATTTGGCAAGCAGGGACAACCTGTGGAACGGTAAATTCTTCTATCACAGATCATTTGATCAAGATGCGTTAGACTCCACTTTTGCAATGGGTGCCAATCTTGTCTACAGCACACTGAAATGGGAGATTTCATCGACCATGCAAAACATTGGCGCCAACTACAATCCCGAGGTGGGATTTGCACCCCGGGTAAACTACCTGCGGCTCGCCCCCACTGCATGGTATAATTTCTATCCCACCAGAGGACCAATCCAAAGTCATGGGCCTGGATTGGATTTCGATGTGATTGGCAATGAGTTTTATGGCGTGACGGACTACGATATTAACCTCATGTACCGTATGCGTTTTACGAATACCGGTTCCTTCAATATGAGGCTGAGAAGGGAATATGTTTATCTCTTCGATGACTTTGATCCAACGAATACAGATGGCCCGGAATTACCTTCCGGAACTTCCTATGGCAATTACGTGATCATTGCGAGGTACAATTCAGATGCCCGAAGAAAAGTCGCCTACCAGCTCAACACACGTTCGGGTGGATACTTTAATGGTAGCAGAATCAACCTGGATGGAAATGTTTCCTTTCGTATTCAACCATACGGCTCACTTTCTATGGACTTCAGCTATGATCGCATAAGATTGCCTGAGCCCTACAAAGATGCGGATCTCATTCTGGTGGGCCCCAGATTCGATATCACATTTACCAGAAAGCTCTTTTGGACCAGTTTTTTTCAGTATAACAGTCAAATCAACAACCTTAATATCAATTCCAGGCTACAATGGCGATTCAAGCCCGTTTCTGACCTATTTATTGTTTACACAGATAATTACTTCGCTTCTTCCTTCGAAAACGGAGAAATCATTAATATTGGTAAGCCTAAATCAAGAGCCCTTGTGCTTAAACTGACCTATTGGCTCAATCTTTGATTTGTTCAATAATTGCAATAAAAATATTGCATGTTTAAACATATAATCTCGGTAAAGCGTATATTTGTAACCCAAACACAACAAACATGAAAAAGATAAACATAATGATTGCATTCCTCCTTGCAGGGGTGGTAGCATTTGGTCAATCCACCTGGAATATCGACCAAGCACATAGTAAAATTGGATTCAACGTGACCCACATGGTGGTGTCGGAGGTGGAAGGTAACTTCAAACAGTTCGAAGGAAAGGTTGTATCTAAGTCTGATGACTTTAGCGGAGCCGAAGTTTCCTTCACTGCTCAAGTTGCCTCGGTGGATACCGACAATGAGCGAAGAGACGGCCATCTGCGTTCCGATGATTTTTTTAGTGCCGATAAGTTTCCTACCATTTCGTTTGCTGGAAATATTGTGAAGAATGGTAGCGATTATCAGCTAAAGGGCAAACTCACCATGAGAGGTGAAACCAAAGATGTGGAATTTGATGTGACCTACGGTGGAACAGTAAACACCGGTAAAGTCATGAAGGCAGGATTTAAGTTATCAGGATCTCTTAATCGCCAGGATTATGGTCTAAAGTGGAGCAACAAGCTTGAGTCAGGCGAATATGTAGTAAGTGACGAGGTAGAAATCGAATGCAAATTGGAGCTTAACAAAGCATAATCGTTTATAGCTAAAATAAGGAGGTGCATATTCTTTAATCTTTAGTGCACTTCCTTATTTTTGCTTTTCTCATGAAGACAATCAAAGAAGAGATAAAGCAAAATCACTTTCGCAATTTCAAGCAGGAAGTAGCAATCAATATTCTGTACACCTCCAGTTGGCTTCTCAATCGGCAAAAAGACTTCTTCAAGTCTTACGGAATTACAAATCAACAGTACAACATCCTTTCTATACTTAGGGGACAATTCCCCAACAAAGTCTCTGGCGCTGAAATAAAGGCTCGAATGCTGGATAAGAACTCCGATGTATCAAGACTTTTGGATAGGCTTGTGATCAAAAAATTAATCTCAAAAACACAGTGCCCAAATGATAAGCGGGCTGCAGATATTTCAATCAGTGATGACGGCATGAAACTACTTGGCAAAATAGATAATCGCATCGAGGAGCTTGATGTCATCATCTCCAATCTTTCAGCAAAAGAGGCGGAGCAGCTCAGTTCCCTCCTTGACAAGGTCAGAAGCTAGATCTTTGCAATTTCTGCTTTCACAAATTTCATCAGTTCAGCAATGTAGCCCTGGCTGAAATCAAAGCGAATGTTGGCCGCCTCATATATCTCGGGAATGGTTTTCATATAACCTAACTTCAGGGCATTCATATAACCTTGCAATCCTTGCTTTGGGTTCTCTCTGTAGTTCCTCCAGACCGCGATCGCCCCAAGTTGCGCCATCCCGTATTCGATATAGTAAAATGGCACTTCGTACAAATGGAGTTGCTTCTGCCACATATAGTCTTTGTTTTCCTGCAGACCGCTCCAATCTGTAGTTGAATCGGCAAACTCATTAAAAATCCTATTCCAGTTCTGCTTTCGCGCTTCTTCAGTATGATCAGGATGTTCGTAAATCCAATGCTGGAATTTATCGATCGTGGCAACCCAAGGGAGCGTTTGAATTAGATCTTCCAGGTGCTCAAGTTTTGCTCTTCGCAGATCCTCTTCATTGCTAAAGAAGATGTTCCAATGATCCATTGATATCAATTCCATTGACATGGAAGCAAGCTCCGCCACCTCCATAGGTGGAGACTTAAAATCTTGAAGTGGCAAATCCATCGTCAGAAAGTTGTGTACTGCATGTCCGCCTTCATGCATAATGGTGGTCATATCGCGAAGCGTAGATGTCGCATTCATGAAAATAAATGGCACTCCAATCTCAGCTAAAGGATAATTATAACCACCAGGAGCCTTTCCTTTTCTGGACTCAAGGTCAAGGTGCCCCATTTCATTCATGATAGCCAGGCATTGACCGAGGTAGGGATCAATACGATGAAAACACTCGATTGCCTTTTCGGTCAGCTCCTTGCCATCGGCAAATGCTTTCAGCGGCTCCCTTCCTTTGACATCCACTGCCTTATCCCATGGCCTCAGCTGGTCTACTCTCAAATTTCGCTTGCGGTCCTCTGCAAAAGTATTTACCAATGGCACCACCTCTGAAGCAATGGCTTCATGGAAGTCAAAGCAATCTTGAGGGGAATAATCAAATCTGCCATACGATTTGAACATGTAATCTCGAAAATTTTCAAAGTCTGCGTTGAGTGCCACCTGATTTCGAAGTTCGACCAGTTTTGAGAATAAGTCATCGAATTTTTGTTTGTCCACGAGGCGCCTGGCACTTATCATATTGTAAACGGTCTCCCTCTTGGATCTATCCGTATCCATAAGCATAACGCCTGCTTGTTGCAGGGTCATTTCCTTGCCTTCTACTTCTACCGTCATTGCTCCACTCAGTTGTCCGTACTTTTGAGTTTCGAGGTTGATCTTCGTAAAAAGCGGAACGTTAGCTTCTCTAAAAAGTTCAATCTCCTTCTTAAGATTGCGAAGCATCATGTCATATCCCTCCTTGCCTTCGATTAATTGCACAAACTCTGAAGACACCACTTTCCTGTTCAACTGGTCAGAGACAGGAGCTATATGGGGCTGAATGTTCTCAACAAAATCCTGATATCTTTTAGCATACTCTTCACTCTCTGTAAAACAGGTCATCTTGATATAGCGCCATCCCATATCTTCCGCTATCACAGATTCTAACTCACTTCGATCGCGCAACCACCCCTCTAAATCCTCTACAGACTCAATTTCTCTTTCCAACAGTTGGTCAAAGTAGGGCTTCAAATTTTCCCAATTGGAAATTGTGAAGTCATTAGGTAAGTACTTGCGTGCTGGTCGCTGCGGAATAGGAATTTCAGTGTTCATTAAGTTTTCTTTGAAGAAGCCGTGAAATTAATAAATATGATAAGCAAAACCCATCTAAAGCTTGGTGAGTTCTCACGGTTTCCAGATCATCTTTTTTCTTCTCCGTCTTCTTCATCCTCATCCTTCTCAACTAGTTCTGTTTTGATTTCGTTGTCGTAGAACGCCTCTCTTCTAGGGGTAATTACGTTCATGAAACCCAATCCTATTGATGCCAAAATCATTAGCACAATGAACCCTACTAGTTTTAGGACTCTTTTAATTTTTTCCATTGTATAGACTATTAGCTGGATCTGAGCAGACTCAGACAATCATTAAAGAATCATCAACTAGTGATGATTCTGAAGCGGCTATGCTAGGAAATGAAAGGTTCCTCAGGAAAGGTGATGGATGTAAATCTTATAAGATCAGATTGAGCTTTTAGTAATGCTCGATTGAGCTTATGCAATTTCCATTGCGTTAGAAACGCTTGTCGGTGATTGGCTCTAAAATATAAGTCGTGTTTATCAAACTGGACATGATACAATAGCGCATGTTGCCTGTGAAGATAGGAGGCCGTAGTTTTTTTAGTATCTATCCGGACGTCAACAACTCCTGTCGTAATTCTCTCAATAGACTTTGGAGAAGAGGCAGCAAAACTCGTAAACGCAAAAAAACTGAGCAGCAGAAAACTATTCAGCACCAATTTTGAAAATAAGGATTGGTTACATAATTGCATCACTCTAAAGATAAGCAATATTATACGATTTCTTCACCTGGCTTCGTCTTCCATCGCTCATGCATCCAAACCCATTGCGCTGGATATTTCCTCACCTGCTCTTCTATGAACGCAGTAAACTTCTGAGTGTTCACAATCATGTCTTGCTCTTCATCCCCGGTTCGTTCCAACGAAATTTCGGGAAGGATGTGCATGTGCTGCAGGTTGTCCTCACCCAAATGTACATAGGTAGGTACCACCGCAGCGCCTGTTTTCAAAGCAAGAATAGCCGCACCTACAGGGGTGGCAGCTTTCATGTTAAAGAAGTTGACAAAACGACTTTTCACTTTTGTGTCTTGATCAATTAGGATCGCAACTGAGCCTCCGGTCTTTAGTGCTTTTATTAAGCGCAGTGTCTCCTTGCCTCTTTCCACTGCTACTGCACCGTAAGTATTTCGATAACTAAACAATAAATCATTGAGTCGTTCATCCTTAAGTGGCGTACCAATAATGTTTGGCTTAAGTCCTCTCAAGGCCATATTGGTAATCTGAAGATCAAATGCCCCAAGGTGACAGGTTAGAAAAATTACGCCATTTCCTTTTGCAGTAGCTTCTTCAAAATTTTCAATGCCATGCGTTACCAAAAATTTATTCAAGTCCTCCAGTGTCTTCACGCTTCTGGCGCGCAATACCTCACCCCCATTTTTACCTAACATCTTATACACCTCCTTACTAAGTTTGAGAATATCACGCATTGATTTCTCTCCACCGTAGGCAAGGCCGATGTGAAAAATAACACGCTCGCGTGATTTACCAGCAAAGGTATAAGCCAGCGTACCGAGACCACCGCATATCGCAAGCCACAGGCTGCGAGGAATGAGGTTGGAAACGAAGATCAGAAACCTAACAAAATAGTAGATGAGGCTATATTTAATCCGCTTTTTAAGAGGTCTTTTTGACATAAGCGACAAAGATAAGGAGCTTTTGTATTTTAGTACCCGCTACTATGAAAAGACTTTACCTTGTGCGTCATGCCAAATCCAGTTGGGAAAATCTCGAACTGCGTGATTTCGACAGACCCTTAAATGAACGCGGAGAGAGAGATGCTCCAAGAATGGGCAGACGATTAAAGGAAAGAGAAATTACCCCTGAACTCATGTTAAGCAGTCCCGCAGAACGTGCGTTGACTACTTGTAAGGTGATTGCGGGCATCATCGGCTACCAGCAGAGTGGCATCAAGACGGACAAGAGGATTTATCATGCGAATGAAGATCAACTTCTAAAAATAATTTCTGAGGTAAATGATAAGTATGAATCGGTCATGCTGTTTGGGCACAATCCTGGCTTTACCGATTTCGCGAATATTCTGTTTGGTGAACACATCATGAATATACCAACATGTGGAATCGTTGCGGGTAAGCTCAAGATTGAGTCCTGGAAACATGTATCGCCAGGATGCGGAAAGCTTGAGTTTTTTGACTTTCCAAAAAAGAACAAGAAGAAGTAAACTATTTACCCTTCAAAATATCTATCGCCCCTTTTTTTAAAATGCCGATTTCCCGCAGCCGCATTCCTGCTACAATCCTAAATACACTGGTATTATTTCTAAATCGACTTTCATCAAAATTTACATTCTTGGTCTGCGTACTCAAATTGACCCCACCAAAAAACTTATCACCACTGTAGCCCAGCCCAACTCTGCCTCCAGAATAGAAATCAACTCTAATATCGTCTGTTACTTTGTCCTCCTGCTCTGTATATCGCACCCAATAGTGCGCAGGACCAAATACCAGTAGCAGATTTAAGAAAAACTTGTTGTAGACAAATGTGTGCGTATAACCAGGGGCAAATCCCAACGAAGTAAATCTTGCCTTCTCGATGGTTGCCCCCTTTCCCCAGGTGCTCCATTCGCTTTGCGGCACAAACGAGGAATCGGCAGAAAGTGTAAAAGATGAAAATGTGTAGCCAACCAGCCACGATCCTTTGCTTACCTTTTGCCTCTCCGTGAAAATGTATGGAGCCCGCAATGAGAACTGATTGTGGTTAAAGGCGTATGCGAAAGATAGCCCAAAGTTTTTCGTAAGCATATCCGGTCGTTGAGGCAAAGGCTGGCCCGATGGGATAGTTTGATTTGATGCCTCCAGATAAAATCCTTGATAATTCTGACTGAAAAGGTCTGCTATCCATTGTTTGCCTATTACTCTCACTTGCAGATCTCTTGCATCACTTGAGCCATAAATACTTTCATCTTTAGTATTCAATGAGGTAGAAAATGCCGCTTCAAAATTTACATCAAAAATACTTACGGCTGCACCCAAGCTTACTGAAGTGTTTGCCTTAAACAGATAATTAAGATCAGGATCATTGGGAGAAGTTACATCAAAGTCAAAATTTTGTTGCTTAAACAACGGAGCCAGGTAGAGATGATTAGAATACTTGTGAATATAAGTCGCTCGCAATGAATCTTCTCCGGCAGCCATCAATCTAGTCCCTGACAACATTAGGAGAACAATCGCAAGTATTCTTCTATCCAGCATTATTTACAGAATGTATTCACTCAAATCCCGATTCTTTACAAGGCCACTTAATTTATCCTTTACGAGTTGTTGCGTGATCAAGATCGTACTATCGGCCTTTATCTCGTCCGGGACATCAAATAGAAATTCATTTAGAAGTTTACTCATCACGGTTTGCAGTCTTCTTGCTCCAATGTTTTCAAGCTCACTGTTAATTTCAAAGGCCATCTGTGCGATCATTTCCAATGCATCCTCCTCAAATTCCACTTTTACGCCCTCTGCCTCAAACAATGCCGTGTATTGCTTGGTAAGCGCATTCTTCGGCTCCTTTAATATACGGATAAAATCATCTTTTGTCAGATTGTCCAACTCCACACGAATGGGAAATCGCCCTTGCAGTTCAGGTATCAGGTCCGATGGCTTAGCCACATGAAACGCGCCTGCGGCAATAAACAATACGTGATCTGTCTTTATTGCGCCATGCTTGGTATTTACAGTACTACCCTCTACAATGGGTAGCAGGTCACGTTGCACTCCTTCTCTGCTCACATCAGGACCGCCACCGCCTTTCTTTCCACTGCCTGAAGCGACTTTATCAATCTCGTCAATAAATATTATTCCTGAGTTTTCCGCTACCCTAATCGCCTCCTCCTTCACTTCGTCCATATCAATCAACTTGGCAGCCTCTTCTTCTAAAAGAATCTTACGCGCTTCGCTCACCGTCACTTTTTTCCGTTTCGCTTTCTTTGGCAACATGCCACTGATCATGTCTTGAATATTCATCATTGACACCTCATCCATCATGCCTGTGCCCACCATGCCAATCCCAGGTCCACCACTCTGCTTCACCTGGATATCAATCTTGCGATCCTCTAACTCTCCATTCTTTATTTTCTCACGAAATAAGTTTCGGGTTCGCTCATTGAGTTCCGCATCAGTCTTGGGAGGGGCATCTCCTTCTCCACTTGCTACCTGATGGTTTGTTGCTGAATTCTTTAGTGGTGGAATCAGGGCATCCAGTATTATCTCATCCACAATGATAGCTGCCCTCTCCTTCACCGATTCTTTCTTTCGAGTCTTCACCATCAGCACAGATTGTTCCACCAGGTCACGTACCATACTTTCCACATCGCGACCCACATATCCTACTTCCGTAAATTTCGAAGCCTCTACCTTGACAAAAGGTGCATCAGCCAATTTTGCTAACCTGCGTGCTATCTCTGTCTTTCCCACTCCGGTGGCACCGATCATCAGTATGTTATTGGGAATAATCTCCTCTTGAATATCAGAAGTGATTGACATCCGCCTCCATCTATTTCTCAAAGCTATCGCCACATTGCGTTTAGCATCGGCTTGTCCAATAATATATTTGTCTAACTCCGCCACAATTTGCTTTGGTGTTAGGTAGGCTGCATTCATCATATTCGTCTTTTTTTTAAGAATCTATTTGTGTTTACATCAAGTGACAACTGCCAAGCACCTCCAGCAACATACCCAGCCCTACTGAAGCCAAAACTAAAATCTCGTACGTTGGCTTTAGCCCCTATAGAAAAACCAGCTCCTCCACCAGCTTGTTCCAATTTGAGTTCACTATGCTTTAAGAAATTATACCCAAGCAAGAGACTAATGTTTCTGTGCACAATAAATTCCGCTCCAAAAACAAAATGTCTCATCACCTCATCGAGCGCGCTTGGTTGGTCTCTGTTAATCAACGAATCTAAAGCGGCATTGTTGAAATTTACCAGATTATAGGCCGTGACGGAAAATCGCAAAGGCATATGCTCTGGTTTGTAACTTACACCGACCTGCACATCAAATGGCACATCGGAGGAGCTTGCTGAGGAATAGTTGTTCGTAACAAATCCAATATTCTTAATTACCATTCCAATGCTGAGCGCCCTGCCAGGGTGGATAAACGATCCCCCGAGGTCAAACAGTAGGGCACTGGCTCTGAATCCAGCAAGATTAGAAAATACACCCTTGGCATTAATCCCAAATCTGAAATTTTGGATTTGATGACTCTTGCCAATAAATAATGCTGATTCTCCAGAACTGTAACTTTGAGTGGCATTGCCTGCGGCATCATAGCCATCAATATCTCCCAGCGACAAATGTTGAAACCCAAATGCAAATGCCCCTAGTCGCTCAAACTCATACTGATAACTAAACGTTGACAATCCAATATTTGCAAAATAGAACAAATGATTGACTGATGCCCATCCATTGAGGGTATCAGAATTAAGTGAAGGATTCGATTGAAAAAAATTAATATTTTGATCTGCCAGAGAAACATTAACTCCACCTAAAGCTGACAGGTGCGCATTGCTTGGGAGATTAATAGACGCGAAAGACTGCGATGGCTGTTGCGCTAGCGCCATATGCACTTGTCCTGTGGTAAGCAGTGCAATGCCTATCACACTTCTGATCACTATTCCCCTAAGAGCGTCATGCACCCACTTCATTCCTCGCAAGTTAAGAAGGTATGGGAACTTTATTGATTCGATTTACTGTCGGAGATTTCGAAAACAAGTGGTCTCTTTATTTTCTCTTTTAGAAGTGCAATTCTGAGTACTTGGTCTACCGTATCCACAAAGTGAAACTTTAGACCTCTAATGTACACTTTCTCTATTTCATCAATATCTCTTTTGTTCTTGTGGCTTAGGATAATTTCCTTAATTCCACTTCGCTTTGCAGCAAGTATTTTTTCCTTAATACCGCCCACTGGCAAGACTTTTCCTCGCAGCGTAATCTCTCCTGTCATGGCGATCTTATCCTTCACCTTGCGCTGCGTAAAAATTGACGCAAGTGATGTGAGCATGGTGATACCAGCAGAAGGACCATCCTTTGGTATTGCCCCTGCAGGTACGTGCACATGCAAATCATATTGTTGAAAGACACGATGATCTATTCCCAGCGAGCCGGCAATTGATTTTAGATAAGATAATGCAGCCACTGCCGATTCCTTCATCACATTTCCCAGTTGCCCGGAAAGCGTGAGCACCCCTTTGCCCTTGCTTAAGCTTGACTCCACGAACAGAATGTCTCCACCAACCTGCGTCCACGCAAGGCCGGTCACCACGCCAGCGGTTTCATTCCCTTGATAGAGTTCCTCATCAAAGATTTCTGCCCCCAAAACTTTCACCACATAGTTTGCCGTGATCTCTTTTGGCGCTGACTCCTCCATGGCTACACTCTTTGCCACGTTTCTTACCACAGAACCAATCTTGCGCTCCAGATTCCTCACACCCGATTCTCTGGTGTAGCTTTCTATCACCTTTCGAATGGCCTCCTTTGAGAACTTAACATCCTTTATCTTCAGCCCATGTTCTTTCAGCTGCTTTGGAACCAGGTGCTTCTTCGCAATCTGCTCCTTCTCCTCCACAGTATACCCACTGATATCTATCACCTCCATCCGATCACGTAAGGCAGGATGAATTGTATCCAACGAATTTGCGGTAGCAATAAAGAGTACCTTTGACAGGTCGTACGCTACATCAAGGTAGTTGTCTGAGAAAGAATTGTTCTGCTCGGGATCTAACACCTCAAGAAGCGCTGAGGAGGGATCACCTCGAAAATCTGAACTTACCTTGTCGATCTCATCAAGAATAAAAACGGGGTTAGAGGATTTTGCCTTCTTTATGTTCTGAAGAATTTTTCCAGGCATGGCCCCTACGTAGGTTTTGCGATGCCCTCTAATTTCAGCCTCATCATGGACACCACCAAGCGACATTCTTATGTAATTGCGTTGAAGGGACCTCGCTATTGATTTGCCCAGCGAAGTTTTTCCAACACCTGGAGGGCCATGCAGACAAAGGATAGGGCCCTTCATGTCCTGCTTTAACTTAAGTACTGCTAAATATTCTAGTATCCTGTTCTTAACCTTGGTCAATCCAAAGTGATCTTTGTCTAAAATTTTCTGCGCTCTTTTGAGATCAAAGTCATCTTCTGTGTACTCTGACCAGGGGAGCTCAAGCATAAACTCAACATAGTTCATGGCCACTGGAAATTCCGCAGCTTGTGGATTTATTCGCTGAAGTTTATCTAGCTCTTTGTTAAAATGCGTTAAGGTTTCTTTCGGCCATTTTTTTTCTTGACCGAGTTTTCTCAACCTGTCGATTTCCTGATCGGGCCCGTCAAAGCCCAATTCATCCTGCAATACCCTTATTTGCTGACGCAAAAAATAATCTCTTTGCTGCTGATCAATGTCGGTATGAACCTTCTTTTGAATTTCATACTTGATCTCTAACATTTGAATCTCTTTGAGCATATGCTTCAAGAGCAATGTACCACGTTCCAAGATTTTGCTCGTTTCTAAAATTGCTTGCTTGTCACTTACCTCTACATTAAGATTAGAGGACAAAAAGTGAATTAAAAAAGGTACACCGTGAATATTATCAAGCGCTACTTGCGCCTCCTGCGGTATTTCAGGATTCAATTTCAAAATCTTGGTAGCGGCATCTTTTAAAGATTGTACCAACGCTTTAAGCTCATGATTTTTAAGGTCGACCTTCGTCTCAGTTTGCAACTCGATGCTGGCAGTGAGATAAGGCTCCTCACCTAAAAACTCCTTTACTCCAAATCGATTTTTCCCTTGAATGATGATGGTTGTATTTCCGTCTGGAAGCACCAGCATCTTGATGATCCTAGCTACCGTACCAAAGCGATAGAGATCATCAATGACAGGATCTTCCGCGTTCTTGTTCTTTTGCGCAACCACCCCCACAATTCTGTTTCCCTGGTAGGCTTTCTTAATGAGTCTAATTGACTTCTGCCTGGTTACCGTTATGGGTATCACCACTCCGGGAAAAAGCACCGTGTTCTTAATAGGTAGGATAGGAAGATCATCGGGTAGATCTTCCGGCTTTAAATCAGACTCTTGCTCTGGGTTGATCATTTGGATCAACTCCTCTGAATCTTCCTGAATAATGGGTGCTAACTCTAGGGATTTGAACATATAGAACGTGCCAAATTGGCACAATTATCGTGCGCTTACAACAAATTTTCTTTGGCTTGTAGTATGGTCAATCGCAATGCCAAAAACCGATGAAAAGGAATAAATTTGGTGAATTTCAAGCTTTTTAAAGAAGATGGCATACCTTACTTATCGTGATTAGAATCAAATTCCTTCTTGTAGGCCTTATAATGGTGCTTTCTACCCTCCAAATGCTCGCGCAGCGGAAGGGCAAAAAGTTAAAAAATGCGGGAGTGGTGGAGCTTAACGATTCGCTCACCACTTTTGGTCAGTCTGACATATTTGACTTTCCCAATATCAACAAAGTTCCATATTACGAGAATATCAAAGAATTGGGTCAGATAAGTAGATATGACAATGCCGGTATCGCTCCGAAACTCTATACTGAGCTAAAACAATATGTGCGAAAGTTTGGAATTGAAAACTTTAGTAGAAATGTGCCCATGCTATGGAATCTGGCCAGGCTTTCTGAATCTCAAGGGCCACCTGGAGAAGCCATCTTACTATATAAACTCATTTTAAAACACCATCAGCAAGGCATCAATATTGACGACCTATTTCATGTCTATGATTCGATAGAAACGGACAAGAAAGAATACTACGTGCCTTTAGATTTTTACTACCAGTTGGTCGATTTAAGAAAGGAAATTGATACACTACAAACGCCACATGGGGTGCTGATTAATATGGGGGATGGCATCAACTCTCCAAAAGAAGATTACGGGCCTACGATTGGCAATGTCGATGACATACTTTTGTTCACCTCTAAAAGAAATACCCACTTTGACGCAGGTGAGCGTGTGGTGGACGAAGATCTTTTCTTTAGCAAGTATGAGTCAGGCTATGGAGGATACTGGGGAAAAGCGCAAGAGCTCAAGACAATCAATACAAATTACAACGAGGGATCCGCTTGCTTAAGCAATGATGGTAAATTCTTATTCTTTTCGAGATGCAATGCGCCCGGTTCGATTGGCAATTGCGATTTATATGTTAGCTCGCTTGGGCCAGATAGTGTTTGGTCTGCAAGTAAAAATCTTGGCCCCTCAATTAATAGTACGGGTTGGGATTCTCATCCGAGCCTAACGCACTCAGGTGATACCCTCTACTTTGCTTCTAATCGAGCTGGCGGTTTCGGGCTCTCAGATATTTACTACGCGGTGCGCGACTCAGAAGGAAAATGGCAACAAGCATTGAATGCCGGACCAATCATCAACACACGCAACAGCGAGGTGAGTCCATTCTTCCATCATAAATTCAATGTACTGTACTTTAGTTCTAATGGCCAACCCCTAAACTTTGGAGAATTTGATATCTACAAATCCTACCTTAAGGACAATTATTGGACCGAGCCCAAAAACATTGGTCCGCTGGTAAATGGTGCAGGCAGTGAATACTATTTTACCATTGATTCAGAATCAAAGTCACTTTACTACGCCAAATCCTCAGAGGATGATTTAAAGAATCTGGACCTCTACTCCTTTCCCGTGCCGATGGGTGCTCAGCCAGAAGCAGTCGTGAGTCTAAAGGGATCACTCAAAAGTGAGACAGACGGAAAGCCTTTAAAAGGTATTGTGTCTATTATTGATCTTGATGAAGGCGTGGAGGTAGCTCCCAAATTCTTACGTGAAAATGGCACCTTCAATTTTGACCTTATTAATAGGCGTAACTACCTGCTGATTATTCAGGGTGATGAATTTTTCAGGATTGAAGAGATCTTTTTCCTGGATGGCGACACCGAAATGGATCGCCTTGCCGAACCCATTGAGAGCAAAATAGAGTTTGAGTCGCTGGAGTTTGAAAATGGAAAAGCGGATATACTTCAAGCCATGCACCATGACCTCGACAAGGTCGCCAATTTCCTGATCGATCATCCTGGCTTAAATATGCGCATATCGGGTCATACAGATTCGGCCGGAAATGAGAATTCTAACCTTCGCCTTTCACAGGCAAGAGCGGATGCCATCAAAAAATACCTGCTGGACGAATTCGGAATTGATGCAGACAGAGTAGAGGCCATCGGCTACGGCAGCTCAAAGCCGATCGTAGAAGAAGTCACAGAAAAGGACAAGCAACTCAATCGCAGAGTTGAATTTGAAATTTTCAGAGGAGATCAAAACTAACTATCCTCCCGTGATCAGCTTGGCAATGTCGTTGTAGAATACGAAGACCATCAGCACCAGCAGCATGGCCATCCCAATCTTGAGGGCTGTCTCAAAGAACTTCTCTGATGGTTCACGTCCGCTAATCATTTCATAAAGCAAGAAGACCACATACCCTCCATCCAGTGCCGGAATTGGAAGAAGGTTCATGAATGCAAGCACCATTGAAAGTAGCCCTGTCATTCTCCAGAATCGTTCCCAATCCCACTCCGTGCCAAATGCCTGAGCCATTCCGATTGGTCCAGACAGCGACTTTCTCACATTGATATCTCCAGAAAACATTTTTTTGAAGGCTTTCAATTGAACGAAGATCACTCCAAATGCCCTTTGCGTACCTAAGCCAATTGAAGATCCAAATCCGTAAGTCGTGTGCGCAAGCTCTTCCTTGTCAAGCCCCTTTGGGTAAAAACCAATTACATCACGATCCACAAAAGACTCCTCGAATGAAAGTAATTGACCGCCACGCTCCACCTTGAAGCTGATACTTTGTCTGGGCCCGCTCTTCACAATATCAATCAACTCATCCTGGTAAGTGATCGGTGTGGACTCTACTTCCACAAACACATCATCAGGCATCAGTCCGATTTCGCTGGCCAAAGTTCCCTTTGACACTTTACCGACAATAGCAGGAATTCTCGGTGAAACAAAAGAAGCAGCAGCTTCCTTGCTATTAAAGTTCTCGATAAAATCGCTTGGTATAGGAAGATCCACGATTTCTCCATTTCGCTCCACGGTATAGTAGGAGTTTTCACTTAGAAGTACGTCAGGTTTCACCACATCTTGAAAATCAGTAAAGTCCTCTCCATTGATCTTGACAATCTTATCGCCTGTCTCAAAACCAACCTTCTGACCAAGTTCAAGTGCATGCACACCTCCGTTATTATTGACAAAGTCTTTAGGAATGTACGTGTCGCCAAGAAAATAAGTAAGTCCGATAAATATCAAAACTCCGGTCACCACATTGACGATGATACCACCTAACATTACGATAAGGCGCTGCCAGGCAGGCTTCGCACGAAATTCCCATGGCTCAGGTGCTTTCTTCAACTGCTCTTTGTCCATGCTTTCGTCAACCATACCCGCAATCTTCACATAGCCACCCAACGGAAACCAACCAATACCATATTCTGTATCTCCCCTTTTATATTTAAACAGAGAAAAATTGAGCACGTTAGCCATTGGAAATAGGAAGTCAAAGAAAAGATAAAACTTCTCTACTTTGATGTTAAACATTCGCGCTGTCACAAAGTGACCCCATTCGTGCACTGCTATTAAAATCGAAAGGCTCAGCAGCAGCTGGGCCGTCATAATCATTCCTTCCATTTCTAAACTTTCTCTTTTCTAATTCCCAATTAACTCCAACGCCATTATCCTGGTTTCCTTATCAGTTGACACATAGTCCTCATATACAGGATTTTTAACGAAATCGATCTTTTGAAGACATTTTTCAATCAAGGAAGTCATCTCTAAAAAACCGATGCGATCCTTCAAAAATTCCGCGACCGCAATCTCATTCGCAGCATTTAGCACACAAGGCCTATTTCCGCCCTTTTGAAGCGCCTCAAAAGCGAGTGCAAGATTACGAAAAGTTTCTGTATCAGGCTTCTCAAAAGTGAGTGAGGGATAATTCGCAAAATCAAATCGCTCAAAATCGCTCTTTAGTCGCTCAGGATAGGTCATGGCAAACTGAATGGGTAAACGCATATCTGGTAGTCCGAGTTGTGCTTTAATGGAACCATCTTCGAATTGTACCATGGAGTGCACAATGGATTGAGGATGCACGACAACCTCCACCTGCTCCACCTTCAACCCAAATAGCCACTTCGCCTCGATCACTTCCAGGCCTTTGTTCATCAAAGTGGCGGAATCAATGGTGACTTTTGCCCCCATCGTCCAATTCGGGTGTTTGAGGGCCTGTGCCCTGGTAACTTTTGACAGTTCTGCTGTGCGCATTCCCCTAAAAGGGCCACCAGATGCAGTCAAAATCACTTTTTCGATTTTATTTTCAAATTCTCCTACAATGCATTGAAAAATTGCGGAGTGTTCCGAATCGACCGGATAGATATTGACACCTTTCTCTCTAGCCAGGCTGGTGACGAGCTCCCCTGCCACCACGAGCGTCTCTTTGTTCGCCAGAGCAATAGGTTTTCCCGATTCAATAGCTTTAATGGTCGGCAACAAACCTGCATACCCAACCAGTGCGGTGAGCACCAGGTCAATGGTATCCATCTGCACTACGGAAGCAAGCGCTTTTTCACCAGCATAAACTTTAATGTCGATTGGATCCAGAGCACCATGCACCTCACGGTACTTACCTTCATCGCAAATCACCACGGCATTTGGTCTGAATCTTTTGGCTTGCGCAATCAATAATTCCGCATTAGAATGTGCCGTGAGGACTTCAACCTGAAAGTACCCTTCATGAGCTGCTACTACCTCAAGCGCTTGCGTACCTATACTGCCGGTGCTACCCAGAATGGCAATGCGTTTCCTTTTGTCCACTGAGATCAGATTTCTTGTTTAATTAACATCATCAGACAAGGGCGAATTTATTAATCTCGTCTGCAATTTTCCTGTCGTTAGAAAGCCTTGGCACTTTGTTTTGGCCACCCAGCTTGCCCTGTGATTTCATGTACTCAATAAACGCATCGGGCTTCAGCGTATTTATTTTCAAGGGTTGTAATATATTTCCCCTTATTAAATCATCATAATAAACATTGAGACCCCTCAATTGTTCATCCAACGTCTTAGCAAAATTCGGTAAGTCATCGGGGGCCTTGGCAAACGAAATCAGCCACTCATGATGAGGAAGTCCTTCGCGTGGAGTCACCTGAGGTGCAACCGTAAATTCCACTATTTCGACATCAGAAAACTTTTTCATCGTCTCTTTCATGGCCTTCTCTACTTCCTCTCCAATTACATGCTCTCCAAATGCAGAAATAAAATGCTTTATTCTACCACTTACAATTACTCTGTACGGATTCCTGGAAACAAACTTCACAGTGTCTCCGATGGAGTAACCCCAAAGCCCTGCATTGCTATTGATGATCAATGCATAGTTTTTCCCAAGTTCTACCTCCTCCACTTGTAACCTGCGAGGATTCTCTTCAAAATATTCTTCGGCTGGAATAAACTCAAAAAAGATCCCTGAATTCAATAGCATTAGCATACCCTCTTCATGCTGGCTATCCTGATAAGCAATGAAGCCCTCCGAAGCTGGATAGAGTTCTATAGAATCAATAGACTTGCCAATGGATTCAAAAAGTTTTGACTTATAGGGCTCGAAATTGACGCCCCCATAGACGAACAAAGAAAAATCTGGAAAGACATCCTTAATCTTTTTGCCAGTGCGTTGCTGTATTTTATCAAAATACATTTGAACCCACGGAGGAATGCCTGAAATCAGAGTCATCTTCTGATCAATCGTCTCATCGATGATCTTTTCAAGTTTCTCTTCCCAATCCTCAATGCAATTAGTTTCATAGGACGGCATCTGATTAGTGCGAAGGTAACCAGGCACGTGATGGTTTACTATGCCAGATAGCCTACCCGTTTTTATCCCGGCCTTCTCGTCAAGTTCAGGGCTACCTGATAAGAAAATTAATTTACCATCAAGAAACTCACTGTGCCCTGTTTGATGTACATAGCTCAGCAATGCATTGCGAGCGCTGTTGATATGATTTGGCATCGAGTCCTTTGTAACCGGAATATACTTAGTGCCGGAGGTGGTACCTGATGTCTTGCTTAGATACAGGGGCTGACCTGGCCACAGTACGTCCGCCTCCCCACTCGTAGTCCTGTCGAAATATGGCTTGAGGGCTTCGTAGTCGCGAATGGGCACGCGCTTCTTAAACTCCTCGTAACTGGCAATGCTTTGAAAATCATGGTCCTTACCAAATGCAGTATTACTTGCCTTCGAGGTAATTTCTGAAAGAATCCTGGACTGAAAAACACCTGGTTGGCATGCCCAGCTCGTAGTCTGTTTGGCTATGTAAGAAGCAAATGGCTTTGCCAGAAATGATCGAAAACCCATGAGGCCAAAAGTAGAAAAAAGTTGAGCCGAGACCTTGACGAGACTGACAAATCTTCAGACAATTGGGTTTGGGACAAAAATTGCTAATTATGTTGTTCATAACCTCATGGCAGGGCTATACGTTTGATATTTAAAGTTTTGGTGATATGAATACACTGCGCACAATTGTAATTGCATTCTTGGCGGGCTTGGCTGGTGCCTACGCATTTTTTAACTACCAACTTAAGCAAGGAAATCTTGACTTTAGCGATGATGCGCAATATAACGTGGCTTCCTATGAACCTGAGGATGCCTACAAGCCCACAATAGTTTTGCCTCGTGCAAATTCAAGTCTTGAGGGCGTTGATTTTAGCAATGCAGCGACCAACGCCACGCAGAGTGTAGTGTACATTAACAGTATATCGAAGAGCGGTTCATCTTACTCCTACTGGGACCTGCTTTTCAGTGGAAGGCCTCAAACTCAGGTCAGCTCTGGATCAGGCGTAATTTTCACCTCGGATGGCTATATCGTCACCAACAACCATGTAGTTGAGACTGCTGAACAAATTCAGGTCATGTACAATAAGAAAGTTTATGACGCGGAACTCATTGGCACTGATCCATCCACTGACCTGGCTGTGCTAAAAATAGAAGAAGAAAATCTTCCCTCCATTCCACTAGGGAGCTCTAAAAATCTTTCGGTGGGCGAATGGGTAATTGCCGTGGGTAATCCATTCTCACTTTCGTCAACCGTTACAGCGGGGATTGTGAGCGCAAAAGGCAGGCGAATTAACATTGTGGAAGATAAATTTCCGATCGAATCCTTTATTCAAACTGACGCAGCAATCAATCCAGGCAACAGCGGTGGAGCATTGGTCAACAAGGACGGGGAATTGGTAGGTATCAATACTGCGATCCTGTCGCGCACCGGTTCTTACACAGGCTACGCATTTGCTGTGCCAATTGACATCGCTAAGAAAATCGTGGGTGATCTGGTAAAGTATGGAATCGTCCAAAAATCTTTCTTTGGTGGTAATGTGGTCGAGTATGACTACCAAAATGCCAAGAAGTATGACCTCAATACCGATGTAAAAGACTTTAACGGAGTTTTGTTAGCAGAGCTTGATAAAACCGGAGTCGCGAAAAATGCAGGGTTGAAGTTGGGTGACATTATTGTGAAGATTGATGATGTAGAGATTAACAGCAAAAGTGAATTCGAAGAAGAGTTGAGCTACCACTCGCCCGGAGAAAAAATAAGTGTGACTTACGTCAGAAACAACAAGAGAGGTACTACATCTCTGACCCTACTAAACAAGAACGGTGACACCAATCTTATCAAGCGGAAGTTCTACAATGACGCCACTATTGGTGCCACACTCGAAGCGGTAGACTATGGCGTCAAAGTCTTCAAGATTTCCAATGGGCTGTTTAGAAAGATTGGGGTTCCAGAGAATTATACCATCATCTCAATTAATAGGCAGCGCGTCAGCGATCCTCAAGATGTGATCGACTTCTTTAATAAGTATAAAGGAAGAGTGGTTGTCTACGGAATTACGAGTGCAAAGGAAGAGCGACCGCTGTCGTTTATTCTTCAATAGCTCAGGAGACCATCCTAAGTTTCAGTTTCTTGTTTAGTTCTTCTACGGAATTCTTGAAGTTGGCATCCGCTTTCATCATGTCCTCGACAGACTCGAGCGCATGTATTACTGTACTGTGATCGCGACCTCCAAAATTCTCACCGATAAGTGCTAGTGTAAGCTGTGTGTAACGTTTGCAAAAATACATAGCCACCTGACGTGGAATTACAAACTCCCTCTTCTTGACTTTTGCCTTAAGGGAATCGAGGCTCACCTTAAAATAGTCAGCCACCGTTTTTTGAATGAAATCCACACTTACGTCTGATTGAATTTCCTTGACAATGTTCTTCAATACCTCCTTTGCAAGCTCCAAATCAATCTCTTTCTTCAGCAAAGTGGCGTGAAACATCAGTGAATTAAGTACACCCTCCATATCGCGAAGATTGGTGTCTACGCTATAGGCCAGGTACTCCGCTACCTCCGTTGGAATCTCAATGCCATCTGACTCCATCTTGTTGTGAATGATTGCCAGCTTGGTTTCGAAGTCTGGTTCCTGCAGGTCTGCAGTGAGTCCCCATTTGAAACGCGAAAGTAAGCGCTCCTGAAATCCCTTAAGATCACGTGGAGGACAATCACTAGTCATAATGATTTGCTTTCCCGTTTGATGTAATTGATTGAAGATGTGAAAAAACATCTCCTGCGTTTTCTCCCGGCCAGCGAGGAACTGCACATCGTCCAATATCAAAAGGTCTACCTGAAGGTAAAAATTCTGAAAGTCCTGGAGCTTGTTGTTCTGCAGCGCGTTCAAAAACTGATTGGTGAAATCATTTTGGTCAACGTAGAGTACGATTTTCTCTGGAAGATTCTTTTTTATCTCGTTCCCGATCGATTGTACAAGATGTGTCTTGCCCACCCCTACGCCACCATATAGCATAAGGGGATTAAAAGAAGTCACACCCGGTTTTTTCGAAACCGCAACGCCAGCAGATCTAGCAAGACGATTACAATCGCCTTCTACAAAATTTCCGAATGTGTAGTTGGGATTTAATCGGGAGTTAACAGTCTGAGGATTAAGGGCTTTAAGGCTAAATGGCGAATAGTCCTCAATATTTCCGTTGCCATTGTGTACCTGCTGCTTATCATTGCGCTTCGTACCACTTCCATTGGGGTAATTGACATGCAGCGGAGGATTGCGGTGATTCCCACTGTCAACAATCACACTATATTCTAATCTGCCGCTGGCCCCCAAAACCTTGTTGATGGCAGTTTTTAGTACGGGGACATAATTTTCCTCAAGCCATTCGTAAAAAAATTGTGAGGGTACTTGGATGGTCAGCACATCATCGTCCGAGCGTAACGGAACAATTGGCTTGAACCAGGTGTTGAAATTTTGCTCATCTACTTCTTGACGAATAATGTCGAGGCAATCATTCCAAATGGTACCGCATTCAACTTCCATTATAAAAGCTCTTGTACAGGTGTTATTTTGTTATAAAATCTCTGAAAGGGAGACAAAGGTGTAAAAAAATAAAAGAACAAAAAACTAAAATCGCCCTCTGAAATCAGAAAAAATTCCTTACAATTTCAAAGGCTACAAAAATCAAGCTTTAAGTCTTAACTTAAGTGACTTAAGATATCTTGAGGAAAAAAATATTGGAGTGAAAGTATTGGTTTAATGAATAAAAAACTGTTTGAAAAATTTCGCGGGAGCCAGAAGGCCGACTGGATCGAAGCCGCCAAGAGCGAGCTCAAAGGTGATGATCCTGTCGTGAAGCTCTCGAAATCTATTGAAGGCTTGCACATAAATGCCTATTACGATATATCGGATCAGTCAAAAGCACTCAAATACAATCTACCCGTCTCCAACGATCCGTACCTCGGTCCGAGAGCGTGGCACAACATGCCGCTTGTTTCCGTTTCAGAGGCTAAGGCCAGTAATAAGACCGCGTTGGCACACCTATCTGCGGGTGCTGACGGACTGGTGTACGATATAAAATCCAGGATTGACCTCAATCACCTACTAGATGGCATCGAACTCCCCTATTGTAGCACGCTTTTAATGATCGATTCCGAGCATTCCGAGATTTTATTCGAATTGGATAAAATTTGCACGGCTCGAGAGTATGACAAATCGGCAATAGAAGGTGGAGCGATCTGGAAAACGGCACCGCAAGATTCCAACTTCCTGGAAATTTTTCAGGATTGGGAAAACTTCTTTGTTTTGGGACATTCAATTCCAAATGTCGCACCCATTGAATCTCTTGTACAGGCGCTTCAGCGCGGTGTACGTTCAATCGATGCAATGACAGCCTCAAATGGGGATCCCACCTTGGCTTTAGCAGGCCAGGCTTTTTCTTTTGAAATTGGAAACAACTTCTTCTTTGAAATTGCAAAGCTCAAGGCCTTCCGCAGGCTATGGCACACCGTCCTATCAGCCTATGATGCAAAAATAACAAGGGCGCCCCTTCCTTACATACATACAATCTCTACTGTATGGAGTGATGATGCATACAATCCCAATTCTAACATGCTCAAGGCGACCACTTCCGCAATTGCATCGATTCTTGGCGGCTGCGATGGCATGACCATCCTTCCTCAGGATCAATTCCATCCGGTGCAAAGCAGAATTGCACGCAATACTTCAAATATTCTGAGAGAGGAATCTCACATGCACAGAACGGCTGATCCAACCGCAGGATCATATTACCTGGAAGCTTTGATAGAGCAAATGGCAAGAGAGGCGTGGGAAAAATTTAAAGAAAGCATTTGATATGAAGCCTGATTTTTCAAAAATAAATTACGCCCAAGGCACCGGCCTATTCTCTTCAGATGCGATAGAGCATGATCAGTTCCAATCGTTAGAACAAATCAACATTAAGGAAATTTATAACGAAGGTGACCGTGACACGGAACTTCAAAATTACACTGCGGGAATTCCTCCCTATTTGAGGGGTCCGTATGCCACAATGTACACTGTGCGGCCGTGGACAATCCGACAGTATGCCGGATTTTCAACCGCGAAAGAATCCAATGAGTTTTATAGAAAAAATCTGGCAGCGGGTCAAAAGGGCCTGTCCGTTGCTTTCGACCTGGCCACCCATCGCGGTTATGACTCTGATCATCCACGGGTATCTGGTGATGTAGGGAAAGCCGGAGTTGCCATTGACTCTATCCTGGATATGAAGATCCTCTTCGATCAGATTCCACTGGATAAGATGTCGGTGTCGATGACCATGAATGGTGCAGTGATTACCATCATGGCCTTCTACATAGCAGCAGCGCAAGAGCAAGGAGTAGATAAGCAGCAATTAAGCGGAACCATCCAAAATGATATCCTGAAGGAGTTCATGGTGCGAAATACTTATATCTATCCCCCCGCACCCTCCATGAGAATAGTGGCAGATATTTTTGAATACTGCTCGCATCACATGCCTAAATTCAATTCTATCAGTATTAGCGGTTATCATATGCATGAAGCTGGAGCACCGGCACACATTGAATTAGCGTACACGCTGGCGGATGGGCTTGAATATATCAGAGCAGGTGTCAAGGCAGGAATAGACATTGATGAGTTTGCTCCACGTTTATCATTCTTCTGGGGTATTGGTGTGAACTTCTTTACCGAAGTGGCCAAGATGAGGGCTGGCCGAATGCTTTGGGCTAAAATTGTAAGTGACTTCAATCCCAAGAATCCTAAGTCAATGGCCTTGCGCACACACTGCCAAACCTCAGGATGGAGCCTCACTGAACAAGATCCATACAACAATGTGACACGGACATGTATTGAGGCTTTGGCGGCAGTGTTTGGCGGCACCCAATCACTTCACACCAACTCATTAGATGAAGCCATTGCACTTCCTACTGATTTTTCGGCAAGGATCGCACGCAATACACAACTTTTTCTACAGAAAGAAATTGGGGCAACCGATGTCGTAGATCCACTGGGGGGTTCGTACTATGTAGAGGCACTCACACAGGAGTTGATTGACAAATCCTGGAAACTAATTGAAGAAGTTGAAGCACTTGGAGGCATGACTGCCGCGATAGAAAGTGGCTTGCCAAAAATGAGAATCGAGGAGGCCGCTGCTGCAAAGCAGGCACGCATTGATTCCAACAGAGATACAATTGTAGGGGTCAATAAATACAAAGTGAAGGACACTCCTGATTTTGAAATCAGAGAGGTGGATAATACTGCAGTACGCAAAGAACAAATTGATCGCCTAAACCAATTGAAGCGAGAGAGAAATAATGAAGCTGTTGAAAAAGCTCTTGCAAGCATCACCCAGAGTGCTGAATCGGGAAAAGGAAATCTGTTGGAGCTGGCAGTAGATGCTGCACTAAAGAGAGCAACGCTTGGAGAAATATCCCTCGCTATGGAAAAATCTTTTGGCAGATACAAGGCCACGATAAGATCGATTTCTGGTGTATATTCAAACGAGATGAAATCACAAAAAGAATTTGAAGAAGTTAGAGCGCTTTCGGATCGATTCGCAGCCCAAGATGGACGAAGACCACGCATTCTGGTGGCTAAGATGGGACAAGACGGCCATGATAGAGGGGCCAAAGTAATTGCCACTAGCTTTGCAGACCTTGGTTTTGATGTAGACATTGGGCCCCTCTTTCAAACACCTGAAGAAGTAGCGAAACAAGCAGCGGAAAATGATGTACATGTAGTAGGCGCTTCGAGTTTAGCAGGTGGGCACAAGACACTGGTTCCAGCACTGGTTAAGGCTCTTGAAGCAATTGGAAGACCTGACATCTTGGTGGTAGCAGGTGGGGTAATTCCACAGCCCGACTATGAATTCATGTACAATCAAGGCGTGGCTGGAATCTTCGGCCCTGGAACACCAGTATCGCAATCCGCTAAGATTATATTAGAAAAATTGTTGATAAAGTAGTCCTCGCTTTGTAAACACTGGCTTTGAACGAATATCTTCGAAAATGAGGTATTTGTTAATTGCCAATTCTCAACATTTTTTCTACCATTTCCGTACCTTTAAATTGGTTTAGTCATTATCACCAAATCATCAAGCAAATGCGTTTACGACCTTACAATCTTATCATTTTACTGGTACTAACTAGTGTTGCTGCACTTGCGCAGAGTAAGTATGATAAAATGATTAGCAAGGCTGAAGCATCTTATGCAATCGGGGACTACGCCAAGGCATCCAAATTCTTGGCGAAATTTAATAAGAAAGCAACCAAGAAGCTGGGAAAGCAAAACGATTACACCCCTAAGTACAATCTCCTACTGGCAAAGTACAATCTCGCCTCTGGCCTCGTGCTGGATTTTGAATCAGACTTGGAAAAGGCTATCAGCAGCAGTGTTTCCATCAATCAGCCTAATAGTAAAAAGCATGGGCTGCTCCTGATGGACGTGGCCCATCTGCAAATAATGAACGGAGCCTATTTGGCAGCAGCCAGCAGCTTAGAAGAATCCAAGAAAGTCCTGGATGCAGGTTCCTTTATGGACCCGGAAATTGAGGCCAAGTGGAGTATACAGCGCGCAGAAGTCCTTTCAGGTCAAGGATACTTCAACGAAGCCATCTCGCTAATTCGTGAGAATGAGCAATTTTTTGCCGGGCGGGCTCTCAAGCAGGAAACTTATGTGGACGACAACGGAAACCTTAAGAGCCGAAAACTTGATGGACCCGAAATTGAAGAAAGGTTTAATGAATATGCACATCTGCTGACCTTATTGGCCAATACCTATGGCAAGCAAGGAAACTTACGCAGCGCGGATTCAACTTTTGCCTTTGCCGCACAATGGATTGATAAGAACCTTAGCACTGCAAGTTTGGCCTATGTAAAAAATCAGCTTTACAATGCAAATGTGTTGGTTGAAAATGGCAATGAAAGCCTGCCAAAGGATCTTGACTACAGCAGAACGTTAAACACACTGAAGATCAAGCATAAGCCATCCCATTACATAGGCGTGGAGATTTACGAAGAATACATTAAGCAACTGTTAAATAGTAATAACTCTGCAAGATATCTCAATACAAAACTTGAGTTTGAGAAAATGATTAATAGCAGCTATGCCAAGGGAAGTATCTATTCAGTTCGGTTAAAGGCTGTTGATTTTAATGCAAAGAAAACTAAAGACAAGACACGGAACCTGGAAAATGACGCCACCAACATGCTGTCTAATACCGCAGGACTTCCACGAAACAATATCACCACGGTCAGTATTTTGGAATTCCTCTATGATCTATCCATTCAAGAAAAAAAATATGCCAACTCGGAGAAGTATCTCACTGACATCATCAAAATCAAGTCAGAATTGTACGGAGAAGATGCACCACTGACCCATCTGGCAAGGGTGCACCTCGCCAATTTCTACTTAGATAATACGAACAAGTTAACTGAGGCCGCAAAAATCTACCAGGAGAGTTTTACTGATGTGGTAGAAAAGGAGATAGGTGACTGGCACCGAGATCATCTTGAAATTCTCAACCATGTGGCTGCCCTTTATGAACTCACCGACAAATACAAAGAAGCAACTGCCACTCTAGACAGGGCCTCTGATGTGGCACGATCAAAGTACAGTGACTCAGACTATCAATACGGAGAAGAATTGACAAACATTGCAAGACTTCAAATCAAGCTTGGCTCCTACGAAAAAGCCGAAGACAACGTTAATAAGTCGCTAACTATACTGGAAGAATTTAGGAAGGAGGATGACAGGCTGCCTTACCTTGTGAATGCGCTTGAAACACAAGCCGTTCTCTTTGGAATAAAAGGAATGTTTGATGAAGCTGAAGATAACCTGGATCGTTCCGGAAAACTTATTTCAAAATCGGACCTTACGGGTTTTGATGACTTAACCACTGCCAAAGAATTATCCAGTCTGTTTATCCAATTAGGGCGCTATGCCACCACAGACAAGTTGCTCACCAACCTCATCTCAGAATACGAAAAGCTTTATGGTGGCAATTCACTTCGTTTGATTGAACCTCTCGTCAATATGGGTCAATTGACTCTGGCAGAAGGAGATTATACCGATGCCGAGAAGATCGCCCTGCGAGCCAATGCGATCGCTTTAAGTATTTATGGTGAAAAATCAACTAAGACTGCCCCTACCCAGAAGTTACTTAGTGACGTTTACTACACAATCGGTGACTATGATAAGGCGCTGACCTATGTGCAGCGCGCCATGCAAAGTCAGGAAAGACAATTCGGTCGGAATCATATTGAAGTAGCGAAGTCAATGTCTCAGCTGGCATTGATCAAATTCTACAAAGGTGACAGCCGCTCAGAAGTGGAGAAATTGATGATTGAGTCTCGTGACATCATGGGTGCCCGGTTAGGCAAAGACAATCCCCAATATGCCGAAATACTCAAAAATGTAGCTGTACTATATATCTCTGAAAAGAAATTTGACATTGCCTTTAGCTCCCTTACGCAGGCAGAAAACATTTGGCGCACAAAAACTGGTTCCAAGAATAACATCAACGCAGCAAGCATCTACACTTTGACCGGAGATGTTTACTACCAACTCAAGAACTATGGCAAAAGCGAAGAGTTTTACAATCAGGCGCAGTCCATCTACGAGAGATCATTCAATCGTACCCATCCGGAATATGTAAAGGTACTTTCCAAATTGGCAAAAGTGTATTATATGGAAAAGGACTACAAGAAAGCCAAACGAAACATTGAAGAAGCGCTTGCTAACTACGAAAACTTCCTAAAACAATTTTTTCCAGCACTCAGTGAAAGGGAAAAGGCCAAGTACTGGAATACCATCAAACCTGACTTTGAATTTTACAATACGCTGGCATTTGGACAATTGGAAGACTTCAAAGATCTGAGCGGCAAAGTTTACGACTATCAATTGCTTACAAAGGCACTGCTTCTTAGTTCATCTATAAAGATGAAGGAACGAATACTAAACAGTGACGATGAGGAGCTGAAAGCAACCTACAATACCTGGGTGCAGAGAAAGGAGCTCTTGACCAGCGCATTATCCATGAGCACGCAGCAGTTAGCTGAAAATGAGATAGATCCAAATGCGATGAGCGCTGAGGTAGAGAGGCTGGAGAAAGAACTAAGCGAAAAATCAGAACTGTTTAGCCAGGGGTTTGACGATAAAAAAATTACATACGACAATGTGCAAAAATCATTGGGTGACAATGACGTAGCAGTGGAGATGGTGCGATACCGCCACTTCAATCATACCTTCACAGACTCCGTTATATATGTGGCGCTGTACCTTCGCAACGACAAGGCTAGACCAAAAGTCGTGCAACTGCCAGAAGGGCACCGGATGGAAACCCGATACTTCAGGTACTATCGGAACAGCATCATTCAAAAAATCCCCGATCAGTATTCTTATTCTGTTTTCTGGGAACCTATACAAAAAGAAGTTGGTCAATATGCAAAGATGTACCTCTCACCAGATGGAGTATACAATCAGATCAATCTGGAGGCAATTCCCACACCGGACGGAAAGTATGTCATAGACAATTCGAACATCATTATCGTAAGCAACACGAAAGACTTGTACCTAAGGAAGGTGAAATCTAAGCGGGAAGCATCAAGCAACACAGCTACAATGTTTGGCAATCCTACTTTTTACTTGACCGCATCGACAGGAAATATTCCCTCGCTACCGGGTACGGAGCGCGAAGTTGAGGAACTACAGCGCCTGCTTAATAAGCAAGGTTGGAAGACTACGGAGTATACCGAAAAATCAGCCTCGGAAGAACGTGTGAAAGAACTAGACAGCCCAAAAATATTCCATATTGCCACACACGGATTTTACACCCCGGCCGATGAAGGAAATGACATCGTGGATGCTGAGAATATTGCGGAGCAATCTGAAAATCCACTGCTTAAAACGGGCTTGCTATTGATGGGCGCAGGGGATCTGTTGGAGAAAACGAAATACAACTACAATATTGAAGGGGGAATTCTCACGGCTTATGAGGCCATGAGCTTGAATTTAGATAAGACCGACCTCGTGGTACTAAGCGCCTGCGAGACAGGTCTTGGTGAAATTTCAAATGGCGAAGGAGTTTACGGGCTACAACGCGCCTTCCTGGTGGCTGGAGCAAAAACGTTGATTATGAGTATGTTTAAAGTAGACGATGCTGCCACTCAGCAGCTAATACTTAGTTTCTATAGAAAATGGCTTAGCACTGGCCAGTTGCGAAACTCCTTTATTGAAGCGAAGAAGGAGCTTCGTGACGACTATCCCGAACCCATCTATTGGGGAGCCTTCATGATGATAGGTTTAGACTAATTATCACTTTTTTAGTGACATAATGGCGCTTAGTATGTAAGTAAACCCACATACTCAGCCATTATGTCTCACTTTGAGGTCAAAATCGGATCGGCATACTTTTCAATGGATAAGCATTAGTTGGACAAATTAATGTTAAACCCAAAATATTAAAACGATGAGTATGATACGTTATAACCCAAGCGATTACACGCCTGTTGCTTTTAGCAGCCTGCTAGACAAGTTCTTCAATGACTCTATGACCAAGTCAGGAATGAGTTCATTTGTACCTAAGGTAGATGTGATTGAGGATGAGAAAGCTTTCGAAATACACTTAGAGGTACCGGGAATGGAGAAGGAGGATTTCAAGATTGAATTGAATGATGGCTCATTAACCGTGAGTGGTGAGCGCAAATTCAAGTCTGAGCAAAATGAAAAAAACTTTCACTCGGTGGAAACGCGCTACGGATCTTTTAGCAGAACCTTTGTGATCCCCGACAATGTGGAAGCCAACAAGATTGATGCGAAGTACAAAAACGGAATTTTGGAACTTACCCTTCCAAAGGATGAAAAGAAGGCGCTAAAAACAAGTATCAAGGTTAGCTAAATCTAATCTTCTGCGTATAAAAAAGCTTCTCGAGATAAATCGAGAAGCTTTTTTTGTTTCTGCTCTGCTGTTTTACTCGGATAAGTATTAACTTCCCTGACGAACTGAGGCGCATGAAAAAATCTCTCTTAATTCTTACCGTTATCTTATCTGCATTTATTGGGGCCACCATCGGTGTGATTTTCTCTTTGCAGTACATTGATGTGCTCAAACCATCTTACCTCTCTATTCAGGAACGGCAAGAGTTAAAATTCGTGAACCATTCACCAGACTCAAACTTTCGCATGCCCGCAAGCATGCGTTTTGAAGCAGCTGCAAAAGAGGTGACTCCTGCGGTGGTTCATATCAGAACAACCTTTGGATCAGGTGAATTTAGTTTGAATCCTCTCAACCATTACCTCAACCCCCCCGCAAGATCGTCAGGGTCAGGTGTGATCTTGACAGATGACGGATATATTGTAACGAATCACCATGTGATTGAAGGGGCAAACCAGATTGAGGTAGTGATGAACAACAACCAAAGGTTTTATGCCAAGCTTGTTGGCGCTGACCCAAGCACCGACCTCGCGTTGTTGAAGGTTAAAGCAGATCAACTTCCATTCATCAAATATGGCGACTCAGATGTAGTCGTTCCTGGCGAATGGGTGCTGGCAATTGGAAATCCTTTTGATCTCAATTCAACAGTTACGGCCGGTATCATTAGTGCCAAGGCCCGAAACATCGGAATCCTCAGGGATCGGAATAATCTGCAAGTGGAGTCCTTCATTCAAACAGACGCTGCCATAAACCCAGGCAATAGCGGAGGAGCACTTGTTAATCTAAAAGGTGAGCTGATTGGAATCAATTCTGCTATCGCTACCTCCACAGGAAATTACGCAGGCTACTCCTTTGCTATACCCGTAGCGCTAGTAAGAAAGATTATGGATGATCTGCTCGAGTATGGCGCAGTGCAAAGAGGACTTCTCGGAGTGCAAATTATTGATGTCTCAGCGGAGCTGGCAGAAGATAGGGATCTTGATGTAGTGCAAGGTGTTTACATAGCCCGAGTGAATAGCGGAAGTGCTGCGGAAGAGTCAGGTATTCAAACGGGTGATGTAATTACAGAAATCGATAATCATCCAGTGGGAAGC
The DNA here is from genome assembly GCA_040216915.1 of Cyclobacteriaceae bacterium. Lineage (GTDB taxonomy): Bacteria > Bacteroidota > Bacteroidia > Cytophagales > Cyclobacteriaceae > ELB16-189. The sequence goes on from JAVJOD010000012.1 coordinate 68,715, forward strand.
GTATCTGAATTGCAAGAGTGGGTCGCTCGCAATCGTCCGGGAGAATCCATAACCGTTACCTACCGTAGAAATGGCGAAAGCACATCGGTGCGCACAACCCTAAAAAATTATGAAGGTTCCAGCGAAGTAAAACGCAAAGAAGTGAACTATGACATCGAGGGCGTACATTTTGAAGACATCCCGTATCGAGAACTGACACGATTAAACATTGATGGAGGTGTTTTAGTCAAAAGCATTGGCGTGGGCAAGTGGAGAAAAGCCGGCATCAAGCCTGGCTTTATCATTACACACATTGACAAGCTGCCTGTTGATAACGTTGAAGGTCTAAATCAGATCTTGGACTTCAAGAAAGGTGGCATGCTGGTAGAAGGCGTTTATAACAAATCTGAGAAAGGAACCTACGGAGTAGACTGGTAAGCGTTCATCAATTTATTCCTCTCGCATTAAGTCCTCCAATCTTTAAATTTCTACAAATCATCGTTAGCTTTGTGGCCTTACAAAATATCGGCTATGAAAAACTTTGGTATAAATGAAGCCTTAAAAACGCTTGGCATTAAGAGTACAAATCCCGGTGTTTCCACTGGACAAAAATGGATCTCTTCCAATGGACCTCTTCTTGAGTCCTATTCACCTGCAGATGGAAAATTAATCGGTAAAGTAAAGGCAGCGGATGAAAAGACTTTCAACAAAGTGGTAGACCAGGCACATGCTGCATTCCTGGAATGGCGTTTAGTCCCAGCTCCTAAGCGTGGGGAGATTGTAAGACAGATTGGATTAGCCCTAAGAAAATATAAGCAGCCTCTCGGCAAGCTTGTTTCTTATGAGATGGGGAAGTCTTATCAAGAAGGCCTTGGCGAGGTGCAGGAGATGATTGACATCTGTGATTTTGCAGTGGGGCTTTCACGCCAGTTGACGGGGTTAACCATGCACTCTGAAAGACCGAGCCATCGAATGTATGAGCAATATCATCCACTTGGTGTAGTCGGAATTATTTCAGCATTCAATTTTCCGGTAGCAGTATGGTCATGGAATACCATGCTTGCGTGGGTGTGCGGTGACACCTGTATCTGGAAGCCTTCAGAAAAGACCCCGCTGTGTGGAATCGCCTGCCAGAATATTGTTGCAGAAGTATTTAAGAAGAATAGAATTCCAGAAGGTGTATCGTGTCTGGTAAATGGAGATGCCAAAATTGGACAACTAATGTCTTCCCATGAATTGATCCCGTTAGTATCAGCGACAGGATCCATCAGAATGGGGAAAGCCGTTGCAAAATCCGTAAGCGAAAGACTTGGAAGGCCTCTACTGGAATTAGGGGGCAACAACGCCATCATTATCTCTGAGAAAGCAAACCTGGACATCGCTATACGTGGAGCATTGTTCGGAGCCGTAGGAACAGCAGGGCAGCGCTGTACCAGCACACGCAGACTAATTATTCACGATAGCATCTATGATGAAGTAAAGAACAGATTGAAGAACGCCTACGAAAAATTGCGCATCGGAAATCCTCTTGATGAATCCAATCACGTTGGCCCTCTCATAGACAAGCAGGCAGTGAAACTATATAGCAGTGCGCTGAAAAAAATTAAGGACGAAGGAGGAACATTTGTAGTCAAGGGTGGTGTACTCACAGGAAAAGGACATGAGTCGGGTTGCTATGTCAAACCTTGCATTGCCGAAGTGAAGAACAGCTACGAAATTGTACAAGAAGAAACTTTTGCTCCGATCCTGTACCTTATCAAATACAAGAACATTGGTGAGGCCATCGGCTATCAGAATGGAGTGAAGCAAGGACTTAGTTCAGCGATTATGACCAATGACTTGCAAGAAATGGAAAGTTTTCTTTCACATGCAGGATCTGACTGTGGCATTGCAAACGTGAATATTGGAACTTCAGGAGCTGAGATTGGTGGTGCCTTTGGAGGTGAGAAAGAAACTGGTGGTGGTCGAGAATCCGGCTCGGATGCCTGGAAGATCTATATGCGTAGACAAACCAACACCATTAATTACGGGAGCGATTTGCCACTTGCACAGGGTATAAAGTTCGACATCTGATCGCAGCTTGGAAATGAAGTAGCTTAAAATTACTTTTAGTAGCTAATTCAAAATTCTATGAGTGGAAAAAAGTACCACACTGTAATGTTGATTGATGATAATGAGATTGACAATCTCATTAACCAAAAGATGATTGAATCAGCTTCCATCACTGAGAATATTTATACACACACGGGTGCAAAAAGTGCCATTGAGTTTTTGAAGAATATGGAGAAGCTTGAGGTAGCTACGCAAGTACTACCCGATTTAATCTTTCTCGATATCGACATGCCTTTGATGGACGGCTTTCAGTTCCTGGAGGAATATCAAAAATTATCCAATACTGTAAAAAACAAGTGTAAGATTATCATGTTGACCTCCTCTGTAAATCCTCAAGATTTTGATAGGTCAAAAAAATACCCCGTGGTAAAGCTCTATCTCAACAAGCCCCTGTCGCACGAAAGTATTATTGGTATTGACGTGTAGTTTAAATGGCTACCAGGTTGGCGATGAACTTTTCATCCATCCTTATCAGTGTAGTCGGAGCAAAGTAGGAGACCTTAGTATCTTCAAACTTGGGAATTAACGATTCAATTTTCTTTGGTTTATCCTTCTTTGATTCGCTTACCGCAATCTTCAAGATCTTGATAAAGAGCAAAACATTTTCACAGGCATCCTTCCCAAACATTCTAATTTGTCGTTGAATACTATTGGCCAATTGATTGAACAGATCAAAATCATTCATCATACAATACTGCAACGCCAAAAGTGCTTTCACCTCCATCTGGGCAAATGGATATTTCTTTAGGCTGACCTCGTTTAGCAAGCCATTTATGATTTTTGCGGCTTCCTCATATTTCCCTACATAGTAGCTTGATAAAGCCCTATACAACGTGTAGATAATATGACGTGGCACATCCTGCGGATCAGTTTCGTAATCAATAAACAAGCTGTCATTTTCGCTGTACAGATCCTTTTCAGTTCCCATTCGCAAATGCCGCTCTAGCTTCGTAATCAACACTCGCGATGGAAATGTATAGTGCGGATAGTTAACAAGAAGGTTTGCCATCGCATCATTGACCTCTTCAAAGTATTTCTCTGCCTGACGGTACACTTTGTAATGGTTGTAGTATTCCAGCTTGAGAAATTCAAACACTAAATTCAAATGGTAATAAACGGGATCAAGCGGATAACTGTCAAAAGTCTTTTGTACATGATCAAAAATATCTTCGATTGACTCTCCATCCTGACTCATCTCATCCTCTTCCACAAAAAGCCGATGAAATACAAGCATGCAGCTTTGATAAACGTAGAGGCGATGAGATTCGTATAATCTCGCCACATTGGTCATTTCCTTTAGGAGCAGCTCCAATCCCAGCCTCTCGGTTTCATCTCCTGAAAGCAAATAATTACCATACTTCTTAAAGTAGTCCGCCAGCAAATCCTCCGATTTGTCTATGGCGAGCATGTAGGCTACATGGCGATTGTATAACTGCGAGTAAGTAAAATGCTCCGGACTATTGATGTGCATTTTTTTCAACGACTTATAGACGATAGTCAATTCATTGGCAAGGTCATAGTCGATAAGTTCCTTTTCCAGCTTCTTTAACGTTGCGATAGTGATCGTCTTCTTTTTGTTGAAGATTACCTCGTTGAGGTTAGCAACTTTTCTAAGGATGTCTGTTCTAGGGCTCTCCATCTGTTCCAACAGATGTTCCTCGATTTTCTGATTAAGTCTTGACCGCAACGTGTAGTAGGCATTGGCATTGACTTCCAGTTCTGCCATGATCCTGCTATCTGAGAGTTGACGCTCCCTCAAGGCCTTGAGAAGGTAGGCAGACTTCTCCGCGTTGCTTTCCATGATAGAATCATAAATAGCCTTGAAGTCCTTTTCAGATAATTGCTTAACTATATTTTTGAGTTTCGCCATTTACACAGATTAGAGCCGCAAAAGTTACAAAATTTACAAAACACTGCAATGTTATAGATCTACAGTCGCCAGGCTCGCTAATTAACGATTTTTGGATTAACGCCTATCTATCAAAGATCTTAACTAAATTAGCAATTCAACAGTAATGCCGATGCTAAGAATTTGTCTTTTCCTCCTGATCTCCTTATCTATTCTTCCAGCAAAAAGTCAGCCTATCAATTGGTCTGCCGATGGAAATGGGTATTATGCCATAGAAGAAAACGCCATTGTACTTTACTCCCTTCCAGGACAAGAAAGAAGTGTGCTCGTTTCTGGCGATGATCTGCGGCCTTCAATGGGAAGTGAGTCGCTGCCCGTAAAGAGTTTTTCAATCTCTCAGGATGGAACGAAATTTCTGATTTACACCAACTCGATAAAGGTATGGCGACAGGAAACCAGGGGTGATTATTGGGTTTTTGATCTCACCGCTAAAAAGCTACGGAAAATTGGAAAGGACTTTCCCGAATCATCTCTTATGTTTGCAAAATTTTCACCTGATGGGCAGAAAGTGGCCTATGTGAGTGGAAACAATTTGTACGTGGAAGAGACTGGCACAGGCGTAGTCAAAGCAATCACCACGGATGGAACCCGCAAACTCATTAATGGAACATTTGATTGGGCCTACGAAGAAGAATTTGGTTGTAGAGATGGTTTCAGGTGGAGTCCTGATGGGAGTAGCATTGCCTTCTGGCAAGTAGATGCAAGAGAGATTCCTGACTACTACATGATCAACAACGCAGACTCAGTCTATTCCCAGCTAAATCCTGTGGAATATCCTACAGCAGGCCAAGACCCTTCACCGGCAAGAATTGGAGTAGCAGATATCAATTCAAACAAAATTACCTGGATAAGATTACCCGGTGATCCACAACAACACTACATCCCGGTGATGTCTTGGGTAGATGATTCTAAAGTCATCATCCAGCAACTGAATCGCAAGCAAAACGAAAGCAAGTTGTTTACTGCAAGCATCAAAGACGGATCATCCAATGTGATCTACAAAGAGCAGGACGCTGCATGGATAGATATCTACTCGCAGGAGTTTAATTTTCTCAATAAACAAAAAGACTTTGCATGGCTCAGTGAAAAAGACGGATGGCGCCATCTTTACAAAATTGGAATGGACGGCAAAGAGACACTAATGACCAGTGCTCCGTTTGACGTGCTAAGCATCGAGCAGATTGACCTCAATACCAATACCGCATACTTCATGGCATCCCCCGAGAACGCCACACAGCGTTATCTGTATAAAGTAAAATTAGATGGCAAGAGTAAAACATCGCAGGTGTCTCCAAAAAACCAGCCGGGCACACATGCTTATGTGATATCGCCAAATGGAAAATATGCTGAGCACACCTTCTCCAACACTCATACCCGAAGGCTCAAGGAACTGATCTCCCTCCCATCTCATGATCCGCTCGATGAAGATTTTAGTATAAACACTAAGATGGAAGAAGCGCAGATTGATCTCAAGGTTGAGTTTTTCAAGGTCACCACAAGTGACAATGTGGAGATGGATGGATGGATGGTGAAACCTAAGAATTTTGATCCTGCGCAAAAATATCCAGTTGTCTTCTATGTGTATAGCGAACCAGCAAGTGCCACTGTACGGGATGTGTATGGCACCGGGCAAAATCGACTGTACCGAGGCAACATGGCTGAAGACGGATACATCTACATGTCACTAGACAATCGCGGAACTCCCTCCCCTAAAGGACGCGAATGGCGTAAGTCAATTTACAGAAAGATTGGAAGAGTAAACATCGATGACCAGGCTGCGGCAGTCAAGGAAATACTGAAATGGGATTTTGTCGATCCAGATCGTATTGCTGTCTGGGGTTGGAGCGGTGGTGGCTCGGCTACGCTTAACTTGTTATTTAGATATCCTAAAATATATCATACCGGTATTTCTATTGCAGCGGTGGCCAACCAACTGACTTATGATAACATCTATCAGGAGCGATACATGGGACTGCCACAAGAAAATCGTGAGGATTTTGTCAACGGTTCCCCTATTGTTCACGCAAAAAACCTGGAAGGCAATCTATTGTATATACATGGCACCGGAGATGATAATGTGCACTACAACAATGCCGAAATGCTTATTGATGAACTTGTGAAGTACAATAAGCAATTCCAATTTATGGCCTATCCCAATCGAACACATTCTATTTCTGAAGGTGAGGGCACATTCGACCATATGTCCACGCTATTCACCAATTATCTGAGGCAGCATTGTCCGCCTGGAGGAAAAAATGTCATTAGAAAAAAGTAGCGTGAAAGCTCCTTCTGATTTATGAATTAAGAGGGATTCAAGACTCAAATACCTGATTTTTGGCTAAGTACTAAAATCAGACTGATGAAAATGCTCATTACCACCCTGCTCATTCTCGTCCTCTTACCACCGACACCCGGTGGATACGAATTGAAGGGTAGCCAAATCAAGTTCAATTTCCTGTCAGCCGATGCAGGACTGATAGTGCACGTTTCCGGAAACTTCAATCAATGGAGTAGTGAAGACGAATGGAAGATGTCTTACAATAATTCTGAGAAACTGTACACATTGAGTAAACCAATAGGCTCAATAAAGTCTGCCGAAAGGTCTTTCTACGAATTTACCTTCAGAGTAAATGGTAAATTGATAGACGCTAATCACGAAGCTTCAAATGTAATTCACTGTGCGGGGCACGGCTCACGATATGTAATCCATTTTTAAATAATAAAGGCCTCCTAATGAGGCCTTTTGGTGGAGAATATCGGAGTCGAACCGATGACCTCTTCCATGCCATGGAAGCGTCCCGATACATCGGGACCAGCTGAGCTTCACTTTTCTATCAGAGATTCTACGTACTTGCGGCTCTTCATCCTCTTTATAGCCCGCTCCCGAACTAGAGCTTCTTTGCGAGTCAAAAACTCTTCTGTGTGCACCACCATCCAGTCGGATGCCCTGCTCGTAAACTTGCTCTTCCCACCTCGATGCGAGGCCAGCCTATCTTTGATATTATCAGTCTGTCCTACGTAATAACAGTCCAACTCTTGTGAGTAAAGAATGTACAAAAAGTACATTGGCCCGATGTTTTCAGACTTGAGGAAAGTTGTGGAGAATATCGGAGTCGAACCGATGACCTCTTCCATGCCATGGAAGCGCTCTAGCCAGCTGAGCTAATCCCCCAGAATTGTGGTGCAAATATATTTCAAATAATAAACAGGGCAAATATTTTAACCATCTATAAGGGTTTTATACCACTCTAGGACTCATTTAATCACCCAACCAGATTATACAATCAACTTGCTTCGAAAAACGTTGTAACTGCATCCTAAAAATTAAGGCGTGAGAGCTTTACCAATATATTTTTTTCTCTGCCTAGCGAGCTTGAATTTGGTTGCACAATCTACAATAGGCAACGGTAAACTCACTGGCATTGTCATGGATCCTTCCATTGGCCAACCCATTGAATACGCTACCATTGCGATTCTAAATCCACAGACCGGACAACCAATCAATGGCACTGTGGCTGATGGTAAAGGGAGATTTACCGTAAAAGAAATCCCAAATGGCCAATATAACGTGTCCATCTCCTTCATTGGGTTCACCACGGCTACTAAAGTCGTTGAGTTTTCTGACAAGCAACAAAATGTTGATTTGGGTATAGTCGAATTACCAGTTGATAGTAAGGTACTAGAGGAGGTTGTAGTGGAGGGACAACGTGCACTGATAGAAGATAAAGTGGATCGCCTTGTTTACAACGCGGAAAATGATGTAACCAGTCAGGGTGGAGATGCATCCGATGTGCTACGAAGGGTCCCGATGCTCTCTGTCGATCTTGACGGAAATGTGTCCCTACGTGGGAGTGAAAACATCAGGGTATTAATTAACAATAGGCCCTCCACTATCATGGCCTCAGGAATTGCTGATGCACTCAAGCAAATTCCCGCAGAAGAGATCAAATCGGTAGAGGTGATTACCTCGCCCTCTGCTCGATACGATGCGGAAGGAACAGCAGGTATCATCAACATTATCACTAAGAAGAATGTGTTGGAAGGCGCCACACTAAATGTAAACAGCAGCTTTGGCTATCGAGGTTCGAACCTTGGGTTAAGTGGGGGCTACAAAAAAGGAAAGTTAGGTGTCTCGCTAAGTGGTCGTGGAAGGTCAGGTTACAATATTTTGGGCAGCTATGAGAATAAGCAATTCACTTACGATGAAAACAATGTTGAAAAGCTCTCCACTCAAAATGCTGATACGAGAAGCCAGTATCTCTACGGAAACTACACGCTGGGTCTGGATTATGACTTTAATAAGAAGAACTACTTGACAACCTCTATTCGATATGGAGCTCGAAATTCGAATAACTTTCAGGACGATCTTGTGTCTCAAACTTTTTTCAATAACCAACTTGATACCGCTTCGCTGCAAAATGTTGAAACGATAGACCGATCAGGTACGATAGATATCAACATGGCCTTTGTGCACACATTCGACAAGCCCCAACAAGAGTTGAGCATCCTGGGACAGTACAGCATCAATGACCGAAAAAATGACTTTGAAAACTTTCAATTGGATATGGATGACCAATCTGCCTTTGGAAAATTTAAGAATGAAAACCAAAGTTCAGATGAAGAAATTACATTGCAGGTGGACTATCAAACTCCTGTGGGGGATAACCAAATGGTCGAAGTTGGTGGCAAGCAAATCATGAGAAATGTCTTTAGTGACTATCAGTATTTTTCTGCAGTAGGCGATGCCCCATACCAGCCCATCACCAGAGAGAGCTTGAGCAACGTTTTCACCTATCAGCAAGATGTAACAGCGGGGTATGTTTCGCATACGATCAGTTTACCTAAGGACTATACTTTAAAAACAGGTGTGCGCTACGAACATACCGAAATCAAGGCTTTCTTTCAGGATGAGCAGGATATCGAAATACCATCATACGATGTCTGGGTACCTAGTGTTAATTTTTCCAAAAAACTGGCAAATAACAACACAGTGAAAGCTGCCTTTAATAGAAGAATTCAAAGGCCGTCCATCCGATTGCTTAACCCCAATGTTCAGGGCTCCAATCCACTTAACGTTACAGTGGGCAACCCGAACCTTGGACCAGAATACACCAATAATTACGAGCTAGGATACTCCACATTTGTCAAATCTACTACGCTTAATTTTTCGACTTATATTAGAAACACTTCCGAGGCGCTACAAAGAGTAAGTGATGTGGTTGGAGGAGACACGATTCGAACTACCTATCAAAACATCGGCACCGAAAATGCCTATGGTGCAAGCCTATTCGCCAATGTCAATCTCAACGATAAGTTCACTTTAAGTGGGGGAACGGACGTCTATTATTTGACGCTCCAGAATAATGTACCTGATCCCGTCTATAATGCAAGTAATGAAGGGTGGGTAATGAGCCTTCGCATGTTCGGAAATTATAAACTCAAAAACGATTGGGCACTGCAGTTCTTCGGCTTCTATCGAGGTCGAAGGGTTCAACTCCAAGGTTTCAGGGGTGGTTTTGGTGTATACAGTCTAAGTATTCAAAAAGAGCTCCCCAACAAAAGGGGCAGCTTCGGAATTGGTGCTGAAAATTTCTTCACACCTGAGTTTAGAATTAATAGCGAAACGATATCACCCGTTATTAATCAGTACAGCACCGATGTCACACAGCGACTGAACTTCAAAGGCACGCTAAACCTGCGATTCGGTAAAATTGACAACCAGGGCTCAAGGAGAAAACGTAAGACAATCAACAATGATGATCTCAGCGATGGTGGAGGAGATGGACTTGATGATGGCAATGACGGTGGGGGCTCCATGGGACAGTCCAGGTCAGTGAGGCCCACAAAGCAATCAAAGCCAAAAAAAGAAAAAAAGGAGAAGAACAAAAACTAGCGAATAGTCAAAGTCACACGGATGAATGACATTGGTCATACTCCCTATGGACGAGATTTCCTACTTTTACCTTATCTACTAAGCCAACTTCAACATGAAACTGATCCTTGTTCCTACAGACTTTTCGGATAATGCTAACAATGCCATAGAGTATGCAGCTTCTTTGGCGGATCTTCAAAAAGCCAAGCTGAAGATCATCAACGTGTATACTCCCGCGGTGACGCAGTATGAAATTGTAAGTCCCATTATCAATGAAGAAACCGAGCGAGCAAAGAAGGTTGCCGAAGAACAGCTTCAATCCATCTGCAAGGTCATTACTTCCGAGTTTAAAAATCTAACCTGCACATCCGAGTTTATTTCAGGAGGTATTGTGGAAGCGATTGACAACCTGGTTGATCAGGAAAAGGTAGATTTAGTAGTGATGGGTTCCAGGGGCGCTACCGGGTTAGAACGAATTCTTTTCGGCAGCAACACCGCAAAGGTTTTGGAAACCGTGAAGTGCCCTGTATTGGCAGTACCGGATGACTGTCCATTTAGAACACCAAAGAGAATTGTTTACGCCACCGATTTCAACAAGAAGGAAATTGATAGAATTGGGCAATTGATGGAAGTCGCCAAGGCCTTCCAGGCGGAGGTGCTTATGGTGCATATCACCACAGACAAAGAAGCCACACTTTCTGAAGAACTACTGAAAAAGAATTTCGCAGATAAAATCGCTGCTGTCGCGAACTACGATAAAATCTCGTATCACATGAAGTATGAGGATAATGTGCTAAGAGGTCTGGAGACCTTTACACAGCTAGTGGAAGTAGATATGGTGGCATCGCTCACACACAAGAGATCCTTGTTCGAAAAGTTCTATGATCCGAGTATTACCAAAAAAATGGCCTATCATAATCGACTACCGCTCCTGGCACTAAAGGCCTAGGCGGACTCAGCGAGCATTCTAATTTTTCGAACCCGCTCGGGATCTACCGTGCGCACTTGAAACTCTGATCCTTGCTCCTCCCCCATGGCTGCAATATGTTCGTTGCGGTACTGCATCTTGCTATCTCTAAACGCAGTGGCAGAAAAGTGAATCTCTGGTACTCGGCTATTTGATACCACTTGCTGCACCGTTTCTTCATTCACTCCCGATCCTGCCATTATTCTTATTCGCCCATCAGCTCTTTGCACCAATTGCGCAATTAGATCAACGCCCCCGAGCGCCTTCGGTTTTTGCCCGGACGTCAGAATTCTATCAAATCCTACCTCAATGCAATCTTCCAATGCTTCTAAAGGATCTCGGCTCATGTCAAAAGCACGATGACAAGTTACCTTTAAGGGTCTGGCTATCTTGATCAATTCCTCAGATCTCTTTTTGTCAATCCTCCCCTCAGCAGTCAGCATCCCAAACACCACTCCATCTACACTTAACTTCTGACACTGAAATAAATCACGCTTCATAATATGATATTCATAGTTAGAGTAGAGAAAGTCGCCTCCTCTAGGTCTAAGCATGATAAAAAGATCAATGCTAATATTCTGACGTGTTTGTTCAATCATGGCATGAGAGGGGGTGGTTCCTCCCTCGGCCGGATTATCGCAAAGCTCAAGCCGATCAGCTCCCCCTTCCTGTGCGCGAAGCGCTGACTCAATATTATATACTACTACTTCGCAGATCATATGACTTTTTGTTTATATTCAGTGTACCAACTCTTTAACCTTAACTTTATGAAAACCCTATCTTTTGCATTATTACTAGTAGGTATCTCCGTAAATGCGCAAAGTCAAGATAGCTTAGAATTTAAAAACTATTACGAGCAAAATGCAATTCTTTGGACAGGTTGGACCAAATACTATAAGAATAATCAAGCATATCCACTTAAAGACTTACGGAAGGAAATCGTATTCTCCACAGAAGCACAAAATGAACTTGCTCTATATAGACGGAATCGAACCTTCCTTGACATTTCTATGATCGCAGCAGCCGGATTACTAGTATCGTCATTAATCGTGGAAAAGCAAGAGCTCAGGATTGGGTTGGCTACTGCTTCCATAGTTACTGCCACGATTTCATTGCCATTTAGTTTTAGCACCAGTAGACACCTAAGCAAGGCGATTTGGTTTCACAATAGAGATGTGCTGCTCAAGGTGAATCAGTAGTAGCTCTTTGCGTCAAATAACTTATTGGGTATGTCAGGAGAATAAACCGCGTAAGTAAATCCCTTTTGCAAAGCAAAGGCTCCATACTCACCTGACTTGCTTATTGCCAAAAAGCCAACCTGAATGTCTTTCGATTGCTCTGGTTGATTCTTCACGATGCGTTTCACGGCCAACTCGCAGGCTTCCTGAGGTGAGTTGCCCTGACGCATCAATTCCACCACGAGATGTGACCCCACAATACGAATCACCTCCTCACCTACTCCCGTAGAGGTAGCTGCACCAATTTCATTGTCAACATACAACCCTGCCCCGATAATAGGTGAATCCCCTACCCTGCCACGCATCTTGTAGGCCATGCCGCTGGTAGTGCAGCCCCCTGACAGGTTATTGTTCACATCCATCGCCACCATTCCGATGGTATCATGGTTTTCAATATTGGCGATGGGTTTGTACTTTGAAGTTTTCAGCCATTCTTTCCACGCCTTCTCCGACTCCTTGGTCAGCAGGTTCTCTTTTTTGAATCCCTTTTCCAATGCGAACTGCAGTGCGCCATCTCCCGCGAGTATGACGTGTGGCGTCTCTTCCATTACTTTTCTTGCTACCGAGATAGGATGTACAATATGCTCCAAACAGAGTACGGCACCGCAATTTGCCTGTTCATCCATGATGCAGGCATCCAGCGTTACTTTCCCTTCCCGATCTGGCAACCCTCCAAGGCCAACGGTATTTTCCTTCGGGTCACCCTCGGGCACTTGTACTCCCATCTCAATGGCATCAAGCGCTCTCCCGTTTGCGGAAAGTATTTTCCAAGCCTCCTTATTGGCATCAATACCAAAGTTCCAGGTAGAAACAACTATGGGTTTGGAGGCGGGCTTAGCTGTATTACCAGCCAAGGACTTCCAAAAAGGAAGGGCGGACAAAGCTGCCGTCCCCATGCCGATAAATTTTCTTCGTGAAGTTTTCATCATCAGGATTAGTCTAGAATTCTGCGTGCAAAGCGAAAACGTTTTTGGTAGTATTCTGTGTACAGGTTAGTTTCTATCACACCAAGAGAAGAAGACGCATGGATAAATTTTACATTATCCTTTCCTTTCACCTCAGTGACCAAACCAACATGTGTAATTTCCCTCCTTTTCTTTCCCGTGGCAAAAAAAACCAGGTCACCGGGCTCTACCTCTTTCATCCTGATCTTTTCGCCCATCAGGGCTTGATCAGCGGACTGCCTGGGTAACGAAATGTTTATGGTTCGGAATGAATTGATCAGCAATCCTGAACAGTCCATCCCTGATCTTGTAGTTCCACCCCATTTGTATGGGGTACCCGTATACGTTCTGGCTGTTTGAATAACTGTGGCTATATTTTGTTCTCTGATCTTAGCTTTGCGAGCGGCAGCACATCCGCTGGCAATGATAAAAATGAGAATAAAAACACCGAGCCTTTGAAAAGAGAATTGCGTAATTTTGAGGCTTGAGAGCAGATACATAGGCATATCAAAGATACATATTCAATGGCTTACGAGAAAGAATCACTGGTGTTAGATAAAGAGCTACTCAGCGAAGAGATACTTGTGCAGTTTAGGTCGATTGTGGGCGATGCAAACCTTTTGATGGATGTAGAAAGCCTGCGTGAATATGGACACGACAAAACCGAGGACCTGGTCTACCTACCTGACCTTGTGATCAAGCCCGCAAGCACGGAAGAGATCAGTGCAGTATTGAAGATCTGCAACCAACATAAAATTCCTGTGACGCCTCGTGGCGCTGGAACTGGCTTGGCAGGAGGTGCACTTCCTGTGCAAAAAGGAGTCATCCTATCCATGGAACGCTTAAACAAAATCTTAACCATAGACGAACTCAATCTTCAGGCCACCGTGGAGCCGGGAGTCATTACAGAAGTATTTCAAAATACAGTAAAAGAGAAAGGCCTTTTCTATCCACCCGATCCTTCCAGCAGAGGCTCATGCTATTTGGGCGGCAACCTCGCCAACAATTCAGGCGGACCAAAGGCTGTCAAGTACGGTGTGACGCGCGACTACGTGATCAACATGGAAGTTGTGCTACCCACCGGGGAAATTATTTGGACCGGGGCTAATGTAATGAAGAATTCCACTGGCTATAACCTCACACAACTGATGTGCGGAAGTGAAGGTACACTTGGCGTGATCACAAAAATTGTATTTAAGCTCCGAGGATACCCGAAGAAAAATGTTTTGCTACTTATTCCTTTTACCACCAGCGAAGAGGCATGCAAGGCTATTGCCTCTATCTTCGTAGAGGGCATTTCTCCTTCCGGTGTAGAATTTTTTGAGAGAGAAGCTGGTGTCAAGACAATCGCATACTGTCAGGAAGTACTCAACAGTCCGATCACTACATCCCTGCCGGAAGACATGAAGGCCTATCTTTTGTGCGAACTAGATGGCAATGATGAAGAGGTGCTGATGAGGGATGCTGAACGCATCATGTCGGTGGTAGAAAAATTTGAAATAGGCGAAGTATTGTTCGCGGATAGCGCCCAACAAAAGGAAGAGCTTTGGAAGGTGAGGAAAAATATTTCACCTGCAGTGAATTGGAAGACAGTAACCAAATCAGATGATGTGGTGGTGCCGAGATCAAAGCTTCCGCAACTGCTAACAGGAATTAAGGAAATAGGAAAAGAATTCGACATTGAAACAGTGTGCTTCGGTCACATTGGGGATGGAAACATTCATATAAACTTTCTTAGAAATGAAATGAGCGACCACGACTGGGAAACGAAAGTGCCGGAAGGAATAGGCGAAGTATTCAAGCTGGTGGTGAAGTTGGGAGGCACGCTGAGCGGAGAGCACGGTGTCGGCATCACGAAGCGTCCTTACATGTCTATCGCGATGAGTGAAGTGAACCTTGAACTAATGCGAGGCATCAAAAAAGTGTTTGACCCTAATGGGATTCTAAATCCTGGTAAAATATTTTGATACACTTTATCTTTCCTAAACTCAATATCTTTTTCAGGTGTGTGGCATAACAGGCGTCTTTGCATTCAACCTGGTGGGCAAGTTCAACATGATCAATGTGACAGCCGCCACACAAGCGCTCTCCAGGCGCGGCCCTGACTTTCAAAATATATACACGGACGGATTCGTAGGACTGGGGCATCGAAGACTTTCGATCATCGACACGAGTGAGGCTGGCAATCAGCCAATGTGGGACAAGGCCAATAGATTTTGTATCGTCTACAATGGAGAAATTTTTAATTATAAGGAGCTGCGGCAGGAACTTATGGGCAAAGGAATTTCCTTTCGTTCTCAGTCCGACACCGAAGTCCTGCTGGAATTATATATCAATGAAGGAAAAGCTTGCCTGAATAAGCTCAACGGTTTCTTTTCCTTTTGTATCTACGACAAAGAGGAGCAAAGTTTCTTTCTTGCACGTGACCGATATGGCATTAAACCGCTGCTCTATCAACACGATGAGGACAAGTTTCTTTTTGCCTCTGAAATGAAGGCGATGCTTAGTTATGGAATTGAGAAGAATATTGATTACAACTCCCTGCATACTTTCCTTCAACTGAACTACATTCCTGCCCCCGACAGCATTTTCACTAAAGTGAAAAAACTGATGCCCGGTCACTTCCTAAAAGTAAAAGCAGGAGCAATAACTACTAATTCCTACTATCAGATCCCTTTCGATCGCAAAAACATAAACACAACGATCACCTACGATCAGGCAAAAGAGCAGTTCAAAGAATTGTTGGAGAGTGCGGTTCAGAAAAGATTAGTCTCCGATGTACCGCTTGGCTCCTTCCTCAGCGGTGGTCTGGATTCATCTATCATTGCAGGTTTAGCAAGCAAACATAAAACCGATTTGCACACCTTCAGCATTGGATTCAAGGACGAGCCCTTCTTTGATGAAACTAAGTATGCCAACATTGTAGCAAATCATTTCAATACAGATCACACAGTCTTCTCCTTAACCAATAACGATCTCTACCAGCACCTTCATTCCATCCTTGACTACACAGACGAACCTTTTGCTGACTCATCCGCTATCGCAGTCTATATCTTAAGTAAAGAAACACGAAAGCATGCCACGGTTGCGCTCTCGGGTGATGGTGCCGATGAGTTATTGGGAGGATATAATAAACACGAGGCAATGCTTCGTATGCAAAATCCCGGGTTCAGCGAAAATCTAATAACCAGTCTTGGAGGATTATGGAAAGAAATGCCCCAATCCAGAGGCAATGCACTATTCAACAAGTTTCGTCAGCTCAATCGATTTGCAAGTGCAATGAAGTTGACTCCCAGGGAACGATATTGGCAACTGGCTGGTTTTGCCCCCGAAGCCGCGGCCACCTCTCTTTTTTCATCTGCAAGCCTGGAACACTTCGAAAGCCAAATATTTGACGAACGTAAGGCAGAATTACTAAAACTCATTTCTTCAAAATCTTCAATGAATGAAATTCTATTGACAGATACACAAATGGTGCTGCCAAATGATATGCTAACCAAGGTAGACCTGATGTCGATGGCTAATAGTTTGGAAGTACGCAGTCCCTTTCTTGATTTTGAATTGGTCAATTTCATATTCTCTTTACCCGAAGACTATAAAATAAATCGTACCCTCCGAAAAAGGATCGCACAAGATGCTTTTAGGGAAATGCTTCCCGCCAAACTTTACAATAGGCCGAAGAAAGGCTTTGAAGTGCCATTGCTTAAGTGGTTTAGGTCTGAAATGAAATCCATGATTACAGAAGACCTGCTCAGCAAGTCGTTTGTTGAAGAACAAAGCATTTTTGATTACCGAGCAATTGAGAAATTGAAGACGCAACTCTTCTCTTCAAACCCTGGCGACATTCATGCCCGCATCTGGGGACTAATCGTATTCCAGTGGTGGTGGAAGAAAAACGTAGGTAGTGGAATTAGGCATTAGGCATTAGGCACTAGGCATTGGACATTAGTTATTAGGCATAGGTCACTTGTGCAAAGTACTGTTCCACCTAATGACCAATGACTAATTGCCTTTATTCTGCCCTTTGGCCCACATGTCTCGCAACGTTACCGTACGGTTCCAGACAAGTTGCTCCTTTGTGGAATCTGGGTCTAAACAAAAATACCCGGTGCGCATAAACTGAAAGCGATCTTCCGCAGTTGCATCAACTAATGAAGGTTCAGCAAAACCATTTTGCACCTTGAGTGATTCAGGATTAAGGTGATTGGTGAAATCATCTTCGATGGCACCAAGGTCCTCGGTATTAAACAAACGATCGTACAATCTGATCTCAGCAGGCACAGCATGTTTCACACTCACCCAGTGAATAACCCCTTTCACACTGATGCCAGAAGTATCAGAGCCGCTCTTGCTTTCAGGATAGTAGGTGCATTTTAGCTCGACTATCTCTCCTTCGCTATCCTTTATCACCTCCTCGCACTTGATAATATAGGCACTCTTCAATCGAACAACTCCTCCGGGCGAGAGCCTAAAATACTTCTTTGGCGGATTTTCCATAAAGTCATCACGCTCAATATATAGTTCACTACTAAATGGAAGATCTCTTTGTCCTGCCTTGTCATCCTCCGGATTGTTCTCGCTAGGCAACATTTCCTCAGTCCCCTGATAGTTTGTGATCACCACCTTGATCGGATCGAGTACCACCATTCTACGAAGCGCAATCTTGTTGAGGTGATCTCTCAAACAAAACTCCAGCAATCCGAAGTCAATGAGGTTATCGCGCTTGGCCACCCCGATGCGTTCACAAAAATCACGAATACTATGCGGTGTGAATCCCCTTCTGCGCATGGCGCTGAGCGTGGGCATACGTGGGTCATCCCAACCCTTCACGTATTTTTCATTGACCAACTGCAACAGCTTGCGTTTGCTCATCATCGTATAGGTCATGTTGAGTCGGGCGAACTCGTATTGCTTGGAGGGATAGATTTCTAGTTTTTCAATTAACCAATTGTAAAGTTCACGGTGCGGCACAAACTCTAGTGTGCAAATGCTGTGCGTCACTCCTTCAATTGCATCGCTTTGGCCATGCGCAAAATCATACATAGGATAGATACACCATTGGTCACCAGTGCGGTGATGATGCGCATGCTTGATGCGATACAAGACCGGGTCGCGCATCAGCATATTGGCGTGAGACATATCAATTTTGGCGCGCAGCACCTTGGCACCATCAGGATACTTCCCCTCCTTCATTTCTTGAAAGAGGTTAATATTCTCCTCCACACTGCGCTCACGATAGGGGCTATTCGTGCCAGTCTTTGTTGGCGTTCCCTTAAGATTGGCAATCTCTTCGCTTGTACTGTCGTCTACATACGCCAAACCCTTTTCGATCAGCTTCTGGGCAAATCCGTACAGCTTGTCAAAGTAATCGGAGGCATAGAACTCATTGGCCCACTCAAAACCAAGCCATTTAATATCACTTTTTATGTTGTCAACGTACTCTGTCTCCTCTGTAACCGGATTGGTGTCATCAAAGCGCAGATTTGTTTTACCCTTATAGTCTGTAGCTAAGCCAAAGTTCAGGCAAATACTCTTGGCGTGGCCCAAATGCAAATACCCATTGGGCTCAGGAGGAAACCGCGTGATAATCTGTTGGTACTTCCCCGCTTTGAGGTCCTTCTCAACGATCTCTTCAATAAAATTCAAGCCCTTTTCGTCTGCCATGGTTTGTTGTGCAAATGGAACGCAAATCTAGGAATGGTAGATGAAACATAATATTTTAGATTAGATTAAATCACACCGCAGGCAAGTTAGGAAACATTTCGACCCTACGAGGTCAACCAACAGTGACATTTTGCCAAGAAAATACAAACGTAGCAACCTGTTTAGTATCTTCGTGTATGAGAGCAGAAGTATTTAATATCGAGCGTAAGCGAGATGATCAAGTGTCGTGGTCTAAGGCAATGACGCCAAATGAACGCTTGCTTTTATGTCTGGATCTTATTGATTTGTCTTTGGCAATCGCCAAAACAAATTCTTTTGAAATCCCGCAGGACGATACTGTGCCGTGGATCACTCTAAAGCTTGCCCATGCAAAACCAAATTCGTGAACTACTGCGCAGGACCTGTGAGTTACTAAACAAGCATCAAGTAGAGTATATTCTTATTGGAGGTGTGGCTGTGGGCTTTCACGGCTACCCAAGATCCACAGCGGATATTGACTTCTGGTACAACCCCACTATCTCCAATTTTCATAGAATCATCAGTGCGCTTAAGGAATACGGTGTAGATACAGATGACCTGACAAACATCGTATTCGACCCGGCAAAGACTTATCTTAGAGTTCCCCAGCTTGGTTTTAGAACGGAATTTCTACCTCAAATTCCCGGCATCGATTCTTTTTCGATGGCCTTAAAAAATGCCTCTCAAACTACACTTGATGGAGTAAACGTTTTTATTCTAGGCTATGAGGATTTAATAAAGAATAAGGCAAAGCTGGCACGTAAGATTGACCTGAATGATATTGAAGAGCTTAAAAAAAGAAACAAGCATTAAGTCGTGCGATTAGCCAAAGACTTGCACAGCCCTTTGATGTGATCGGGGCCAATTCTGCAGCAACCACCTAAAATATCGGCACCTAGTTCAATCCACTCTTCCGACATGGCGGCAAAGGAATGCGGGTCTGCGAGTCCCAACCAGGTTTTGCTTTGTGCATTATATACTTCTCCAGAATTAGGATACACAATTATCTTCTTACCCTTCGCGTTCGTCTTGATTCTGAGTATTAGGCCAGAAATATGCGCTGGAGCTGTACAATTAATGCCCAGGGCAAAAATATTGGGGTGATCCGCGAGATGCATTACAACTTCTTCGATAAGGGTCCCATCATTGAGATGCGCATCGTCTTTACACGAAAATGAAATCCACGCTGATTTTTTTGTTGTCTGAAGAATTTCAGCTAAGACTTTTGCCTCCTGAAAACTCGGAATGGTTTCACAAGCAAAAAGATCGGCTCTTGATTCATCAAGCAACATGATCCTATCCGAATGAAAATCCTTTAGGGCTTCATCAGAAATGCCGTAGTCACCACGATACTCGGAGCCGTCAGCGAGATACGCTCCATAAGGGCCTATGCTGGCAGCTACAAGCAACGCATCTGTCTTGTGACCTAGGCCTTTGTAACGCTGCATCGCCTCTTCGGCTAATGTCACAGACTTTAAAATCAATCCTTCGGCAGCCGCACGATCAAATCCCATATCCATAAATCCAGGAATGGTGGCTTGGTAGCTTGCGGTTGTAATGCATTGGGCGCCTGCGATCAAGTAAGAAAGGTGGGCTTCAATGATCGCCTCTGGATTAGATTCCAAAAACCTGGCTGACCACAACTTGTTATTGAGCACACATCCCTGTCGCTCCAATTCATTGGAGAGGCCACCGTCTATCACTAAGGGGTAAATAATTTTCTTGTTCACAAGTCGCTTTTGTAAGTCAAATTTGTTTTGAAAACCGAAGCTTAAAGGTTGACCCCTCCCCGAATGTAGAGTCCACTGTAATAGAACCCTGCAAGCGTGCCGCTGTCTCTCGCACTATGTACAAACCAAGACCAGAGCCCGTTCCAATCCGATCATCTGCGCGATAGAACATTTCAAATATTTTGTCCAGGTATTCTTCCTTAATCCCAATCCCATTATCTGCTATTACAAAATCCCAGTGATCCACCTTGTCAAAGGCATCAACTGTGATGGTTGAGTTCGTCTTTTTAGAGTCTCTGTACGTGATGGCATTGACCAACAGATTGGTGAATACCACCTGCAAACGATCGGGATCAGTCTTTACTTCAAAGCCTGCGTCAATTCTATTCTCTATCGTCACTTTATCAAAACCCTTCATATGATCCAGGCTCCTGACAATCTTATTGATGAGTGAATATGGTTTTGCCTCCGCAATACTCAAGGCAAGGCGTTCATTTCGAGAATAATCCAACACTTCTTTGATAAAGGCATCGAGATCTTTGACACGCTCTTTAATCATTGCATTAATTTCCTCTCGCTCCTCGGTGCTTTTGGTTAAGGAATATAAATTGGTAAGACCCTTAATCGAACTTAGCGGAGCCTTCAAATCGTGGGAGACGCTATATACAAAATGATCGAGCTCTTTGTTGGTCTTTGTGAGCAGGTCATTCTGCTTTTTAAGTTCCTCTTCAACCGATGTTCTTTCTCTTATTTCATCTTCATTTCTATCAATTAGGAATCGGACGAATAACAGCGACAAAAGCATCGAAACAGAAAAATTTATGACGAAGTTTAATTTAGTGACTGTATAGGCACCAAGCAGATTGAAGTCAAAGTAATAAGCGATTAGCCCCAGCAGATAAGGTAATGCAATGAAAAAATATTGCACCGTAGTTCGGTGATCCCGAAGAAAAACAACGCCAAGGAGAGCGCAAATATTAAAAAACAAAAAAACACTGCCAAAAGGCCTCTGCACGTCTGCAAACACGTAGATCATTAAATTAATCGTGGCGAGAAAAATAATACTGGAGAATTTGTAGTAGGAATTTCGATTGAGGTATAAAATAACAATCCCCACCGCGCCACCAGTCACGTAGTAAGGGATGTAGTCATATACATTTAGCCACCAATTGTAAAAAATATAGAAAGCACAAATTATGATTAGAATGAGAGCATACTCCCCACGGAGCATGGCGTACTTATACTCGCCCCTCGAGGGAATGGATTTCGGCCCAACAATTAGATTTCGTAGGATTCGCCTCATGAAAAAAAATCGAAACCAATATAGTGATTTCGAGCTCTAATTAGGCTGAAGCCAGACAAGAACTATTTTTTTACATAGCACTCCCTGAATCTCAGCACTAGGGTCATACTGCTATCCGTAGCGTTATGCTGATCGATAATCTGTTCCAGCCGAATGTCTATTTTTTACGAATCGCAAGATAGGTCCACATGGCCCCTGCCCCGTCAACCAACCCAAATAGAATAAGTTGAACTGGCGCCCATCCCAACATTACGAAGACGACAAACCAGAATAACACCAGCATCCTGGTGTACACCGATAGCGTCAAGAATAATACATGGTTGGTTGGCGCCATGAAAATATAATAGAGCCCAATATTGAACACAATTGCGCCAAGCACGCGTATCCAAATTTCATTGGTTTCGGCAATTTGAAATGTGCCCAACAAGAAATTGGGCATAACGGTAAGCGTGATTCCAAGAATCAATAGATAATAACCAAAATAGAAAACGGATCGTGATGAAGCTGTCATAGGTAGGTTGGTTTGAGGTGTGACAAAACGGTTCGAACGCTGTTAAATCTACACAAAATGCGGCACAGGTGAAGAACCGGCAGGTAGCCACCAACCAAGGACTCCTCAGGAAAACTTAATCAAATATTCGCTCCCTTCTCACCGTAGCTGCACCGCACCAAATAATTCAACCATTTCAACTAATTTGCAACGTTGAGTGCAAATGACATCATATTGGTTATCATCAGTGGATTGGGAGTCATTCATGGCTTATTCCTCGCTCTATTTCTATGGAGTTACCCAAAAGGAAACGCACTCTCCAACAAACTGCTGAGTATACTATTGATTGTTCTCTCCTTCAGAGTAGGTAAGTCTGTATTTCTGGAATTCACCAACAACATCGATATCAAAATTATCTTTGTAGGACTCAGTGCCATCATGGCCATCGGGCCATTGTACTATCTCTTCGCACATTCCTCCACACGCAAATCCTTTCGGCTGGAAAAAAAACATATTTATCATTTTATTCCCTTTGTTCTAGGCTTCATCATCGGATTCCTATTCGAAGAGCATCATTGGAAAACCCTGCCTGTTCTTGTATTCGTAATACTATTCCTCACTTACTATCTTCATTTATTCATATACCTGTTGCTAACTTATCGATATGTTGTTCAGCAAAAAAAGGGGGGGCTCAGCACGGAAGTCTTCGAACTATTACGACTCTTCTTTTTTGGGTTGTTGGTTATTTGGTTCGCTTACGTACTAAACCTATTTGATGACGTTATTCCTTACATCGTTGGCCCCATATTGTATTCTATTGTGGCCTATGTGATCAGTTTTATTGTATTCAGCAAAGGGTATATACAGAAGATTGATCACACAAAATATAAGACTACACCAGTTTCGGGTGAGCAAAGTGATCAGATTTACGCTAAAGTTTTAAAGCTGATTGTTGACGGGAAACAATTTAAAAACGCCAACCTCACCTTAAAGTCGCTGAGCGAATCTCTCAACGTAAGTCCGCAGATTCTCTCACAGGTAATCAATCAAAAAAGCGAAAAGAACTTCAATAATTTTGTCAATACCTTTAGGATTGAAGAATCAAGACACCTGCTCCAGCTTGAAGAATTTAAGAACCAGACCATCGCTGCCATTGCCTACGAGGTTGGGTTCAACAGTATTTCCAGCTTCAATACAGCTTTTAAGAAACAAACGGGTGAAACACCCATGACCTACCGCCAGCAGCTGTCAAAATGATCTTTTCCTCTTTCGAAATGATCATTTGAGAAGCCTTTGACCGCAGATAGCTCCACATTTGTTTCAAAAAAACAAAAAAAGCTATGTCTGGAAAAAGAAAAATCATCAAATGGTCACTAATCACATTTGCAGGATTAATTGTATCCATTGTATTGTTTGGCGTGTGGTTCATGAGTTTACTTCCTCCCCTACCTGAATCTGCAAAGGATGTGAAATCCACACAGCCTGATGAGCTTCCGTATCTTACTCAAGAGGTCATCCCTCTCCGCGGAAAGATTTTAGCGGTGGTGACCAGCACTGACAGCATGGGAAGTAGCGGCAAAACTACCGGTTATGAGTTAACAGAACTATCACGGGCCTACTATGTGTTCAAAGCCAATGGCTTTGAGGTAGATGTAGCAAGTCCTCAGGGTGGTAATCCACCTGTCGTCATTGATGACGGAGACATGAAGGATATTGATTATGCCTTTCTCAATGACACTGCTGCACAGCATAAAGTCAGGAAGAGTATTGCCATGAAAGATGTAAACCCAGAAAACTATGAAGCTGTTTACTTTGTGGGTGGCAAAGGTGCCATGTTCGACTTTCCTGAGAATGAATACATCCAATCACTTGTAAGAGCATACTATGAGTCCGGCAAAGTGGTAGGTGCGGTGTGTCATGGCCCCGCTGCGCTGGTCAATGTTACGCTCAGCAATGGCAGTCCACTATTGGCAAACCGTCAGGTAAGCGGCTTCACCAACGAAGAGGAGTTGCTGCTCATCGCTGATGCAGCAGAAATATTTCCATTTCTATTGCAAGACAAACTCACTGAAAAGGGTGCGCAATTCAACGAAGGTGCCATGTACTTAAACAAAGTGAGCAAGGATGGTAATCTAGTTACCGGGCAAAACCCTTGGTCTACATGGGCGGTGGCAGAGTCCATCATCGAACAGTTGGGTTACGCACCTAAAAAGCGAGTTATCACTACCGAAGAAAACTCCATTGCGATTTTGGGAGTATTTGAAGAAGAAGGTTACAGCGAAGCAAAAACTGCCATCAACGAGTTTTGCTCGCGCGATGCGATGTCTATCGATAGGGAACTGCTTGCAGTACACAGCATTGTAGCGGCCATGCAATTTGATATGATTAGAGCAGTGAATCTGATTCGTTTGCTGTCGTACAGCAATCGATATTTGTAAATCTGATTTTCTCAACAGGTAATTACCAGGCAAGCGCTCAACCAGAAACTCGCGATGGTTGGGCGCTCCTCAATTCGGGAACTATATATTTAGTCTTATTTCAATCTTGCGCAGAGGGCCGTCATGTCATCGTGATTGGGAGTCTCTTCAGAAAAATCATCTGCGTCTTCAAATAACCTGTTCAAGAACTGGTCAAAATCCATGGATGACTTTAACTGAACTTCAACTGCCCTACTAAATCGCTCAAAACCATATTCTTCCTTTTTCAAATTGAAGCGCTCAAAAATTCCATCCGATGAAACGATGAGCATATGCCCAGTGGCAAAAGAAATTTCTTGCTGACCTACCTTCATTTGCTTAAAGAATCCCAGTGGTGGTTGCCTCATTTCAAGGGCTGACAACTTATGCGAATCCATATCATAAATCATTGGAAAGGGCATCCCGCAAGAAGTAAATGTTAGGGTCTTTAGTTTAGAATCAATAAGGAAAAGTTGAAGTGCAAGCCCAATTCCCTTCACCGTTACGCTTCCCAATATGGAATCATTTACCGCCTTGATTACACTCACCAAATCATTGGAGTGAGACAGGCGACTCAGGTTATTGAGCAAAGCCACCTTCGCGATGGTGACCATCATTCCTGCCGTCATGCCATGACCGGTGGCATCACCAAAGGCCACGAGCAGCCGATGCTCATCAATTTGAAAATAGTCGTAGTAGTCACCTCCCACTTCCGTGGCCGTAATCATTTTTCCCCTCACCTCCACCACTTCATTATCAATGGGCTTTTGAGGAAGCAAGGAAAGCTGAACTTTGCGCGCCTGTTCCAGCTCATCTATTTTGTGCTGCAGTTCCTGCTGTTCAAGCTTGCGCTTGGCACGCATGCGACTGTAGAAAAGAAAACCAATCAGCACAAACCCAACCAATCCAACAAGGGCGAAATTCCTTACCAACCCCTGGCGTTGGATTTCAAGACTCTGAATAGCATTCAGCTGAGATAAGATTTTGAGGTCATCGGCATTCTTTTGGATTTCGTAGTTGGCATTGATGATGGCTGCCTTCTTTTCGATGTCCTCGGAATGAATCTTATCCTTGAGCGATGAATACCTTTGCAGATGTTGAAAGGCTACATTATTTATTGATAGGGCTCGATGTATTTCATAGCTTAGCTTGTATACATCAGCCAACAATTGTTGTGTCGCATACTTTTCCGCAACCGGTAAACATTGCGCAATGTGGTACTTTGCACTCTGATACTTTTTTTGGTTGAATTCATTCAATGCCAATCCATAGTGCGTAAATCCTTGTGCGATGGGAAGGTTCGAATCGGTGGCAAGCTGCATACAGAGTTCCAATTTTTGCGTTGCCTCGTCATATCGATTTTTAAAAGAATATATTTCACCCAACGACTCCAGCGCTATGCAATATTCAAAGGTGTGCAGGGGTTGCAGTTCTTCATATTTGCGCACCGACTCCTCCGCATAGACAAGTGCTGAGTCCAGGTTCTGTAATTTGATATGACTCCACGCAATAGTATTGGTTACGGACGCCCAAGCCGCCAAGCTATCCGTATGCTTCAAAATACCATATACCTTCTTGTAGTATGGAATTGCCTCGGCATATCGATAGTAAAGATTGTACAAGTCGCCAATCTTTCGTGCTGACCGTGCTGTAAGCCAGCGATCGCCATTTTCCTCCGCCACCCGCAGCGCGCTAAAATAGTTTTGCAAGGCCTGCTGCAAATCATTCGCCTTGCGGAACCCATCACCCGCGGCAAGGCTTTGTTGAACTTGTTGTGTTTTCAAAGAGTCCTGCGCTCGCAACTGCGTGGCACACCCAACAAAAAGAATAAACAATAAACTGTACCTGACCATATCAGCTGATTACGGGTTGATCCTTCCCATTCAAGATAGTTTTAAATAAGAAAGACAACAAAGTCATCCGGCAAGTTGCACATGAAGAGATATAGCGCAATCCGATGAAGGCGATTAGTGATGCCCTGCTTTGTTGCTTCACGGGAGCGGCTCCAGGAAGGTACGCCACGATCTATGATATCCCATCCAGGCGGAAAACGTTGCGAGAATTAAATCCTGAGTAGCATCAGAATTAAAAAGAGTCAATTGTTGACGCCCTGGTCCATCCCAACTAAGAATGCGGTGTACACAATATACCCCATCAGCAAAATGATGGCTTCCCATCGATCCAGTTTGCGTTGGCTTAAGGTGAACATGAAAATCATTAATACTACGGTGGATGCCAATAGAATATAGACGTCAAAGTTCAGCGCGGTATTGTAAGTAATTGGTTTGATAACCCCGGTAACTCCGAGGATAAAAAAAATGTTGAAGATGTTGGATCCCACTACGTTGCCAATTGCGATGTCCGTATTTTTTCGGTAAGCCGCAACCGCAGAAGTTGCCAACTCAGGAAGCGATGTGCCAATGGCAAGAATGGTGAGGCCAATGAGTCTTTCACTCAAGCCGTAATAATGTGCAATTGAAATGGCATTGTTCACCACAAGTTTTCCTCCCCCGATGAGCATAGCCAACCCAATGCCAAACAATCCAAGAGAAACAGGCATGCTGTAGATTTTGACTTGCCCCTCCTCACCAAGATCACTTGCGTTGGTCATGGTCCGATAAGTGTAGAGCAGGAACATGCCAAAAAGCAACAGCAAGATGATGCTATCCAATCGACTCAGCATATTGGATTCACCACCCCATAGCATCCCATCATTTACCAGAAGGAATAAAATTACTGCCGCAAACAGAGAAATTGGAATCTCGAATTTGACAGTACTTTTCTGAACGACTAGCGGGTAAACGATTCCCGCCACGCCAAGAATAAAAAGAAGGTTGAAATTACTGCTGCCGATTACGTTTCCGAAAGATGCATCGTTCTGTCCATCCATTACGGCCATCAAGCTTACAATAAGTTCGGGCATTGACGTACCAAAAGCCACCACGGTCAGTCCGATAGCCAGATTGGAAATGCCATATTTCTTAGCTGCGGATGAGGCCCCATTGACTAGAAAATCAGCCCCTTTGATTAGAATCGCGAATCCAAGGAGCAAGAGCAATAAGGCGATGAGCATACAGTCGAAGTTTCAGGCGTTCGAATCTAATGAAAAGACCAATACGTAATACACTTGCGATGTAAATCAGTGCATTGGCCACCTATGCAACGAAGTGTAGGCCTCTAATGCTTTTTCACCTTTCTATGATTTTACCCTCCTTCTTGGCAAGCCAATAAAGAATTATGCCAATAGCCAATAAAAAGACCGTGGTAAAAATTGAACCTTCCACTCCCACAGCTCCACCAGTTATTAACTCGGGCCCATGCCATTTCGATTGTATTATGGAGCCCATATCATCCAAACCCGTGAGGTTAGACCCATAGAAGGGCTGTGCAAAGTTCCATCCTAAATGAAAAAAGAAAGGCAGCCAAACTCTCTTGGTATACACAAACAACATGGCCATTGTAAATCCCCAAATCAGAATAAACAGTACGCTAAAGAGGTTGGCATTGGGATTAAACAGATGGTCGGTCTCCATCAACATTGCAACTACTAAAGTTGCATTGGTGCCCAACCAATTTTCACAAACCCGCACAATTATACCTCTGAAGAACAAGTCTTCAATGAATGCGGCTACCACTAATAGTCCGAATAGCCTCAGGGAATAATGAGCCGTTGTTATCTCAAGAAACTGATAGTAGTTCAGAGCGTACAAAATGGCAATGGATAGGGAGATGGTCAAAAAGCCCAAGGCAAAACCTCCCAGCATTTCTTTGCGCCAGTATCTTACAGATAGTTCTGTAATTTCCCTTTTGTCGTACAAACGAAATACAATGTAATACCCCAGCAACAGAATGGCGACAGACACCCCATGGATCAGTGGATCTGCAATGGTTTTATCAGATATGATGTAGTAAAGGAACGGCTTAGATACAAAATTTTGAATTCCTACAAACAGGGAGAAACAAAAACCAATTCCCAAGATAATTTTGGTAACCGGAAAGTACAATACTCTTTTAACAGCAGTCATATCTCTTCTCAAACTAAATTTGAGTTTGGACGCCATGAAGTGCCCAAACGTTACAGGCTTTAAAAATTTATTTCACTGTAACGTCTTCTGAAAGGGCGCACCAGCCCATGTTGGTGTTCTTCACCAACATGCACAATGACGAACAAGTCGCATTCGACTACTACTTTTAATTTATGATATTGGGATTATAAAATAGCTTCTTTCACCTTGTTCGTTGGTGAAGAACACCAACGAAGGCGAATGGCGTTACAGTTTCTGAAATTTAATCTTTTATTTCATCGCTGCGTCTCCTGAAAGGGCGCTGCGATTTTTAAACCCTGTTGGTGTTCTTCACCAACAAGCGCGATGCATAATCATCCCCTACTCGCCTTCGTGGTGACTTAGAAATTTCCAGTGCACCTCATTCCTCTCATAAAACCGCGCACTTGAATAATGATAATCTTCGGGGTACTCACAAATGCCTCCGTACTGGCTTAAGTTTGCAACTTAAGCCTTTCAATGACTGGCAGTTTGCAACTGCCACTCCTATTAATCCAAAAACTCAATTTCTAATAATCCCTTTCCTCCAGCAAAATTTATAGCACTGCTATACACATAATGCTCAGCTTCATTCACAATTCGCTCAACAACAGGATTGTTGTGAATATACTCTAATCTCTGATCCAACATTTCATTCGTTGACAATTCAATTGGATGGTTGTCTTGTTGCCAAAACTGATACTTTTTATTGTTGCTGTTCTTCTTCCCAGCAGACTCAAATAACCAAAGCATCCAGCCTCTCCTACTTTCCGTGCTCCCATCGCTATCAATCAAATCAATAATCGTTTTAGAAGTGTGCTTTTTTAGATCCCTCAGAATATCTGACAAGCTATGTCCCTCCTTGGCCGAGGCAATCAAATGAACATGATTGTTCATAATTACATAAGCAAATAATACCAATCCTTTTTCCTTTTGACAGTAAGCTAAGCTTTCGATAACCACATCCTTATAGATTGGTCTTGACAAAGCATCGACCCATTCCACAGTAGCAAAAGTGATAAAATGCGGCTTTCGGTGATCGCTGATTTTATACTTGGAGGACATGCTAAGCAAGTTACAAACTTGCAAATAATTTATAGGCCTAAGTCACCCACTTGCTTCCCACTTGCAACAGACTTAAGCCAGGTGAGGGGCTCGTTGGTCAAGAAGACCAACGAGGGCTGTGCGGCTACCATATTAAACAGAAATAAACCTCAACTTGATCAAGTTTAAGTAGTAATTTGTATACAAAGTCCAGGTCTTTATCCATGCAGCATGAGTAAAATCTACAAATTTCCGATAGACAAAAATGAAACTGGCCGCATGGTGGGTGGCACTCTCTTTACGGCTTTTGGA
The DNA here is from genome assembly GCA_040216915.1 of Cyclobacteriaceae bacterium. Classification (GTDB taxonomy): domain Bacteria; phylum Bacteroidota; class Bacteroidia; order Cytophagales; family Cyclobacteriaceae; genus ELB16-189. Next base: position 98,796 of record JAVJOD010000012.1, read on the forward strand.
TCTATCGGGATCTTACTTGATGCGTTCGAAATTTTTCAAGGACTTCCCATAGTCTTTGGGTGGCTCCCTTTCATGGTAGGGATTCTTATTTTTGGAGTAAAGCGAAATGTGACCATTGACATGGCGTCTGGGACCATTAAATCAGTGAAGGGTTTTTACTTCCTGGTGAGCACCGAAATGTTTCTAAAACGGGATTTCGAAGAAATCTACATCCGAAGAATGGTCACCGAACGAAATAAAGAGAGTCTTACTAGTAGAGACGCCATTTCCTATAATATCGTTCTCAACGGCCGAGGTCTCATCACCGTGGATTCATTTCCCGATCGCGAAAGTGCCCTTCATTGGGTACATGTGTTGGCTGAGGCTCTGCAGTTGAAGTATGGTCAGGAGCGTAGTGGAGACGGCACTATAGACGAGAGCATACCTCTGCCAACCAAGCCTGAAGCATGAAGATCAAAAAGGCGATCCTTCATGCTCGCGCGAATGCTGTGAAGGATCGCCCGTGGTTCACTCGTGCGCATGAATTTTAAGCACGAGTCTCGCACTTGCCATCGCACAGCCGGAAGACTCGCGCCAGTTAGTGATCGCTGATTGTATACTTCGAGGGCATGCTAGCAAGTTACACCTGTCCGCCTGCTGGCGGGAACTTGCCATAATTTTAAGGCTTAAGTCGCCCACTTGCTTCCCGCTGCCACAGACTTAAGCCAGTGGAGGGGTCTACCTCAGGAGGGTATACAAATCAAAGAACAATAGCGGCATCGTTCTATAGAGCATCGGCTGGAGCACTTCAAGTTGCTTGACTCCGATTGCTTTGAATATGACCAGGAGAAGTGTACCAATACCAAGAGAAATCAATCCGATCAGCAACATATTTGACGATCCCTCCAGTTTTAAAAGGGAAAACATTATTCCGATCAGCGAAACAGCAGAGGCTATCCACATTACTTTAGGCACAATCATATAAGCGAGTAATTCTGAGAAACCAAAGAGCGCTCCTTCTTCTCTCTGAATTTCAAGTGGCTTATACGCAAAAAGGAAATAGACCACAGCAAGCCCGTTCAATGAGATCATCAATACTGTAGTGTCAACGCTCATAAACAGAAGTACTACGCCAACAGCAAGTCCTGCCAAGAAGATTTTCTCAGCGGCTGGGAGGTACCGTCCTACTATGCTAATTAGTGGAGTGGGGGCATTTGACATATTATGTTTATTTATCTAATACTAATTTAGAGATTTTGGCAGAGTCGCTTTCAGGTGGCCCTGCGTAAAATTAAGAACACCAACGAAGGCTAGAGATCAATCCAGGGCATTCATTCTTAACGTCACTGCAAAGTCTGAATAAGCTAATTGATTTACAAAAGTCCTTTGCTCACCAATCTTAATTTCCATACTAATACTATGCAGGTCACAAATTGCTTGAGCCAAAAACAAACCTAATCCGGAACCAGATTCAATCCCATTAACCTTAGAACTTCTGAATCCCTTTTCGACAAGTTTGTCAATCTCATCATCTTCTGGCCGGGGGCCCAAGTTTGATATCCGAACATGAATCTGATCGTCATACGTTTCAACAATCTTTACTTCTACCTCGTTACCTTTTGGGGAGTACTTCATCGCATTCTCCAGCAAAAGAAATGGAAGTAGTTCAAATAAATCATTTGCATTGACCCTCTTATGACTCGTGCCCCTAATTCCTATACGAACAGATTTTTGGTCCGATGCCACTTTCAAACAATGAATAGTCTTTTCAATTTTCTTGAAAACTCTTATTGGCTTTTTTATTGCTAGAGCGTTTAATTCAGGATTTAGAAGGAAATCATAAGTGTTAAGGCGGATCGAAATCAGTCGTGAAGTATTAAAGACATTTAATGCTAGGTACTTGATTCGCTCCTTATCTAATTCGTATCCCTCTACCTCCTGATTGAGAAGCTCAGACTGTCTTTTTAGTTGCGCATTCAATTTACGCAGCTCGTGAAATGTAGTATCCAGTAGATCTTTATTTTCATTGATGAATACTTCATTCTTGTTGATCTCTTCGCTTTTTTCTTGTAATTGATATAGCGGACCTAGCAAATCAACCGTTCGCTCCTTAACCCTTTCATACTTAGCTTTGGCGAACTGAACAGAAACATCCTTCTCATGCAGGTTTCTTCTAATTATCTTCTTGTCAGAAATTCCAATTACATTCAAACCAGTAATAACTATTTTCTTTTTTCCAACCTTTAGGATATCTGATCCAAAACCATATGGACAACATTTCGCTTTTTCTCCCAGCAAGAGAGTTTTATAGTGGTCAACACATTTGTGATTAAATGTTCTTTCGCAGAAAACAGGTGTATTAATTATATATCCATTCTTTGGAATTTCTATTTCGTTCACTAAATGTGGAAACGGAATTACTTTCTCTGGCTTCATATGCCGGTAGCCAATTTAAATACAATACTGGTTGTGAACTCAGAAAGAATCGTTTTGAATTCTGGCGGAAGTCCCTTCGTGGCGCGCTCACTTGGAAATTTAGAAATATCCCCTCCATCAAGAAGTGTTGTGACATACTCATTTTCCAGCTTGGTTAGATTGAACATAGTTACTTCCCTTTCGAGTAAATAATTTCGAATTTTTCTCCATCTCCTTGAAGGATCTTTACTTAGCCCAATCGCATCATCTAACGCCTCAATCCACTCATCATGTTCAATATCTTTTTTTAGGACACTATCCGCTATCTTTAAGTATTCATTGAATGATGGATCATAGGTATATCCAGTATATGCATAAATTATCTTAAACGGATACCTGCGATGAATTTCCTTCATTATGTGAGCACCTTCGAACCTACTCTTGAATTTCTTTCCAATCCCTTTTATGTCACATAGTACTATTTCATAAGCAAGTACATTTTGAATTTCTTCTAAGTCGTTCAACTGAGTTATGTTGAAGCCATGGAGCCTCAGCGTCTCCATATATTCAAATCTTTCGTTATCTATCAACACAATTGGCACATCCTTCCTATCTATCTGATTAACCTTAAACTGAACTTGATTTAGGTCGGAAATATTTTTTGGTTGGCCAAAATGTAAAAACATAACTGTATATTTTGTTCTGCTATCTCTATTGACTCGCTCTAAGAGGAGTAGAAGACATGATCAAACAAGTTACCCCATTCCTTCCTCGCCCCCAACCCTAAGTAAGATTTTCATTAGTATTAAAGATAACAAAAAACCCTAAGGCTAACCCACCCCACCGTCCAAAAACGGAATGCGGGAATATGCGCCCCCCACAACCTATTTCCCCAAAAAACCGTATCTTAGCATACTAGAAACTCGTGAAGGCCCTAAATACCATATTTTCAGCCGTTTTGGCCCTGGTGGTGCTGCTAAGCTCCTTTAGCCTCACCATAGACAAGCACCTGTGCATGGGCCGGGTACAGAGCGTGGCCATACTGCATGAGGCGGCCCCCTGCCCCATGGAAATGATGGCGGAATCCGGCATGGGCGCCATGGACGGATGCTGCCAGGATACGCAAACCAAAATCGAGGGCAACGAATACCATTACAAAGCTGTAAAAGAAATAGGCATTGAATACCAAAGCCTGTGGGTAGCGACATTGCCTCAAATCATCGAAACGTTAGACCTTACCACCGCCTCCACATTTGAAGGCCACACCCTCTACAAACCACCGTTGATTGAACGAGACGTTCCCGTGCTCATTCAGTCTTTCCTTATATGATCATTTATTGAATTAGTAACGTCCCCTTGCACAGCAGCAGGGCGGATGCGTTAAGCTATTGCTTATTTCTATTTCAATACAATGATCTATGCTCAATAAAATTATTCGATACTTCCTGGAGAACAAGCTCGTCACCTTCTTGGCCCTGATCATCTTTATCGGGTGGGGATTGGTGACTGCACCTTTTGGATGGAACACGGGTTTCCTTCCCTCAGATCCTGTGCCTGTAGATGCCATACCGGACCTTGGCGAAAACCAGCAAATCGTTTTTGCGGATTGGCCCGGCCGCTCGCCACAGGACATTGAGGATCAAGTCACCTATCCGCTCACTACTTCCTTATTGGGAATTCCCGGAGTGAAGTCGGTGCGGTCCACGTCCATGTTTGGCTTCGCCAGCATCTACATCATCTTTGACGAACAAACAGAATTCTATTGGTCACGCTCACGCATCCTGGAAAAATTAAATTCACTTCCCTCTGGTCTGTTGCCGGATGGTGTACAACCAGCTCTTGGCCCGGATGCCACGGCCCTCGGTCAGGTGTATTGGTATACGCTTGAAGGTCGTGACCCAGAGGGTAATGTCACAGGAGGTTGGGACTTGCACGAAATCAGAAGCGTGCAAGACTTTTATGTGAAGTACGGGCTCAATGCCGTGGAGGGAGTTTCAGAAGTAGCCAGCATAGGCGGCCAGGTAAGAGAATACCAGGTTGATGTCAATCCGGATGCCTTAAAAGCCTACAACATCGGATTGGATATGGTGATGATGGCCGTAAAAAATTCCAATCGCGATGTGGGCGCACAAACCATCGAGATCAACAAAGCAGAATACCTGATACGAGGGTTGGGCTACATCAAAACAGTAGAAGATCTGGAGAAAGCAGTGGTAACTGTGAACAACAACGTGCCCGTCCGCTTAAAGGATATCGCAGTGGTTTCGCTGGGGCCTGCTACGCGCAGAGGTCTGCTGGACAAAGATGGTGCTGAAGTTGCCGGTGGTGTAGTAGTAGCACGTTACGGATCTAATCCGTTGGCCGTCATCAATGGCGTGAAGTCAAAGATTGCCGAAATCGCTCCGGGCCTTCCCAGCAAAGTTTTGAGTGACGGCACCGTCAGTCAATTGACCATCGTGCCATTTTACGATCGCACGCAATTGATCAACGAAACCATCGGCACGCTGGAAGAGGCACTTACCCATGAAGTGCTCATCACCATCATTGTGGTAATCATGTTGGTACTCAACCTGCGCGCTTCGCTTTTGATTTCAAGTTTACTACCAGTAGCCGTACTGATGACGTTCATCATCATGCGCTACACCGGAATCGATGCCAACATTGTAGCCCTCTCCGGGATTGCCATCGCCATAGGGGTGATAGTAGACGTGGGCATTGTGTTCGTGGAAAACATCATCCGCCACCTGGAGTTTGAGGAAAACAAAAATGCAAAGGGCAAGCAACTGCTTGAAGTGGTATATAAGGCGACATCGGAAGTATCGGGTGCCATCGCCACAGCATTAGCCACTACAGTCGTTAGTTTTCTTCCGGTCTTCTTTATGGAAGCAGCGGAAGGAAAATTGTTTAAGCCGCTAGCGTTCACTAAAACGTTTGCGTTGCTGGCTACCTTTGTATTGGGTATCGCCATCTTACCTTCTCTTGCTCACTTGATCTTCTCCATCGACTACGACAAGAAAAGAATACGCAGGTTCTGGAACATCATCTTTGTCGTGGCTGGCATCTTGTTATCGCTTTACACGAAGATGTGGTTGCCCCTCGCATTGGCAGCTATGGGCGTCAACAATATTTTTGAAGGCCGCTGGTCAGAGAAGTATAAATCATTTCCCAATTACATCAACATCGGCATCATGGTGTTGATTTCCTCTTTCTACCTCGCCAGCGTATGGATGCCATTAGGTGCACAAAACCTGATGATAGTGAATTATCTGTTTGTACTACTCCTATTGGTATTGATACTCGGTGTGCTAATGGCAATCGTTTACTTCTACGAATCCATCCTCAACTGGTGCTTGATTAATAAGGGCAAGTTCTTACTGATTCCATTCCTTACCATCTTCCTTGGAGTTACTATTTGGTTGGGCTTCAATAGCACATTTGGTTTCGTAGCCAGGGGATTTGATCTGATGTCATGGAATGTGCGCACCACCAAGGTCTGGTCTGCCATATCACATACCTTCCCCGGTGTGGGCAAGGAGTTTATGCCAAGCCTTAACGAAGGAAGCTTTCTGCTGATGCCTACCTCTATGCCTCATGCGGGCGTGGAAGAAAGCACCTGGGTGGTCCAACAACTCGACATGCGATTGGCAAGTATTCCCGAAGTGGAATTGGCCGTAGGCAAAATGGGGCGTGCCGAATCCGCGCTGGACCCTGCCCCCATTTCGATGTATGAAAATATCATCAACTACAAATCGGAGTTTGTCGTGGATGATCGAGGTCATCGAATTACTTTCAGAACGGATGACAAAGGGCGCTTCCTGTTGAGTAACAAACAAAAACTCACCAACGAAGAGGCACTGGCGCTTGACATCGACACCGAATTGCTTATCCCTGATGAAGACGGCAAGTATTTTAGAAACTGGCGTCCTGAAATCAAAAGTCCAGATGACATCTGGAATGAGATCGTGCGCGTCACGAAAATTCCTGGCGTGACCTCTGCTCCCAAGCTACAGCCCATCGAAACACGATTGGTGATGTTGCAAACGGGCATGCGCGCGCCTATGGGCATTAAAGTATATGGCCACGATTTAACGGTGATCGAGCAATTTGGGATGGAACTGGAAGCGATTTTGAAACAGGTACCGTCCGTAAAAGCAGAAGCTGCCTTTGCCGATCGCATTGTAGGCAAGCCTTACCTGCATTTGAATATTGATCGAGATGCCATTGCACGCTATGGCTTAAGTGTAGAACAACTGCAACAATCCATTGAGACGGCTATTGGTGGCATGCAAATCACTACCACACTGGAAGGGCGTGAAAGGTATCCAGTGCGTGTGCGCTATCCACGGGAGTTACGCGATGATCCTGACAAGATCAAAAAGATTTTAATTCCTACACCCACGGGTGCGCAAATACCACTAGGAGATTTGGTTAAAGTAGAATATCTGCGCGGTCCGCAAATGATCAAAAGCGAAGATACCTTTTTGGTTGGCTATGTGCTCTTTGATAAAAAACAAGGCTATGCAGAAGTAGATGTAGTGAATGAAGCACAACGTTTCATTCAACAAAAGATAGACAGCAAGGAATTAGTAGTGCCAGCCGGCATCAGTTATAAATTTTCTGGCAGTTATGAAAATCAGGTAAGAGCCACCAAACGATTGGCTATCGTCATCCCACTGAGTTTGATGGTCATCTTCTTGCTGTTGTTCTTTCAATTCAAAACCGTGATTGCCTCTTCAATTCACTTCTCTGGTGTATTCGTAGCGATGGCAGGTGGGTTCATCATGATCTGGCTTTACGGGCAAGGTTGGTTCATGAACTTTGACATTGCAGGAGTAAACATGCGCGATCTGTTTCAAATGCATACCATCAACTTAAGTGTGGCGGTGTGGGTGGGATTCATTGCCTTGTTCGGTATTGCCACCGATGATGGGGTGATCATGGGAACCTACATCCATCAGGTATTTGAAGAACGTAAGCCATCCACAGTTGCAGAAGTAAGAGAGGCTGTAATGATTGCGGGTAAAAAAAGAGTGCGTCCTGCCATGATGACCGCAGCCACCACCCTCATTGCATTGATACCCATCCTTACCAGCACAGGAAAAGGGTCGGACATCATGGGGCCTATGGCGATACCCACGTTTGGTGGCATGGCCATTCAACTGATGACCATCTTCGTGGTGCCCGTCTTGCAATCGTATTGGAGAGAGACAGTGGTAAACAAAGAATCTAAATCGAACTGATTATGAAACGATATTATTTATTTCTTCTCACAGCCCTGACATCTGCAGGTAGTGTGTTTGCACAATCGGCTTTAGATGAGTATGTGGAATATGCGGTGCAAAACAATCCGGGACTGAAGGCCAGCTATTCCAGCTTTGAGGCCGCTCTGGAAAAAATTCCGCAGATGAGCACTTTGGAAGATCCCAATTTTAAGGTTTCCACCTTTGGACAAATGGTGGAGACAAGGACCGGTCAGCAGATGGCGCGCTTTTCTCTGGAACAAATGTTTCCGTGGTTTGGCACACTCACGGAGCAAAAGGATGCTGCCGCACTCAACGCGGAGGCCATGCTCGAAGCTTTTAAAGCCGAGCGCAATGCACTCATCTTCGAAGTGAAGGAGTCCTATTACCCTTTGTATGAATTGGATGAGGCTATTCGGCTGAACGAAGAAAATCTCCAAATCCTAAGCACTTTCAAAACCCTCGCGGTGTCTCGGTTTCAGAATGGTACAGGCAAGTTAAGTGATGCCCTTCGTGTAGACCTGATGACCAACGACATCAACACCGACATCAATATTCTGAGAGAGAAAAGGAAAGCATTGGTTATTTCCTTTAACAAACTACTTAATCGGGAAGAAGACGCAGAAGTAATTGTAGATAAGCCTTCAGAATTATCTTCGATGGCTCTAGTCAATCGCGACAGCCTGGTTCACAATCCACAATTGGAGCAGCTGCGCAAGAAGGTGCTCGCTGCGCAGGCGCAGGAAAGACTCGCCTCAAAACAGGGCATGCCCAAGCTTGGCGTTGGTTTTGAATATGCGGTAACTCAGGCACGTCCAGATATGACCTTTTCCGACAATGGCAAGGATGCCTACATGGCCATGTTTAGCGTGTCGCTGCCGATCTATAGAAAAAAATACAAAGCCAGCGTACGTGAATCACAATTGATGCAGACCTCCTACACTGCGTTGCAACAACAAGTAGAGAACGATTTGATAGCAGCATATGAGAAAGCCTCTTTTGAAGTCACGCGCGTTGGACAACAGTTAGCGCTCTATCAAAAGCAAGTAGCACAGACCAAACAAATCGTCTCGCTACTCATCACTGCAGTGAGCAACAACAATGCAGACTTCGAAGAGATATTAGAAATGCAAAGGGAACTCCTTAAATATGAAATGTTGGAGATCACGGCACGGAGGGAGTATGCGATTAGTGTAGCTCGAATTGAATATTTAACCTCGAACTGATCAACCAATTAACACATCAGCACATTAAAAGATTAAAAACATTTGATTATGGAACAGCAAGGTAAAAATCTAAGAAAATATATCGCGCCAGCAGTAATGTTGATAGTTGGGGTGACGATAGGTTGGCTAATCAGCTCATCATCAGATCAACAAATCAACTCATCAACTCATCAAGAAATTACCACATCAAGCACGTGGACCTGTTCGATGCACCCCTCCGTACGACAAGGCGAGCCGGGAAGCTGTCCAATCTGCGGGATGGACTTAATTCCATTAGGGAATGATGATGACGGTGGCGACCCCATGGAAGTAAGGATGAGCGAGACTGCTATGAAGCTGGCTAACATCCAAACAACTATTGTGGGTAGCGGAAATGTTTCGAAAGAAATCCGGTTGAACGGGAAAGTGCAGGCTGACGAGAGACTGATCACCTCGCAGACCTCTCACCTACCCGGTCGGATCGAAAAACTTGAGATCAATTTTACGGGTGACTTCGTGCGCAAAGGCCAGGTGATTGCGGAGGTGTACTCACCGGAGCTGGTCACCGCGCAGCAAGAGTTGTTGGAGGCCGCAAAGATGAAGGACGTGCAGCCCGAATTATTTTCCGCTGCCAAAGCCAAACTCAGCAACTGGAAATTGCGAGAGGCGCAGATTCAGCAAATCATCAATGCTGGTGAGCCAATCACGAATTTTCCATTGCATGCAGACTACTCCGGCATTGTGCTGAACAAGAAGATAAGCAGCGGTGATCACGTGATGCAAGGTCAGGCGATCTACGAGATCGTAGACCTTTCGCGTGTATGGGTCCTATTTGATGTGTACGAATCCGACTTGCAGTGGGTGAAGACAGGCAGTGAAGTGTCATTTACTATCCAATCCCTTCCGGGTGAAGTGTTCACAAAAAAGATTTCATTTATTGATCCATTGATTGACCCGCAGACGCGTGTAGCTTCTGCAAGAGTAGAGATGCCCAATGCAGACCTGCGATTGAAACCTGAGATGTTTGCTTCTGCTACCCTAAAAAATAATGCAAAAAAAGGGAAGGAAATTGTAATACCGAAGACTGCAGTGATGTGGACGGGAGAACGCTCTGTTGTGTATATAAAAAATGTGACTGACGCAGGTGTGAGTTTCAGAATGACTCAAGTAACCTTAGGGCCTTCGCTTGGAGATTCCTACGTGATCAAAGAAGGGCTCACCTCAGGGCAGGAGATTGTAACCAACGGCACGTTTACAATAGATGCTGCCGCTCAATTGGCTGGCAAGCCCAGCATGATGAGTCCGGAGGGTGGTGCCGTGATGACAGGACATGATCACGGAGGCAGCAGACCAAATCCTTCAACGGAGGACCACAGCAATCACGAGATGGGTTCATTTGGTGAAGTGGATGATAAATTTAAGAATCAAATAAGTGATCTGCTCTCACCCTATCTTGCCCTGAAAGATGCACTTGTGCAAACCGATGCAGGCGCTGCCACTGATGCGGCCGCGAAAGTCAAAATAGCACTCAGCAAAGTTGACATGAAGTTGGTAAATGGCGAGGCACACAATACGTGGATGAAAATGTTAGCAGTTTTAAATTCATCCGTAAACGCGATGAGCACCGCCAAGGACATTGAAGCACAGCGTAAATCATTTTCAGATTTTAGCGACAACTACTACGCAGCCATCCAGCAATTCGATGTTGGGGGATTGGATGCATACTATCAATATTGCCCCATGGCCTTTGGCAATAAGGGCGCCTATTGGATCAGTCAAAATAGTCAAATTCAAAACCCGTACTTTGGAGACAAAATGATGAGGTGCGGAGTAACCAAAACAACACTTAAATAAATAATAAACTATAAAACTAAAACACAAACAATTATGAAAAATTCACTATTCGCAGTATTACTCGCATTTGCACTAGCTACTACGTTCTCATTCGCACTAACTTCTTGTGGAAGTCAAAAGACGGAAGAAGTGGCAGAAGCTGCCTGGTCTTGTCCTATGCACCCTGAAGTTACCGGCAAAGAAGGAGACTCGTGTAACCAATGTGGTATGGCATTAGAAAAGGAGGAAAGCATGGAGGAGCATGAGCAGCATTAATATTTACAAACTTGCCAAGGCTCCAGTTTTTTTGTTGACCGTTGCCTTCTTGCTGACAAGCTGCAAAAGGGAAGCATCAGACCTGGAAAAGCTGGAGTTAAAAGACCTTAGCGGCACGCGCATTGACTTAAGTAGTTATGGGGGCAAAATCGTTTTTGTCAATTTTTGGGCTACCTGGTGTAAACCGTGTATTCAAGAAATGCCTACCATCGCCAAAGCACAGGAGGCATTGAAGGATGAGAATGTCGTTTTTCTTTTTCCTTCCAACGAAAGCGTGGAGTTGATACGAGGGTTTAAGGAAAAGCGCAGTTTTGATTTTGACTACCTCCAGGTAACTAATTTGGAGGCATTGAATATTCAAGCGCTACCCACTACGATGATCTTCAATGCAAAAGGAGAACGAATATTCTCCGAAGCAGGATTTCGGGATTGGAGTACATCAGAAAATCTCACACTAATCACAGAAGCACAACAACCATGAAAAACAATCTAATTGCCATACTTCTAACCCTGAGCTTATTATCATGTTCGACAAATTCGAAACAAGAGGAATCAGCCGTAGCAGTGACAACAATGAGCTCACCCGCTGGAGCACAAAGTGCCACTCCCCATCTTTTTACGGATAAGAACGGGATGGTCTATTTGTCATGGACAGAAAAGACGGATACACTCAACTGGTTTAAGTTTTCACAACTGGAAGGCAGTGTATGGTCAAGCCCATCAGTAATCACTACCGGCAATACCTGGTTTGTGAATTGGGCAGACTATCCGATGATTGCTTCCGATGGTGGAGATAATATGATCTCCCATGTCTTGGACAAAAGCGGAGATGGAACCTACGCCTACGATGTGCGCATGACCAGTTCTCATGACAGAGGACAATCATGGAATCAGTCTTTTGTATTGCATGATGATGGCAAGCAGGCAGAACACGGATTTGTTACTTTAAAACCCTATGATGAGCATATTTTTGTCGCGTGGCTGGATGGACGCAACACCGTCCCGATAGCTATCGGGAAGGAAGGGATGGCGTCAGCCGGACACGATGCCCATGACGTTGCAGCAGGCCCGATGAGCTTGCGTGCCGCCATCCTCGATTATGACGGTAATAAAATTGAGGAATGGGAGCTGGACAACAAAACCTGTGATTGCTGCCAAACTGATGCTGCTATCACAAGCAAGGGACCAGTGGTGGTTTACCGTGACAGATCGGACGAAGAAATTCGAGACATGTCAATCGTGCGGTTAGTAGAAGGAAAGTGGACAACTCCTAAAACTATCTATGCCGACAACTGGAAAATTGCCGGTTGCCCCGTGAACGGTCCACGCGTTGCATCCCTTGAAAACACCATTGCCATCGCGTGGTTTGGCATGTCGAATGAGCAGGCAGAGGTAAAGGTGATCTTTTCACAAGATGCAGGTGAAACTTTTGCGCAACCTATTCGCGTTGATGAGGGGAAGCCGATTGGCCGCGTTGATATAGTAATGCTGGACAAAGACAATGCCATGGTGAGTTGGATGGAAGACACCGATATCAAAGTAGTAAAAGTTAATCGGGATGGTTCAAAGGGTTCTCCCGTTGTAATCGCTACTTCATCCGAGTCGCGCTCCAGTGGGTTTCCTCAAATGACAAAGTCCGGCAACGAGCTCATTTTTGCATGGACGGATGACGCTGAGAAAAAAGTGAAAGTGGCAAAAGTTAGTCTGTAATCTATTCCGCAAGAAAAAAAGTACACAGTATTATTTAGAATAGCACAATGGAGCACACCTACCAAGTATCTGGCATGACATGTAATGGCTGTCGCAGCCATGTTGAAAAAACACTTAGCAACGTTGAAGGTATTGAAGAGGTATCCGTGGACTTAGCCAGTGGAAAAGCCGTGCTGAAAATGGAGCACCACGTGCCTTTACAAAAAATGCAGGAGGCCTTAGCAAATGATGGTGGTCGCTACAGTATTAACACGCCAGGTGAGCATCATGATGCGCATACTCACCACCATTCACCAAAACGACCAGCAGGAAAAGGGACAGGTACATTCTATTGCCCTATGCATTGCGAAGGAGAAAAGACATACGACAAACCAGGTGACTGCCCTGTGTGCGGAATGGACTTGGTAGAAGAAGTCAGTTTGAAGCCTAAGGCCGACATGCAGTACACCTGTCCTATGCATCCTGAAATCATTAAAGATAAAGCAGGCAGTTGTCCCATCTGCGGCATGGACTTAGTACCAATGCAGGCAGATGATTCGGAAGAAAATAAAACGTACCGTGCGCTGTTAAAAAAATTCTGGCTTGCAGCAGGATTTACCTTACCTATCTTTCTCATTGCCATGTCGGAAATGATACCCAACAATCCGCTATACATGGCGCTGGATTTAAAATATTGGAATTGGATTCAGTTTGCACTTTCCATTCCTGTGGTTTTTTATGCCACCTGGATGTTTTTCGAGCGCGCTTACAAATCGATTGTCACCTGGAATCTGAATATGTTTACCTTAATAGGCATTGGTGCGGGAGCTGCCTGGCTCTTCAGTCTTTTCGGCATGCTCTTCCCCGACATCTTTCCGGACCAGTTCAAAACCGACTCGAGAACGGTGCATGTGTACTTCGAGGCTGCAACTGTCATTCTCACGCTTGTGCTAGTAGGTCAACTGCTGGAGGCTAGAGCACATAGCAAAACAAATGCGGCAGTAAAGGAATTGCTCAAGCTGGCGCCAAATAAAGCGGTGAGAATAAGAGATGGTGTGGAAGAAGAGGTTTTGATTGACGAAATTGTTCTCGGTGATTTATTGAGGGTAAAACCAGGCGACAAAATTCCCGTGGATGGCGTAATTGAGCAAGGCGAAAGCAACGTGGATGAATCTATGATTACCGGTGAACCCATTCCTGTTACCAAAACCAAAGGCGATAAGGTTAGCTCGGGCACAATCAACGGTAATCAATCATTTGTCATGAAAGCGGAAAAGGTAGGTGCCGACACGCTTCTCTCTCAAATCATTGAGATGGTAAATAAAGCCAGTCGTAGTAGGGCGCCTATTCAAAAACTAGCGGATCAAATTTCTGCATACTTCGTTCCTATTGTGGTGTTGGTAGCCATCCTCACTTTTGCAGTGTGGGTGATCTTCGGTCCGGAGCCCAAGTACGTTTACGCATTTGTAAATGCCATTGCCGTCCTGATCATCGCCTGTCCCTGCGCGCTCGGGCTTGCCACACCTATGTCGGTGATGGTTGGCGTGGGCAAAGGCGCTGGATTGGGTGTACTGATTAAGAATGCCGAAGCGCTGGAGACCTTGAATAAGATTGATGTTCTTATTGTTGACAAAACCGGAACGCTGACTGTGGGAAAGCCAACCCTAGAGCGCGCGGTAGCATTGTCTGAAAAGTTTTCAGAAAAAGAAGTCGTGCAATACATTGCTTCACTAAATCAACAAAGTGAGCACCCGCTCGCTATGGCCACTGTTAAATATGCAAAGCAGCAGGACGTGTCACTATGGGAAGCAGACAACTTCAATGCAGAAACCGGCAAAGGCGTTTCGGGCACAGTGAATGGCAAAGCGATTGCGCTTGGTAATGAAAAGATGATGCAACATGTGGGTGCAACCCTATCTGATGATGCAAAAACTCAGGCCGAGGAAGCACAAAAGCGAGGAAAAACGGTCTCCTTTTTAGCCATCGAAAAAGAGGTGGTGGGCTTTGTGGCAATCGGTGATGCCATCAAAGAAACGAGTCATGCCGCCATCAAAGCATTACAAGAAAATGGTATTGAGGTGATGATGCTTACGGGCGACAATGCAAATACTGCAGAAGCCGTAGCCCGCGAATTGAACCTTACTCACTTCAAAGCAGGTATGCTTCCTGAAAACAAATTGGAAGAAGTGAAACGCCTACAAGCAGAAGGCAAAAAAGTAGCGATGGCTGGTGATGGCATCAACGACTCCCCTGCCCTTGCTCAAAGTGATGTAGGTATCGCCATGGGTACGGGCACTGACGTAGCGATCGAGAGTGCCGGAATTACACTGGTCAAGGGTGACCTAAACGGAATTGTGAAAGCCGTAGACCTCAGTAAGCAGGTAATGCGCAACATCAAACAAAATCTATTCTTTGCACTTATTTACAATACGGCAGGCATACCCATTGCCGCTGGCTTACTCTTTCCCTTTTTCGGTATCTTACTCAGTCCGATGCTTGCAGCGGCTGCCATGAGCTTGAGTTCAGTTTCTGTAATTGGAAATAGTTTGCGATTGAAAGCGGATTAATGGAAATACAATGGAATATCTAAGTGATAACTTAGCGATTTTCTACTACTAGGATATTATCTGTAATCTTTTGTGACACGGAGGTAGGCTTACCTTCCACCTCAATGACCATAGACCCATCGAATGCAATTTTTTCTACTACCTTGATGGTTCCCTCCAACCTGATTGACAGCCGTTCCAAGTGCTGCAGAAAAAGCGAAGACGAATCTCTCACTGCATGAACTCTGCAACTAGTACCAGGTTCTATTTCTGTGAGGCTGATGGCATGCATCTTTGGCAACCTTCCATCCTTGTCGGGAATAGGGTCGCCATGCGGATCAAAAGAGGGATAACCTAAAAACTTGTCGATCTTCTCAATCAATTTCGGAGATTGAATATGTTCCATTTGTTCTGCGACTTCATGCACCTCGTCCCAACTGAAATCAAGTTTGTCGTGGAGAAAAGTTTCCCAGAGCCGATGCTTTCTCAGCACTCGCATGGCCACCGACTTGCCCTCGGACGTGAGCGTAATTTTGCCATATCTTTCAAAATCCACCAGGCTCTTTGCTTTCAGATTCTTGATCATGGCATTGACGGACGATGGTTTCACCCCCAAATGGGCCGCTAACTCATTAGTACCAATTTCAGCTTTTTTGGCCTCGTTTAAGGACAAATGAAGGATGGCTTTGAGATAATTTTCCTCTGTTTGCGTAAGCACGAACAAAAGTAAATAATCTTTCTTAAAATATTTGTTAGACTAATCTAACTTATTTACTTTTGCAGGGTGAAGATTAGATTCACTATAAGCCTAATAACGTTAGCACTAGTTGTTTCAGCTTATGGCTCGCTTGCCCAAAGCGTCAGTGGAGTTGTCACATCCGATGGTGAACCTGTATTGTATGCCAACGTATTTCTGCAAGGCACCCAAATTGGAACAAGCACTGATGAGTTTGGAAGATTCGAACTCAAGAATGTTCCGTCTGGTAAGCATCAATTAGTAGTCACAGCAATTGGATATGCAAAGACTGTTAAATCAATTGACATCGCAGCTGGAGAAGCGCTTAAGATCGACATCGAAGTAAAAGAACATGCTGCGCAATTGGAAGAAGTAGTGGTCTCGGGTACCATGAAAGAAGTATCGAAGTCACAAAGCGCGGTACCTGTCGAAGTATACTCCGCCCAGTTCTTCAGAGCAAACCCCACGCCCAGTGTTTTTGAATCTCTTCAAAATGTAAATGGCGTGCGTCCTCAACTCAACTGCAACGTCTGCAACACGGGCGATATCCATATCAACGGATTAGAAGGTCCTTATACCATGGTGCTTATTGATGGCATGCCCATCGTGAGTGGACTGTCAACGGTCTACGGTCTTACTGGCATTCCGCAAGCCTTGATCGAAAGAATGGAAATAGTAAAAGGCCCTGCTTCCACACTTTATGGCTCCGAAGCAGTAGGTGGCTTGGTCAACATCATTACAAAAAAAGCGGTCTCTGCCCCACTGGCTTCAGTAGATATGTTTGGCACCGATTGGGGCGAATTGAATACTGATGTGAGTGTCAAATTTAAGGCCACGGAAAAAGCAAGTTCACTTTTGGGCGTCAATTATTTCAATTATCAAAATCCCATCGACAGAAATAAGGATGGGTTTACAGATCTCACGCTGCAAAATCGAATCTCAGTGTTCGACAAAATTGATTTCAACCGAAAAGCTAATCGGCCATTTTCAATTGCGGGAAGGTATGTGTACGAAGATCGATGGGGAGGAGATATGAATTGGACGCCAGAGTTTCGGGGTGGCGATGAAATCTACGGAGAAAGCATTTACACCAATCGATGGGAGATGTTTGGTATATATCAATTGCCCATAAAGGAGATTGTCAATTTTCAATTTAGCGCCAATAGTCACAAGCAGAACTCGGTTTATGGAAATACACCTTACAATGCAAATCAATACATTGGTTTTTGGCAGCTCACCTGGAACAAATCGATTGGCAGGAAACATGATTTGTTGGTGGGCGGTGCCTATAGGTATACTTACTATGATGACAACACGCCTGCTACTAGCAGTGGTGACGCCAGTGTCAATCAACCTGCAATCACTCATTTGCCGGGACTATTTGTACAGGATGAAATCAGTCTGAGTGAAAACAATAAACTACTGCTGGGTACACGATATGACTACAACAGCATCCACGGCAACATCTTCACCCCACGCATCAACTACAAGTGGAACTCTAAGAACAAAAGAAATATTGTGCGCATTGGTGGTGGCAACGGGTACCGTGTCGCCAATGTATTCACTGAAGATCATGCAGCGCTAACGGGCGCACGGACGGTTGAATTTAATGGCGAACTATTGCCGGAGACTTCATGGAATGTCAACGTGAACTTTGAGAAAAAGATTTACACCGACAACAGCACCTTTATCGGTTTAGATGCCAGCGCATTCTATACCTACTTCACCAATCGAATATTGCCTGATTACGAAACTGATCCCAACAAAATTATTTACAGCAACCTCAATGGTCATTCTGTTTCAAAAGGGATCTCTCTAAATGCAGATGTAAGTTGGTATAGCGGCCTTAAGCTATTGGCAGGCGTGACTCTGATGGATGTTTCTGTGGAGGAGAATGGAGAAAAATTCAGGCAGCTACTCACGGAGTCAGTGCAAGGAGTGTGGAGTGTCGGATATACTTTTACTCGAATCGGCCTCAGTATTGATTACACCGGAAACTTGTATGGTCCCATGCGATTGCCTCTGTTAGGCGAGTTAGATGACCGGGCTGAATTCTCACCTTGGTGGAGTATCCAGAATATTCAACTAACAAAAAGATTCAACGACAGGTGGGAGCTATACGGTGGAGTAAAAAATCTACTCAACTTCACTCCACCAGCGAACAGTATCGCCCGCTCTTTTGATCCTTTTGATAAGAATGTTGTCTTTGATAATAATGGCCAAGTGGTGCCTACACCTGATAATCCAAATGCCTTAACCTTTGATCCAAGTTACGTTTACGCACCTAACCAGGGGATTAGGGGATTCATCGGATTCAGGTATACAATCAGGTAATAGCAAAAAAGCTAGCCCCTTTTCTTGGCTTCCTTTTTTGCTTTCTTCTCCGCTCGCTTTTCTTTCAAGGTTTTAGTAGCTTCCTTTTTTCCTTCTTTCTTGGCATCCTGTGCTTTTCCCATAGTGGTAATTTTTAATCTAAGAACCGTATTAAATCTCAGAGTACCATCAAAAAGATGTAGAAATTTTCCTTGGAATCTGGATAAAAAATAACATCGTTACATTTCCATTGTTGACCCATATTTGATCTAATTTTGATCCTTTGATTCTAAATAGTTATGCGCAACCGTCAAGCCCTATTTTTAGACTTTGATATCAAAGAACAACCTGATGATGTCACCTGTGGCCCTACATGCTTGCATGCACTTTATCAATATTATGAAGACTCGATTTCTCTTAAGGATGTAATACGAGAAGTAAAACAATTTAAGACCGGTGGCACCTTGGCAGTCATGTTGGGAGACCATGCCTTACATCGCGGTTACAAGGCCACCATCTATACCTACAATCTAAATGTATTCGATCCCACCTGGTTCAAATATTCAAGAAGGAAAATAATCGATCTGCTAAAGAGGCAAATGCGACACAAAAGCCATAAACGGAAGTTGATGATTGAGTGTGATGCTTACATTCAATTTTTGGAAGCTGGGGGAAAAGTAATGAACGCGGAACTCAACAAGGAGTTGATCAAGTCCTATTTGAAAAAGTCCATTCCGGTGTTGACCGGATTGAGCGCGACCTACCTGTATGGGACACCGCGCGAAATTGGGGAAACCAACAAATACCATAGTATAAAGGGCGAACCCGCAGGACATTTCGTTGTAATCAATGGCTATGACGAAAAGGCGGATTATGCATACATGGCCGACCCATTGAATCCAAACCCCCACAAGAGTCAATATTACAACGTAAAATTTGACAGACTTATCAATAGCATAATGCTGGGAATTGTAACTTATGATGCCAACCTACTTATCATAGAAGCGAAATAGCATGCCGAAACTAATTGTTGTAGATAAGCCGAAGAATTGGAAATTTGACCTTACCGATGTTGAAGTAGTCTCAACGGAAGCTTATATCTCCAACGAGGCTTACCCGATGACGAAGAATATCAAGGTGCTCAACTTATGTAAGTCCTATCAATATCAAAGTGAGGGTTATTACGTGTCTTTACTTGCCGAGGCAAGGGGCCACAAAGTGATGCCGGGTATCTCCACCATACAGGACTTTAGGTTTCCATCCATTCTTCGCTACGACTCACAAGATTTTGATGACTTAATTCAGGGTACCTTAAGAAATGAGAAGACCGATCGAGTGGGAGTTCAATATCTATATTGGCCTGACCCAAAACGAGGCCTATCATAAATTGGGTATGCACCTTTTCCAACTTGTGCAAGCACCCTCGCTTCGCGTAGCGTTCTCCAAAAAAAATAAGTGGATATTGCAAAGTATTCGGCCGGTCAGCTTGCATGAGTTACCTGAAGCAGATAAACTACTTTTAGTCGCTGCGGTAGAGAAATACTTCAAACGCAAGCGGGACTATCGAGCAGATAAAAAGAAATACGACCTGGCAATATTAGTCAATCCAGAAGACGAAAATCCTCCCTCCAACGATAAGGCGCTAAAACGCTTTTACAAAGCGGCTCTTGAAACCGGATTTAACACAGAGTTTATCACAAAAAACGATTTCGATCAGCTCATCCAATACGATGCCCTGTTTATAAGGGATACGACTAACGTCAATCATTATACGTTTCGTTTTGCTAAAAAAGCCGCCTCGTTAGGTCTGGTGGTAATTGACGATCCTGAGTCAATCTTAAAATGCACCAATAAAGTATATCTCCACGAGCTGCTGACCGCAAACAAGGTATTGACACCAAGAGCTCAAGTGATCACAGAAGACAACTGCGAGAAGTTACCGCAAAAAATGGCCTATCCATTTATTCTAAAGCAACCAGACGGTGCCTTCTCCAAAGGCGTATTCAAAATTAATTCGCTCGAAGAGTTTGTCGAAAAGCGTGAGTTGATGTTTGAAACCTCCGACCTACTTATAGCGCAGGAGTTTCTACCCACAGCCTTTGACTGGCGCGTGGGGATCATTGATGGGCAAGTGCTCTATGTATGCAGGTATTACATGGCTGAGGAACACTGGCAGATCGTAAATTGGAATGCCAAGAAAGAAGACTCAAAAGAGGGAGGTGGAGATACGATCCCCGTAGACCAAGCCCCATCGGGCCTTCTTAAAACTGCCCTAAAAGCCACTTCACTGATTGGGACGGGACTCTATGGGGTGGATATGAAAGAAGTAGATGGAAAATTCTACGTGATAGAAATCAATGACAATCCAAATATTGACGCAGGCATTGAAGACAGAATCCTGAAAGACAAGTTGTACACAACTGTAATGGAAGTACTTTTAAATAGAATTAAAGCCGATAAATGACACACCCTTCCCGTATCCACCTCTTCCAGGGCTTTGGCATCGAGCTAGAGTATATGCTAGTAGACAAAGACACCCTTGCCATAAAATCAGTGACAGACGAATTGCTTAAGCACGAGCTGGGTGAATATGGCAGTGATTTTGAAAATGGAATAGTTACATGGTCCAATGAATTGGTGCTGCACGTGATCGAGATCAAATCAACTGAACCCGAATCTAATTTCAATGCATTGGAAAATGGTTTCGCTGAAAACGTGAAGAGAATTAACGCGATCCTCGATCGGTGGAATGCCATGCTGATGCCCACTGCGGCACATCCATTCATGGATCCTTTAAATGAAACCAAACTCTGGCCTCACGACAGCAATGAAGTATATGTGATCTACGATAAAATCTTCAATTCCAAAGGACATGGTTGGTCAAATCTCCAGAGTACACATCTCAACCTACCATTCTATGACGATGAAGAGTTTGCCAAGCTTCACGCAGCAGTGCGACTGGTGCTCCCCATTTTGCCCGCGTTGTGCGCTTCTTCCCCTATTCTCGAAGGTAAGTTGACGGGTATGGTGGATACGCGCTTGAAATATTACAAATCCAATCAGGCACGAATCCCTTCGATCACAGGCAAAGTGATACCAGAAGCGATATTTTCAAAAAGAAACTACCTGAACACCATCTACGAAAAAATAAAAAAGGACATCGCTCCTTTTGATCCCGAGAATGTACTTAATCCTATCTGGGTCAATTCCAGGGGCGCCATTCCGAGATTTGATAGAGGCTCCATTGAAATTCGTTTAATGGATATTCAGGAATGCCCTACGGCAGACATGGCAATCATTTCACTGGTCATCGAAACGATCAAGGCGCTAGTAAACGAAAAGTTCATTAGTCTTGACAACCAGATGAAGATGAAGACCGATATGCTGTCACAAATATTCGAACCTTGCATGACGCAAGGTCAGGCTACGGTAATCAAGCACAAAGAATATCTGGAAGCGTTTGGTGTTACACAAGAATCCGCCACAGCTATCGAAGTTTGGAAAACGATAATGGACCGCTTGGTAAGAAGAGGAAATAATGCGCTAGACAAATGGACTCCTGAACTTTCCGTTATTTTCTCCGAGGGCACGCTGTCCGACCGAATTCTCAAAGAGTTGAACGAGGACATATCTGAAGAATCGATTAAGAGCGTTTACAGAAGGCTTTGTGGATGCCTGGAGCAAAACAAGATGTTTATTCCATAACAGGGATGGAATGTAATTTGGTCGTTAGCTGTGAGCATGCAGGTAATAACGTGCCGCAATGCTTTCAATCCCTCTTTGAAGGGCACGAAGAGGTCCTTAACTCTCACAAAGGGTGGGATCCTGGAGCCTGGATTATTGCTCAAGAAATTGCAAAGCACTTTTCGGTAGTGCCACTTGGCGAACATACCACACGATTGCTGATCGAGACTAATCGCTCTCTCCATCACCCGGAATTGTATTCTTCATATTCGCAAGGGCTATCTGCTATTGAAAAAGATCGACTACTCCATGAGATCTATTTGCCTTACCGAACTAGTGTTGAGAACGAAATAAGGAAAATTATCAAGCCAGCTTTACACCTGTCTATCCATACCTTCACGCCAGTTTTCAACGGCCTGGAACGAAGTGTGGACATCGGTATTCTATTCGATCCCGAAAGGAATATGGAAAGTACTTTTTCCAAACTTCTACTGAACGCCCTCAAGGTAAAACTGCCGGCAATGTCCTCTCGATTCAATGAACCCTATCTGGGTGTGGATGATGGTTTCACTACCCATTTGCGCAAGTTACACCCCGATGACCACTACATAGGTATTGAAATTGAGGTCAGTCAAAAGTTTCTGGGAGATTTGCACTTCATTGTATCGGGCCTTGTGCAGGCGCTCAAAACTGTAGTTACCACTAGATCATAATCAGGGATTGCCAGTCCTTGTCTTTCAGATATTTTCTTGCATTTTTATAGAGGATTTTCCTCTTGTTAAAAATGCGAAGGCTACAATATTGGGTTCGAAATTTCTTCGGCTTTTCCAGGGTAGAGGCAAATGGGTTTCTAATTCTCCTGCCATTGATCATGCTCACTCTATTTTCACAACCGATCTACAAGCATTTCTTTTACGATCCTATTCCACCGATTGTTGACAGCAAGGAACTTGACAGTCTCATAAGTCATTGGGATTTTGATCCAGAATCCCCTAAAGAACCGACTAGAGAAATCATTCTATTTGCGTTCGACCCTAATACCGCCTCAGTTGAAGAATTGCTGGCACTTGGCTTCCCTTCCTATGTCGCCATTCGAATCGCAAACTATCGGGAAAAAGGTGGCTACTTTAATAAGGCAGAAGACCTGCTTAAGATTTATGGCTTGGATTCCTCATTGTACCTCAGTGTAGCTCCCTATATCGCAATGGCACCGCGCCAAGACAGGTCGAATCCAAAGCCTAAGTTCGAGAGAAAGGAAAACGTCAAAGCACCAATCGCTTTCGACTTGAATGCTGCGGACACCAGCGCATTGAGAGCCGTTAGGGGCATTGGCCCCGTGCTCGCATTGAGAATTGTGAAGTTCAGAGAGAAACTAGGAGGCTTCATCGCACAAGACCAACTCTATGAAGTTTTTGGGTTAGACTCCACCGTAGTGTCAAGGATTCGGGCTGCCTCGTTCATTGATTCAAGTTACACCCCGAGCCAGATAAATATCAACACAGCCACGGAGCAAGAATTAGCAAATCACCCTTATATCAATTATAAATTGGCTAAATCCATTGTGACTTACCGTTTTCAGCATGGTAAATTCAGCGAGATTGACGACCTTTTGAAGATTGATACGATCGATTCTACGGCCTATTCGAAAATCAGGCCGTATCTCGTTGCAAAGTAGCTGATGGCGAAAAAAGATCACCATATTCTGAATTCCTACCTTAGAAAACTGACTAATCTGTCCAGCAACAATAGGTCCATCTATCTTCCTCGAATTAACTCAGATCAGTTCATTGACTTGCATAGCCTTAGTCAACTCAATGGCGAAAAATCATTTTCAATAATCGAAGCTCTAATTGCAGGGAAGTCAAAAATGCTTTGCCCGGTTATTGACAGCCGAATGGAAGTGAGCAATGAAGGCAGCAAAAAAGTCAAGAAGCTGGAAAGATTGGATCACTTAATCTTTGAAGAGCGAGGCTCAAAGGACTTGCATATTGGCTGGCCCTTTGCACACGGCAAGTTCATCGATGGTACCCTCGTGCGCTGTCCGCTACTGTATATACCAGTAAAAATATATGCAGAAAAGCAAAATTGGTTCATTGCCTTGAGGCAAGACGCGGATATCGCGTTTAACAAATCTTTTTTGCTGGGCTATTCTTTTTATAATAAAATTCCTTCTGAAGATTTTTTGCTGGAAGAAACCTTTGAGGAGACTGATCGTGACAGCACTGTTTTTAGAACCACACTGTATCAACTGTTGCAAAAAAGTTCTATCGACATCCACTTCAACCCTGATAATTATCGTGACGAGCTTACCACATTTCAGTCATTTACAAAAGTCGAGTTTGAAGAAGTGCATGGGAACGGTGAGCTGAAACTTTATCCCGAAGCAGTACTTGGAATTTTTCCGCAATCTGGATCTTACCTTGTACCGGATTATATCGACCTCATAGAGAACAACAAGATCAAAACTTTAGAAGAGTTCTTTGCGGGGAAGAATCATGCTGAACAACAATCTGTGCTCTTTTCAAATTTCATTCCGCTGGTAAAGGAGGAGAAGGTTTTCACGGGTTATCCTCAAGATGCCTGGCAGGAAAATATTCTCAAAGGTGTAAAGATTGGCTACTCAGTGGTAGTGCAGGGTCCACCTGGCACTGGAAAATCACAACTCATCAGCAACCTCATTTGCGACATCACTGCTACAGGGAAAAAGGTCCTAGTGGTTTGTCAAAAACGTGCAGCGCTAGATGTGGTGTTTGATCGACTAAAGAAAGTACATCTCGCAGACTTTGCGGCATTGGTTCATGACTTTAAGAACGATAGGAAGGAGATCTTCGCAAAAGCTGCGAAGCAAATTGAGCGCGTGGATGAATACAAGGCCAAAAACAACAGTCTTGATTCCATTCAAATGGAACGCAAATTCCTGCAGGTCAGCCACCGAATAGATCAAATAGTAGAAGAGCTGGACGACTTTAAGAAAAACCTCTTTAACGACACGGAGTGCGGTGCTACAATTAAAGAATTGTACCTGAGATCGAACCCAAATGAACAAACGATCAATCTCAAACAAGAGTATCAAAGTTTTCCTCTAAGTGGAATTACCGAATTCGTTACAAAGCTTGGGGCGTACGCACATTATGCTGCTCAATTCGAATTAGACGATCATCCGTGGAAGGAACGAATTTCTTTTTTGGAATTGGGTGTATCGGATCAAAAGGAAATTCAAACCATACTCACCAACATTCCCTTGGTAATTGGAGACCTCTTCGCGCAATTAAGTGAGCAAGTGGGCGCCAAATTGGATTGGGAGCAGTGTGAAGAATTGCTGGAAAGAGAAAGTGAAATAAGTGAAATGCTAACGCAGCTGCGCAACAAGGAGACCTATCACTATCTGCAAAGTATGATTGAGGAGACTGAGGAAGAGACCAGCGCGCTTTGGTTGTCCAACATTGAACGAATCGCAATGGAGTGCTTTGAAGGCGAAGGGCCAGAGGCGACCTTACCGACAGCGCAGCTTGGTACGTTGCAGCAGGCTTTGTATAGAACCATGAAGGCAAGACGAAGCCTTATTGGACTCATCCGATGGGAGCTCTTCTCAAAGGATAAATTCCTCATCAAGCGGGCGCTGGTGGGCAATGACATCGAGAACAACAAGAAAGGATTTAAGATTCTGGAGCAGAAGTTAGACCGCAGACTTAATCTTGAACACAATCTTTCTAAGCTTCGATCAAAAGAATGGTTGAAGGATCTCCCTACAAAAATTGATGCAAAGGTCATGAAGACCTGGTTCACCAATCAAAAAAATGCTATTCGTGCAAAGGAAATATTTAAATCCATAAGAGGCATTACCAATTTTGTCGATTTGTACACCCTCGATCATAAAGCCATGAGCGAGAAATTGAAGGGTCTATTCAAGATCCTTTCCATCGTTCCCGGACTCAAGATAAAATGGGGTTCGTACCTAAGCAGTAAGCAGATTTCAATGCTAACCAAACAACCTGAGCGATGTGCGCTCCTGTTCGAGTCGATAGGAAGAGATTTTGATGCACTCTGTGAATACGACAGGATTAAGAATACGCTTACTCCAGATGAAAAAAACACGATAAGCAAGCTCTTTGACGTCTATGGAGCCTGGAATGCGGATGGCATCAAAAATACTTTTATCAACAGCCTGTGCCTTGCCTGGATTGATCATATCGAAACAAAATATCCTATTTTAAGAATGGTGTCTTCTGGCAAGCTTGGACTTCTGGAGTCTGAGCTGGATGAGTTGATGATGGAGAAACAGAAAATTGGCAACGAGATACTTTTGATGCGAGCCCGCGAACGTGTAGCTGATGACCTGGAGTTCAATCGGCTCAACAATAGGGTAACCTACAGAGACTTGCTCCATCAATTAACCAAAAAGAAAAGGATTTGGCCAATCCGAAAGCTGGTGAGCGAGTTTGAAGAGGAGATATTTAGGCTGTTACCATGCTGGCTTGCTTCTCCTGAATCTGTGTCCGCAATCTTTCCTATGCGTGAAATGTTTGACGTAGTAATCTTTGATGAGGCATCTCAGTGCTTCGCGGAGCGAGGGATTCCGGCTATGTATAGAGGAAAACAGGTAATCGTTGCGGGAGATTCTAAACAGCTTCGACCAAATGATCTTTACAGGATCAGGTGGGAAGATGAAGATGAAGTAGAACCCGATCTGGAGGTTGATTCACTACTGGAACTCACCAGCAGATACCTGATGGAGCTACCTCTAAAAACTCACTATCGAAGCAGAGCCCTTGAGTTGATCGATTTTTCGAACCGACACTTCTACGATGGACAGTTGACACTCCTGCCAGACTTTAAGAATTACAAGCAATACCAAAATGCGGTGCAATATGTGAAGGTAGATGGACATTGGGAAGGCAATACCAATCTTGTGGAAGCAGAGCACATTGCCGCGCTTGTTTTGACAATCACTAAAGCGACCCCTGAAAAAGAAATCGGAATAGTCACGTTCAACGCTCCACAACAGATGCTCATATTAGATTTGATTGACGAGGCCTTCGCTCAATCAAAAACTGATAAACCCGCTTCACTCATTGTTAAAAATATCGAAAATGTGCAGGGTGACGAAAAAGACATCATCATTTTCTCAATCGGCTATGGCCCTGATCAAAAGGGAAAATTTCATGCACAATTTGGCAGTCTCAATGTAGAAGGAGGAGAAAACCGACTTAATGTGGCGATCACACGAGCCAGAGAGCGAGTGATTGTAGTGGCCAGCATATTGCCAGGTGACTTGCATGTAGAAGAGGCAAAGAATGAAGGACCTAAGCTTCTGAAAGCTTACTTACAATATGTGAAGGATACCTCGGAAGGGAAGTTCAAACCTTACTCAAAGCAATATGAGCCTTACGGGACAAGTTGGTACTTGAAAGACATCATTAAGGCGTGGGGAATAAATAAATTTCCAGAATCAGAATTTGAAGACGATGCGCTCCCTTTCACGGACGTATCTATTCAATTGCAGAATAGTAAGGTTGGTCTTGTTTTAACAGATGATGAACTGTATCGTCAAAATCCATCCGTAAAGGATCTGCATGCATCCATCCCCAACTTACTGGAAAGCAAAAACTGGAAGCACGCACGCTACTTCAGCAGAAATTATTGGCAAGACCGTGAAAAGTTTTTCAACGATGTTGCAAAGTTTACCTCACAATAATGAAGTTTTACTTTCTATAGTCAAGTGCAGGTGCTCTATCCCCAATCAGCGCTTCATAGGTAAATCCTTCAGTCTTCACTTTGAATTCATTCCACGCTTCTGTTAGCAAAGTGGGATTACTAAAAAGGTCAATGCCCATAAGCGCCATTGATTTCGCAGCAATCATCATCCCTTTCATTCCGATGGTTGTACCCCCTGCTGCTACAGCTTGCCAACTATGGCCCGCAGTGCCAGGAACCCAAGTAGCAGCAGACATTCCAACTGTAGGTACTACCCAGCTTACGTCACCTACATCAGTTGACGCTGAACCCTCTCTCAATTGATAGGGTGCAATCTCCTCCGTGATTTTCAATGATGGGGCTTTTCCAGTGAATGACTTCTGAATTTCCAAAGCAAATTTCGTTTCCTCTTCCGTCAAACTATATCCTCCCACTTCAACTAAGTTTGCATGCATTGCTTTCGCCAAAGTCTCGTTTGGAAGAAGGTCATGCACGCCACCTGTAATTTCGTATTCTACTTTTGTATCTGTGCCCAGAGCTGCCCCCTTGGCGGCATTAACAATTCGCTCCCACACATCTTTTACTTCCGATCGATCCGGATGCCTCACATAGTAATAGACTTCAGCAAACGCTGGGACCACATTGGGCGCCTCACCTCCTCGCGTTATTACATAGTGTATTCTGGTTTCAGATGTAACGTGCTCTCGCATCATATTAACCATGACATCCATAGCTTCTACACCATCTAGTGCTGATCGGCCACGATGCGGAGCAGCAGCAGCGTGAGCAGCTACACCGTAAAATCTAAACTTCCCTGTTTTATTTGCCAACGAATTACCCGGGCTTGCACTATTAGCAGGGCCTGGATGCCAATTAATCACAGCATCAACATCCTTAAATAACCCTTCCCTTACCATGTAAACTTTACCAGAGCCACCTTCCTCTGCAGGTGTTCCATAAAATCGAATAGTTCCCTGTTTTTTATTAGCTGCCATCCAATCTTTGATGGCAATTGCAGCTGCGGAAGAAGCAGTACCAAACAAGTGATGGCCGCATGCATGGCCAGCAACTTGTCCCTCGATAGGAGTTTTGGTAGGCACAGCTTGCTGAGCCACGCCTGGTAGGGCATCAAACTCCCCCAATATGCCAATTACCGGCTTACCAGATCCGTAGCTAGCTACAAAGGCAGTAGGCATTCCTGCAACGCTTTTGTCTATCTTAAATCCACTTGCAGATAAAGTCTCTTGAAGCAAAGCTGAACTTTTCGTCTCCTGAAAGCCGACCTCCGCATAATCCCAAATTGTTTTAGCAATGGTAGCATACTGGTCATACTTCGTATCAATCGCTTTGATGACATCCTTTTTGTTTTTCTGCGCGAATGAAGCGGTCGACAGAAATATCAAGAGAAGGACGAAGGTTTTTTTAAGTGGCATCATCGAATATCAGGGTTATCAATTTCACTAAATATAAAAAGATTTGATCTTTGAGACTAGTGAATAAATAGGGGCTGGCTCTTAGCGCCTCAATTTCATCATTTGCTCTCAGTAAAGTCAATCCTGCGTTGCCGTTAAGGAGTGACTATATTTCCTAAATCACATTTTGAATTCATCAAAATTCTGTAGCTTAAAACCCATCCATTTTAAAGATCTAAAGATGACGAAAACTATCCTCTCACCCCTTGGCTTTTCAGCAGGTCTTACAAAAAACGTAACAAGTTCTGTTGCCACTTACTTCAGTGTAAGCAGCTTGAGGAAAAGCCTTGTGGCGTTTGCCGCGATTTCCATGTTATTGGGTTGTAATGAAAAAAAAGAACAAGATCACAAAAAAGCACCGGAGGTAGTTTCGCTTTTGGGTATCACGTATTATGAACCAGAGAGAAGTGAGGCCCTGCAGCATAGGCTTGACAGCAACTTGCAAGTAGCCGTTGCAAACTTTGAAAGAGATCCCTCAGAGGAAAACTATATTTGGTATGGCCGAAGGTTAGGCTACATGTCGAAGTTCAACGAAGCGATTGAGGTCCTGAGTGAAGGAATTGAAAAGTATCCTGAATCATATAAACTACTACGGCATCGGGGGCACAGATACGTTTCCATGAGGTTGTTTGACAGAGCCATTGATGACTTCAACCGTGCTGCACAACTCATGACACCCTATCCACCAGAGATTGAACCGGATGGCGCTCCAAATCGACTTAATATCCCACTTTCGAATACACAGTTTAATATCTGGTATCACCTCGGGCTCGCCCACTACCTCAAGGGAGATTTTGATAAAGCTGAGCAAGCGTATATCGAGTGCCTCAAGGCAAGCGACAATGATGACCTGCTCGTTGCAACGATAGATTGGTTTTATATGACTTACAAAAGGCAGGGCAAGGACGAGGTTGCAGAAGGTCTCCTAGGAAATATATCGGATTCTCTTAAAATTATTGAAAATGATTCCTATTACAAGAGGCTAAAAATGTATCAAGGTAAATTGCAACCAGAAGACTTGCTTCAGGTTGATCCGTCTGCCAATGATTATGATCTCTCCCTAGCCACGCAAGGATATGGTGTTGGTAATTGGTATCTGTACAATGGAGATACTGCGAAAGCAGTTGAAATATTTGAGAAAGTAACCTCAGGCAAAAGTTTTTCTTCCTTCGGATTTATTGCCGCAGAGGCTGAACTTGCCCGGATGAAGTAAGGTTATTCTTTGTAGACGTTCAGGCAGGACGCGTCAAGATTTCCATTGGGATCGTTCATAAAACTGATCATCACGCTATTACGGCAATCCACGTCTCCTCCTCCGTGACCTCCTTCATCAAGGACAAAGAGATGACCGTTTGTAAGCCTCTCCATCATGATATGGCCATTTTCCGGGGGTGTCACAGGATCAAATTGATTTACTGTGATCAGTGTGGGCGTGTCTGAAATCTGAAATATCTTCTTAGCCTCCGATACACCGGAATCATGAAATTTTTCAAGAGATAAATAAACTGCGTCAAATAGGCCCAACCTGGCTGGAAATAATGGAAGGGATGCATACACCTCATCAATCACCTCTCTTTGGTTGCTCGTGTCATACATCTCATGTCTTTCCACAGCAAACCACATGGTGAAATTATAGTCGGGAGTATACTCATCCGCCACAAGTTCAGAAATAATTGGCCCACCACCATTAAGGTATTCCTGAATTAACGCTGGAATTTCCGTACGCGAGTTTGTGCCATACAGCAATCTTCGAACAAAGAATAAGCCATCTTGCGCATTTAGATAGACCGTCTTTCCTTCTGTTTTTAACTCTAGTGGCTTTTCTTTTAAGTTATTAATCGCCCTTAAGTAATCTTCGTGGAGAGCTGGATTGGCACTCTTACAGTCCGGGTTATTCTCACAGTACTCAAACACTCTGCTTAAGGCTAAAGAATAACTCTGTAGTCGGTCAACAAGCATATCTCCTTTGATAGGGTTCGGAGAATTTAGGATGACCGAATTGAGCTGGGCTGGAAACATATCCTGCACCACTCGTGCCAGTCGTGTGCCATAAGATACGCCATACAGATTGTATTGCTCATAACCCAGATGCGTCATCAGCGCGCCAACGTCTCTCGCGTTTTGAAAAGTATTGTAATTTCTTAAATCAATCTGCAGATCTGCACATCGCGTGCTGTAGTCTGACATCAACTTTTCAATCATCTTCAGCTCCTCCTCTTCCGTGGCATCAGCAGCCATCACTTCAAATAGTTCTTCATACATGTTGGGTAATGCCGATGAGTATCCTATTCCTCTTTGATCCAAAAGAATCACGTCCCGTTTTTCGCGAAAAGGGTGGCCATACCATCTACTAATCCTCGCAGGATCCAGTGCGCTACCTCCAGGGCCCCCGCTTAAGTATATAACCGGGTCAGCATGAGCCGAGGAATCTCTGGCCTCAAGTACTACATAGGCTATTTGTATTTTTCTTCCCTCAGGAGCCTCATGATTTTCCGGAACAGTAATGTATCCACAGCGCGCATCAGCTGGCGGAAGTATAGTTGCGAAATCACATTTTGATACAGCACTTTCCTTATTGGGATTGCATGAAACAATAGTAAGAGCAAGTGCCAGAAGTAGACTTAAGGCTTTCATAGCAGCGGGGTTTGGATGCGGAATGTAATTAACCAAAATCTACCTCACAACTCAGGAACTAGCAATTATGTCGGTTGGCTTCAATTAGTGGATGAGTTAACCCAATTTGGGTGCGAAAAGTGTAACGATAATGTGGTCCCGGCAGGAATCGAACCTGCATCTAAAGTTTAGGAAACTTCTATTCTATCCATTGAACTACGGGACCAAGAAGGGCTGCAAATTTATGAAAATACCCCAAGGTTTCAACTCAATCCAGGTACTCCTGAGTCGAAAAAGAGCTTGTATTGATAAAGTTTGGATAGATTCTCATGTGCTTTTTTAGCACCGCTTCAAGAAGCACAGCGCGCAGCTGCTCCAGGTTCTCTTTGGTTGTCGCAGAAACGAAAACTACATTTTCAAAACCATTATTGCTGTGGTAGGACTTGATGTGCTGCAACCTTTGCTCCCGGTCTTCGTCACTGATTAAATCCGCTTTGTTAAGCACCAGTACCACCGGTATCCCTCCCGCGCCAATTTCGTTCAGGGTCTTACTCACCACATCAATATGACTTTCATAAGAAGGGTTTGCTAGGTCAACCACGTGTAGCAATAAGTCAGATTCACGCACCTCGTCAAGTGTGGATTTGAATGATTCAATCAGATGATGAGGAAGTTTACGAATAAATCCAACCGTATCAGAAAGCAGGAAAGGCACATCGCCCAATACCACCTTACGCACGGTGGCATCTACTGTGGCAAACAGTTTGTCTTCAGCCTTCACCTTTGCTTTCGAAAGCAGGTTCATCAAGGAAGACTTTCCCGCATTCGTGTAACCCACCAACGAAACCCTCACAATATTACTGCGCGATTTACGCTGGGTTTGTCGTTGCTTATCGATCTTTTCGAGGTCCTTTTTTAGGACAGAAATCTGATTTCTAATCGTGCGCCTGTCTGTCTCAATTTCTTTTTCTCCCGCACCACCACGTGTTCCTGTACCACCTCGCTGTCTTTCAAGGTGTGTCCACAGCCTTGTAAGCCGTGGAAGAAGATATTGCAGCATAGCCAACTCCACCTGCGTGCGAGCCTGGGCGGTTTGAGCCCTTTGCAAAAAGATGTCTAAGATGAGAAGGCTTCGGTCGTAAATCCTGACCTTTGTTTCCCGATCTTGTGGATTAAGTTCCTTTTCAATGTTCCGCAACTGAGACGGACTCAGATCATCATCAAAAATTACATTATCAACATCATGCGCGAACACAAAGTCTTTGATCTCCAAAAACTTACCTTTCCCCACAAAGGTTCGCACGTCTGGATGCGGCAGTTTTTGAACAAATCTATCGACTGTTTTTATTCCAGCGGTAAGTGCCAGAAATTGAAGCTCGTCCAAGAATTCTTTGCTTTCATCTTTTCGCGATTTCCCCGATTCTAATGCCACTAAAACTGCAGAGCTATTACCTTTACCCATATTCTTGAATTAACCCCAAATAGCGGCCTAAAGTTTGTTGGTCTGTGTTACTTTTTACATTTTTGCTGGATATAGTACATCGAACTTACATTAAAAACCCGCTGCACTATAACTCAAAAACCTATACCTGGCCTGTCTACTAGATGAAAGTTGCAATTGTCTTAAATACCTCTTGGAATATCTACAATTTCCGAATGAATTTTGTCAAAGCCCTTATCCAACGGGGCTATGAGGTTCACACAATTGCTCCGGTCGATAAATATACCCCGTTTTTGATTGAAGCTGGTTGTATTCATCACAAAGTGCGAATGGATAGTCGCGGGGCAAATCCCATTAAGGACTTTGCGCTAATTGTCGAGTTGTGGTCAATTTATAGAAAGCTACGACCAGACATGGTGTTGCAGTACACAGTGAAGCCAAATGTATATGGAACTATAGCAGCCACGTTGCTTAGAATTCCAGTGATCAACAATGTGTGCGGCCTGGGAACGGTCTTTCTCAAGAAGAATTTGGTTTCGGCCATCGCAATCATGCTTTATCGGCTCACTTTCAAGTTTCCGAAAAAAGTATTCTTTCAAAACCAGGACGATCTCAATCTATTTGTAAGTAAGAATCTTGTCAATGCAGAGGCTGTAGATCTTTTGCCAGGCTCCGGAGTAGATCTTGGTCATTTTCAGCCAGTTAACTTTAGCAGAAATTCTGCCTTCACCTTCTTACTAATCTCCAGGTTAATTACCGATAAGGGTATTTTGGAGTACGTTGAGGCTGTTAGAAAATTGAAAGCAAGTGGAATGAACGCCAAGTTTCAAATCCTTGGCGCCAAAGACCCTTTGCACAAGCGAGGTATTCAGCCAGAGGTGATTGAGGGTTGGATCAAGGAAGGCGCTGTGGAATATCTTGGCACTACGGACGATGTACGCGAGTTCATCAGCAAGGCAGATTGCATTGTGCTCCCCTCCTATCGTGAAGGAACTCCACGCACACTGTTAGAAGCTGCTAGTTCATCAAAACCAATCATTGCCACCGATGTGCCGGGGTGCAACAATGTGGTGGTTGACCAACAAAATGGACTCCTGTGTAAATTGAAAGACTCCGATGATCTTGCCGAAAAAATGAAGCTCATGTCATCCCTTGACGATGAGATCCTAAAGTCTTTTGGCGAAGATGGCCGCAAAAAGATGATAGATAAATTCGATGAGAAGGTGGTAATAGAGAAGTATTTTGAAAGCCTTTCCGCTGTTGATAAGGCTTAAATAAAACTACCTTTGCTTCATGGAGATTATTCAAACTCCCATAAGGGGCTTGCTAGAAATTCGCCCGAAGGTATTTCCTGACTCAAGAGGCTGGTTTACCGAATTGTACAAGATCGATTCCTTCAAAACACTGGAATATCCAGCCAATTTTGTGCAAGACAATTTGTCTTATTCTAAGAAAGGTGTACTACGAGGGCTGCACCTTCAACTTCCTCCCTATCAGCAGGCCAAGCTTGTTACTGTTATCACTGGAAGTGCGCTGGACGTAGTGGTTGATCTGAGGCAGAATTCTGACACGTTTGGTCAATCCTATAAATGCTTGCTAGACAGTCGAATCCACAACATGTTGGTAATCCCTGAGGGTTTTGCACATGGATTTTCCGCGCTGGAGGATGTCACATTCTTTTACAAGTGCTCCAGTGTTTACAATCCACAATGTGAAACCGGTATCTGCTGGAACGACCCCGATTTGAATATCGACTGGGAAGTCACCGATCCAATATTATCTGACAAAGACGCCTCGCTTCCCACCTTGAGAGAGTTACTGAGAAAATCCGTAATTTCACGGAATTAAACCCTTACAATGAGGATTGTCACTAATCTGCATCTTTTGGGCATTTTATGCCTGTGTTTCTCCTGCGCTTCCTACAAATCCAATTTGATGTTTAATCTAGAGGAGGGTGCACAGGTGAGCGATATCAGCAGTGCAGCAAATCAGGTGCTTTACGACTACGTGATTCAAAGCAATGACTATTTAACTATTGAGGTTTACTCCAACAATGGAGAAAGGGTGATTGATCCCAACCCGGAGCTGTCAAACAATCAAAGGCTTGACAATACAGAGGATACGAAACCACGATACCTGGTAAATATTGAAGGTCGCGTAAAATTACCGATGGTCGGAGAGGTATCTGTAGAAGGTCTGGCTCTTAGGGAGGCTGAGGCAAGAATTGAGGAAGCATACAAGCAATATTTCAAAGCACCTTATGTCAACATCGCTTACGCCAACAAAAGGGTGATACTATTAGGCGCCACAGAGGGAAAGGTGATCCCAATGGAAAATCAAAATTTAAGACTTACTGAAGTATTGGCACTAGGTGGTGGGCTTAACAACACGGCAAGGGCTAACAATATTAGAATTCTGCGCGGAAATGAAGTCTTCATTTCAGACCTCAGCACACTACAGGGTTACAGAACTGGCGATATCCTGATAAAGCCTGGAGATATCGTCTACGTAGAACCAGTGAGAAGGCCCGGCACAGAAGCATTAAAAGACTATGCAGGAATTCTTAGTTTGATGGTGAGTTTAGCTTCACTGATAGTGGTAATCGTCAGTTTGAATTAAAAGCATTAGTATTTCGACAATGGAGGTGAATGAGACCGAAGGAATAGATTTTGATAAACTGCGGATAGTAGTTAGAAAAAATCTACTGTGGATTCTTCTGATCTTTTTCACAGCAAACATCAGTGCCTACTTGTACATCAGGTGGACCAAAGATGTGTACGAGTCGGAATCCGAAATGAAATTGGACATCAAGCAGGATGCCACTGAACTTGGCATTCAGACCCTGGTAGAAGACCAAAATCTCAACATTATTTCGGGAGAAATTGAACAAATCAAGTCTAAGATATTTCTCAATCGGGTAATTGATTCCCTGGATCTTGCCATCAGCTACTATAGTATTGGAAAGGTGCTTGTCGATGAAAAATTCAGATATAGCCCAATCTCTGTGGAGATCATAGAAATATCGGAAGATCAGAAAGATCATCCCGTAAGCATTAGCTTTACAAGTGCAAACTCCTTTACGGCTCGCTTTGACGAAAGTGACCTGCAGGTGAACGGAAACTTTGGGGAAGCGATAGATGTTCAAGGCCTGAGGTGCATCATTTCCAAAACGAGATCCTTTGACCCAGATGCGGAAGACGACTACTACTTTACTGTAAACAGTCGTAAGGCGCTATTGGAATATCTAAGTGAGAATATTTCGGTGGAACCCCTCAACTTCAATGCGAACACTATCAAAATTTCATTTAAGGACCATAACGCGCTAAAAGCTTACACCATAGTTAACAAGATTGATTCACTTTACATTAAGTACAGCAACGAGCAGAAGAATCTTGCCAACAAGCAAAAGATCGATTGGCTCAATAATGAATTGTTGCAGGTTGAGGATAAGATGGAGAACTACGAAAACTACTTCGAAAACTTCACCTTAAAAAACAAGAGTGTAAATGTGGACGATGATCTAAAGAAAACAATCTTCTATATTTCTAAGATCGATTCTCAAAGGTTTGAGTTGAACAAAAGATTGACAGAACTCAACTTGCTAATAGAATCCCTAGCTTCTAATAGCCCTGAACTCGCCATAAATCAAAAATCCTTTCTGCCGGAATATCTTAACAAAGACATTGAGGTACTTCAAAAAATGATTCAGGAAAGAAACAAGTTAGCGCTTGCCTACAATGAAAACACCTTTGCGTTCAGACAGAAAGAAAATGAACTCAGCGCTTTAAAGGATCAGGTTTTTACTCAGCTCGCAAACCTTAAGAAAGGCTGGCTGCAGAATATCGCTGAGATGAATCGCAACAAAGAACGCCTCGAGAAGGAATTTGCCAGCATGCCTGACAAGAATACGCAGTTTACCAAAAATCAGCGATTCTATAAGCTCTATGAAGAATTCTACTTGTCAATGATGCAGTCGAAGGCGCAATTTGAAATTGCTCAGGCCGGCAACACACCAGACTTCAAAATCTTGTCACCGGCTACCCTACCCACGGCACCAATTGCGCCTCAGAAGCTGATGATACTGGGAATCGGCCTTGTAGCGAGCTTCGTTTTCATTTTCTTTTTTGTAGGAATAGCTTATCTGCTAAATAATAAAATCATTGGAATAAGTGAGCTGGAGCATGCCCTGGATATACCTATCCTTGGCTCGGTACCAGCCACCAGCTCTATACCGAAGTCAGAGCTTATGGTCTTGGAGAATCCTAAATCACGCGTGAGTGAAGCCATTCGATCGATTAGAACCAGCATAGACTTTTTTGCGACCGATGGCACCAAGAAAGTAATCAGTATCTCCTCCACTGTCTCCGCAGAAGGTAAATCATTTTTAGCTACCAACCTCAGCGGGGTACTGGCAATGTCTAAAAAGAAGGTAATTCTGCTCGACCTCGATATGCGCAAAGCAAAAGTTAACACACCCTTCAGTATCAAGGACAGTTCAAAGGGTATGAGCACCATACTGATAAAAAAGCACGACTGGAAAGATTGCGTTACAGAGACTGAATTGGAAAATTTCAGCTTTATACCAGCGGGTCCACATCCCCCTAATCCTTCAGAGCTCCTGCTCAATGGTGCTTTTGAAGGTCTGCTAAAAAGCCTGAAGGAAGAATTTGATTACATAGTGATGGATACACCTCCAGTTGGACTAGTAACAGATGGAATTATGGTCATGAAAAAATCGGATCTGTCCATTTATGTTTTCAGGGCCAACTACTCAAAGAAGCAATTCATTTCCAATTTGAAGAGGACCATAAAAATCAATAAACTACAAAACGTAACCGCCATTTTAAACGCACTTCCCTCCAGTGAAAAATCGTATGGCTACGGATATTATGAGGACAAAGAAAAAACCAGTCCGATCAAAAAATTCTTAAGGATCTAGTGTTCTCTTTCTTTAAGCCCAAAGACCAAAGCTCAAATCCGATAACTTCGGATATCCACTCTCATCTTTTGCCAAACCTGGATGATGGTGTAAAGTCGCTTCAAGAATCCGTTTCCTTAATAAAGCAATTCGTGGAACTGGGCTATCGAAAAATCATCACCACTCCGCATGTAATGAGTGACTACTACCGAAACAGCAATGAACAAATTGAAGCCTCACTTGAAGAGCTCATCCAATACCTTAAGAGCGAACAAGTTGATATTGAAATAGAGGCAGCCGCTGAGTACTATCTCGATGAAGAGTTGCTCAACAGATTAGAAAATGGCAATCCTCTACTTACTTTTGGAAAAGAAAAGTTCCTGCTTTTTGAAACCAATTTCCTAACGGAACCTTTTCAGCTAAAGAACTTTATATTTTTATTGACTACGCAAGGATATAAACCGGTACTTGCGCACCCCGAGCGTTACCAGTATCTCGTCAATGATTTTGCGAAAATTGAGGATTTGAGAAATCGAGGAGTATACTTTCAAATTAACGTTCCTTCAATAGTGGGTGCGTACTCCAAACCTATCCAAACCACTTCTATTGAATTAATAAAAAAAGGGTGGGTGGAATTTCTGGGAAGTGATTGTCATAATCAAATTCAATTCGAGATATTCAAATCAGCGATGAAGGCGAAGTATTACAAAAAGGCTTTAGATTTACCACTTTTAAATCGAAGCCTTTAAAGATGATTGCTCTCACTGGCGCAACAGGATTGTTAGGTACATTCATTGCAAGGAAACTTGCTGACGAGGGATTTGATTTGGTTTGCACAAAGAGAGACGGTAGCAAAATAAGTTTTGATCATCCAAACATTAAATGGGTTGAAGCAGACATTTTGGACCCAGATGCGTTGCTTGTGGCCTTTGAAAACGTCCACACTGTAATTCATGCCGCTGCGCTGGTCTCCTTTCACAAAGAGGACGCAGAGCGATTGCTTAAGATCAATGTGGAGGGCACGGCCAATGTCGTCAACTGTTGTCTTGAACGCGGAGTGAAGCGACTCGTGCACGTTAGTTCTGTCGCTGCGCTTGGCAGGCAAAAAGGAATAACAAAAACGATCACAGAAGATCACAAGTGGATTGATAGCCCTTTGAACTCGGACTATGCCGAGTCTAAATACCTGGCCGAACTTGAAGTGTATCGTGGGCACGAGGAAGGGCTTGCAATAGACATCGTCAATCCTTCACTTATTCTTTCTCAAGCTGATTGGGATCAGAGTAGTGCTCAGCTTTTTAAATATATATGGAAGCAAAAACCTTTCTATACAGACAGCTTCCTCAACTACGTTGATGTGAGAGATGTGGCCGAGATTGTGCACACATTCTTAATTAACGAAGCCACAAATGCACGATTCATTGCAAATGGAGGAACAGTGCCAATCAAAGAGATTTTTCAGAAAATAGCAGTGCGATTTAATCGCAAGCCGCCATGGATAAAATTAAGTCCCTCAATCATCTACTTCGGGGCAATTGCTGAAGGCTTTCTAGCCTGGATCAGAAGACAAAAACCGCTTGTTACCGTGCAGTCCGCAAGATCCGCTAGTGACAAGTTTCGTTACAGTAATGATAAGGTGATTAATCAGTTCAAAACACAATTTAGGCCTTTAAACGAAACGCTTGATTGGTGCTGCAAATACTACTTGGAAAGGGCTACAACAAACAATCAAAAAGTCCAAGTTTGACCTCGATTATTAATAGTCTAACTTTGCATAATTACTGTTTTTAATCATTTTATAGTATATATTTTTTTGTCTACTTTAGGCAAACGGCAAGCCCATGGCGCACGATTTTAGGAAAAGAGAGGAAGAGGAGGAACTAATCAAGCGGTTCGAAGAAAGCCTCAAGAAGAACACCAACGAGTTTTTCGAAATCAATTCCTACGAAACCATCATCGATTACTACATAGAGAAATCAAAGCACAAGAAAGCACTGTCTGCGGTGGATCAGGCCATGGCGCTATATCCTTTCTCCACAGACCTCCTTGCCGTGAAGGCACAAATTCTTTCCAATCTTGAGGCATATGATGAAGCATTGGAGTTATTAGAAAAAGCAAAGAGTTTGCACCCAACCGATATTGACATTTACCTATCGATGGGTTCAATTCTATCACTTCAAGGAAAACACAATGACACTATTGCGCTATACGAGCAAGCATTAACTTTCGCTGATGAAGAGAAAGACGAAATCTATTACAGCATTGGCCTATCTCATCAGAGCATGGAGGAATATGAGCATGCCATTGCCGCTTACAAACATTGCATCGAGATTAACATTGGGCATGAGGGTGCGTTGTATGAATTAGCGTATTGCTTTGATGTGGTAGGGCAGCTTGAAGGAAGCCTTTCCTACTACAAAAAGTTTATTGACGAAGATCCTTACTCTGCATCGGCATGGTACAACTTAGGCATTGTGTGCAATAAGCTTGAACGGTATACGGAAGCACTTGAGGCTTATGAATTTGCAGTGGCCATTGATGAAACCTTTGCCTCTGCACATTTTAATATTGGAAATACTTACTTAAATCTGGAGAAGTACAACGAGGCACTTGATGCTTTTCGCAAAACGATCGATTTAGAAGGACCCAGTCCTGAAGTGTACTGCTCAATGGGAGCAGCCTACGAGAATTTGAAGCAATATGATCTGGGGCTTAAGTATTTTCAAAAGGCCACCAAGCTTGATGCCTTTTATGATGAAGCATGGTTTGGAGCTGGTAGCTGCCTGGAGAAACAAGAGAAGTGGTATCAGGCCCTCCATTTTTTTAACAAGGCGATTAAGCTCAATACGCAAAGTGCAGAGTATTGGAAGGCCGCAGCACATGCCGAATTCAAAATTGGCAATACAATCTCAAGCATCAGCGCGTACGAAGAGGCTAGCCGCATAGGACCTACGGATAAAGAGGTTTGGCTAAACTGGTCTTTCATTTACTATGAGCAGGGTGACTACAAACACGCTATCGAAGTATTGGAAAGTGGATTAGCCGAGCTACCCGATGAGCCAGAATTTTTGTACCGCATGGCCATTTACTTAATTGAGGATGGCAAATTCAAAGAAGCATTTAATTTCCTGGAAAATGCTTTGATACTAAACTTTGAGGGACACCGAACGCTTTTTGATTTTTTTCCGAAAGCGGATACCCAGAAAGCACTATTCAAAATAATAGACCAATTTAGAAAAGACGATCGCTAATGAACTACACACTAAAAAACTTACCTGAGCGTACAACCAAGCCCAGGCAAGTGGGATTTACCATGGCAATGGATAAAGGGTTGAGTGTAAGAGAGGCTGAAGATTTTGTAAGTATAAATTCTGATCACGTAGACATAGTGAAGCTTGGATGGGCCACCTCCTACGTCACCCCCGTGTTGAAGGAGAAACTTAAGGTCTACGAAGAAGCTGGTATACCATGCTACTTTGGTGGCACCTTGTTTGAAGCCTTTATCATCCGAGACCAATTTGATGATTACAGAAAGATATTAGACAAGTATGGGATGTCATTCGCAGAAGTATCTGACGGCTCAATCGACTTGGATCATGATAAGAAGCTAGATTATATTTCGCGTCTGAGTGAGCAAGTTACAGTCCTATCGGAAGTAGGCTCAAAAGATGCGGAGAAGATTATTCCGCCCTATCAGTGGATTGATCTGATGCAGCAAGAGCTTGATGCCGGTGCATGGAAAGTAATAGGTGAAGCAAGGGAAAGTGGTAATGTGGGATTGTTCCGAGCTACAGGCGAAGTGAGGTCCGGATTGGTGCAGGAGATTCTTACAAAGATTCCATTCGAAAAAATTATTTGGGAGGCTCCCCAAAAGGCGCAACAAGTCTGGTTCATCAAGTTGCTTGGTAGCAATGTAAACCTCGGGAATATCGCTCCAAATGAAGTCATTCCACTTGAGACCTTGCGACTTGGCTTGAGAGGCGATACATTTCTACACTTCCTCGGACTAGAAAATAAAAGGAGCAACAACGCTCCACCGTTTTACGCAGACTAGCAGTAATTGAGAAGATTTAAGGATTATTTATTCCTTTATTTTAAAGGAATGGGTATGGGTGGCGCTGACGTGATACCTGGTGTATCGGGTGGTACCATTGCGTTCATTACCGGTATCTACGAGGAGCTAATCAATTCCATAAAGTCAGTAGACCTTGAAGCATTGCAAATGCTTTCCCGTTTGGAAATATCCAACTTCTGGAAAAAGATCAATGGTGCTTTCTTGTTTACAGTACTAGCTGGAGTGGTTACAAGTTTGATCTCATTAGCTAAGCTTATGAATTACCTGCTGGAATCGTATCCTATTCCAGTTTGGTCGTTTTTCTTTGGACTTATACTAGTGTCCTCACCATTGATACTTAGAGATATCAAAAAATGGAGCATCGGAGTAGCCTTTATGGCCATCTTGGGAGTGGGTATCGCTTACGCCATAACTACCGTGTCTCCGGCAGAGACACCTTCAGCAATGTGGTTTATATTTTTGTGCGGTGGATTGGCTATATGTGCAATGATCCTTCCCGGCATTTCGGGCGCATTTATTCTCTTACTCCTTGGAAAATATGAATTCCTCATAAAGGCTTTGGTAGAAATCGATGTGGCCATTGTGGGCGTCTTTATTCTGGGGTGCATCATTGGACTACTGGCGTTTTCCAGGTTTCTCAGTTGGATATTAAAACATTACCGTTTTCCCACGCTAGCTCTGCTCTCCGGTTTTATGATAGGCTCATTAAATAAAGTTT
Source organism: Cyclobacteriaceae bacterium (assembly GCA_040216915.1). Classification (GTDB taxonomy): domain Bacteria; phylum Bacteroidota; class Bacteroidia; order Cytophagales; family Cyclobacteriaceae; genus ELB16-189. The sequence continues at coordinate 141,643 of JAVJOD010000012.1, forward strand.
GGCCCTGGAAGGAAGTGGTTTCATTCAGGCTTAATCATGCAGGAGAACAAGTCGCTGCGATTGACAAAAGTATTCTACCAAGCACCTATCTTGAAAACACCGGAAATGACCCGTTGATCTTTCAAGCAATCTTATTTGTAGCAATCGGAATATTCATAGTGGTTCTTATTGAAAAACTGGCGCTGCTCTTAAAAACCAAGCCCTAACTCATGGAAAAAAAATTTGGATTGATTGGAAATACGATAAGCCATTCGTTTTCAAAAAATTATTTTGATGAAAAATTCTTCAGAGAAGGTCTTAGAGATTATCACTACGACTTATACCCATTGAAGGATATCCGGGACTTCAAGAAGCTCATAGCGGATAAGACATTCTGCGGACTGAATGTAACCATCCCCTACAAAGAGCAAGTAATCGACCTGCTTGATGATATTGACCCGGAGGCAAAAACGATCGGTGCTGTCAATGTGATAAAAATTACCAAAGGCAAGGCGAAAGGCTTTAATACGGACAGCGATGCGTTTTTAGAAACAATACAGAAATGGTTTCCAAATAAGAAGGATTCACGGGCAGTAGTCCTTGGCACGGGTGGGTCGTCCAAAGCTGTCCAGCAAGCGCTAAAAAAACTCAGTATTGCAACGACCGTTGTATCTCGCACACCTGGAAAGGCTGATTGTACCTATGAAGAGCTAAAGGCTACAGAAGGTATTGCAAAGAGTAACCTTATCATCAATACTACGCCTTTGGGAATGACGCCAGATAATACTGGCTTTCCACCCATTGCCTATGAGCAGCTGACGCAAAAGCACTTTGTTTACGATTTGATTTACAATCCGGCCAGGACCGTATTTTTGCAAAAAGCAGAGATGAAGAATGCGGCCTTTAAGAACGGACTTGAAATGTTGCACATTCAAGCTGAAAAAGCTTGGGCTATTTGGAACAGCTAGCCACCATCGTACGTTCCCATAGTGAATTATGGACTTTAAGCTAATAAGTAACTACGAACCTACCGGGGATCAACCAAAGGCAATTGCGCAGTTAGTTGAAGGTGTCAAGTCAGGTGAGCAGCACCAAACACTCCTTGGCGTTACAGGATCTGGCAAGACTTTCACTATTGCTAACTTGATCAATCAAGTCAACAGGCCCACTTTAATCCTTAGCCATAACAAAACGCTTGCTGCCCAATTGTACGGAGAGTTCAAGCACTTTTTCCCAGAGAACGCAGTCGAGTACTTTATTTCCTATTATGATTATTACCAACCTGAGGCATTCATACCCAGCTCCAACCTTTATATCGAAAAGGACCTATCCATTAATGATGAAATAGAAAAATTAAGGTTGAGCGCTACCTCCTCTTTACTTAGTGGAAGGCGTGATGTAATCGTGGTGGCTTCTGTATCATGTATCTACGGCATTGGCAACCCGGAAGAGTTTGGAAAGAACAGGATTCAACTTACGGTGGGCGAAAGTATTCCCCGCAATCAATTCCTCTTTGCTCTAGTAGACGTCCTGTACAGTCGGACGGAGGCAGAGTTCAAACGTGGCAATTTCAGAGTGAAAGGGGACACAGTCGATGTGTTTCTCGCTTACGCTGACTATGCGGTAAGGATATATTTCTTTGGCGATGAAATAGAAGGCATCCAACTGATTGATCCCTTTTCAGGCAAAAAGATCTCCGATGAGAAAGTAGCTGTAATTTTTCCTGCAAACCTTTTTGTCACAGGCAAAGACATGTTGCACCTGGCCATGAAGGAAATTCAGGACGATATGGTTTTGCAGGTAGGAATGTTTGAAAAAGAATTGCGCCACCTGGAAGCCAAGAGGCTCAAAGAGCGTACGGAGTTTGACCTGGAGATGATGAAGGAACTCGGCTACTGCAGCGGTATTGAAAACTACTCGCGTTATTTTGATAGACGCAATCCCGGGTCAAGGCCCTTTTGTCTGATTGACTACTTTCCTGACGACTTCCTTATGGTGATAGATGAGAGCCATGTGACTGTACCTCAAGTTCGTGCCATGTGGGGTGGTGACCGGGCTCGAAAAGTAAATCTGGTAGACTATGGCTTTCGCCTTCCCTCGGCCATGGACAACAGGCCACTCACTTTTAATGAGTTTGAAGGAATAATCAACCAGACTATTTATGTAAGTGCCACACCAGCCGAATATGAACTGCGAAAATCTGAAGGAGTGGTGATAGAGCAATTGATCAGACCCACTGGACTGCTAGATCCTGAAATAGACGTTCGACCGAGCAAGAATCAGATTGACGACCTGATGGAGGAGATTGACGAACGCGTGAAGAAGAAAGAAAGGGTGTTGGTGACGACCCTTACCAAGAGGATGGCCGAGGAACTCACCAAGTACCTGGAGAGAGCAGACATCAAGTGCCGGTACATCCATTCAGAAGTAAAGACGTTGGATCGTGTAGAAATATTGCGAGAGCTTAGGTTAGGAATTTTTGATGTATTGGTTGGGGTCAATCTATTGAGAGAAGGTCTGGATCTGCCAGAGGTTTCTTTGGTCACTATTCTTGATGCCGACAAGGAAGGATTTCTGAGAAATCAGCGGTCGCTTGTGCAGACTATTGGAAGAGCCGCACGAAACGAGAATGGCAAAGTCATTATGTATGCGGATACCATAACCGAATCCATGAAGCTAGCCATTGATGAAACCAATCGAAGGAGGAAGACACAGATTGATTACAACCTTGCGCATGGTATCACACCCAAGACAATTTTGAGATCGAAAGAATCGATCCTGGAACAAACCAAGGTGGCCGATTCAAAAAAAGCTACTAAGCGGTACTACATTGAAGAGGAGGAACAATCACTCGCTGCGGATCCGGTCATTAGTTATTTGAGCAAGGAGGAGTTACAAAAGATGGCAGACCGCACCCGCAAAGCTATGGAAAAAGCGGCAAAGGAATTGGAGTTCATTGAAGCTGCGAGACTCCGTGATGAATATCTTGCATTCCAGAAGCTAATTGAAGAAAAAAGTAATTGACATTTTTTAAACTGAATTTAACAACCAAATGAAAAAACTAATCCTTATTACCTTATTGACTACTGCCACCAACTATTTGTTTGCACAGAGTACCAACGACATCTTACTGACTGGCGGCCTTGATTTGATCAAAACGGATAACCCTGGCGTCTTCGAGAAAGCGCAGATCGGAATTGAGGCCAACTATTTTGTCGTTCGGCACTTCGCAGTGGGCGTAGGAGGAGAAATTTGGACTGAGCAGAAAGACTCCTTCACACTTGGCGCTCGTTGGTATGCAAACGACAACATTTTCGTTCGATTTAGAGGACTAATCGGGGCCAACGATGCCGCAATAGGCGCTGGATATTCAAAAGCCCTCACCCAATATCTCCGATTGGAGGGCACAGGAGACTTTTATGTAGACGCCACAGAGTTCGGTTTGCGAATCGGATTGAGTTACGTGATTAAGAGAAACTAATCACTAGTCACAAAAAAGGCCCTTGAGGGCCTTTTTTGCTTTTCATCACGCATGTGTGTTGTGTGTGTGTGCTGGAATTAAGCGAATCGCTTAGCTACTTCATCCCAATTCACCACGTTCCAAAACGCTGCCACATAGTCTGGCCTGCGATTTTGATAGTTTAGATAGTAGGCGTGCTCCCACACGTCTAGTCCAAGAATCGGTGTTCCTTTTACATCAGCAATGTCCATTAGAGGATTATCCTGATTTGGTGTGCTGGTAATGGCAAGTTTTCCGCTTGCATCTTTGATCAACCAAGCCCAACCAGAGCCAAAGCGAGTTGCAGCAGCAGTACCAAACTGTGATTTCATCTCATCAAAACTGCCAAACGCGGCATTGATGGCATCGGCCAGCGCTCCCAAAGGTTTTCCTCCAGCTTTGGGACCCATTACGGTCCAGAAAAGACTGTGATTGTAGTGACCACCGCCATTATTTCTCACGGCCGCAGGATATTTCGAAATGTTCTTGCAAATATCTTCAACACTCAACTTCTCGGCATCAGTACCCTCTACTGCCTTATTTAGATTCGTGACATAAGCATTGTGGTGCTTGCCATGATGAATTTCCATTGTTCGTGCATCAATATGTGGCTCAAGTGCATCAAAGTCGTAAGGAAGATTTGGAAGTGTAAATGACATATTAATTTATGGTTAAGTGTGAATAGTACTGTTTGTCTTCACAATATACTAACTAAGTCAGGTGGTAAAAAGTTTACTTTACCTGGATTAGTTCCTTTTTTATAAGATCCCCTAACACTTTGATTCCTTGTTCGATCCGATCACTCCAAGGTAGTCCATAGCTTATTCGGAAGTAGCTTTGAAATTCACCTCTGGTGGAAAAAATGTGACCTGGCGCGATTCCAATTTTATGTTTTAAGGCACGCTGGTGCAGTTTGTAAGCATCTACCCTCTCGTCTAATTCGATCCACAATGAAAATCCGCCTTCCGGTCGTGTAACTTTTGTATTGGATGGGAAGTATTCTGCAATAGCCTGACTATACCGCAAACATTGGGTATGAAGTGCCTTTCGAAGATGCCGAAGATGAAGTTCATACCTGCCCTTTTGAAGGAAGATTGCAATTGCCTCTTGGATCAAAGTATTCGTTGATACGTTGTTCATCCGCTTTAAGGCAATCACCTTGTTTTTGTACTTTCCTGGCACAGCCCAGCCAAGTCGGTAGCCCGGAGCGAGTGATTTTGAAAATGACCCACATTGTAAAACAATTCCCTTCTTGTCATAAACTTTGCAGGTTCTCGGTCTTGTCTTGCCGAAGTAGAGCTCTCCGTAAATATCATCTTCAATTAAAGGAATATTTTTCCTGGTAAGTAGTTCTACCAACTTCTTCTTATTCTTGTCGGGCATTAAGGTGCCTTGTGGATTATTAAAATTGCAAACGAAGAGGCAAACCCTAACATCAAATTTGTCTATCGAAGCCTCCAGGCATTCCAAGTCGATACCGGAATCAGAGTCGGAAGGAATCTCCACCACTTTCAGCCCCAGGTTTTCGATTACCTGAAATATCCCGTAGTAGGTAGGGCTCTCGATGGCCACTGCTTCTCCGGGTTTTGTCACGGCTTTGAGGCACAGCGACAAAGCTTCCATACACCCGTTGGTTATCACCACATCCTCCTCACTGAGCGCCCCACCCCAATTAAAAGAAAGCTTAGCGATCTGCTGCCTTAGGACTACGTTGCCCTGAAAATCCTCATAGTTGAGACAACTATCCCTCGATTGGCGCAATGCCTGCACCACGGCCTTATTCAGCTTCGCACTTGGCAACAAGGTGTAGTCCGGTGAGCTGACAGAAAAATGTATAAGGTCGGGGGATCGCAAATTTTGATATACGCTGGAAATGATATCGTCCAAGGTCACCGGCATGGCCTCCTCACTGGGCTTGCATGAACTGGGTAGGTCCATACCATAGGTATGGGAAAACTTTACATAGTAGCCTGACTGTGGTCGTGCTTCCACCAAGCCTTTGCTTTCCAAGTGGTAATAAGCCTGAAAGGCAGTACTTAAACTAATACCCTGCTGCTTGCTCAATGCCCTAACAGAAAGAAGTTTGTCCCCAATCTTGTAAACTTGTTTCGATATGAGGCTTTCAATTCTATCCGCAACCTCCATATAAAGGTGATCGGATTTTATCTCTGTAGCTATTTGCATATTAAAACTGATATGGTCAAAATTAATAAAACTGAAACTGTTTTGATTCCTAATATTGAATCAATTTTGTACATCACAGAAATATCGAGGAATGAGAGGAGAGAATTTTAAAGCATATCTGGCATTAGCCGTTGTTTGCCTGGCATGGGGCACCACCTACCTGGCACTTCGGGTAGGAGTATTAGAATTTCCGCCTTTCCTATTCACTGCTATCCGGCAGTTGATCGCTGGGGTGCTGCTCGCTGGCGTAATCTTACTTTTTAAGAAGAAGTCAATGCCGTCAAAAGAAGTAGTGATGAATCAAGCCATAGGAGGATTTTTTATGATTTCGATGGGTAACGGGTTTGTCGGTTGGGCAGAGGTGCACATACCCAGTGGAATTGCCGCGATCCTTTGCTCAATGGTACCGATCTGGGTCATTTTGATTAACCTTCTTATTTCAGCGGAAGATCGACCTACCATGCCCATCGCACTAGGGTTTTTAGTCGGTCTCTTTGGCATTGTTTTGATTTTTAGCGAAAACTTAAGCGATTTTGTCTCTCCTCAGTACCTGCTCGGAATCCTGATGATATTTCTCGCCTGCATCGGTTGGGCCGGAGGAAGCATTTGGATGAAGAAAAAAAACCAAAGCAGTGACCCTTTCCTCAATGCCGGACTTCAAATGGTATTTGGTGGGATATTCCTACTACCAATCAGTCTGGTATTTGACGACTATCAAGCCATTCAATGGAGCAACAACGTGATTTACTCTCTGATTTATTTAATTCTCATAGGGAGCATTGCTGCGTATGCATGCTACTCCTATGCAATCAAAAAGCTACCCGTTGCCATTGTCACGTTATATGCCTACATCAATCCAATCGTAGCCGTCATTCTCGGATGGGCAATACTTGAGGAGAAGTTGAATTCCCAAATGACGATCGCCATTGGAATCACCCTGGCCGGAATCTATATTGTCAACCGAGGGTACAAGCTTAGAAGCGTCTGGAAGCCCCCCGTAGTCACAAACCCATAAAAAAAATGAATCCCATCCCATTTGAAACCCTTGATTGGAATACCGTTGAGTCAACGGCACACCCCGGAGAAAAAGGTATGGCCTATTGGAAAACAAAGAACTATGGCGGTCTACGCATCCGTATGGTAGAATACTCGAGCGATTATCTGGCAGATCACTGGTGCGAAAAAGGACACATTCTCTTCTGTATTAAAGGCGAGCTACACACCGAACTGGAAGATGGGTCCGTTCACACACTCAAAGAGAATATGAGTTATCACGTAAGTGATCACATGAGCAAACATCAATCTAGTACAGTAGGCGGTGCGAAGCTGTTTATAATTGATGGAGAATTCCTGCAGCTCTAAATCAATAATAGAATAAAACAATCCATATAAAGTACTGTATGATTCAAAGCCGAATGTTTTCGGAGTGGAAAAGCGGAGCACTCTTCAAAAAAGCACATGCGCATGCCATGAGGTATATTTCCTCCGCTTTTGAGCGGAATGTTTTTCCTTCAGAAGCCGCACTAAAAGACTTATCAAAATTTGAAGAAGCAATGCCCTCGCAACCAAGCGCAGCAGAGGATGTCATTGACTTGCTTGATCAATACGGGTCGCCCGCAACTGTCACGCACATAGGTGGTAGATACTTTGGCTTCGTCAATGGAAGTGTAATTCCCGCCAGCCTTGCGGCCAAAAATTTATCCATCTTCTGGGATCAGAATACAGGAATGCAAGTGATTTCTCCCATTGCCTCCAAGTTGGAAACTGTTGTACAACAATGGCTGATTGACTTGTTTAAATTACCACATGAAACCGTTGCTGGTTTTGTAAGCGGCACCTCCATGGCCAACTTCTGTGCCCTGGCGGCAGCCCGCTATCGCATTTTGATGAACAAGGGTTGGGACATCACAGAAAAAGGTCTATTTGACGCCCCAAAAATCCGCGTAGTGACGGGCAGGCATGCGCACTCTACCATTCTAAAAGCTATCTCATTGAATGGATTGGGTAAATCCAACATCGAATGGGTGGACGTGGACGACCAGGGAAGAATCAAAGCGGATCAGATTCCCACCTTAGATAGCAGCACGATTTTGATTTTGCAGGCCGGCAATGTAAACAGCGGTTCTTTTGACAATTTCAAATTAATTTGTGAGAAAGCACGGGCAGCCAAAGCCTGGATACATATTGACGGTGCATTTGGATTGTGGGCCAGAGCCACACAGGAGTTGGCGTACTTAACGGAGGGCATTGAACTTGCAGATTCTTGGGCAATGGATGGTCACAAAACACTTAACACCCCGTACGACTCCGGTCTAATACTATGTAGGGACAAAGAGGCTTTGGTTTCAGCACTGCACATGTCGGCTGGCTACATCATATTAGGTAGTGAAAGAGATGGGATGTTCTTCACTCCCGAAATGTCGCGGAGGGCTCGTGTGGTAGAAATGTGGGCGGCATTGAAATATTTGGGAAAGGCTGGCCTCAACGAAATGATTCTTGGGTTCCACGAGAGGGCAGTTCAGTTTGCCAATGGCATTAAAAATATTAAGGGCTTTCATCTGATAAATGATGTCGTGTTCAATCAGGTGCTGCTTTGCTGCGACTCCGATGAAATAACGGACCTCACTATATCCCACATTCAGGAACAAAGGGAATGCTGGGTTGGGGGCTCTGTATGGAATGGAAAGAAAGTGATCCGTGTGAGCATTTGTTCCTGGGCAACTACCGAAGAAGATATTGAGCGCGCTTTAGCCTCATTTGAGGCGGCCATCATAGCAGCATCAAAAAAATAACAATAAAATGATCGTATCACTAAACCTACAATGAGATGAAAGCAACAGCGTGGTTTAACCGTGAATTCAAATTTGGCCTTCCCCCAAGTATGCTACCCTTCTACTTGGAGCGACTCTCCTTTACCGCTATGAGGATTCAGCATAAAGTACAGCAGGTCTCCAATGCAAAGCTTTCTCTCCAACCCAACGGTAAGTGGTCAATAAAGGAAAATATTGGTCATCTGGCAGAAGTAGATGAGATCGCAAATAAACGAATACATGAAATGCTGGAAGGCATACCTACATTGTCACCCGCAGTCTTCGAGCCAAAAGGAGACTATAATAGTCAGACAGTTGATGAGGTGATTGCTTACTTTCAGGAAGGTAGGAACAAGAATATCGCGCTTTATAATAGCTTGAGTGAAGTGGATTTGGAAAAATCGTCCTTGCACCCTAGACTAAAAGTAATGATGAATCCTGTTGACCTGGCCATGTTTGATGCGGAACATGATGACCATCACCTCGTAAAAATCAATGAAATATTAGATCGTGCATAATTTCAAAATTATCTCAGGATGTACACACCACTGAATTTTAAAAATGAAAACACAGATGAGCTCAAGCAATTCATCAAGGACAACAACTTTGGACTACTCATAAGTGAGATTAACACTAAACCGTGGGCCACACATCTTCCCTTTGTGATCAATCTCAACACGAATACACTTTCTGCTCATCTCTCCCGTGGTAATCGCCAATGGAAGCAGCTCTCTGAGAACAAGGAAGTGTTGGTCGTATTTCAAGGGCCTCACACCTATATTTCATCTACCTGGTACGATCATGAAAATGTGCCTACCTACAATTACATCGCGGTGCACGTATATGGCCAACCTAGAATTATTGAGGGCGAAGAACTGGTAGCACATTTAAAGCAATTGGTGAATCATCACGAGCAGCATTCGCAAAATCCTGCCTCCGTAGAACGTATGACCCCCTCCTACCTCCAACGAGAAATCAAAGGAATCGTAGCGTTAGAAATTAAGATAACAAGCATAGAAGCATCTTATAAACTTTCTCAAAACCGTGACGAAGTCAATCACAAAAATATTATCAACGAACTTGAAAAAAAGGATGATAATAACGCTGCGGAAATCGCTAAAGCCATGAGAGTTCATGGTCACAAATAGTTGTCTTCTCCATTCACAATCACTAACTAATTAAATATCTTTATTTCAAACTCGTCAATATGAGCATCATTGTAACACATAAAGTCACGAAGTCAGGACTTCCGGCTGTTGACTTCCAGAATCTCGAATTTGGAAAGTACGTTTCTGATCACATGATTTTGTCAAACTATGACAAGGGGAAGTGGCAGCAGCCTGAGATCGTTCCTTACGGTGATTTAATGATGAGCCCTGCGATGTTGGCTATCCATTATGGGCAATCCGTTTTCGAAGGAATGAAGGCCTTCAAAATGCAAGATGGCAACATCAACGTCTTCAGGATCAAACGGCATCACCAACGACTAAACAAGTCGCTCGCCAGAATGTGCATGCCCGAAATCAGCGAGTCAATGTTTACCGAATCGCTGGAGGCTTTGCTTAAGTTAGACAGCGGCTGGGTTCCGGGTGGAGATGGTGCCTCTTTATATATTAGACCCGTAGTCTTCGCATCTGAGCCCCGATTGGGTGTGAAGGTAGCAGATCAATATAAGTTCATCATCATGACCACACCCGTGGGCCCATACTTCAGCAAACCGTATAGACTCAAAGTTGAAGATTATTACGTGCGCACAGCTGAAGGTGGAACTGGCTTTGCCAAGTGTGCCGGAAACTATGGCGGGGCATTCTATCCTACCCAGGTGGCAAAAGAAGAAGGATTTGATCAGGTGCTATGGACGGACTATAAAGATCACAAGTACATTGACGAAGTGGGAATGATGAATGTGATGTTCGTCATCAATGGAAAATTGGTAACACCTCAATTGAACACTGCAATCCTTGACGGTGTAACGCGCGACTCCATTCTTACGTTGGCTAAGGATATGAATTTTCCTGTAGAGGAGAGGCGTATTGCAGTCGAAGAGTTGAAACAATCTTTTGAAGACAAAACGCTTACAGAAGCCTTCGGAGCTGGTACCGCGGCTGTAGTCGCTCCTATCCAAACGATTAATATACACGGGCAAGACTACTCTATCGATCTTCCGAGTGCCGATAGTTTTCAACTCAAGGTGAAGAAAGAGTTGCAGGATATCCGATCAGGAGCTCTCGATGACAAACACCAGTGGAATTACATCATCAACCTAAAATAATCAATCTTGACATTGCGCGCTGCCTTCTTTCATGGAAATCAATCGCCACTTCAGATTCAGGAAATAGAAAAACCTAAGCTTGGCAAAGGCGGAGTCTTGATAAGGCTAAAAAATGCCGCACTCAACCATCATGACCTCTGGTTATTGAAAGAGCAACGAGATTCTATGCCTGGAGGCGTCATACTGGGGTCTGATGGAAGCGGAATCATTGAAGCTGCAGAGGCCGAAGAGGATCAATACCTAATTGGGAAGGAAGTCATCATCAATCCCAGCATCGGATGGGGAAAAGATAGTGCCGTACAGTCGCACGCTTTCAGTATTCTTGGCTACCCTGCAAATGGCACGTTCAGTGACTATATTTCAATTTCAAAAAAACAAGTCTTTGAAAAGCCCGAACACTTGTCCTTCGAGGAGGCTGCTGCAGTACCTCTTGCCGGTCTCACCGCATATCGAGCGCTATTTTCAAAAGCGCGTCTGAGAAGAGGAGAAAAGGTGTTGATCACCGGAATTGGTGGCGGTGTGGCTTTGTGGGCAATGCAATTCGCATTGGCCTTCGATGCGAGAGTTTATGTGACTTCGGGGTCTGACGAAAAATTGGAAAAAGCCAAAGCCTTGGGTGCCTCTGGAATTTATAACTACAAAAGCTCCGACTATTTCGAAAAAATTTCAAAAGAAGCGGGAGGGTTTGACGTAATCATTGACAGTGCAGCTGGTAAGGATTTTAATCGTCTGCTGGAACTTGCTTACCCCGGGGGTCGCGTAGCGATCTATGGTCGCACAGCAGGGAATATACCAGACATCTCGCCAAAGACAATCTTCTGGAAACAGTTGACCATCTTTGGCACCACGATGGGTACACAAGATGAGTTCTTATCCATGCTAGATTTTGTTGAGAAGCACCAGCTTAAATCAGTCATCGACTCCACCTATCCCTTAGAGGAGATAAACACCGCTTTTAAGAAGATGGAAGAAGGTACTCAATTCGGTAAAATCGTTATCACACTTTAGAGCCCAACCATAATGAGTATTACCTATCATTCCGATCGTTCCATCTCCGCAGCACAGTTCATTGATGTGCTTAACCGCTCTACCCTGGGAGAACGCAGACCGGTGAGTCAGCCGGAGCGAATGCAAAAAATGTTAGACAACGGCAACATTCTGATTACTGCCTGGGATGACGACAAACTGGTAGGTGTCTCGCGTGCGCTGACCGACTATTCGTTTTGCTGCTATCTATCAGACTTAGCAGTAGATGAGCTTTATCAAAAACAAGGGATCGGCAAAAAACTGATCGATGAAACACACGAAGTGGCAGGGCCTACAACAACATTGATACTGTTGGCTGCGCCTGCCGCTGCAGCTTATTACCCAAAAATAGGAATGGAACAGTTCCAAGACTGCTTCATCATTCGTAGAAAATAACAAAAGATGTTATGAGCCAATTTCCGATTACCGACAAAACAAAAATTACGCGCATGCCCAAGCGAGGCGTGTATGACAAAGATCAGGTCTATGCCATGTTGGATGAGTCTTTGGTTTGCACCGTGGCCTTTTGCCTGGACGATCAACCTTTTCAGATTCCCACAGGCTTCTGCAGGATTGATGATACATTATACATCCATGGATCGGTTGGCAGTCATTATATGAGAGAGTTGGTCTCCAAGAATTTGGCCGTAAACATAAATGTTACCCACATGGACGGTCTGGTGTTGGCACGATCCGCGTTTCATCACTCGGTGAATTACAGGTCGGTGTCCATTTTTAGCCACGCCAAGAAGATCGAGGGCATTGAAGAGATGAACGCTATTCTGGAAGTGTTTACCGAGAAGATGTGCAAAGGCAGATGGAACGACATACGCAAACCTACTGACGGAGAATGGAAAGCCACCATGGTCATTGCGTTTCCCATCAAAGAGGCCTCCGCCAAAGTGAGGACGGGACCTCCGGTAGACGATGACGAAGACTACGCCCTCGACATTTGGGCAGGCGTCATACCAATGACCGTGGAGAAGCACAGTCCTGTCGCAGATCAGAAATTGAACGCTAAAACGAAGCTACCTGATTACCTCAAGTAGTGAGTTCCATCAAAGTCATCTTGTATCAAAAGTGTATGGATTTTGTGGAGGAACGTATCCGCAGGTCACAGAGTGCCATTGCTGCTGCACGCGAAGCCGGTAATGAAGAAACCAAAAGCAGTGCAGGTGACAAGTACGAGACCGGAAGGGCGATGATGCAGTTGGAAGTGGAAAAGAATAGTGAGCAGCTTGCACAGTCAAACAAACTAAAGCAGGCACTCGTGCAAGTCAATCCCGAAAAGACCAGCGGGCAGGTGGACCTGGGGGCATTGGTAAGAACTGACAAGGGAATCTATTATGTGGCTATTCCTGTAGGACAACTTACACATGAGGGCGAAACCTACTTTGTGGTGTCTATGGCCTCCCCCATTGGAAAGGCGATGGCGGGCAAAAAGATCCAGGAGACTTTCGAACTGAATGGCAAAAGTTTTCAAATACTGGATATCAGCTAGGTGCCACAATCTCGGAGGAGGTAGCACGTTATTACAGCAGTAAAAACGTGGAAATTTGGCCAAAAAAGGCTATATTTGCGCGACTCTTGGCAGAACCATCGAATTTAAGCGCTTTTGACACATTTGGAAGATTGAACCAAAACGCACCTGCAAGAGTTAGTTTGGAGAAAATTGGATTGTTTCACTAAATAAATAAGATAACTATGGGAAGACCCCCAGTATTACCTAAGAAGAAGAAAGACGGTTTTTATCTGGACATCCGCAACAAAGGAGCAAAATCTGGAATTATCATTATTCGTGACAGTGAGAAGGAAATGATGCAGGCTGTAAGACAGTACGAGAACACGAAAGATGTAATTATCCTGGGTGAGCACAAAAACGGAAAGCGTGTAGATGAGAAGCGAAAGAAAGTGCACCAAAAAGAGAAAGCATAAAGAATAAAAAACCCCGATTAATCGGGGTTTTTTTATGTCTGATCAGAATGGCAAATCATCGGATGCACCATCTCCACTATCAAAAGGCTCCTCCATTGGGGGCGGTGGGCCGGATGGTCTGCTAGCGGAGTTTTTTTCTATCCTCCAGGCGCGCGCCTCTGTGTACCATCGGTTATTGTACTCTCTACTTTCCAATTCTACGGAGACGCTTACATCATCTCCTTCCACCACACCAAATTGGTCAATTTTGTCACCCCAAATCGAGAGACACACTTTTTTTGGATATTGACTCTGCGTCTCCACAATAAATTCCTGCTTCCTCCACTCTCCCCTTTTACCAGTTCCAGATTGTAAAGGAAGTAACTGAATAACCCTTCCCTTTAACTCCATTGCCATAATTCACTTGTTTTTAATGTTTGGTTCAAGTTAGGAATACAAATTTCAAAACTCAAAAATTGACCTTATTCTCTCAGTTTTTTAAAGAATTCGTCAATAATTGATTTGCATTCCTCTTTCTTTATCCCGGTTACCACTTCTGTTTTTTGATGTAGGACCGCGCTCTTAGATAAACTATATCCGCGCTGCAAGTCACTGGCTCCATACACTAACTTCATAAGTTGCGTCCAATGCAAGGCTCCTGCACACATGATACAAGGTTCCAAGGTCACGTATAGCGTGCACTCGCTTAGATATTTCGAACCCAGATAGTTAGAAGCTGCGGTGATTGCCAGCATTTCGGCATGCGCGGTGGCATCATTAAGTTGCTCGGTTTGATTGTGGCCCCTGGCGATGACCTTGTTTTTGCACGCGACCACGGCACCCACAGGCACCTCTCCTATTTCGAAAGCCTTTTGCGCCTCTTTGAGCGCCTCACGCATGAAGTACTCATCGGTATACAACTCCATTATTTGATCTTAACACTGGTCATGATTGAGCGGGCTGTTTCTTGCCACTCTCCTCTCAGTGGCTTGGGGCAGCTGAAGGTAATAACGATGGTCCGCCCCTTTTGCAGATGGTATTGGATATACGTATAGCGGAGCACCGAATCCTGATTACCCTGATCGTATCTGCTTCCGTTGATGCGGGACTCAAATTCAAAATAGATAAACTTCTTAGCCTTTATTTCGTGAATCCCTTCATCAACCATCTCCAGCCTGTCGTAGAGGTTATAGAGGCTCGTCTTAAAAAATCCCTGGGCCATTTCCACATCATCCGGGTACCATTGCGTGGCAGATTGGCTCACACTAAAATCAATTTCACGATTGTTGTCAGTAAAAGCACCAATAGGCTGTCTCACGGAGGGATAACGCAGCGCGATGTCCTCCTCCGCCATGGGTCTTAGTTCTTTGGGCAGCGACACCGAAATATCATCGCTAATTTTGGTTTTGACCAGGCGGTGATTTTCGGGAGAAAGTATTGCGAAATAGGGCATTAGCCAGAGCAAGAGTATCATAATTCAATTCTAAACAATAAAAAGGCCAAAAAAGAAATCAACGGCTAAAAGGTCCTCCGGGACTCACCTAAAACACCTAAGCTTTTGTTAATTTGCGCCCTCAAATTTAATTGAAAAATAGATGCTTCGGACTCACACCTGCGGTGAACTGCGTATAATAAATGTAAACGAGCGTGTAACGCTGACCGGATGGGTTCAGCGCGTGCGTGACAAGGGCAGTTTGATCTGGATTGACTTGCGAGATCGTTATGGCATTACCCAACTCTTCCTTGAAGAAGGTAAATCTGATGCAGCGCTAATTGAGCAGATGAGAAATTGTGGGCGGGAGTTTGTGTTGAAAGCTTCCGGCACCGTGGTGGAGCGCCTCTCCAAGAATGACAAAATTCCAACCGGGGAAATAGAGATCAAGTTAGAGACACTTGAAATACTCAATCCATCCAAAGTGCCACCATTTACCATTGAAGATGATACCGATGGTGGTGAAGACCTCCGCATGAAATACCGATACCTGGATTTACGAAGAACCACCGTACGAGAGAGCTTGCAATTGCGTCACAAGATGGGCCAGCAAACACGCACTTACCTGGATGCCCAGCAATTTATTGAAGTGGAAACACCCGTCTTGATCAAATCTACACCCGAAGGGGCGCGCGATTTTGTGGTACCCTCCCGGATGAATCAGGGAGAGTTTTATGCACTGCCACAATCTCCACAAACTTTCAAACAACTACTGATGGTATCCGGCTTTGACCGCTACTATCAGATTGTAAAATGTTTTAGAGATGAAGATTTGCGCGCAGACCGTCAGCCAGAGTTTACGCAGATAGATTGTGAGATGGCCTTTGTGGAACAAGAAGATATACTGAACGTCTTCGAAGGACTTATCAGGCATCTGTTCAAGAATGTAAAAGGCATTGACATCCCATCTGTGCCGCGCATGACGTACGATCATGCCATGAAATTGTACGGCTCCGATAAACCGGATACAAGGTTTGAAATGACCTTCGTGGAATTGGATGACGTTGCGAAAGGCAAAGGGTTTGGCATTTTTGACGATGCAGAATTAGTAGTGGGAATTAATGCTACAGGATGTGCTTCGTACACACGCAAGCAAATTGATGCGCTCACCGACTTTGTGAAACGCCCCCAGGTAGGGGCCAAAGGATTGGTATATGCCCGCTACAATGAGGACGGTACTTTCAAATCTTCGGTAGATAAATTTTATGATGCGACTGCGCTAAAGGCCTGGGCCGACAAAATGAATGCAAAGCCTGGCGACCTGATGTTGGTAATGTCTGGTGAAACAGATAAAACAAGAAAGGCTTTAAATGACCTTCGCTTGCACCTGGGCACGGAACTAGGCTTACGCGACAAGAATACTTTTGCAGCACTTTGGGTGCTTGACTTTCCACTTTTTGAATGGGACGAGGACACACAACGCTTTCACGCCAAGCATCATCCGTTCACGTCTCCAAAGAGAGAAGACATTCCATTGCTTGACAGCGACCCTGGTAAAGTGAGAGCCAATGCCTACGATATGGTCATCAATGGAACAGAGATTGGCGGTGGCTCCATCCGTATTCACGACAGGCCCACGCAACAGTTGATGTTTAAGAAACTGGGATTCACAGAAGAGGAAGCAAAAAAGCAATTTGGTTTCCTCATGGAAGCGTTTGAATATGGCGCACCTCCGCATGGCGGTATTGCCTTCGGCTTCGACAGGCTGTGTTCCATCTTTGGTGGTGTGGATTCTATCAGAGATTTTATCGCCTTCCCAAAAAACAATTCCGGCCGTGACGTGATGATCGATTCACCTTCTACCATTTCAAATGAGCAACTAGACGAGTTGGGAATCCAGCTAAAAAAAGAGGATTAGGTATCACAGAACATAGTGATACAAAATTATTGTAGGAGGATTTTGTATTTTTATTATGCAAAAAGAAGACAAGAGCACAACCCAACTAAAATCAGGTCTTCATCAGATCGTGGATAGACTTGAAAATGAGCATCTTCTCTCCACTATTTATAGTTTTCTAAAGCAGCGAGAGGAATCAAAAGGGGGTGAGCTATGGAACTCACTTTCTAAAGATCAGAAAGCCCAAGTGCTGAATGCATTTGATGAGTCAGAAGATGATAATAATCTTGTGGATGACTCGGATGTCTGGAAGAGCATTTAAGTGAAACTAGTCTCGATTAAAATTCCATAAAAAGATATACACGGATCGAATTCTATTAATAAAGCTGAAATATCGTTTTACCTTTCTTAATAGCGATTCACAACCCTCAATTGCAGAAATACAAGATGTAAGAATTTAATTTTCATTAAATTAGCTGTACAAATTACTGCCATGAGAAAATCAATTGTCATTGAATCTATTTCCAATCTGCCAGACGAATTCTCAATTGACGAAGCCATCGAAAGACTTGTAATTATTGAGAGAATTGAGAAGGGTCGTCAGCAGGTAAAGGATGGAAAGGTGCATACGGAAGAGCAAGCCAAAGAAAAATTGGGTAAATGGTTAGGTTGATTTGGACCGACCAATCTATTGAAGACCTGGGTGATATCGCTAATTACATTGCGGAAAGCTCGGAGAAGTACGCAAAAATCACCGTCAATAAACTATATCATAAAGTTGATATACTAAAGGCTCATCCCCATTCAGGTAGGATCGTTGCAGAAAAAAATGATGAGTCTGTCAGAGAACTGATAGAGGGAAATTACCGTATCATTTACGAAATAGCTTCAGAAGAACTTATCTACATTCTCACGGTCTACCACAGCTCCAGACAGCTTGAACTGTGAGCTCAATGCACAACTTATAATGTCCACACTGCAGCCACTATCGGATTCAACAAAAAAGTCTAAAAAGCGTCCGCGTTAATCCGTATATCAAATAAAGCTGGTTCTACCCCTTACTCTTGCTAAATTTATAATAAGACTAACTTCTCAAGCATGATATCATACCGAATAACTTTTGCTGCCATCGCTCTATTAATCAGCTTTGCCTCATACTCACAAAAGCGCAGCAAATCCAGCACACCTTCTATTTATTACCCCGACAAAGAGTGGGCGAAAAAAGAACCCTCGGAGGTAGGCATGGATGCGGCCAAACTAAAAGAGGCAGTAGACTTTGCCATTGCCAATGATGCCTCTACACCGCGGGACCTCAAACTCAATCACTACCGCAGCTTTGGAAGAGAACCATTTGGAGATGCCATTGGTCCCATCAAAACCCGTGGCGAGCAAACCGGTGTGATTATCAAAAATGGCTACGTCATCGCAGAGTGGGGAGAGCCCTGGCGGATCGACATGACCCACAGTGTGACAAAAAGTTTTTTGTCCAGCGTAGTGGGATTGGCCTATGACAAAGGAATGATTAAAAACATAGATGATCCTGCCTATCAATACGTGCCACCAATTTGGGTGTACGACCCATTGCCTACCGCCTACAAAGCGGATGAATATGACCAATCCGATCTTTTGATGTTGTTTGACACACCCCACAATCAGAAAATTACCTGGCGGCATCTGCTGCAACAAAACAGCGACTGGGAAGGGACCTTATGGGGAAAACCGGATTGGGCGGATAGACCCAGTCAGGAGTACAACGAGTGGGGTAAAAAAAGAAATGAACCGGGTACCGTATACGAGTACAACGACACCCGCGTCAACGTACTTGCACTGGCAGCATTGAGCGTTTGGCGCAAGCCACTACCGGACGTCCTGAAAGAAAATATTATGGATCCAATTGGTGCTTCTAACATGTGGCGCTGGTATGGGTATGAAAACTCCTACATCGTGCTGGATGGAAAGATTGTGCAGTCTGTCAGTGGCGGTGGTCATTGGGGTGGTGGCATGTTCATTCACGCTTACGACATGGCACGCTTCGGCTACCTTACGTTGAGAAACGGAAATTGGAACGGAAAACAACTGTTGTCAGAACAATGGAACAAATGGGCACAAACGCCTTCCAAACCACAACCGACCTACGGCTTCATGAACTGGTTTTTAAATACCGGCAAAGAATTTTTGCCCAGTGCACCTGAAGTGGCCTTCGCTCACATCGGCAACGGAACCAACATGGTTTACGTTGATCAGGAAAATGACATCGTAGCTGTGGTTCGTTACCTGGAAAACAGCCAGCTCGATGAGTTTGTGAAACGTATGCTGGCTGCACAGCAATAAAATAGAAAAGATGCAAAAGCTCCTCGTCCTACCACTACTTGTTCTCCTGAGCGTTGCTTGTAGCGATTCCTCACAGGATCAATATCAGCAAGCCTCAGAAAAATTTGACCAAGAAGACTATGAGGGTGCGATCACCCTGTTAGATGAAGTGATTTCAAAAGATGACCAGCATGCAGAAGCTTACTTCACCAGAGGGAGCAGCAAGTTTAACTTAAATGATTTTGAAGGAGCCCTCAACGACTACTCCCGCGCTGTCACTCTAAGTGGGGACAACATCGATGCTGAACTCTATTTCTTCCGAGGTGCTGCCAATGTGCAACTCGACAATGTTCCGGATGCCATTCGGGACTTTACCATGGCCGTCACTACGATGCCAGACTACGCGGATGCTTTCTACGCCAGAGGAAAGGCGTGGATGTCAATAGACAATCTGGACAGCGCTTTGGTAGACTTTGCCCGCTCGCTTGAAATTAATCCCAACCTAGACGGACCTGACTTTGCGCTGGGGAGTTACTATTCGGGGCTACCCGATTATGAGCGAGCTGTTTTCCACTACTCCAGGGCGATTGCAATTTCTCCCCGACCGGAATACTTTTTCAACAGAGGCATCATGCACTACCTGGAGAATGATTTCAGCAATGCCCTAAGTGATTTTGACAGCACCCTTCAGGTGGACGACCAGTTTGTAGACGCCTACATCTTGCGCGGAAGTGTAAGAGATGAGGCGGGAAACCCAGCAGAAGCTTTGTTGGACTTTGATGCAGCCATCAAGTTGGATCCGGAAAATGGATCGGCTTATTTCAATCGCGGCATCACGCGGAAGAGTCAAGGCGATCTAAAAGGTGCTTGCGAGGATTTTAATCAGGCCCTATCACTGGGTTACATGGAAGCCATTGCCAAAACAGGAGACTGTCCCAGCTAGTCCAGCAATTTCTCCGTAGCCTCGGCATCAATGTCAATATCGTCCTCTCCCACATTGTCGAAGGGGTTTTCAAGGTGATCCTGGATATTATCCAGGCTTACCAAAATAAAACTGTATAGAATTGGCATCACATACTCAAGCTGCGCAGAATAGATATCAACGGTATTGGCAAAGTAAGGTCCATAGATAATCGGGAACACGTAGATAAAAACCTTGCTGTAGGCGCGAAGTGTCACCGGAGTACGATAGTTGTGAATCACCTTCATGTTGTCAAAAGCGATAATCATTTTACTTACGTACTGGCTCACCCGGGAAATCTCTCCGCTTTGCACGCCCAGATCACGCATCTCCTGCGTATACTTTGATAGCCGGGAGAAAAGTTGATACAGTTTGGCTTCGCTCTCATACCAGTGCGCTACATTCCTGTCGGCAAGCATTTCTCTCATCAGTTGAAACAATTCCTTAATCAACTCGCGCATCCGTTTGGGCAGGTCACTATTCTTGTCGGTGGGCCAATCACGTGATGCATAATACATCGCCACCGCGTGTCCTTTGAAATCCGCCAGGCGCTGCAGCGCATTCTCTCTTCGTGCGTAGGCAGAGCTAATGGAAAATACAACCGGAAAGACAATCGCCACACCGACCAGCATATCCGGAAAATTGGCTGTTAGTCCATACCGATGACAGGTGTATGTACTGACAAGTGACAGGGCAGTGACTATAAAAGTTTTGTAATTAATAATCAGCGCAAAACTTTTGAGGATACCCTTCATAGACTTAGATTAAAGCTTTGGATTGCGTTACCGCATTCTTAATCCAATATTAAATAATTATTAAATCAAAACTATGAGGGTAATCACCTTTTGGCTGCCATGAACGATCTTAAAAGCCAGTTGGCACAAATGGCGTCCTGGCGTCCCGATTCGCCATTGCAAATCACCACCATTGACGCCCACACCGGTGGCGAGCCGTTGCGCATTATCACTAGTGGTTATCCAGAAATTCCAGGCGACACCATTTTGGAGAAGAGAAGATATGTCAGGGAGCATCTCGATCACTTGAGAAAAGTGCTGATGTGGGAGCCGCGCGGTCATGCCGACATGTACGGTTGCCTCATTACTCCGCCCGTAAGCAAAGACGCCCACTTTGGAGTTTTGTTTATGCACAACGAAGGGTACAGCACCATGTGCGGGCATGGTATCATTGCTGTGACCAAGGTAGCTATTGAGTGCGGACTCATTCCCACCCAACGTGAAGTCACGCCCGTTAACATCGATTCGCCTGCAGGTCTCATCCGGGCTTCCGCCAAAATTAAAAACGGTACAGTAGAAAGTGTTTCCTTTTTGAATGTTCCCTCATTCGTGCAAGCATTAGATCAGGTAGTGGAAGTGCCTGGCCTCGGCAAAGTGACCTACGACATTGCCTATGGCGGTGCATTTTATGCCTACGTGAAAGCAAAAGAGTTGGGCATCACCATGAATCCTTCCGATCATGACGCACTGATTGAAAAAGGCATGCAAATAAAACGTGCCGTAATGAAGGAGTTTGAATTCAAACATCCTTTCGAACCCGATCTCAACTTTCTCTACGGTACCATTTTCACTGGAGACCCAGTGGATGGGAATGCCGACAGCCGTAACGTGTGCATCTTCGCAGAAGGTGAAGTAGATCGCAGTCCCACAGGCACGGGCGTAAGTGGAAGAGTGGCTTTGCATCATGCACGGGGAGAACTAAAGCTAAATGAAAAGATAGTGATTGAAAGTATTGTGGGTAGCAAATTTACTTGTTCCGCAAAAGAAGAGATTAAATTTGGTCCATACGAGGCAGTGATACCGGAAGTGGAAGGCACAGCATTCATTACAGGTACACATACTTTTGTGGTTCATCCTAAAGACCCATTGAAGGATGGATTTATTTTCCGCTAGGCTATGAGTGATTTCAAAATCTTGAGGGAAAGTGATATTGAAGCGCGCATGGATATGGCGACCGCCATTGACCTGATGCGCGATGCCTTTGTGCAAATCAGTGCACGTTCTGCCAATGTGCCTGTGCGCACCGCTATGGATGATGCCAAACAAAGAGGCCGGGTGCTCTTTATGCCCGCCTACTCTCCCGGTTATCATTTGTTTGGTTTAAAAATGGTTTCCGTATTTCCCGACAATGTAAAGAAGGGTGAGCCTTCCATTCAGGGCAAGATGCTGGTGATGGATGACGAGACCGGCACACCTTTGGGATTATTAGATGCGGAAAACCTTACCGCCATTCGCACGGGCGCTGCTTCCGGACTGGCCACCGACTTGCTGGCCCACCCCGACTCGAACGTGCTGGCTATCTTTGGCACTGGTGCACAATCCAAAACACAAGTAGCAGCGATATTAAAGGTGAGGCCCATTGAAGAAGTATTGGTATTTGGCACCTCAAAGGAGAAGGCACAAGCATTTTGTGACGAGATGAGCACAGTACACAAAGCACAATTCAGCGTAGGGTCACCAACCGACCTCAAAAGGGCGGATATCATTTGCACCGCCACTACCTCCACCACGCCTGTTTTTGAATTGGAGCAACTCAAGCCCGGTGTGCACATCAACGGGATTGGTTCGTACAAACCTTCTATTAGAGAAATACCTCCCCAGGTTATTGCCAAATCTCTGCTGGTGGTAGATCAAAGAGAAGCCGCGCTGTCTGAGGCTGGAGATATCGTGCTGGCAATGGAGGAAGGCGCTATTGCTGCTGATCACATTTACGCAGAGCTGGGCGAGCTGGTCTCCGGTGCCAAAAAAGGCAGAACCTCCGACACCCAAATCACCGTCTTCAAATCCGTGGGCAATGCCGTGCAGGATCTGGCACTGGCGGCTTATTTGTTGAAATAGCGCTTCTACATGGCAAGAGGCCTCTCCCTAGGGATCCCCCTACTTCTAAGAAGGAAAATAAACGTAATACGCTTATCTTTGATTATTGGCGAATAAACACCATGGTGTTTATTCGGATGTTGGCAGCAATGCAGAAAACAGAGTGAAACATAAATACGCAACTCAACATTACGTTTCATACAGGTTAGTTTGGTGCATACCACTTCTTTGGGCATTATATAATTTGATCATAGAGGAGAGGTTTATAGTAGGTGGTCTAGTAGCCCTCATTTTGTTCTTAGTAATAACAACTCACTACGGAATTGAAATTGATACTAAAAAGAAAACTTTCTGTGATTACCTGTGGCTTGCTGGTATAAAATTAGGCGCCCCTACACCATATAATAGAATTGATCAATTATTCGCAAAAAATAATAAAGCGACTCAGGGCGGTTATTTTCTTTCAGCAATGAAATACTCCTTTCAGAAGGATCAATTTGATGGGTTTATAAAGTTTGATGGAGTGACCAAAATAAGGTTGTCAAGAAAAGAGGATAAGAGGGAACTAATGAAAATATTAGATAAAATATCCCATGACCTTGGACTTGAAATTATAGATTACACTAACTAACTGCACAGCTGCCAACAAGGTGTATAGCACATATGCTTAAGAAGTTCCTTGCCTAGTGCGTGCGGCTTGCCCGCACTTTTTGTGTTTCGCGTTCTGCTGAATGGCAGAGGAATTCCCCAAAGCTTAGTTCGCGGATTTTCGCTTCACTCAAGTTCCGCCAGCTTTTATTGTATTTATGTTCTTCGCTAAGTTTTTCCGAACTTGAAAGGCAACACAAAAAGTGCTATTTTGGTAGGCACTTGTGTATGGTGGCATACGTGCTATACACGGTCGTTGCCACACATTAAATGAAATCGAAAGTCAAAATATTATTTCTAGCTATCCTAATGCCATTGATAGCTTTTAGTCAAAAACGACTGACCAATGAGCAGGTTTTGGAGGATTACAAGATTCTAAAAAATGTTCTAACAAAAGGGCATCCCACTTTGTATGAATACACTTCTAAATCGAAATGGGACAGTCTGTTCACGGACTTTGAAAAGAATAAAATAACGACAATTGACAACAACAATGATTTATACAAATCCATTACCGAATTGACAGATTACGTTAGAGACGGTCACTTAATTGTAATGAGACCACAGCTAGATTCTGTGCCTAACCTTTTTCCTCTATGGTTAAAAATAATCAATAAAAAGCTATATGCCGATACTGATGATTTTGGTATTCCTGTTGGCTCTGAAATCCTATCAATAGATGGAGTGAACGCAATGGAGCTTAGAGATAGGTTAATGAAATATGCTCCTTCAGATGGATTCAACGAAACTAAAAAAGACCGTCAAATAGAAATGGAATTTGGTATTCTGCACTTCTATGAGTTTGGGGCTAAACCTGCCTATCAAGTCGAATATAGAACTCCTGTCAATGAAGTAACCACAAAAACTGTTGAGAGCCAAACCTTTGAAAGTATAGGCAAGCGATTCACAAAACGAAACTCATTTTTAGCACAAAAGACATTGAGTGAAAAAGGCCCTCATCTATATTTTATAGACTCCATAAACATAGCTGTGTTAACCCTAAATTCTTTCAACCTGGATGTAGACAGGTTTCAGGTAGCTCTGGCAGATATTTTTAAAAATATCAAGCGGAAGAAAGCCAAGAATCTCATTATTGATATTAGGCAGAACGAAGGAGGATATCCTTTAAATACTATCAACACGTTCTCTTACATAGCCAATGAACCTTTTAAACAACAGATTTCATCATACGTTACGACTAATGCCTTGCCAGAAGAACAATACAGTCAAAATTTGGTCAATGGGTATACTTACGAGACTTTTTTTAAAAAATATTTCCAAAATACCGAGAAGACAGAAAACGGATGGAAATCAATAACGGATGAAAATGAGCCTCTTATGATTCCAAACAAAAAAATGTTTGAAGGAAAAGTATATGTGCTTATTGGAGGGAAAACGTTTTCAGCAGGTTCGAGTTTTGCACTATTTTGCAAGAATCAAGGTATTACATTAGTTGGAGAAGAAACAGGTGGAAGTTATTATACACAAACAGGAGGTTATCCGATAATTTATACTTTGCCAAATTCAAAAATTAAAGCACTAATTTCATTTGTCAAAATTAGTCGCTATACAAAAGATGAAACTGTAAAAAAAGGAAGTGGAATAGTGCCTGATATCGAAATATCACTGACTGTAAAAGACTTAATTGACAGGAAAGACAGTCAATTGAATTATGTGATAAAACAAATAAACAAGGAATAACGTGTGGTAACAATGTATATAAAAAATAGGCGAAACAGTAGTAAATTCAGGTGCTTGGCTTATATTAAAATTTGTGCTTAACAGAAAGGTTGGTGCTTCGAAATCGCCTACTTTTCATATACTAACCGTTATGGAGCATATTGTTTAAAGCCCGATAATCAACTAGCTTAAAGATAATGATAGATACTTCATTAAACTCTTCTAACTTCTATTTTTTGTTGGCCGTATTCCAAGGGCTCATCTTTACTTTGATCATTATTTTTCACGGACAAATCAGAAAAACCAACATCTTTTTTGGACTACTCATTTTCTTCTTTTCTCTATCTCTTTTCCACCTCGTTTTGGAGGAGTCCATAAGTGCTTTCAATTCCAAGTTTCCTGTCCCGATGGAGTTTAGCCTATCTTTTGGGCCGCTGGCTTATTTTCATATCCTATATATCAAAGACCCGAAAAGAATCTTTCGAAAGAAAGATCTTTTCCATTTTTTACCCTCCTTTCTTCTTGACGGTGTGTTTTTTACTAGTTTTTTTCTCTACGTCAGGGCCAACATCGAATGGGCCTATGCCAATATTATCTTGATACAGACCATCGCACTAGCAATGGCCTTAGTTGGTGCTGTGCAGATTGGTATCTATACTTATTTTATTTATCGTGAATCAGTTGAGGCTAAGTGGGTACTTCGAGAGTTTCAAAAAATAAAAAACTGGCTCAACTATTTAATTGGTTTCTGGCTTTTCTTTATTGGTTTTCTAGTTTTGGCTGTACCCATAGGACTGATATTCATAGAAAAAGTAGATAAAAACTCATCACTATTGTACAAGCCGCTTGGTGGTATGATCGTGTTATGTATTTACTTTCTAGGCTACCTATATGTTTTGAAATATGCAAAAAATATAGGTAGCTATACAGAGCGAATTACCAAGTTCAGCTTTTCAGCAGAGGAGATAGAGGCGCGGAAAGAACAAATTTTACAAGCCTTAAAAGAAGAAAAGCTTTATAAAGACACTGGCTTAACCATCGCCAAACTTGCCAATCACCTTGGCTGGCCAATCAATAGTTTGTCTAGTGTCATCAATGAATCCCTGCAAAGCAATTATAATGACCTAATTAACCACTATCGGATAACGGCTTTTAAAGCTCAAGTACTCGATCCTGAAAGCCATAAATACTCCATCTTGGGATTAGGGCAAGAGGTGGGTTTTAAGTCTAAGGCTTCTTTTTATAGGGCATTCAAGAAGGAAACAGGTATTACTCCTTCGGATTATATCAAATCTCAACGCTAAAGAAGTTTCATATTCCCATTTGAGACACCTCCATTTTGCTTTTTCTATTCCGCAGAGAGATGTTTGGGGATATGAAAAGATTATTCCTCGTATTATTTAGCAACCTGATCTTATGTTCCTACAGCTTCGCACAAGCAAAATTATTGGATGTGAAATCACGGAAGTTTAAGACGTCTTCTGGCCTTAAGATTATTGGACAAGTTGGCTATATGGAAGTTCTTGAAAACCGAAGCAATCCTTCCAGTAGAAAGATTAAATTAAAATACGTACATCTCAAGAGTCTATCAGTAAATCCTTCAACTCCTGTGGTCTATCTGGAAGGAGGTGGAGGAGTCAGCACTTGGGAAGCCGACAGTCCAAAAGATTTGAATGACAGGTTTGAGATTTTGGAAGTGGCCGACCTAATATTGCTTGACCGTAGAGGAGCCAGTGACAACTCTCTTACCCATGTCTGGGAGGAGGAATACCCGACAGATTTTTTTGTATCGGAAGAAAGTGCTAGCCAGCACTACCAGCAACTAGCCGAAGCAGCTTTGGACAAATTCAATAAAAACAAGATAGATGTTGCTGGTTACAACATTGAAGAGCATGCAACAGATGTCAATGATCTAATGTCTCTCCTTGGACTTGATCGATACATACTTTTCGGATTTAGCTATGGTACACATATTGGAATGACAGTAATGAAGCTATACCCTAACCAAGTAGAACGAGCCATTTTGGTTGGAGCCGATGCTCCAAATCAAGCGTTCAACTTTCCAAGGCATTTGGACGAGCATGTTGTTAAAATCGGAGAATTGGTCGAACAAGACAGTGCGCTAAATATGAGTGCCGGAGCGTTTAATTCGCTGGTGTACAGCACCATGAATAAATTAAAAATAAATCCGGTTACAGTGACCGTCAAAAATCCACTCACCAAGAAAGAAATGGATCTCTCAGTTGGCGGATTTGGCTTGGCACTCATTTTAAGATTGGATATTGACGATGCAAATGATATTCCAGTGATCCCAAGGCTACTTCATTCAATCAATAGCGGAGACTACTCAATCCTCACCTTTTTTGTACAGAAACGGATGACTTTTGCTTTGGGACTACCGGGACAAGGCATTAATCAACAGCTGGCGTCAGGAGCAGGTGACTCGCGGTGGTCTACGATTACAAAGGAAGCTAGCGAGAGTCCATTCGGGAATGTGGTAAACTTTCCATTTGCTGCAGTAAAAGATCATTGGATTTCAACAGAGCTTTCGTTTGACCCTTCCATTCCTCTAAGAACTGAAATCCCCACCCTTTTTCTAACAGGCTCGCTGGATTGCAGAACACCAGTTGAACAAGTAGAAGAAACCATGCTTGGCTTTGTCAATGCTGCACATGTTAAAGTAGTAAATGCCGGGCACGAGCAAGCGCAATGGGACGCTGATGTAGCCAATAAGATCATTCCCTCGTTTATTAAAGGAGAGAATATCGAATCGACAACAGTTTATTATTCAGATTTAGAATTCATCAACGTGACAGGTAAAGTATCCGGACATCCATCGATCCGATAAAGCTCCATAACAAAAGATATAGCACATGCCTCTACTGAGTTACTTGAGCCTGATCTGCAAAACTGCTAGATTGTAGGTAATAAAATAGCTCTGAGGCACATGCCATATCTAGACGTTGTACACCATTCAGCAAATGAAGAGACTTTTATTAATATCATTAACACTCATCGTTTTAAATTCTTGCAAAAACCAAGGAGCGGGAAAAACTGAGAGTGTTGCCAAAATCGAATTTCAAGAAATTGTAAATGATGATT
>JAVJOD010000002.1:0-118515 GCA_040216915.1 Cyclobacteriaceae bacterium
ATAAAGGAAGATCAAAACTTACGGAAGGCTAACAAACACTAAAATGAATATGCGAACTGAGCTAACTGATATGGACTTGCAAACTGGAAACTTGAGTGCTTCTAGCTACTGGAGCTCATACTCATTTTAGTTAGACGTTGCCAGCAAGCCATTTAATGAAGTTCAGACTACTAATCATATTGACACTTTCGACAATTCCTTCCTTTGGACAGGATATTGAAAAAATCATTTTTACATCACAACAAGCTGACGAGCCACCGACAAAGCAGGGACGACCTAAATACAAAATTGAATTCAAGAGACAAGTAAGTGGAGACTTCACAACCTCTGACTTCTATGAAGGCAAGAAAAAAAAGAGACTGACGACAGAGACCAAAATTGATAGGGAGCGAACTAAAAGAGCAATCAAATGGCAGACAATTGACAAAAGGAATTTCACTGCGTTGGAGTTGGAGTTTGACCCAAGGACTTTAAAAACTGGGACTTATAAGAATGAATTAAGTTTTGACATACCGACTGACTTCATTGTGAATGTAGACTCATTCCAATTTTGCCAGACCTACAAAATGACTAAGACAATTTCGACCGGTGGTGAGACCATTACGGTGACTTGGATAAGTATTTCGGGACAGAGAAGGGAATTCATTTTCAATTCGAATGACATTGGAGAAGGGAAATTCAACATAAAGGACTATCTACTTTGCTATGAATTACTCCACGACAAAGTTCCAAGTGAAATTCCGTACCATGACTTCTTTTCCAACGACAAGTTGACTGACATTTTGCTTAACTACCAAAAGACTGTGGAGTGCGAAGGCTACTACTATAAAGAGTACACGGACAAAAATCCCAACTTGACTCCGCAGGACAGAAGAACAAAAAAAGGTTGGGACTTCGTGGAGTATATGAGACAGAGAAATATAAAGGAGTGACGGCAAAATGGCCAGCTGGCAACAAAATGTTTGCGCAATGGTGGGGTTCAGTGTAGCTCAAAGTGCTATCTTCGTTCAGCGTTTGGTCACGTGGGACAATGAAGCGTTTCAAAATCCCACCACTGCGCAAACACAAACGTTGCCAATCATCAACACGAAAACTGAATATGAGCAGACAATTGAGATATACTTTACTGTCATTCATCGCAATTAGCACTCTTGTTTTAGGTTGCAAACAGAAAAATGGCAATTCGGAATTGCCGGGAAATATAACGACTAAGGCAAAGGACACAATATTGAATACAGATGAAGAAAGGATAAAAACCAGCATCAACGAATTATTGTTCGCTGCGGGTAACTATGATGTGGCGACATTGGAGTCAATGATTTCTGACAAAGCAATGCTTGGAATAAGCAGCTTAAAGGATGATGCCTGGTCTAATTCGGAAATAGCAATTAGAGATTTTTTTGAAAATGTAGAAAGGGAGGTGCGCAGCCCTTACTGCGAAATACCGAGTGACTACGATATTCTAATTACAGAAGGCCAGATAGCCTTGGCTAGAGCTGATTGCATTCTATACAGATGGGGAGTTCCGCAAACCAGAGAAGTGAATCACTTCACGTTGATCAAAGAGAATGGAGAATGGAAAATCTTAAATATATCTTTTACAGTAATAGATGTTTCAGAAGCTAAAAAGAAGTATGACTTAGAAGTTTTTGCCCGGGGATACGCACAAGCTTGGTGCAGTCAGAGGCCGGATTTTGTATCGTCCTTTTTCTCTGAAGATGGTGAGTTAACAGTTAATAATGGGAATACCGCAAAGGGGACAAGTGCCATTAGTATTGTTGCCAAGGGATTTATGGATGCTTTTCCTGACATGGTCGTGTCAATTGATAGTCTGGAAATCAAGTCAGATAAGACATTATTTCATTGGACCCTTACGGGGACAAATAGCGGAGCTGGTGGCACGGGAAATAAAGTAAAAATTAGTGGATTTGAAGAATGGACTCTTAATGATGATGGACTAATCCAAAAATCAAATGGGAGTTTTGATGAAAAAGAATATGAGAGGCAACTTGAATTTGGTGCAAACTAAAAGTGACTGTAGCAAACAACATAGATAGGCTATTAACACGGCTCATATACTTGGCCGCTGTATACCAGTCAGGTGATGATGACTTAGGAAGGGACGATAACTACTACCTACTACCATAATAGGGAGAAACCACATGAACACAACTCCAGAACATGATGAACGAATGGCAAAGATGACGTTTGCCTCTGTGTATCCACATTATGTCACAAAAGTAGAGAAGAAAGGCAGGACGAAAACGGAACTACTTCAGGTCATAGAATGGCTTACGGGCTTCAATAGTATCCAACTGCAAAAATTGATAGAGGAACGGGTTACTTTTGAAGTGTTCTTTAAGAAGGCGAAATTGAATCCCAATGCGCATCTGATCACCGGGGTGATTTGTGGCTATCGGATAGAAGAAATTGAAACCCCTTTGACGAAAAATGTCAGGTACCTGGACAAGTTGGTGGACGAACTGGCAAAGGGTAGAAAGATGGAGAAGATCTTGCGAGCCTAAAGTTTTTTTTAGCACAACATGAATTCTGCCTTCTCATTATTTCTTGTAGAACTGATATCTCAACCGTGTAGCGCGATTGTTTGGCATTCAGGTGTCAGTTCACGCAACCCCCGGTAGACTACACCGTTAGTCATAGGAAACTCAAGACCATGGAGAACAGTTCTTGCCAAAAACTTATTTTCTTGCTAGTGTTATCCATTTCGTCAATCAACGTTTTTTCACAGGAAAGAAGCATCGGAGAGCTGGATTTTCTCATTGGCACCTGGGAGTTGCGGGAAGACAATGAGGAGAATGGCTGGTGGGAGAAGAGCACCCGCGTAGGAAGATATACTTTGGATAGCACTTACATAGAATTGGAGACCCATGCGCTTTCATCGGATGGCAAGCAGCGCACCTACCGTTGGTTTATACATTACAATAAGAAGGAGAAACAATTTGAAATGTTGTCAATGTTTGGCAATTGGTACAAAATTCAGTTCGATATTATCGAATGGGATGCGCTCACGCGCACACTTACTATTCGAAATGGACGAGATTTAGGTGCTGATGAATACCATGAGCGTTTTGGAGAGATCGTCTTTGATGAAGACTTCAGCAAGTACGCTTGGACTGGTGAAAACAAATATGGTGACCGCAATCAGCCTAGTATCTGGAAATACGAAGAGAAGGGGATCCGAGTTAAATAGCCGTTTCTATTTCATTTGCAGAAGCTCGCCTTATGTCAGAGATTAGTGGTCAAATTTTTGTGTAAAGGCTTCGAAAAGGCAGTCCAAAAAGAAATTCAATGATATATTGGAGTTTGTCTGGAGAATCATCCCCATGCATGTGATCGGATTTTGCTTAAATTGAAAGACCTAATTTCTAAAAGCACTTATGTATACCGGTAAAGTATATCGCGTGTTCGACATGGCCATGTGGACGCGTTTTGAAACGTTTTGGCTCACGCTTATCATCACCATTTGGGTGATGGTCTACACTTTTTTGGACCTAGATTGGTTTAGAATTCCCTGGACGCCCATGGCCTTGATTGGTACGGCAGTAGCCTTCGTGATCGGTTTTCAGAACAATGCGGTGTATGGTCGCATTTGGGAAGCCAGAAAGATATGGGGTGGAATTGTAAACACCTCACGCACGCTCGGCACTTTCGTGCAAGACATGGTCAGCAACGAACACGCAAAAGAGGCCGTGTCGGATGAGGTGATCAGACAAGAAGTCAAAACCCTTACCTATCGGCATATTGCCTGGATGACGGCACTGCGTCATGCCATGAGGCTGCCGAAGCCATGGGAAACGACTAGCAATCATCGAACCAACACGGAGTGGGGCATTAAGCCACCGGAGCGAAACTCGAATTTAAAAGCAGACTTAAGCCCTTACCTTACAGATAGTGAATTGGCCCATGTGATGAGCCTGGACAATGCGCAGACTGCGTTATTGTATTTACAATCGCATCACCTGAAGCGACTCAAGGAAAAGGGATTGATTTGGGAGTTTTCTTTTCTTGAACTGGAGGCACTGGTGAAGGAATTGTTTACCCTCCAAGGACAAACAGAACGAATCAAAAACTTTCCTTACCCAAGGCAGTATGCCTCACTCAATCACTACTTTATGTGGTTGCTGCTCTTGTTGCTGCCTACAGCGCTCATTCCTCAGTTCGTAGATATTGGTAAAGGAATCGCAGATAGCTACCCATTATGGAGTCGCCTTTTTGTATGGTTTTCTATTCCCATCTACGTGGCAATCGCATGGATGTTTCATACGATGGATAGAATTGGCCGCACAGGTGAGAATCCTTTTGAAGGGACCTCCAACGATGTACCTATTTCAACCATTGCGCGCGGCATCGAAATAGACTTGCGACAGAATTTGGGAGAGGATAAGGAAACTATCCCCAAGCAGTTTCCGGCCGAGTACGGAGTTCAATTCTAAGCATGAGTCCAGGTGGGAGCGATATGGTTAGTTTCCTAACCAAAGCTTACATTTGGTGTTAATGAAACACAGTCTTCCAGGCAAAACAGGTCTTATACGCATCGGCATTTTTCTGGCGATGGCGCTTGTGATTTCCAATATTTTCAGGTTTGACCTTTTTCAGCTTAGAGATGAGCTATCCCTACTGCCGGCATGGCTCTTTGTGTTGGCCAACGTCTTGTTGGAAGGCAGTGGTGTTTTTCTAGGTGCGATAGTGGGGCTGTCAATGCTTCGCAGGGAGAAGGTGGTTACTGTCTCGCTATGTGGAACTTCGGCAAAGAAATGTGCATTAATGCTAGCAATACCGGTGATATTGCTGACGGGTTTTGGAGTGGAGAACACCTTTACGCTAAACAGCAACCTTTACGGTCTGATAGCGGTTTTAGGTAGCCTGATCTATTGCCTCATGGAGGAACTGGGGTGGCGTGGTTATTTGCAAGAGGAGCTCAGGTTTTTGCCACCTCGGCAAAAGTATGTGACCATCGGGGTGGTGTGGTATCTATGGCACCTCACCTTTTTGACAGAGGCGTCCTTTGGTGAAAATATTTTTTTCCTATCCATGATGATTTTGGGAAGCTGGGGCATTGGCCAGGTGGCGGATGCCACGAAATCGATCATAGCCGCTGCCTGCTTTCATCTGATCATACAAATCATGATGTTTAACGCTTTGATAAAAGACGGCCTGACATCCAACGAAAAGATAGTCGTATTGATTGTTTGCCTGCTAATCTGGTTTGTCATAGTGAAAAAGTGGGAGAAGGAGAACCAATCCTCCATTAAGGCAGAAGCGGAGGTGCAGTAGGATACAGCGATCACAGCCATCTCTTTCTTTTAAACCAGAAATAGATTACAATAGTCATCACCACCATTGCTCCAAGCACATAGGCATATCCGTATGTCATTCTTAGTTCCGGCATGAAATCGAAGTTCATTCCATAAATACCCGCGATGAAGGTGAGGGGCATAAAGAAGACTGAAAAGATTGTCAATACGCGCACAACTTCGTTGGTGCGCTGCGAGGAGAGAGAAATATAAATATTAAGCAAGTTGGCGACATTTTCGATCACCGTTCTCGCGCTGGTGTGATGACGGAGCAGGTCGTCCTTCAATTGGTTGAAGTGATTGGAGGAAATTTTTCCTTTTGCGTTTTCGACCACTGCGCGCGTCAGCTCCATGATGAGATCGATAACGGAGGCTTTGCGCTTGACATAGTAGAGACCCTTAAGCAGCGCATCGGTTTTTTCCTGCAGGAACACTTTGGGTTCAAAGTAATCCAGTTCTGTAGCCAATGCCGCGATGGGAGCAGTGTAGGTGCTGATGGCAGCCTGCATGATGCGGAACAGCAGCTGGGGTGGCGTAGTACACTTGCCTGCGTCTACAAATTTC
The DNA here is from genome assembly GCA_040216915.1 of Cyclobacteriaceae bacterium. Taxonomy (GTDB): domain Bacteria; phylum Bacteroidota; class Bacteroidia; order Cytophagales; family Cyclobacteriaceae; genus ELB16-189. The sequence continues at coordinate 5,880 of JAVJOD010000002.1, forward strand.
CTTCTTATCTCATGGAGAAATTCGTAATCTCTTCGGTGGATGGTGATCAGATAATCTTTTCCAAAAAATATAGCAATCTTGTCTGTTACTTCCTGAATTGTATCGGCTTCCTTGGGGGCCTTATGACTATACAATCTTAGAATAATGAAATGCGTATCTCCAATGATCTCAAACTTTGGAAGGTGTTCCGGTTGAAGAGAATCTTCTACCAGCGACCGGTGTAGCAAGTAGGACGTGGCAACCTCATTCAGTTCAGTCTTTTCCGGACTGGTGATATCAATCCACTCGAAGTCGTCCTCTTTTTTCTCTTTTAGTTTGGTGATCATGGATGGAAGTTAAGTGATTTTTCGAATGCACAAATGCTTTACTTAATTTATAGTTTTAGTTGAAAAACCAAGAGCAGCATTGCAATAAAAGGGACTGAAACAGGAAGTAAAACTAAACTGATTCCACCTTCCTTTTGATGTTTTCGTGATAGATGGTCAAAGCCTTTTCGTGAAATGTGGGATATAGATACCTGTCTCTGAAAGCCGAGTCGCTCTTGTACTTTGTATCGTGGGTCACCAACGTATGCCCCTCTGCTGTTTCCTTCATGCTGATGTATTGGCTTCCTACTGAACTGCCTTTTTCGACATAGCAAATCGTAAATACTTTTTTGTCTTTGTCGATCTCATGGATGGCGTGAGCCACACCCAGTTTTAGAAGACCACCCAGGAGGTTAAGGTGAACAAAAAGAATTTGGCCTTCCTTGGCGCCATCGTAAGTATCTTCCGGGTAGATGATGGTATTGTTTTTTTTGCAATAGACCAGGCCTATAGAAATCATGTTTCCGCTCCAGGCCTCTCTTGGATGAATCGTTTGGTAGGCTTCCCATACTTTGTGAATTGGCGCCTTGATCAGAAATGACTTGTGATGCGAACGATATCCACCCTCTGTTTCGGAGTAGCAGATGTATTTTACTTTTTGAAAGTCAGCCACCTCTTGCAGCTCATGAAGACGAACTAAGTCTTTCACCTTCTGCTGCTTGATGCGAGTAAAATCTATCTTCATGCTGGCTCCGCAATGGACGTTAACAAAGAAAGCGATATTGTAGGTTAAAACCGGGACTTCTAAAACAAAATTACTTCTGGTATAATCGTTACATCTTCACACCAGACAGCCCACCATCAACGTGAACGATCTGTCCGGTAGTCCATTGCGCCCTGTCTGACAGTAGAAAAGAGGCCATGTCAGATATATATTTGGGTTGACCTATTTTTTGTAGCGGGTGATTCTTGGCATTGGCAGTCTTTTTCTCCTCTGAGTTGAGCAGTTTTCCTGCTAGTGGTGTGTCGGTGAGTGAAGGGGCAATACAATTTACCCTGATGTGAGGAGCCATTTCCTCAGCCAGCGATTTGGTCAGTCCCTCAATTGCGCCTTTGCTGGTGGCCACTTGTGTGTGGAAGTTGAATCCTAGCTTGACAGCTACGGTAGAGAAAAATACAATGGATGCGTTGCCACTTTTTTTGAGATTAGGTAAGATATGTTGCAAAATATTGATAGCGCCAATAACTTGGAGGTTGAAATCTTCCAGAAAATCTTCAGGCTTAATTCTCGCAAAAGGTTTTAGATTGATACTGCCTGGGCAGTACACAAAACCGTGAAGCTCTTCAGGAATGAAACTCAGGTCAATCTGTTTATCGAGCACATTCAGACTGTGATATTCGAGATTATGACGATTTCTAGACTTGGAAGTCTTGTTGAAGGTTCCGTACACTTGATGCCCTTCTTCGGCCAGGTCCTCAGCAAGTTGATTTCCGATTCCCGAAGAGGCCCCAATTACAAGATAATTTTTCATTGATGTCAAACTATATTCCTCATTCAAACAGTAAAGTCTACAGAAAGTTTAGGGCGAGTATCTTCCTTGTCGCTCACCCACGTCAAGGTAATTTTGATTTCGAGTGACATTGCACCTGACAGCAATTCTATAATTTTCATTATAAAACGAAATGAATCACGATGACTTAATTAGACCTTTCAAGGCTGAGGACAGGACCGAAGTGCTACGCGTATTTAATCTGAATTGCCCGCAGTTCTTTGATCCCAATGAGGTGAAGGACCTCGAACAGTACCTTGACGCGTTTGGTGACACCTATTATGTGATGGAGGTAGAGCAGAAGATCATCGGCTGTGGTGGCTATCACTTCGAAATGGACGGAACAACAGGGAGATTGTCATGGGATTTTTTCGATCCCAATTATAAGGGGAGGGGCTTAGGGCGAGCTATGATTTCTCACTGCCTCGAGGAGATACGGAAGAATCCAGATTTAAAGAAGATTGCAGTGTGGACATCACAACTGGCATCTAGATTTTATGCAAAGTTTGGATTTGAAACCGTGAAAGAAGAGAAGGACTACTGGGGACCAAGCCTGCATCTCTACCTCATGGAGATGGAAGCTGGTAGATGAAGGCAATCTTGTTACTGTTAAATTGCAATCAGCTTATTGAGTCAAATATGTATCCCAGCAGAACGGCTATAAGTGCCATAGGAATTACCCACTTGATCCACACGTAAGTGAGCTGCTGTGCCTTGGTAGTGCCCGTTCCTGTAAATAGACCGTTCATTACCCTTAGCTTATTTATACCCCAAGTTAACCCAAGTATGGTCATTACGCTTCCCAGCACTTGCATGCCAGAGCCAAAGATGAGGTCCAGAATACCGATGAGATTTGGATAGAGGCTATTTGGTAAGGCGAGTGCTGCCTGTACCACACCAATGGCAATGAGAATGCGCTTTGTGCTGAAGTTTGGCTTCTCATTCTTAATGCTCACAAATGGAACCTGGTAGGCAGCGATGAGTGAAAGGAAGGCAACCAGAGAAAGTGAAAGCAAGAATAGAGAGCCTACAAATCTTCCACCTGGCATCGTGCCGAAGAGCTGCGGAAAAGTGTTAAAGATAAGACTAGGTCCTGAAGCCATGTCTAAGCCAAATACAAGGATAGATGGGACGAGGAACAAACTTACCAGCAGGGAAGCGCCTACATCTCCAAGTCCTGTAAACAATGCCATCTTTGGGATGTGCTCTTCCTTGCGCATGAAGCCCGCATAAACCACCACAAAAGTTCCACCCAATCCGACTGAAAAAAATGCCTGGCCAAGTGCAGCGAAAATCTCAGTGGCATGGAGTGCTCCTAAATCCGGAGTGATAAATTGAATGAGCTTGTCAACAGCCGTGGGCAAAGTGAGCGCATGATATATGATGTAGACTAGCGAAAGCACAAAGAATGGCATGATAATCTTACTTAACCATTCAATTCCTCTGACAATACCCTTATGAATTACAAACAAACATCCGCTAATCATCGCGAGTGCTAAAAAATATTGAAGCCATCCATTGGATAGCAGCAGTTCATATTGGGGAAGGGTGCTTGGTTCAAGACCTTGAAGGGCAGAAAACCCCGCGATGAAAAATACATTGGCAACCACCACCGCATAGTAAGAGCCGGAGATGGTTATCACCCCAAGCAGCAGGTAGCCAACCGTGCTTCCTATTTTTTCTCCCATCATGATACGAAAGGAATCCAGTGTGCCTTTACCACTTAACCTTCCGATTGTCATTTCGGCCATCAGCGCAGGATAAGCAAATAAGATGGTGAAGAGCAGATAGACGGCCAGAAACGCACTGCCACCATAACTTCCCATCATGTAAGGAAAGCGCCACACATTGCCGAGTCCAACAGCTACGCCTACCATGGTTAAGATGGTAGTGAGACCGGAAGTGTATTCAGGTTTGCTCTCGTTCATGCTGTCAAGTTACCGCAATTGGAGGTAATGTTTCCAACTTGTTATTACAGTACATTCAACGCTCTTATCAATTGCAAATACTCTATGAAACCATTGATCAAATCCCATCAGTATGCACTCATCATCGTTTGTGCTTTGTGTGCTTGCACAAATGCGGATCAAACTACACAAAAGGAATATGAGGTTGAAACTTTCGTAGCAAACTTATATGGAGGGACTGGCGGGCTTAGCGTGGATCACCTGGGCAATGTGTATAGCTCCGACTTTGGCCCGGTATTGGGGTCAGTACAAGGGCTGACGCCTGAGTGTAAAATATTTAAGATTTCACCCGAGGGGCACACTGTAGTATTTGCTGACAGTATCAAAGGTGCCTCCGGAAGTCACTTTGACAGTGAAGGCAACCTTTTTCAATCCAACATCGCTGGTCGCACAATCAGCAAGATTACGCCTGATGGCAGAAAAAATGTTTACGCACAAGATAGCCTTTACTCGCCTGTGGGTGTAATTGTGAATGATGACAATGACCTGGTGGTTTGCAATTGCGGAAACAATACGTTACGAAAAGTCAAACCCGATGGGACTTCAAAACAATTTGTCAAGAGCGATTTACTGAAGTGCCCAAATGGAATTACAATGGATTTATCAGGAAATTATTATGTGTCTAATTTTTACGACAGCAGTGTGGTGAAGGTGACATCGGCAGGGGAGGCCAGTATATTGGCAAAAATTCCCGGTAACAATAATGGACACCTCATCTTCAGGGAGGGCCTATTGTATGTAGTTGCAAGATCAAGTCATCAGATTTACAAAGTGACTATGGCGGGAGAGATAACACTTTTTGCAGGTAGTGGAAAGCGGGGAAGAACAAATGGTGACAGGTTGTCGGCAAGCTTCAATTATCCCAATGACCTGGATTTTAGTCCGGACGGAAAATTTTTATATGTGAATGAGGAAGCCGACACGTTATCCGATCATCGGATACTGACTCCCACAGTGGTGAGAAGGATACGAATGGAATAACGCAGGAGCATTGGATAAAGGCGGGGATCGAGTGGAGGTTCCACCTATCTAACTGCGGCCTATTAAATAGTCATTATTATATGTTATTTCGATGCTAATTTCGGTTACCAATTGGTAATTTAGAGCATCTAAAAGCCAATAGATGCTTCACCTTAAGTCATTCTTCGCACTTCTTCTATTTATTGCTGGAACCAGCGCTGGAGCGCTTGCTCAGGAAAACTTTAACGTTTCTGGCCATTGGGCAGGTACAGCTACTTGGCTGGGTAATCCGATTCTTCTTGAATATCAGCTCACCCAGAGAGGCCTGCTTGTAGAAGGTTACGTGTATACTAAATCCACTAATGGCAAGGACTCCACCAAGGCGACTCTTGCAGGTACAATTAGTGGTAATGAAATCATGTTGCGAGGAACCGATTTCATTTACAGGAAGGGCGGTGGCTGCCTTTCAATCGCTGAATTGGAATTTTCACAGGATGGAAAACAACTCGTTGGCATTTGGAAAGGTGACTTTAGTTTGTCTACTTGTCCGGCAGGCTTCAGGGGAAAGGTTGAAGTGGCCAGAGTGGCGGAGTATGTGCCAGTACCAGTAGCAATGAAATCCGTGGGCACTCAGGAGGTAGATGAAGACGACTTTGAAGGGACTGCGCTCGTAAATGAATTGAGTGACAGGAAATATTATGCGCTCGTAATTGGTATTGATGATTACAAAGACGATAAGATTCAATCGCTCGATAATCCTGTTGCGGATGCCACCGCATTAAGTGAAATTCTAACGAAGTACTATACTTTTGAAAAGGGCAATGTAACGCTACTTACTAACCCCACACGTTCCAAGATCATTGAAAGTTTTGACGCATTGAGCATGAAGATTCAGGAGAGAGATCAACTCCTTATTTTTTATGCAGGTCATGGTATCTGGGACGAAAGACTCAATCAGGGATTTTGGTTGCCATCTGATGCCAGCTTGAATTCCAAAGCACAATGGCTATCGAACAGCACCATAAGGGATTACATTGGCGGTATCAATTCCAAACACACTTTACTGATTACAGATGCATGCTTCAGTGGAAGTATTTTTAAGGAGCGTGCTGTATTTACCGAGAGTAGGGCTATGCTCCAGATGTATAAGCTACCCAGCCGAAAAGCGATGACCAGCGGGGCACTAAAGACTGTTCCGGATAAGAGCGTATTTATCACCTATCTCAACAAGGGTCTCACGACCAATGACAGGCCGCTGATTTCTGCCGAAGAACTATTTAGAGGTTTCAAGACGGCTGTAATTAACAACAGTGCCAACGGTCAAGTACCGCAGTATGGTCCCATTGGGCAAGTGGGGGACGAAGGAGGAGATTTTATCTTTCTCAAACGTTAACCACCATACTTCAATTGATTTCTTTTTATCCTCCTTTTGATCGCTCACGAAGGTTCATTAACTTCATTTTAAGTTTTTTGCACTATCAGCAAATGCACTAGATATAATAAAACAACTTAAAGCGACTAGCTATAAGGACTTTAAAAAAAGAGGTATTTGGACTAAGCATTACACTATGACGCTTTGGAATAATGAAAGTGAATTAGGGGATTTTGCTAAAAGCGGTGCACACTTAGATGCAATTAAAAAAAGCAAATATATTGCAAAAGAAATAAGAACAATCACCATAGATACTGGTGCTCTCCCATCTTGGGATGAAGCAAAAAAACTATTAGAGAATGCAAAAGTATTGAAATTTTAAAACTACACTAAACACGAATTGTGTAGTGCGAACGCAAAACCTTGAACATTTGAATACAGCCATTATGAGTTTAAAAGGAAAAACAGCCCTGATTACCGGAGGCAGCAAGGGAATTGGATTTGGTGTGGCGCAAGCGTTGCTTTCTAAAGGAATGAGAGTGGCGATCACCAGCAGGAATGAGGCCAGTGCGATGGATGCCGCAAAAGAATTGAGCAAGGTTGATGGTGCGGAAGTGCTTGCATTGGAGGCAGATGTGAAAGACCTGGACTCGCAGACTAGTGCTGTTGAAAAAGTAATCAACAAATGGGGTCAATTGGATGTGTTGGTTGCCAATGCAGGGGTTGGCGTTTTTGGATCCATCGAAACACTCACCAAAGCGCAATGGGACGAAACCATCGATACGAACCTCACCGGAGTTTTTAATTCCGTGAAGGCCGCAGTGGAGCCGTTGAAAAAATCTAAGGGGTACATCATTACCATCTCAAGTCTGGCAGGTACCAACTTTTTTGCGGGCGGAGCAGCGTATAATGCAAGTAAGTTTGGACTCACTGGATTTTCCCAAGCCATTATGCTGGACCTGAGGAAATATGGTATCAAAGTAAGTACTATAATGCCCGGATCTGTATCTACTTACTTTAATGATCATGTTCCCAACGATGCGGATAGTTGGAAGATACAAATAGAGGATATCGGAAAACTTGTAGTGGATTTGTTAGAAATGAATCCGCGCACCTTGCCAAGTAAAATTGAGGTGAGGCCCACTACACCACCGAACTCATAAATTGCGGCTTTATGTTTAACTTCTTCAAGCGCGAGGATTCGGGAGTAAAGGTCAGTGACAGGGTCTGGATGTCCATGGAAGCCAAGTGGGGCGCTTGTGCCAAAATGACCAAGGCAAGTGACAGTTGTATATTTGTTTGCTGGTTTGAGCAAACGCATCAGTCTTTGACTGAATATCTCGCAGCCCGAGTGGGAGATGGCAACGTTGTGCTTGCTTCGGATCTGTCCAAAACGGACGGTGGGAAGCTGTATATCTTTGTAGAACATTATCCGCTACGTAAGATCGAGCAGAAGTTGTTTACTGATTTAGGATTGCCTGAGGCGCATGTACTTTGTGGATTGGATGAACCGCTCTTTCAGCAATTTGGCGGTGAAAGGATAGTGAATGTCATGGAAAGGTTAGGAATGAACGAAGATGAGATTGTGGGACATGACATGGTAACAAAAGCGATAAGCAAGGCACAAAGGAAGATTTCTGAAAAGGTGAAAATAGAAACTAAGACGCTATCTCCTGAGGAGTGGTTCAAAATCAATCTGAAATCTGAATCTTAGTTCTGGTATGGGTAGATAAGGTTTACAGTTATGTTAATTGTGACTTATGGATGGTGAGCTACTAGAGATTCTAAATCTGTAAATTTTGTTTGAAAACAATACTCTGGGAAGGATGCAATTGTAAACCCTAGAAGTATTTTGAATTACGACTAATCCAGATACTTTTCAAACCAAGTCATTATTCTGGGCGATACGTCCATCAACAACTTGGGTTCGCGCGGGCCGTGAGGTGTGCGCGGGTACACCACCATCTCCGTATCTACACCCATTCTCTTAAGTGCTACATAAAACTCCTGTCCTTGAGTAAAGGGAACTCTTAAATCATTGGCACCATGAATAACTTGTGTCGGTGTCTTCACATTTTTTATCTGATAGATCGCAGAGTGTTTCTCATATTCTTCATAGTCCTCCCAAAACTCTTTGCCACCTGCGTGAGCTACCAGGTAGTCCGGGATATCTGTTGTAGTAACCATGCTTACCAGGTTTGGAAGGCCCGCGCCCATGCTGGCGGCCTTGAATCGATCGGTTTGTGTCACTACCCAACTTGTCATGTAGCCACCGTAACTCCAACCCATTACAAACTGTTTGTCTTTATCGGCAATCCCTAAATTGATCACGTGATCAACCCCGGTCATTAAGTCCTGGTAATCTCCAAATCCCCAGTCTCTCACATTAGCGTAGCGGAATTCCTTACCATACCCAGAACTTCCTCGTGGGTTAGGCCTTAAAACAAAGAAGCCTTTCTGCGCAAAATATTGTATCATGTATATCGATGGAGATCCTGTATAGCTTTTCCTGAAGACTCCAGCAGGTCCACCGTGTATCTCTAATATGATGGGATATTTTGTCCCTGGCTTATAATCAACAGGGTAGGTGAGCAAGCCTTCAATTTGCATTCCATCTTTTGAGTTCCATGAGATGAGCTCCGTCTTGCCAAGCGCAGGTGCCTCGAAGCCATCATTCACGGCACTTAGTTTTTTACCGGCTTCACCCTTAAGCCCAGAGGTAAATACTTCCACAGGAGTATCTGAGTCCTCATAAGAGTAGCTCATGTTCCCAGCTTTACTCACGGAGAAATTTCCTCCCGTCCCTTTCAGCGAGGTGAGAATGGGCAATTTAGAATCCGAGTAGGCGATATAATCTCCCTTTAGAGGTTTAGCGTTGTTGCTGGAAGGAACAGCATATAGCGTCTGCGATGTTTTGAAAGTTTCAGAAACAAAGAGGTGATTACCGTCTTGGCTCCAACCTACTATCGACCCATTTCTATCTGGCGTTTGTTGCAATGCGATTGGGTTGCCACCTGCGCTAGATATTTTATAAATGTCACTTAAGCCCACGCGTTCAGGTTGGCCTCCATGAGATTCAAAAGCTATCCATTTACCATCCGGAGAATAGATCGGATTAGTATCTACACCTGGTCGAGTTACCAATGCTGTCACTTTTCCGCTATCGGAAGGAACAGTACTGATGTCAGTCCACAGGTTGTCATTGATAGTAGGAGTGGGGGCATGAGAAAATACGAGTGTCGTACCATCAGGCGACCAGTTGAAGGAATTGATGTGGTATTCACCTGAGGTAAGACGCTTTGTGTTCCTTTTTCCCTCATTATTCTTTTCTAGGCCAATGGTATACAGATGATCGTACTTGAAATTCTTATCAACCAGGATCACATCATTTTTCTCCTTTAATTTTTTTTCTTCCTCTTCAGAGTTAGGATCCTGCATGGTGTAGGCTATTCGCCCGCCATCAGGTGACCATCGAAAGGAGGAGACACCGGTCCTCGCCTCAGTGATTTGCTCTGGTTCGCCACCCATTAGGCGCATCACGTATACTTGACTTTTATTGTCATTGCGATCGGAGAGAAACCCAATTTTTTGACTGTCAGGTGAAAACTGTGGCGAAGAACTTGATTTTTCACCTTGAGTATATTGGATGTTGAATGACCCATCTGCTGCAGCTATCCATATCTGGCTGTTGTATTCGGATAGTTCGCCTTCCATTTTCGGGGAACGCACTACATAGGCTATGTACTTGCCATCCGAAGAAATATGTGTGTCCGTGACGTTTTTGTAGGACATGATCTTTTCAGGAGTCCATGTGTTTTGAGCATGTAATCCCTGCGTGGCGATCAGCAGTACCAGAAGAAATGAGCTAAGATATTTCATATCGTTTTTTGTTGAGTGCTTCAAGTTTAAAGCAGTAGGAATATAGCGAACAAAATAGGATTTATTTTCGGATTATGTATCATGGAACTATTCGGGTGAAGGTTGTACTTTTAGTTTGCATTTAATAGAACTATGGAACAGTATCTTCCGCTATTTGTAATTTTTGTGGTAGCCTGGCTTGTGCCAATGACGCTTTCATGGCTGGAGATTTCAAAACTTCCTTCGGTTATAGTGGAGATTATCGCGGGTGTGGTAATTGGACCTTATGTATTGAACTGGGTGACGGGAGAAGGCGAGGCATTAAGTTTCCTTTCCCATACCGGTTTTCTGTTTCTTATTTTTCTGAGTGGTCTGGCGATAGATGTACAAAAAATTGTCGCGTCTTTTCCAAGAGGTAAGTTGCGTCTTGTTGATGCCATCAGCAACACGTTCTTGGTCGCGCTGTTCATCTATTTTGGAAGCCTTTTAGTATCTGCTTTACTTGTTTATCTGCTTCCAGTTTTTCCCGGAGTTGATAAGATGTTTGTTGTGATCTTACTCCCTTCTGTGGCATTAAGTATCATCGTGCCTATCATCAAGAATGATGGTGAGATAGCCCGCAAGTTCGGCCAAATTATTTTGCTTGAGGGTGCGATTGCAACTATTATGACCATCCTTCTAATCGCTGTGTATTCTGGCATACATCGCAACAATGGTTTCCAATTTGAGTTGCTCTTGTTTCTAATAATCTTTGTCCTCTTTTTTATTGCTTACAAAGTTGGAACTGTACTTGTAAAGGTAAGCATGTTTCAAAAGCTGTTATATAAGCTAGAGCATGCCTCATCGCAAATTAGAATCAGGGGCTCAATTGCGGTGCTACTGCTCTTCGTAGTGGTTGCCACCATGCTCAATACAGAGCCTGTGCTGGGTGCCTTCTTTGCAGGAACACTTCTGTCCATCTTTCTACCAAAGGATCGCTCTGCCTTGCTTTTTAAATTGGACGGTATGAGCTATGGATTTTTCATTCCTATCTTTTTTATTATGGTGGGGGTGAAATTAGATATGGATTCCTTAAAGGATCTAAGCACCAGCCTCAATTTCATTCTCGTACTGACAGCCGCTTTCTATGTTACGCAGGTTTTGCCCGGAATGATCATGGTGAAGTTGTTTGGTTGGAAGCGTGCCTTTTCTTCATCTTTTTTACTTACTTCCAGGCTGGGCTTGGCCATCGCTACTGCCCAGATTGGTCTCGGTCTTGGAATTATTACTCCAGCTACCAACGCGGGGATTGTGGTGGCATCGATAATTACTAGCGTGCTATCTCCGCTGCTTTATAAGTTTATGAGCAGCGAGGTTGATCATTACTACGGTATTTACATTGTCGGGGGTGGTCATGCTGGACAGGCGTTGGCCAGTCGCTTAGACCTCCATGCCATTCCTCATTTAGTTATTGAGTCTGATGAAGAGCGATACAAAGCGCTTCAGGAGTTGGGAATTGAATGTATCAAAGCCGATGGCCAACTACTGGAAACTTACCAAAGCCTAAAAATTAGACCGGTCGATACTGTGGTAATCCTTACTAAATCCGATGAGCGAAATAGGGAGATAGCGGAGTTGTTGAAAAGACAACTCAACCATTCAAAAGTTATAACTGTTTCGGCCAGACCGGTGCTGGAGCAGGGGGCAGAAGATATCAAGATTATTAATACCTATGAGGTGGTGGCGAGTTCAATCGAAAATGAAATTATGAGACCGACCACGGCTCACGCACTCACCGATAGCTTCGGGCAATACAGCGTGGAAGAAATCCCTGTGAGGAATGATGCGATGGATAGAGTTTATGTTAAGGACATACCGTTCCCGCAATCAGGCTCACTTGTGCTGGTGAAGCGTGCCGAGGAGGTATTTATTCCGCACGGAGATACGCATTTGCTTATCGGGGACACGGTAACGGTCATTGGGAATGCCAGCGCTTTAGAAGAATTCCGAAGAATTTTAGACTAAATCTGCTTAGGATACGTCTTTATGCACATGCTTGGTTCGTCATTTATGGAACTATTAGGCGTGTAGAATTCGTTTTGTGAGCTATAGACCAAATATTTAATGTTTTTAAGAGGAAAGAAGATACCGTTCCCGGCCATCACGCAAGTAAGTTTCTTCAAACTTTACGAGTCTTTGCAGAAGCAGGCCCAAGACAAAGACCCGCATGTGGCTGCGTTTGCTAGCAAGCTGGTCAGTGACATTGAAGCACATCCCGAACTTATTGAAGGTGTCGACAGTAGCGCATTTGATCCAGATAATGAGACAATACAGCGATTGTGCAGGGTATTGTTTCCGGACGTATTGTTGACCAACGAGATCAAAGGTGTGATGCCTCCTTTTGAGTTTCGTCCTTTTTACATGAGCACAAGATTTAAGAATATTCTGGAGGCTTCTGAAGAAGAATTTTCTTTTGAATTGAATGACTTTACTGAAGACCAACTTTACATTTTCGGTTGTATCGCTATTCTGGGTAGCTATTACAAGTACGCGGTGCCCATGGGTACACCAACGATGGTGGATATCCCCAACAAGAAATTGAATTCAGTTCGTACCTATCGACTGGCCATGAATGGAGACTTGCTGGAAGTTGTGCCCACAAAGAAGGCCTTGTCTATCAGTCTGGATGATTTTCTAGAGTTGCTTGACAATTTTGACGACATCGCGTTATGGAAGAAGAAGTTTCCTCCGGATAGCTGGATTATGAAGGGAATTGGGATTACCAATCTGATGGACATCACGCTGGATCACTCTCTTTCCACTATTACTTCTAATCTGTTGATTAAGACAGATGATTCTTTGCAAAAGATTCAAAGAGGGATGGCCAATCTCTTTGGAATTAATGACTTGAAGATGGGCTTTGTGATGTATGAGAATGACACCTTCTTCTGCCATTACAAATCTGGTCTCGATAATTTGATTTTGGATGGCGAGGAAAGAGTTTCTTCGCGCGAAAACCTTTGTGGCTTTGGATATGACCAATTGATAAATAAAGGTAAACCCTTGGTTATTTCTGATGTCGAGCGCTTTGACGATAGAGCACAAAGCAAGATGTCAGCTGCCCTGCGGAAGCAATCCGTTAAAAGCTACATTATTGTGCCCATTCAGGCTAACGGAGAGTTCTTGGGTTTTCTCGAGTTGGCCTCCATGCACAAATACGATCTCAACACGGGTTCTTTGCAGAAGCTTGACACGATCATGCCAATTATCTCGATGGCCATTAGCAGATTCAAAAGAGAAGATCAGAATAGGAGAGAGGCGATCATCCAGCAGGAATGTACGACAATACACGCATCTGTGAAATGGAGATTTGAAGAAGAAGCAGACCGGTTCATGGCCAGGCAGGCCAATAATGAAAGACCAGTTTTTAGTGACATTGTTTTTAAGAATGTCTATCCCTTATATGGTCAGCTGGACATCAAAGGGTCATCAGAAAAGAGAAATAAGGCGGTTAGAGCGGACCTCACCAAACAACTGAGTAAGGTGAGTCATGTGTTGGAGGCAGCTTGGAAGGAAACTAAAATGCCAATTTATGATGAATTGACGTACAGGGTAAAGGGATATAGGCTTGAATTGTCCACTGAATTACTTTCGGGAAGCGAGCCACGAATCGTTAGCTTTCTGGAGAACGAAATTCACCCAGTGCTTGATCAAATTAAAGGCGTTAGTCGCAAGCTTGAAGATATAGTCAATGCTTATCGAGAACTTCTGCATCCAGAGTTAAACTCCATTTATGAGCTAAGAAAAAAGTATGACAATAGTGTCAATGTGATCAACCAGTCATTGGCCTCTTTTCTGGATAAAAAACAGGAAGATGCGCAGAAAATGTTCCCTCACTATTTCGAGAGGTACAAGACTGATGGAGTGGAGTATAACATGTATATCGGTCAGTCCATTTCTCGCAATGCAGATTTTGATCCCGTGTACTTAAAAAACCTTCAACTTTGGCAATTAATGGTCACCTGCGAAATGGAGCAAAAGTTTCTCGAGGTTAAGAATGAGCTTGAATCAGATATTGAAATCGCATCGTTGATATTGGCCTATAACAACCCATTGTCAGTGCATTTTCGAATGGATGAGAAGCGCTTTGATGTCGAAGGTGCGTACAATGCGCGGTACGAAATTGTAAAGAAGAGGATAGATAAGGCACATATCAAGGGCACTAAGGAGCGAATTACCGTGCCCGGTAAGATAGCGATCATCTATGCCAATGATCAGGATGCACTTACTTATGGAAAATACATTTCATTCCTGGAGGACAAAGATTACCTGGTGCGCAGTTCCAAAGAAGTACTTGAGGTCGAAGATCTTCAGGGTATTTCTGGATTGAAGGCACTGAGAGTGGCAGTCAACTTTGGTAAGAAGCTTGACAGGAATGCTTCTTTTGATATGAGTGAAATCCTTGAGGAACTTCAGAATAATTGACCACCGCGCTAGCCTAGCAACTTCTCAATATCAGCCTTTGCTTCCTTGACCTCAATGTGGTCAGAGCCGGAAGAATTGAAACACAGAAGAACACCGCCTTCTCCCTCAATTATTCGATACACTTTACTCATATTGATGAGCTCTGTCCTTGTTTTCCCGACCGCATAGGCCACGGTGAGGTTAATAAATTGATTCATATTGTGCAGTTTTTGTTTAATGGGTAGAACTCCGAGGTTCCATATTATTCAACTTAACTTAGGTAATTATTTTATATCTTTCAAAGCCATGGCCCACAAAGAAATTGCTAATTCTTTTGCTCAGATTGTGCTTCCTTCAACCTCATTAAATGAGGACATCACTTTTTTTACAGGAGTTGGCTTTAGGCTTGATAATATCTATCCTTCCGATAATCCTGCTGTAGCGATGATGTCCGGAAATGGTCTGCACATTGTGCTGGATGTAAATTCAAAGACAAGCCCCGCTACGATTCATATCAGGACGGATGAGCCTCAAGCCTTTGGTGGTGAAAAGGAATTGATAGCACCGAATGGATCGGTCATCAGGATTGTGCCCAAGTCGTATCGGTTAGAGCTGCTTGAAACGCGGCATAAGTTTGAGGTACGTAAGCTTAGAGACAGCGATCCGTGGGTCATTGGGCGTGCGGGAATGTTGTATCGCGATTTAATTCCTGATCGCTTAGGCGGAAGTATCATTGCCTCGCATATTAGAATTCCCAATGGGGGTCCCGTTCCAGACATGGTGCATTACCACACCATTGGATTTCAATTGATATTCTGTTATCGCGGGTGGGTCAAGTTGGTGTATCAGGACCAAGGTCCACCATTTGTTCTTAAGGAAGGAGATTGCGTCACCCAACCTCCTGAGATCAGGCATCGCGTGTTAGAGGCTTCCGAAAATGTAGAAGTCATCGAAATAGGAGTGCCAGCCGAGCACATGACGACCATCGATCATGATTTAGAAATGCCTACAAAGACATTCAACCCAGACAGGGTGTTTAAGGGCCAGGTCTTTTGTCATCATGAAGTGAGCAAGGCAACCTGGCATCCCTGGCGCATTAATGGATTTGAGTTTCGAGAGACAGGAGTGAATAAGGCAACACGAGGAGTGGCATCCGTGCATGTGGCACGACCGGCCGCACCCGACATTCAAACCGGGCCATTGATCCATGATGGTGATATTCTTTTCACTTTCGTGATGGAGGGTGAGGTTACACTCAATGGGGAAGGGCATGATGCAATCAACTTGAAACGCGGAGACGCATTTGTGATACCGCCAAATTTCAAACACCACTTCAGTGACAACTCAGATGATCTTGAACTGCTGGAAGTTTCCTTGCCTGGCGATTTCCAAACTACTGTATTAGACCAAAAGTAATTTTCCTGTGAATGAAATTATAAAAAATCTCGAGGGAACAATTGAAGATGAAATTCTTTCCAAGTCAGAGAAGAAGTCGCTCAAGGCCTTATTAGCTGAGCGGACCCTCACTGAGGATCAACTCAACTTCTTGAGAAGCAAGGTTTACGAAATTGCCAGTGCAAGGGCCACTCCGGAAAATTTTGACAAAATCCTTCAGTGGATTAAGAATGCTAACAATGCGCTGTTGCCAAAGTCTGGTGCCAAGGCAGATGCCTATTTTAGCCCGGGGGAAGCCTGTAGAAATGTGATTATCCAGCAGATCAATGCAGCCGTTACAAAAGTTCAGATCTGTGTATTTACCATTAGCGATGATTGGATTACGAATGCAATAATTAGTTCTCATCAGCGCGGAGTTGAAGTCAGTATCATTACTGACAATGACAAGTCGCTGGATCAAGGGTCTGATATCAGCTCCATCGCTAAGGCTGGAATTTCAGTGCGGATGGATGCTACACCTAATCACATGCATCACAAATTTATGGTTTGTGATCTTCACTCAGTGATTACTGGCAGTTACAATTGGACCTTGAGTGCTGCCAGATATAACCATGAGAATATCTTACTCACGCAAGACTTAGGTATCGTAAATTCATATGCAAGAGAATTTGATGATTTGTGGAAGCAGATGAAGCCCTACTAAAAAAGCAATTTGACTTTTTTTTAATCAAGTCTTGCCGATCTATATTTTGTTGATGTGGTCCATCAACCACACTTGCTGCTCACGTCCTACGGGTAGGTTATCTTTTGTTATAGCGATCATGAAAATGAATCAGTCACTTATGGTCCTGATTGAATCGGTTCCTGCGAGGGGCAAGTACAATGGACAATTGCTGATCTTAGTGCAGCTCCATTAAGCGCCCTTTCCTTAGAATTTGGGGAATTACGCGTTCCTCCTTTTTTGTCCTTTGGATCTTGCTTCTTGTGGGGTATAATGATTAATTTTCGCAATAATCATTGATGCATGAATGTATTTAGTCGCAGTTGGAACATCACAAAACTTAGTTTTGCTGTGATCAATAAGGATCGGGAACTGCTTTGGTTCGCTTTTTTGTCATTTATTTTTTCGAGCCTCTTCACAGTGGCAATGATTGTTCCATCAATATTACCAACACTCCGAAATGAAGGAGTAAATAGTGACGCACTAGAGGTTTATCAATACATTATTATTTTTCTCACTTATTTTGGTCTCGCGTTTATCGCTACATTTTTTAATGTTTGTGTGGTGTATACAACTAAGGTTCGCTTTGAAGGAGGCAATGCGACCTTTGGTGAAAGCATGAGTTTTGCTTTTTCAAGGCTAGGCTTAATATTTAAATGGAGTTTGGTATCAGCGTCTGTGGGACTATTGCTTAGAATTCTGGACAACCTTGCTTCGCGCCTCGGAAAGATTGGCGAGATCGTAGCAAGGATTCTAATTGGACTTTTGGGAATGGCCTGGAGCATCATTACAATCTTCGTGGTACCCGTTTTGGTGTACGAAGGACTTGATCCAATTGACGCAGTGAAGAAGTCGACACAAATAATCAAGAAGACTTGGGGCGAAAGCCTGGTAAAAAGTATCGGACTTGGCCTTATTCAATTCCTAGCTTTTGTGGTAGTCATTGGAGTGGCTTTTGTAGTGACTAATTTCCTCGCAGCTCAGTTCGGAACAACAGGATTAGTCATTGGTATTCTGTCAGGTGTGGCGTTACTTTTTATTACTGGACTGATCTTCAGCGTAGCCAACACAGTTTTTAATACAGCCTTGTATGTTTATGCAAACAACCAACTGATCGCCTCTGGATTTGATGAAGAAGTGATTAAGGGCGCTTTTAAGCCAAAGTAGTTCTGTGTATTGCTTACCGCGACAGCATTTTCTTATAAGGACCGTATTTGTGTGCCGCTTCTGAGTAGTCGTCAGCATAAGGACCAAATGGATGATCTATTGGTTTGGTGGATAAATCAGGCCAGTCGTTGCGCTGATCTTTATCTGGCCGCGGTAACGAATTCACGTAAGCTGCAACGTCCCAAGCCTCTTCGTCTGTCAGTGTAGGATTGTCATGTGAGATACCGTAAGGCATGTTATACTTCACGAAGCTGGCAAACTTGGAAATTCGGTACATGCCAGCACCGTTATTGTAGCTTTGATTTCCAAAAATGGGTGGATACAGCCATTCCATACCATTTGGATCCATTACCCCATTTCCCACTTGGTCATGGCACAGCAAGCAATGATTTTCATACACGATTTTTCCCTTTATAGGGTCTGCTGGTCTGTCGAGATATGCGATTTGCTTCATGCCAGCACCATAAGGTTTGGTCCCCTTAGGCACATCTTTTCCTATCCATAAGATATAAGAGGCCATGGCCTCGAGTTCTTTGCTTGAACTATCCAACCTTGTTCCGTTTAAACTTCTTTCGATACATTCGTTTATTCGTTCCTTCACGTCTACACGGGTTCCTGACCGGTCGCGCCAAATCGGATAGTTCGCAGCTACCGCGCTAAAGTTGATTCCAAATATTCTGGTGCCTCCATCTAAATGACAGTTCTTGCAATTCATGCCATTTGAAATTGGGGTGACTGATCCGTTTGGTCCAAGATACGCGGCAGTGTGGACCACCAGTTCTCTGCCATATTTAATAATTTCTGGCAGTGAGTCCATTACCAATTTATCAATAATAGGAGCCTGCCAAGTGTCTGAAACCACAGGGTTAAGCTGTTGGCTGGGCTCCTCAGTAATTGCCTCTTTAGAAAAGATAGGAGCTAGTAAGTACGATCCTGTAATTATCGTAAATACGGAAAGAAGTAAGAGGATGCACGTTGTAAATATCCGTACAAGCCTAATAACGGTGTTACCATCATTGCCCCCAAGAAGTTGCTTCATACCAGAAAAATACCTCAGATTATTGAAGTGCAATTGGATAAAGTGATAGGTGTGTAAATCACCTTATGTGTGGCAAGTCTTGTAAACTAACCTCAATAGATAGGGATGCCTTTGTAAATCTGTGAATTGGCTTTCGTTTTTACCGGGCCAGATAGTGTGATGGTCGTACTTGAATTAGAGTAGGTCACTTGTGAATTTGCCTCATCAAACAAACGCACTATTACGGTCGCAAAACCGAATCCTAATGTGCTGACCTGAGCGGTGATTGTAATTGGTCTTTTGCCCTTTCCTGGTTTTACCTCGTACGAGGTAACAGTCCCGCGCAGCGTGTAGCCCCCCAGCCCATTTTGCCCCGGACCCACGGTGGTGGAGGTCTGAAGCATAAAATTATCGCCATCAATCGAAATAAAGTTATTGGGCCCTATCTCCGATGTGTTGAACCAGCGCATCATATAAACGGCATTAGCCTCGACAATTATGTCTCTGTCGTTTGCCATTTGCATGAGCACTTCTCTATCGCTGTTGAATGCCAGTTCCTGTTGTTCTTTCTTGGAAAGCTCACCATTTTTACTCTTGTCCTGTGCTACCAACTGCGTGATGCAGATGAGATTCAGCGCTATGACGACTAGTCTTATACTTAGAAGATTCATTTCTTGTCTATTTAGAGTAATTATCGAAGTAACATCCACCTTCTCGTTCCCCACACATACCAAGGTAAGCTTAGCTAATATAAATTAATCTGCTTTAATCTGCAAATCACCTCAAGTGATAGTGCAAAGGCGGTAGCAAATTGTGAACCTTTTGCAATTCTATAACTCTAATTTTATCATATATTGAGAATGATTTTAGCAGATTTTTGTGAAAGGAACACCTCATTTATACCCCTTGTTACTTTTCCTTGGCTGCGTTACATGTAGTATAGGGCAAATAAGGTCTACGCAAATTGATGCGGTGGATGGATCTGATCCGCTGTCAATGAAAAGCCGGGCCACCATTGATGCAGAGGCGTATTACTTTCTTGCTGGTGCTCGGTTTTACGGACTTCGGTTTGGATATGATTATGGCTTGCAGAATGGAAAACACCTTTTCGGTATGTCCTTGCCTTTCGTACACAATATCTTTAATGGCGACTTTGGTGGTTTTGAGAATACGTCCGGTATTGGCGACCTGAAGATGAGGTATGCATTTGTTCCCTTTGCACAAAATAGTAAGGCGGGTTTGCAACGCGTTTCCACCTATTTTGAGGTAACGGCACCGACAGGCGATGACGCACTTGGAAGAGGTGCAGGTTCCTGGTTGTTTAAGCCGGGAGTGATTGCTAGCATAAAGCCGAATCCTTATCTCTCCTTTTATCCCGAAGCGAAGCTTCAAATTTCGGCAAGTGATGCCAATAATCAAGGCGGGGGAGACGGAGCTCCAGATCCTAACGATCCGGAAAAGGATGGCCGTACTCAATCGTTGAGTTTATCTGTGCCAGCGGTTTTATTGGTAAATAGTTGGAATGGATGGATATCGCTCAACACAACTTATATATATTCCTTCTCAGAAGAAACCTATTTTCTATTTCTTAGAACAGATTTCGGGAAGATGATAGGGGAACGTACAGCAGTGGCTTTGAATATTTCGAAATTTATTGCAGGAGAACCTCGACTAGATGTGCTGGTTCAAATGAAGCTTCAAATCTTTATTAGATAGCTTGCGCATTGTGCCTGAACTGTTCGAGGGAATCGTTGAGTTTCATATCTAGTTTTTGTCTCCCTTAGAGTGAGATCGGTCAGATATTTTAACTTCTGAGTCATCCAGACTCTCAGTTTCCACAGCAATTTCTTGTAAACTGTCAAAAAGAAGAATGTCAGTTTGGATGTATAAAAGTTCACCTGCCTTGATTAGATTTTTTGAGATGCTGGCTACGGTGGCGCTGTCATTCATCAATGAAGAAGCCATCATATTGGAAATCTTCCTTTCGCGAATCAATTCATCCAATTTTTGATTGAACTGTTTTTCATGTGCTTTCAGTTTACTCTTCTCCTTACGAAACTTCTCCGCGTGAATTTGAATGTGTGCCTGAAAGGCGGACTTGACTTCTTTTTTTGGTAGGTCCATTGCCGAATGGAAGTCCTGGGTTCTTAGAATTTCGCGCACAATCTTAGAGATTCTCTTTCTGAAGTGATCATACTCGACACGCATGGCTTCATTATCTGACTCCAGGTACTTTTGCATATTGGGCTGCAAGTCTTTTAAGTCTTTAATAACTTCCACAAAGTGTCTGTTGGCTTCTTTGATGTGATAAATCAATCTTACTTCATTGGCAGAGAGTGGTACTTGTTGCGCCAATGTGGCGAACTCAATTATCGCGCTGTAGATCGTTTTTACTTTTTGAAAGTAGACCTCATCAATGTTGATCTTGCCCTTGTACCCTGGGCCCTTAAGTACTTCTTCTAACTTCTTATCAGACTGAATATCGCTTCTGTGCAAGCTCAGGCTATGGGATATAAGCTCAAAGGTGTTATCAAATAGATGTTGTGTTTCTTTGATCAGCGCACCAATGGCAGCTTGTGGATACATCAATGCTGCATCACTTATAAATTTCGGCTTTGCAATATCCTTGTCAACCTTATCCTTGATCCGCTTTACCAGCATGCGTTCCAAGGGACTGACAAATGGGTACATCACCAGTACTCCCAAAGTATTAAATAGCGTATGAAAGGCCGCAAGCTTCAACGTGTAGTCATTGGAGGCTATATTAACGGTGCTGCTTACTATGTCTACCAACCAACTTAGTGGCACTAAGAATACCAGCGCTAAAAAGCCTGTAACTACGTTAAACACAAGATGTGCACCAGCCACTCTTCTTCCCGCAGTATTGGAGGCAGCGGCACCAATGATGGCTGTGATGGTGGTTCCCACATTGGCACCAATAGCCAATGCCAGGGCATTGAAGTACGTAATGTGAGAAGCGGCAAGCGCAGTCAGGATAATAGCCATACTAGCGCTACTTGACTGCAAGATCACGGTGGCCACTAGACCTAAGAAAACGTAGACAACCAAACCAACAAATCCGCTGAGGGCATATTGATCAAGTGCGATCGATCCTTCAAATGCATCAAAGCCCTCCTTCATAAAATGAATTCCAAGAAAAAAGAATCCAAGGCCGGCAAGGATATTTCCTAGCCCTTTGTACGATTGCTTATTCTGAAAAACTAAGATAATCCCAATGACCAGCATGGGCATGGCGAACTCGGATATTTGAATCTTAAGACCAAAGACGGCCACCATCCAGGCGGTGGCAGTGGTGCCAATATTTGCACCAAATATTACACCTATGCCACCAGTGAGGTCCAATAGCCCTGCGCTAATAAAAGAGATCGTAATTACTGAGATTAGCGAACTGGACTGCAACACTGCGGTTGCAGCGATTCCAAGCCCCATGCTTTTGTAAAACTTATTGGTGACACGCTTCAATAAGTTTTTGAGTGGGCCTTCCGCGAAAGCCTTGAATCCATTTTCCAGTGCAATCATGCCAAAAAGTAGCACGGAGATGCCCGCTGCTATCTGCTTAAAATCCGGGTTGTTGACCAGGACGTAGGCCAGGAGTATAAGCAACAGGGGAAGAAAAACTTTCTTTAGCATAGCTATTTCCAATCCTTAAAATAGCATAAAAGATTTAGAACTCGATTTAGACATCAGGTCGAGTGCACAATTACTTTACTCTTGCGAAAGAATATGAACATCAAGATTAGAAAGAAGAGGCCAAATGGGGCGACAAGCAAAATCATAAACCAACGTTGGGTGAAAGTGTTGATAATTACACTTTCAGGATCATCTTTTCGCACATACAGCTCAACTTCCTCGCCAACCTCAAACTCCGGGGTATCGCGATAAACTGGTGCTTCAAAGTCGTATTGATGAATGTCCACTCGATAGGTAATTACAGGGAATAGTTTGGGATCTTCACCATAGGAAGTGTACGTATTTATTGCGGTAACCTTACCGATGATAAGGTCACTGTGTTTGATTTGGTAGTCATTGTAAACGTACATTGCTATCGATATCAAAACCAGTGGTACCGCAAGAAATCCAAAAATTATTGCGATCATATGAAAGGCCTGTTGCTTGCAGCCGCGCCCATCAGCGGACTTTGGTGTTGATGCAATAAATCTTTTGACTACCTGAACAGGCGTGTAAGATTCTTTAATAGCGAGTTTGAGAAGTTGCTCCGCCTCCTCTGGCGTGGCGCCATACCTTTTTTGAAGTAACTCAATTGCTTCCTGCTTTCTGCCTGAAAAGACCAGATTGCCGAGTTCCTCTTTTATGTCATCAAGGTCTTGCAAGTCATCACTTTGATACTAATCTAAGCAATATCCTTCAGCGAAGCTTAGAGTGCGGTGGAAATCTGGTCGTGGCCGTCAAGATTGCCAATACCCCAATTCTCCAGCTCTTCCATTGTCCACAAACCCGGGAAGAATATTCTTTTTTGAAATTTAGGATGCATGTATTTTTGCCAGTCGCTGCCACCAGTGGCCTCCACTTTTTTGCCTCCACTTTCAAGATATTTTTTTGCGGCATTAAGGTGTGCCATCACCCACTGCACATTCACCGTGTGGTCGTAATGACGCATCGCATTTTGAAGAGTCAAATCTTTCTGATCAGCCACTGGCAGTGACTTGTATCTGGTCCACAGGTTGGTAGTGTTGTATTGCTGCATAAACACGATGAAATCATTCATGTAACGATCTTCGAACAATTTGATGAGGGTCGACTTTTTCCCGGTCTTGTGGTCTTTACCGGCAGCTTGCCAGTAGAGGTGATCGTAAGCATGGGTAAAGGGAGTGTCTCTGTCAATGGTCTCTCTAAATCGAGCGTCAATCAAGTTGATTAACTCAGTGGAAGCAAACTCGATTAAACGATATTGGGCACTTTGAAAACCGCTGGCTGGTGTCAAAGTGTTTCTGAACTTCATGTATTGTTCCACCTCCATTCCATCGCCCATTATCTCGAAGGAAGAAGTGAGCATATCGAAGTATCTACTGATGCGGCCAAGCTTTGTAGCGAAATAGGGTGCGGTCAGCTCCTCCTTAGTTGCGACCTGATCAATCTCCCAAAGTATCATTTTGAAAAGAAGCTCATTGACCTGATGGTACATTATGAACACCATCTCATCGGGTTGATCTGTCCGTTGGGTTTGGAGGTTAAGTAGGGCGTCCGTCTGAATGTAATCCCAGTAGGTGAGTGGCTTTGCATGTAGCAATCCTCTTAAGTGAACATTCACGTCCTGTCCTATAGCCTCAAACTTTTGCTTTAGCTGATTCTTTAGTTCTTCTTCCGTCATTGGGTAGCTATTATCGTCTTCAAGTTATTGCTGCCTACAGGTTAGAAAAATGACTTTACTCATAGTGGTCAAGCCTTCACCGTTCTTTCGATCTCTTTAAGGTTTTCAAGTTTCTTGTTGCGCAAGAATCCATTGATGTCCTCAAAGTGTTCTCTTATGCGTTTATTCCCAAATTCAAATACCTTATCTGCTAGACCATCGAGAAAATCGCGATCGTGTGACACCAGAATCAATGTACCATCGAACGCCTTTAATGCGTCCTTGAGAATATCTTTTGTTTTAATGTCAAGGTGATTGGTAGGTTCGTCCAGTATGAGCAGATTCACCGGTTGGAGCAATAGCTTTATCATTGCCAATCGGGTTCGTTCTCCACCCGATAGCACCTTCACTTTCTTGTCTATGGCATCACCTCCAAACATGAAAGCACCGAGAATGTCCTTGATCTTGGTTCTAATGTCACCATGGGCAATTTGATCTATGGTTTGAAAGACAGTTAAGTCCTCTTCAAGCAATGAGGCCTGATTCTGAGCGAAATAGCCAATCATGCTGTTGTGACCTAGTTGCATGTTACCTTCAAAGTCAATTTCACCCATAATCGCCTTGACGAGTGTAGATTTTCCTTCTCCGTTTTTACCGACAAAAGCTACTTTTTCACCTCGGGCGATAGTCAAAGAAGCATCCTTGAAGACCACGTGGTCACCGTAAGTCTTAGTCATTTCTGTAACGATGACAGGGTAATTTCCCGAGCGTGGGGCAGGAGGGAATTTGAGGTTCAGCGATGAGGTATCCACTTCGTCAACCTCCACAATTTCAATCTTCTCCAGCATTTTCACGCGCGACTGTACTTGAAGGGTCTTAGAGTATGTACCTTTGAATCTGTCTATAAATTGTTGAATATCAGCTATTTGCTTTGCCTGATCGTCAAATTGCTTTTGCTGCTGCTCACGTCTTTCTTTGCGCAATTGCAAGTAGTGCGAGTAGTTGGTCTTGTAGTCATATATTCTTCCTCTGGTTATTTCAATGGTGCGGTTGGTAAGATTATCTACGAATGCTTTATCGTGGCTAATTACGATTACAGCTTTCGCATTGTTCTTGAGGAAATCTTCCAGCCATTGGACTGACTCAATATCCAGGTGATTGGTGGGCTCGTCCAAAAGGATAAGATCAGGCTTTTGAAGAAGGATTTTTACCAATTCAATTCGCATTCTCCAACCTCCACTGAACTCACTGGTAGGTCTGCCAAAGTCGGATCTCACAAAGCCCATACCCAGCAGGGTTTTCTCAACCTCCGCATCAAAGTTGATTTCCTCGATGCTGTAGTACTTTTCGCTGAGTTCCGCTACCTGTTCGATAATTTTGGAATAAGCATCTGATTCATAGTCAGTTCTGGTTTCAAGCTGATGGTTCAGTTCATCCATCTGCTTCTTCATATTCAATATCTTACCAAATGCTTTTGATGCCTCTTCGAAGACGGTACAATTATCCTCAGTAAGCAGGTGCTGGGGTAGATAGGATATGATTGCCTCCCTGGGAGCCGACACTTTACCCATGGTGGGCTTGTTCACGCCAGCCAGTATTTTCAAGAGCGTGGACTTACCTGCGCCATTTTTACCCATTAGGGCGATTCTGTCGTTTTCGTTTATATTAAAGGTAATGTTGCTGAAAAGGGTGGTCCCACTAAATTCTACACCAACAGCGTCTACTGAAATCATATCCTCAATTTTAAGGGCACAAAGATATTAATTTCCAGACAGTGCCTAAAAAGGGCCAGCAGCCTAGGTTACTTCTTCAATCAATTGCAGGGCATTCTCCACTTTGAAGGGCTTGCTGATAAAGCCGGAAATCATAGGATGGCTGCTAATGCGTTCTAATTCAGGTGGCCACAAGGTGGAAGAAAGCACATAGATAGCCGGAACCTTCGCAAGTTTGTGCTTTATCTCACTGAAGGCATTTAGAAAGTCCCACCCACTCATCACTGGCATATTGATATCCAGCAAAATCACATCAGGTAGCCGGGACGATGAAGCTTGATTTTCTGCAAGATAAGCCAGGGCATCTTGCGCTTTGGTGAAGGCATCGATCTCCAGATGGCCATTCGCTTTGAGTAGTACCTTTTTGTTAATAAAGACACAAATCTCATCGTTCTCAATGATAACAAACTTCATATGGTTCCTTTTAGCAAGCACAAAAAATATCCTAGCTTTATTGTCTTGGCTGTCTAGAGTTCCTTCCAGAATCGTCTGTTTTCCCGATTCTTTGAAGAGCCAAAACTAAAGCTTATAGGTTGAGCCTGTTAGACATGTTTGTACAGATTATTTGAAATAGTAGGGAGTAATGGCAGCGAAAGGAAATAGGGAAAAGTGGATTGATTCTGGATATGAATATTTTGGTCAAATAGGACCAGCATCTCTGAATGTCGAACGCTTGTCGATGATAGTGGGATTGAATCGTTCGAGCTTCTACCACTATTTCAGTGATACGCAGATTTTTGAGACCTTCCTGCTGGAGCAACATGTCGATTTGTTTAGAGAATTAGGAGTCCAGCTTGAGGCTTGTGAAGCATTCAAGCCAGACCTTCTCAATCTCTTGCTGAGTCTTAAAAAGCAGATGGCATTTCATAGGCAATTGTTAATTCATGAGTCTGTGCCGCGATATAAAGAATGTTTTCTCAAAGCAAAAAGTTTTACGGAATCACGCACTTATGAACTTTGGTCCAGGCATAACCATCTGGATGGCGACCGGAATGACCAATTGAGTTTATACACGGTGATTCGCGATTTCTACCTTGTGCATTACGACCAGACTGACGCAACGGAAGTGTCTGCAACGCTAAATAGTATCCATTCGCTCTTTCATGGTCATGAGATCCCTCACGCCTAGCTCTCGACCTCACAATTTTACCAGTTGCAATAGGGTTTCTTGATGTTAGAATCACAGAAAAGAAAGTGTTATATTTATTCAATTACCAATGACCGCTTTGCGAAATGAAAGAAATCAAGAAAGAAGATATTAAGCAGGAAGTATTTGAACTCTACGATCAATACGCACACAATAAAATTGATCGCAGGGACTTTATGGATAAACTCTCCGTCTATGCGGTGGGTGGACTTACCGTAGCCTCTCTTTCGTCCTTTCTACTACCAAAGTATAAGGAAAAGCAGGTAATTAAGCAGGATGATCCAAGACTCAAATCTGAGTATGTGGAATACGACTCACCTAAGGGAGCGGGCAAAATGAGGGGCCTCCTGACACGACCCGCAGACAACAAAAAGAAATTGGGCGGTGTGGTGGTGGTACACGAAAACCGGGGATTAAATCCTCACATTGAGGATGTGGCCAGAAGAGCTGCATTGGAAGGATTCATTGCCTTTGCTCCCGATGCGCTGTTTCCATTGGGCGGCTATCCTGGCAATGATGATGATGGAAGAGAGATGCAACGTAAGCGCGATCGCGATGAAATGTTGCAAGATTTTATTGCTGCCTACGACTTTTTGAAAAAGAATAAAGAATGTTCGGGAAAAGTGGGAGTGGTTGGGTTTTGTTTTGGTGGATCGATCTGCAATTTAATGGCGGTAAATATTCCTGACCTCAAAGCTTCAGTTCCATTTTATGGCGGGCAGGCTCCTGTGGCTGACGTGCCGAAAATTAAAGCACCGCTGATGTTGCACTATGCAGGCCTTGACACCAGAGTAAATGAAGGATGGCCTGCCTATGAAGAAGCGTTGAAGGCTAACAAGAAGGAGTACAAAGCATTCATATACCCTGATGTGAACCATGGCTTTAACAACGATACTACACCAAGGTATGACGAAACTGCCGCCAAGTTGGCATGGTCTCGCACGATTGAGTTCTTTAAGGAGAAGCTGTAAAGCAGCGCTGCAGTGATCTTGGATACTTCAATTTAAATACGGTGTGACCTTGGCTTCAAAATATTCATAATCCCACGCACCCGTAAAGTATTCTTGCACCACTCCATTTTGGTCGAGTAAAAATGTGACGGGCCTTTCTGACCCCATTTCTGCCCATTCGAAATGCTCAAGATATCCGGAGTTGACTGTCATTTCGTTTTTTTCGTGATATCTAAGCAGGCGATCTCGCTTTTCATCGGAGATGACAATGATCTCAAGTCCTTTGTCCCTATAGTCAGCTTGGAGCTTGTTGAGGTCCGGCATCTCTGCAATGCAGGGCTTGCACCAGGTGGCCCAAAAGTTGACCAACACAACCTTACCTCGGTAATCTTCGATCTGCCTGGGTGAATCGTCCCGAACTAATTTAAAGGACAGGGCAGGAGCTTTTTCTTTTACCTCTTCCAGCTGGTTGATGATGACCATGACTCCTGGTTTCACCATGGTAATGCGGGCAAACACCAATGCGAAGCCTACGCTAAAAAGAAAAAGGACTGTGACGCCAAGCCCGCTAAGAAAACTATGAGGTAAGTAGTACCTGTTTCTGCGAACAGTGAAATAGATCGCGATAAGGCAAAGAAGAATTAAAAGTGCAGTGATGGGTTGCCCATACAAGGCAAGAAATTTGACGTTGTTCCCAATGAAGTTGTCCATGGATTGGTTGCGATTTAGTAAAGGACAGTATCACAATGGATAGGTTGCGTATTGCAGGTCATTAATTTCAGTACTACTTTATAATTTAGTAATTGATGACAGGAAAGGATTTCATTATTGTTGATTATATTGACAAGCGCGAAGCTTCCGAGAAACTGGTTAATTCATTGTCAGGAAAGCTACAATTAATACTCGGAATGCTTCGAAATGGACGCAGAATGGTCGAAAGAACCATAAGCACTTCTAGTGGAAAATGGTAACAAATGAAATTTTTAGCTATGAAAATCTCGTAAAATCATGAAAGACCCGGGAAGCTACTTCAACACTAGAAAAGAGAACGGGCATTATATTTATGAGTGGTTCAGTAGTGCACGAGCTGGCCTTGTAAGCGTTGCTGCCATCATCTTGATTGTCACCTCTTTTGTAAGTGCTTTTATCGACCACACCGTTCCCGTCTATCTCTTCTTCATTGCTTGTTTTGTAGGAATAAGTATAGCTACATTTTTTTTCATTTATGACAGATTCCGATTGGTTATTAACGAGGAAGGAATTTACGTGGCTAGGGGGCCTATGGCTTTTTTTAGTAAATCATATGGGAAGCTCTACGCCAAAAAAGATATTGAGAAATGCTTCATGGTTAGCCCCTGGGATTATTTTTCTGAGGGAAATGTCATAATCATTACTCCAACTCTCTACGCACTCTTGAAAAATGGTCGGAAAATAAAATTAACCGGCTCTCTAGCGGAGGATAATGCAAAGTATTTACGAAAGGAGATCAAAGCTTTTTTGCCTTTTGGCGACAATCCTAAACGACCTCCACTCACCACTCTGCCGAAATTACTAATCGCTTTGGTTTTGATTGTCGTAGCGGGCTCCATTTCACCACGACTTTTAGAAGTAGGGGAGTACGCAATAGAAAAACAGTCAAACGCCATGAGGTTTGCAAGTGGATTGCTCAGTATGGGTTTTGGATATTGGATAGTTACCGCCACACATCTATTGTTTCAGAAAGGGGAGCTAAGCAGCAGTCAGCGTATCATGCTATTTATTGCCAGCTTCATTTTAACAGCGGGAGTCCTATATTATCTTTACCTGAAGCCGCAGTAACTTCACATCCATCAACCGTTGCATAGTCTTATTATTTCTTCTCTTTGCCTCTTCGCAGCATCGTACCCGATCTGATAGATTTTCTTGATTTGCTTCACATTGAAGGTGGCAAACTTGGCAAGTTCACTGGGACATATCACCAGATCAAATTGATCAAACTTCTGCACAGAGGCAGCGCCAATACTCAAATGATATGATCGCTCCGCAATGGCTAGAGATGATGAAAGTTCCTCCTTGTCGATACTATTGATTGGATTGACGTACACCCCAATAATCTTGTCACACTTGTCCTGGAGCGGTTCTATGGGGAAGTTATTCATGATGCCGCCATCAGCATATAGCACGTCATCAATGGTGATCGGTGAAAACATCATTGGAAATGCGGAAGAGGCAAGCACCGTGGTTATCAACTCACCGCTATGAAATACTTTGCTCTTGGCTTTTTCCAAATCAGTGGCCATCACAAAAAGTTTTTTCGAGAGCGCTTCAAAGGAATCCTCCGGAAAGAACTTTTCAAAGAGCTTCACGAGCTTGCCAGTGTCGATGATTCCGGGTTTAAATAACGCATAATTTGAAATACTGAAGACTTCGCTCTTTTCGAAGAACTCGAGAATTTCCTCAGGGGAATAATCCGCTGCATAAAGCGAGCCCACGATAGAACCAGCGCTTGTGCCTGAAACGTGAGACACTTCAATACCCTCTTCTTCAAGTACTTTCAGCACGCCTATGTGTGCGACTCCTCGTACTCCACCGCCTGACAGTACTAGTCCAATATTCTTGTTCATAATGTTTCTAAAGTTAATACAAGCCCCTTTATGAACTAGTGCTTCTGGCAATCATATTTGGTCAGGAGGGACAATCATTTTCTAGAGTGAGCAAATCGTTTTACTATTGCATATGATCCAGAAATCCACTTTCATTTTTCTAAGGGAGCTTTCGAAGAACAATAACCGAGATTGGTTTAATGCACGCAAGGACAAATACCTGGAAGCTAAAGGCAATATGGAGGAATTTGTCGATGCGCTTATAAGAAAAATGAATACCCATGATCGGATTGAAACGCCTTCCGGAAGGAAGAGTCTTTATCGCATCTACAATGATGTACGCTTTTCAAAAGATAAAACACCTTACAATCCTCGCTTCGCTGGTTATTTGAAGCGCGTAAAGCCAATGCACAGGGGAGGGTACTATTTTTGGTTCAGGCCAGGCGGCACAAGACTAGGTTGTGGATTTACATATCCGAATTCCGAAGACCTCAAGCGAATTAGAGCAGATATCAGCTATAATTTTGACGGCTGGACAAGGATGTTGAAGTCTAGGAAAATCACATCCACTTTTGGGGAGATGCAAGGTGAGCAAGTGAAAACTGCCCCTCGCGGGTTTGACAAGGAAGATCCAGCTATCGAACTGTTGCGATACAAGCAGTACTGGTTTGAGCGGACATTTTCTGACAAAGAAGTATTGGCTCCGAACTTCCTCGCGGAAGCTAATAGCACTTTCAAAAGTATTCGGCCCTTCTTTGATTACATGAGTGAGGTATTGACTACCAATGCTGACGGTGAATCGATGGTTTAATCCGACTTCTTTGCATCATCTCAGTTGTGTGGCTCCTAGTAGTTCTTACAGAAAGATTGCCATCGTTTTCACAACCACCTGCACTACCCCCCAAAGGAGTGGGATGGATACGAAAAGCCACGCAAGGATTATTTTAAGTACTGGCGACTTGTTATTCATTAGCCACTTTCTTGAAATGAAATTTCTCTTTCACAGGCTTTATCATCATGTTAGCGACAAATCCAATGATCAACAAGCCTGCCATAATATACATCGTAAAAGAATAGGCTTGCGCAGGAGGGAGGCCCACCGTTTCAATTTGGTACGCGCGTAGGTAGTTAATCAACGTGGGACCAAACAATGCAGCAAGGGACCAGGCGACCAACAACCGCCCATGAATAGCGCCAACCTGCATCACCCCAAACATATCCTTCAGGTAGGCAGGTACGGTGGCAAAGCCACCTCCATACATGCTGATGATAATACAAAACGTCACAATAAATAGAGTGGTGCTGCCCATATTACCGAAGGTAGGAATGAGTATGTAGAGGACAGCGCCAAGAAGGAAGAAGACAGCATAGGTGTTTTTCCGACCAATCTTATCAGAGGTGGAAGACCAAAAAAAGCGCCCCAGCATGTTGAACAAACTGAGCAGACCCACAAACCCAGCGGCTGCAGCTGCGGTCACGGCTTTGCCTTCGCCTACTGCATTAACTGAAAACATTTCTTGTATCATTACGGAAGCCTGACCCAGCACGCCAATGCCTGCAGTGACATTGAGCATGAGCACTATGAAGATAAGCCAAAACTGTGTCGTCTTAATGGCGGTGTCCGCATCTACATTGGCAGTTGTGATCAGCGCACTTTTCTTTGAGTGATCAGACGTGTAGTTTGTTGGCTTCCAATCTGGGGCCGGTACTCTTATTGTAAAAACACCGAACATCATAAAAATGAAATAGAGGAGCCCCATGGCTAAGAAGGTTTCTGCTACACCAACGCTAGAAGCACCTTTGAAGAAATTCATTAGCGTTACAGAAAGAGGAGAAGCGATCATCGCGCCACCACCGAAGCCCATGATCGCCATCCCGGTGGCAAGTCCAGGCCTGTCGGGGAACCACTTGATCAAAGTGGAAACAGGAGAGATGTACCCCAGTCCTAATCCAATTCCGCCAAGCACGCCATGACCTAAGTACACGATCCAAATATTGTGCAAGTAAACACCAAGCGCAGCCACGATAAATCCCAAACAAAAGCAAAGCGCAGCCACAAACATCGCTTTGCGGGGACCAACCCGCTCCAACCACTTTCCAAAGATGGCAGCGGAGGCACCCAGCATAAATAGTGCAATGCTAAAAATCCAACCTAATGTGGTGAGCGGCCAATCTTCGGCACTAGAGTCCGAGAGGCCAATAATTCGCGTCATAGGTTCATTGAAAACGCTGTAAGCATAGATCTGACCGATACAGAGATGAATACTTAGCGCAGCGGGTGGCACGAGCCAGCGCGAATAAGCGGCTGGAGCGATGCTATGGCTTTTATCGAGAAAAGAGAACAAATTGAGCCTATGAACAGTTAGGTAGGAAATATAGCAAAAGCATGGGAAGCCTCACTGTGTTCTTGTGCGAATTGCTGCAATATAGTTTCATTGAGATTAGTTAGCAGATGTGCTCGAGTAGCAGAAACATAATTTATACTTTTGAGTATGAGGTTAAGCTCGCGACATAAAAGGAACCTGAGGAAGGTCATTCCATTTGCATTAATGTGGGGTGTGTTCGGTTTATTGTATGTGATCATCGAGTACGGGCTACTTGGTTCAGCTACGGAATATCCTTCCACAAAAAATCCTTACAATTTTGATAGAACTGCGCTTGTAACACCGCTTGTAGCTTTGTTAATGGGATCGATTTTGGGAACGGTAGAGATGTTTTTGCTTAATAAACTATTTGTGAATCGACCCTTCTGGATCAAGATCTTATTCAAAACGGGTGTTTATGTTGCCTCAATAATATTTATGTTAGTACTTATTTCAGCTGTGGTCAACAGCACGCGTCTAGGGGTTTCCCCTTTCGATCAGGCAATCGTTGAATCTATTGGAATATTTATTGGCAACTTTGCCTTTTGGAGTATCGTGATCTACGCTGGGTTTATGATACTTATCTCGCTGTATGTCTCAGAGACATCAGATTATCTGGGAGGTAGCGTCTTTAGCAACTTTTTTACGGGAAAGTATCATCGCCCGGTGGAGGAAGAACGCATCTTCATGTTCCTGGATATGAGGTCCAGCACCACAATCGCTGAAAAACTAGGGCATCTAAAATACTTTAATCTTCTCAATCGATACTATGCCGACACCACAGATCCAATCCTTGACACGTTAGGAGAAGTGTATCAATATGCAGGGGATGAGATCATCGTCTCCTGGAATTTGAAAACGGGACTTAAAGAAAATAATTGTGTTCAATGTTTTTTTAAAGTGCAGGAAGCATTCAGAAAAGCGACAGCATCGTATATGGCTACTTATGGCCTGGTTCCAACTTTTAAAGCGGGCTTTCACGTTGGGGCCGTGACTACCGGTGAAATTGGTGTGCTCAAAAAAGAATTATTCTTTACAGGAGATGTGCTCAATACTGCTGCAAGGACACAGGGAATGTGTAATGAGTTGGGAGCCGACATACTGGTCTCTGAAGATTTGATATCACAACTAGACCTTGCTGGTCAATTTACAATCGTCAAGAAGGGATCTTTTGCCCTAAGGGGAAAGCAAGGAGAGGTTAATCTATTCACAGTTTCACTTGAAAAACCACAGGATAGGGAAATTAGCATATGAAACGTCCGTGGAATATTATTGATGTACCAGTGTATAGCTTGGCTACTTACGAGGAAGGTAGAGTAAACATGAACATTGCAACGTACGTGACACCGATTTCATTGAAACCCAAGCAGTATGCTGTTGCCGTTTACTACAACACCAAAACTTACCATAACCTTTTCGAGCGGGGTGAGAAAATAGCAGTACTTCAGGTGTTACATCGTGAGCAGATCGACCTTGTGAGGTCGCTGGGAAAAAAGAGTGGCTTGAAATTCAGCAAGTTGGAATTGCTGGAAAGGAAGGACCGACTTACTGAATGGAACGGACTGACAGTGCTGGACGGTGCTTGCGCATACATTGAGTTGATGCTTGATGGCTATACTGACACGGGTGGCGATCACCGACTTTGCTGGTTTTCAGTGAGGAGATTTAAGACAATTCAGGAGAGTGGACTTCTGACCTTCAGTAAATTGGTGGAGGAGGGAATTATTCTTTAACCATCTGACATTGTTTATATTTCGATCATGAAACCGAAAGAAAATCCTTATGCCAAACTCTTAGGTATTGAAATCGTAGAGGTAGGGAAAGGAACTGCGCAAGTAGTGAGTACGATAAGACCGGCACATCTCAATCATCTTGGATATACCCATGGTGGCTTTATTTTTAGTGTGGCAGATCTTGCCTTCGAGCTCGCTTCCAATAGCCACGAAGTAGATGCCGTAGGGCTTACGGTTAGCATGCAGTATCACCGGGCGCTATCGCCAGGCGCGAAAGTCAGAGCCATAGCCAGGGAAACCCACTTGGGTAAAACGATCGCTACTTATCATGTGGACGTGACGAGTGATGAAAAGCTGATTGCTACGTTCACCGGAACGGTATACAGAAAACAACCTGGCTGATTAGCTAATCGGGATGGAAATAACCTTTCGAAAAGCAGATATCAATGACCTGGAGCTACTTCAACATTGGGATAAACAGCCACACGTAATCGATTCGGATCCCAGTGATGATTGGCATTGGGAGGAGGAGCTAAAGCGCTATCCGGCATGGAGGGAACAGCTGATGGCAGAATTGAATGGCAGGCCTATTGGCTTTGTCCAAATCATCGACCCTGCACGTGAGGACTCTCACTACTGGGGAACCATCGATTCGGGCTACCGTGCTTTGGATATCTGGATAGGAGAAAAGGAAGATTTAGGAAAAGGATACGGCACCGTCATGATGCAAATGGCTATTAGCCGGTGTTTTGAATGCAAAGATGTAACCTCGATTCTTATAGATCCTTTGGCATCTAATAGTGATGCACACCGCTTTTACGAGCGACTTGGATTCAGGTTCTTGGAGCAAAGAGTGTTTGGCGATGAGAATTGTTTCGTTTACGAATTGACAAAAGCCGATTGGATCAGAAACTCCTAAACAACTTTGTCCATTTGGATAGGAAGTTGACGAATTCTCTTGCCCGTAAGGTCGAAGATTGCGTTGGCAAGTGCGGGTGCCACTGTAGGTAATCCTGCCTCACCTGCACCATCAGGTGGTGCGGTGCTCTCCAATATGTAAGTTTCAATTTCTGGACACTGACTAATTTTCAGCAGGGGGTAGGTATGAAAATTTTGTTCCACTACTGCTCCATTTTCTATGGTGAGCCCATAATATGCAGCGCCCAGGCCCATTACAATCGAGCCCTCGGTTTGTGCTTTCACCGTATCAGGGTTGATGCAGATTCCGAGGTCAATAGCAGTGGTGATCTTGGTAGGAACTACTTTGCCATCCCTTTTTGTTACTTCAACTACCATTGCGAAGTAAGCGCCAGATCGCTCCACCGCAGCGAGACCTCTGCCTATACCAGCTTTCTTGCCACTTCTCCAATCGGTTTTTTCTGCCACAGCTTCCAGCACGCTTACATATCGTGGATGATCAAGCATATCTAGCCTGAATTGCAAAGGATCTTTTTTGGCAGCAATCGCTAACTCATCGATGAAACATTCATGCGCAAACGGATTGGTGGAGTGGTAGACTGCGCGCCAGTAGGATATAGGAATATGCCGCTTCTTGAGAATACCTTTTACCGAAAGATTAGGAATGAGAAAGTCTGTATTGATCCCACCCATCAACTGCCTTCCTGCCGTCATATTGTCGCCCGACTGGTTTTGTATTTCCTGTGCGATCACTTTGTGCTCCAGTGCATCGACTTTACCGCTGTTGTCTAACGTTGCTTTGCAGATATTTACACTGCACGCCCTGAAGGGTCCTTGTGTCTGATCGTCTTCTCGCGTCCAAATCACTTTAACGGGAGCTCCCGCCTGCTTGGATAAGTCTGCAGCTTCTTCCACTACATCGGTCATTGACCTGCGACCAAAACCACCACCCATGAACGTGTAATTGACTTTAACAGCTTCTTCACTGAGGTTGTATTTCTTAGCAAGGAAAGAGCGGACCCCGTTTGGGTTTTGAGTGGAGCCCCAAAACTCTGCATTGCCATCCATGATGCTGACGATGGCATTCATCGGCTCCATGGGAACATGCGCCTGGTAGGGGGTGACGTACGATGCCTCTATTATATTTTTATTGTTCTTGAATGCTTGTTTGACATCTCCTTTGCCAAATAACTCATCGCCATCTCGCTTGGCGGCCTCTTCAAACGAATCCTTGCGAATGGTGGCATCAGAGACAGCTTCCAAACCCTTGGTGTCCCATTCTACTTTTAGCATCTTACGTCCTTGCATTGCCTGCCAGTAGGTGTCAGCAAGCACGGCCACGCCTTCTCGCGTTTGCCCGAATACTTCTCGCGAAGTTTGTAATACATGTCGGACGCCATTCACTTTTAGGACTTCTTCTTTATTAAAACTTTTCACCGATCCTAAAAACACGGGAGACCTTTCTATAGAGGCATGGAGCATGCCGGGTACTGACAAGTCAATCCCAAATTTTGCTTCTCCATTGGTTTTGAATGGGATATCTCTACGTGCAACGGGCGTTCCAATCACCTTAAACTCTGAAGGCACTTTCAGTTTTGGATCTTGAGAAACCTGAAGTTTACCAGCATCCTCAACCAGCTCGCCATATTTCAAGATGTCGCCTGATGGCGCCACCACGGTGCCATTGACAGCTTTACAATTGTTGACGTCCACTTTCCATCTTTTTGAAGCTGCTTGTTTGAGGAGCTCTCTTGCAGTTGCTCCCATCATTCTTAATTTTTCAAATTCTGTCTGAATGCTTCGGCTACCTACCACCATCTGGCTGCCGTATATCTCTCGGTTTGCAGCAGATTGTTTGATTTCCACTTCGTCTATCGAAACCTCAAGTTCTTCTGCCAATATCATAGGTATAGATTGGTAGGTGCCCTGACCCATTTCAGGTCTGTGATTGAAGAGCGTAATACTTCCATCTTTACCAATGGAGATAAATTGATTTAGGTCAATCTTTGTGGGATCGTCAGTCAGGCCGGTGGAGACATTTTTATTGCCCTGCGCATCGGACATGCATCCCACTATAAGATAGGCACTGGCAGCGGAAGTAACCTGGATGAATTTTCTACGGGAGATCATATGCTTGTCTTAGAGTTTAGAGGCTTCTTTAATCGCTTTCCTGATTCGCGGATAGGTACCGCACCTGCAAAGCACATTGTTCATGGCAGAATCGATTTCTTCATCTGTTGGATTGGGATTCGTTTTCAATAGTGCCGCGGCACTCATGATCTGCCCCGATTGACAATAGCCGCATTGAGGTACTTGCGCTTTGATCCATGCCAGCTGCACAGGATGATCATTGTTTTCGGACAAACCCTCAATGGTCGTGATTTCCTTATCAGCTGCTGCTGAGGTAGGAATGACACAGGAGCGAACAGGAACTCCATCCATATGTACGGTGCATGCGCCACATTGTGCAATACCACATCCGAATTTTGTTCCGGTGAGACCTACAAAATCTCTGATTGACCAGAGCAGCGGCATTTGAGGATCTATGTCAATTTCCTTGGACTGTCCATTGATACGAAGAGCGATTTTTGTCATGGGGCGAGACTATTTAGTGCAGTATTTAAAATTAATGAATCATTGAGGACCAAGCAATTGCAAGATTGTGCTTTAAGAGTACTCTCCAAGTGGCTTACCAGCCCCTTCAGGTGGTATCAAAGGCATTAATCGTTTGAATTCCATTTGTAACTGATAATTTTGTGATATGAATATCAC
The DNA here is from genome assembly GCA_040216915.1 of Cyclobacteriaceae bacterium. Lineage (GTDB taxonomy): Bacteria > Bacteroidota > Bacteroidia > Cytophagales > Cyclobacteriaceae > ELB16-189. The sequence goes on from JAVJOD010000002.1 coordinate 44,202, forward strand.
GAAATACATCGTTTTGGCCTGCGGACTTCTATTGATGCTGTGGGGCTGCACTCCTGCAAAACAAACTTCAAGCCTTAAGGAATCGCTTACCTTCTACGCCTCGTTTGATGGGGGCACTGATGCCGACTATGCGCTCGGTGACGCGAAAATGTATACTGCACCTTCAAGGAAGGCATTGGATAGTGCGCAAGCTGGGTTGCACAATGCGGATCATAAACTTCTGGAAGGTCAGGGTCAGAAGGGTGATGCATTCCAGTTTGGAAAAAAAAGCCAGCAAGTAATTTATTACAAAAGCAAAGACAACATTAACTATAACGGGCAAAGTTGGTCAGGAACGATTTCCTTTTGGCTCAGCTTGGATCCTGCCACCGATTTGGAGCCTGGGTACACGGACCCCATCCAAATCACAGATATCAATTACAATGATGCTTCCATCTGGGTGGACTTCACCAATGAAAATCCTCGCGACTTTAGACTAGGGGTGATTGGTGACTTAGCCGTATGGTCACTGGATACTTTAAAGACTTCTAATGAGGAGGAGTTTGAAAGACGTCTTGTCCGGGTGAAAAATCCTCCATTCTCTAAAGGTACTTGGACACACATCGCAATCACCTGCAGCGCGCTGGGCACGGAGGTAAGCAGTGCCACACTTTACCTGAATGGTCAATCGATGGGTAGTGTGGAGGGCATTCCAGATCCCTTCACCTGGGACTTGGATCAGTCTAATATCTATTTAGGCTTAAACTTTATCGGCTTAATGGATGAACTGTCTATATATAGTAAGCCATTGTCCAAGGAAGAGGTGAAGGAGCTATATGAACTGGATGGAGGCGTAAGTTCGATACTTTGAAGGGTCAAGTCATGATGAAAAGAGTGGAGTTAGATTCATTTGGTGTAACAATCGCTTTGTCATTTTTAATTTTGACATGGCTCTCGTCCTGCCAACCTGCCAGACAGAAGAAGGATATACTTAAGCTGGAGCCAAAGTTGGAAGGGTCCTGGAAAGCCAAAGCATTTGATGGCGAACTGCACGAGCAGTGGCTGCTCAATGAGGGCGGTTGGATGCAGCAGGTGGGCTATTATATTGAAGACGGTGATACCAGCTACAGTGCCAAAACCCGGATAGAGCAGGTGGATGGAGATATTATCTTGTTCAGTGTAATCAAGAACTCCAATCCGAAGATTTTTAAGGCTACCGAACATAGCGAGGAAGTGATCGTGTTTGAAAACAATGATTACCGCAATCCCTATGAAGTCAAATATGAGTTCAATTCTGCTCAGCGATATCGCAGGACAATCAAAGGCTATGAAAGTGACAGCCTTGTGGTCTACACATTCGACTTCGAAAAATTGATGGACTGACCCTCAATTGCTATTGTTAATTTGCTTTATTTTGCTTATATTATTAGATAATCAAACGAAATTATATGAAAGCAAAAAAGAAAGAAGAGAAGAAGGCAAGTGCTAAGAAAGTCCCGACCAAGGGTAAGAAATCAAGCAACACTGGACTTAAGGTAGCGGGCGGAGTATTGGCCGGAGCAGCAGCGGGTGCCATTGCAGGTATATTGCTTGCGCCAGACAGCGGTAAGAATACAAGAAAGAAGATCGCTAAGAACACAAAAGAAAAAGCTGCGGAAGTAAAGAAGAAGGTAGGCAAGAAGGTGTCTGAGGCTAAGGCCAAGATTAAAAGCAAAGTGGCTGAGAAGAAGGCCAAGAAGAAGTAACACAAGAAGTCAATCGACAGTCTTCGTCTAACGGTTAAGTGCAGTCGTGGTTGACTGCACATACTATATCTTACCCACCCGGCCCGCTGAACCACCGGATCTGGCGACCAAAACATCCCTCTATCTACAATAATAGGCTTATCAGTAAGCTGTTGTAGTAGCGCATCGTTCAATCAACGGTGATTCGTGCCAGTTCGCAGTCATTACTGTAGAAATAGGTTTATGCACATCAACAAAAGCGATACCTTTGCTTACGAGCCGATAAGCAATATTTAATTGAACTTGTCGCGGAAACATTACTAAAATCTACTCATGAATTCTATTAAGCATTATTTATCCATTCTCTTTATTACCCTGATTTCAACTAGCATTGGCTTTGCTCAATGCAATGAATTCTACCAACTATCTGAAGGGAGTGAGTGGGAGTTGGAGAGCTACAATGCCAAGGATAAGCTAACGGGACGGAACACACAGAAGGTGTCCGAGTTTTCGAGCTCCAGCAATTCTTTTGTGGCCAAAGTGCACTCGGTGATTTACGATAAAAAGGATAAAGAAGTCATGCAAGGTGAACTTGACTTCAAATGTGAAAATGGCACGATGATCGTAGACATGCGAAACTTCATCAATGACGAGCAAATGAAGATGTTTGAGAGCTATGACATGCAAGTGCAAGCAGAAAACCTTGAAGTGCCCAGTGGTTTAAGTGTAGGTCAAACGCTTAAGGATGGATCGGTGACCATCACAGCCAATGACGCTCCAATGCCCATGCGCATGACGGTGAACATTACGGACAGAAAGGTGGTGGGTAAGGAGTCAATCACCACACCTGCAGGAACGTTTGAGTGCTTCAAAATTACCAGCAAGTCCAATATCAACACAAAGATGGGAATTGGAATGAACTTTGAATTCACTACCACGGAGTGGCTTGCACCCAAGGTGGCCATAGTAAGGTCCGAGTCTTATAAGGGAGGAAAGCTTCAGGGGTATACCCAACTCACCAAGTGGAAGTAAGTGAACGGCACTTTACGCATAAACATTAAGATTGGAGGCGAGGTGGAGATCGTGCAAAAACATGATCAACGATCTGGCTATCTAACCAAAGGTGTGGTCGAAAAGATACTTACCAAGTCCCCCAACCATCCGCACGGCATTAAAGTAAGGCTAGAAACGGGGGAGGTGGGGCGAGTCAAAAATATAGCTGATTGAGTGCTGCCGAAATTCTTCTTAAGTCCTTGCGTCCACATAGCTCGGCATTTTGATCTTTCCCGCCTTCTAGTTATTCGAATCTATCCATTCTTATTAAAAAGTATCTCGCTGTGCTTGCGAGGCCTTGCAGAACAATTGAAATTCTATTACGTTTATATGAAAGTAATACTTTCATCATATTAAGTTAGACATTCATGAGTAGACACGTAGCCATATTTGTTTTTTGCATGCTGGCTGGATTGCCGGCTATTGCGCAGGAAGGTGCGGCAGCCATCGTTGGGGTTTGGGAAACAGGAAACGGCAAGGCTCGAGTAAAAATCGACCAGGCGGGTGACAAATTCAAAGGAAGAATAGTCTGGTTGCGAGAACCCAATGATGAAAGTGGCAATCCTAAATTGGACAAAAACAACCCCGATGAATCACTGCGCTCCAAGCGCCTTTTGGGCTACTGGATGCTTCAAGATTTCATATTTGTTGGTGACAATACCTGGGAAGATGGAACCATCTACGATCCGGAAAGTGGCAGTACCTATTCGTGCACGATCGAAATGACTGACAGCAACACCCTGGATGTTAGGGGGTACATTGGTGTTAGCTTGTTCGGAAGAACGGATATTTGGAAGAGGGTCATGCTAAAATCCAAGTAGGATGAACGGCCATTCGAAATTTGATATCAAAGGGTGTGTGCTTTCTATCCTTACGTATCTCATACTGCTCACATCAAGTATTTCGGCTGTTGCTCAAGAGAGCGATACCACCTTTGTAGAGGAAGACTTTAGCATGTACGATGAGGTTGAACTGGCCGATGGGGGTAAGCGATTTGCCACTTCAAAAGTCCTTGGGCAAAGCCCCAACAAACTCATTTCCCTCGGCTATGACTTTCAGGGTCGCCACGACATGACCCTTGACGATCTGGGCAGCGCACCGATGTCTACCCTACAGGTCAACAGTGTACAGGGCATTCGAATAGTTGCTAATTTCCCGATCATCTCAAAGACCAATGTGCTAGTAAATATTGGTGCGAATTACGGGGAATCTCTCTATCAGATTGACAACGCTGACGATCATCCCCTCAGCCAGTCGCTGCAGCAAAGAGGCCTCAGAACAACGGGGCTGTCTGCCACAGTCTTCAAGCCATTTAATGAAACCAACTTTCTCTTTACGCAAGTGACGGCTGATTTAAACGGAGACTACTTCTTACCCGACTTTCAGCCACTAAGTTTTACCCGATACTCTTTGAGTGCGATCTACGGATGGAAAAGGCATGATCGCTTGCTCTATGGTTTTGGGTTTACGCGATCTTACCGGGTGGGAGAACCCAATTACCTCCCTGTCTTCATGTACAATTACACCTTTCCTTCCCGTAAGTGGGGTATCGAATCCGTGTTTCCTGCGAGGGGACATGTAAGAAGAACGATTGACGCGAGAACGCTGGCATTCTTTGGATATGAATTAGAGGGGCAAACTTATCGGATGTCGTCCTTAGAGGGTGTTGGTGGAGTACTGGATCCAGAACTTCGAAGAAGTGAGTTGCGAATTCGTTTGGTGTTTGAGCGATCTATCAAAGACTTTATCTGGCTGAGTGTGCAAGCGGGCGTGCGTTACAACTGGAACTATAACCTGGATGATGGAGATTTCTTCAGGGGATTCTTTGGTGATCAATTGTATATAATGGAAAATGACCTGGCGAATGCCTTGTATTTCAATTTTTCCATCAATTTGGTGAGTCCTTAGTTCGAAGGGCTAAGGAACAATCGCAAAAATTCGAACCTGCCCACCTGAGCCACCCTCAAGCTTGATGGGCGCATTGATAAGGTAAGCCCCAGTGGCTGGAAGCTCGTGGGCATTGGCCACGTTTTCCAAATGAAATTTTCCGGCACCATTGACTATGCCATGCACCGGGAAGCCATCTGCTACCGCTGCATCCACACTAAAGTCATCGATGCCAATGCCTAATATGTTTCGCTCATTCACAAGCAACTCCGCAGCCTCTTTGGAGAAGCCAGGGAAGTGCATTCTACCTTCTCCATCTTCATTCTTATACGCTTTGTAATCGTCCCACTTCTTACTCCATCCGGTGGCCATGATCACGATGGCCCGGTCGGGAAGTGGGCCGTTTTGTTTTTCCCAATTCTGAATGTCCTCTACCGTGAGCAAGTAGTCTGGATCAGCAGCGCATTGCTCACTTACGTCAATGACTGCAGCTGGTCCAAACAATTCGTTTGAAGTGAGCGCATCTACGGAAGGCTGGCCGTCTGCAGAATGTATCGGTGCATCGAGATGTGTACCAAAGTGCTCGGGTGTGGCATACTTGCCCATGCCGGGAGCACCGCTGGCTTGTGCAAAAATGGTATCGTAGTCAAAGGGATGACCCGCGGGGTCTGGCCAATAGGGACTGGTCTCGCTGATCACATGCGTGAGATCAAACACTTTTAATTCACCACTGAACAATTGTTCGAAGCGATCTTCCTGCGGTTGCTCTTTTGTAGCGCATGAAGCTAGCGCGCATGCAACAATTGTCCAATGGTAATATTTCATACGATTACTTTGTTACGCTTACGGTGATCTTTTCCATCACATCACCTTCTTTGATCTGATCGATAACATCCAAGCCATCTACCACTTTGCCAAAGCATGTATGATTGCGATCCAGGTGTTTGGTGTTGTCTCGCCCATGGCAAATAAAGAACTGAGATCCACCAGTGTTTCTTCCGGCATGTGCCATCGACAACACACCACGATCGTGATACTGATTTTCGCCATCCAACTCACAGTCGATCTGATATCCCGGGCCACCATTGCCGATGCCATTGGGACAGCCACCTTGCACCACGAAGTTGGGAATCACCCGATGAAAGGTGAGTCCGTCATAAAACCCTTTCTCTGCCAGGTCAGTAAAATTCTTCACGGTGTTGGGAGCGTCCTTCTCATAAAACTCCACTTTCATCGTGCCTTTATTGGTTTTTATCTCTGCTGTCTTCATTAAATATTGTTTGGTTATAAATCGGGTACAAAAGTATTCAAATACGGAGCCGGAGCCAAAAAAACCAGACGTATTGACAACCTCCCAAGTGGGCTTCCATCCACCACAAATGACATTGCAACAGCGGATATTAAGTATAAATTGCAACTTAGACTACCATCTACATTATGCGCATTGGAATACTATTAACAATTGCCGTTCTCTTTTATAGTTGCAGCACGAGCACGACCAGTGAGGTGGCCTCATGGGAGAAACAGGCAGAAGGAATTACCATCATCCGAGACAACTGGGGAATACCACACATTTATGGAAAGACCGATGCCGATGCGGTGTTTGGCTTACTCTATGCCCAATGCGAAGACGACTTCAACAGGGTAGAGGTGAACTATATCAACGCCATGGGCAGGATGGCAGAAGTGGAAGGAGCGAAGAGCTTGTATGCTGACTTGCGCATGCACTTGTTTATAGATACTACTGAAGCGAAGCTTATATACAATCAAAGCCCGGAGTGGCTGAAGAAACTCTGTGTCGCATTTGCCGATGGAGCTAATTACTACTTACATAAGCACCCAGAGGTAAAACCGAAACTTATTACTCGTTTCGAACCATGGATGCCATTCATGTTTAGTGAGGGAAGCATTGGGGGTGACATTGAAACAGTTTCGCTTAATGACTTGGAAGAATTTTATGGGGATGGATCACCGATCGCTGCGATGGATCCTTTGGCTGAGTATGAAAAAGAACCCACAGGCTCCAACGGCTTTGCCATAGCGCCAAGCAAGAGTGCCAGCGGCAACGCATTATTCCTTATCAATCCACACACCTCGTTCTATTTCCGTTCAGAAGTACACATGGTGAGCGAAGAAGGATTGGACGCCTATGGAGCGGTGACCTGGGGCCAGTTTTTTATTTACCAGGGCTTCAACGAGCACTGTGGGTGGATGCATACTTCCAGCAGGGCAGATGCCATTGATGAGTATGCGGAGGCTATCGTGGCCAAAGGCGACAGCATGTTCTACAAGTATGGTGAAGAGCTTAGGTTTATGGCACCGGAGCCTATCACGCTTTCGTACAAAGACGGTGCAGAAATGAAGAGGGAAACCTTCGAAACCTACCGAACACACCACGGTCCGGTGATAGCCACACGTGAGGGCAAGTGGATAAGCATTAGTTTGATGAATGAGCCGTTAAAAGCACTGACTCAGTCATATATGAGAACGAAGGCGAATGGTTACGAAGCGTTTAATGAGACCATGAAGCTGAATACAAACAGTTCCAACAACACCGTTTATGCGGATGATGAGGGAAATATTGCCTACTATCATGGCAATTTTATTCCCATTCGCGATCCCAAGTTCGATTGGCTCAATCCGGTAGATGGTAGTAACCCTGAGACAGATTGGAAGGGCTTACATTCTGTGGATGAGCAAGTCAAGATCTTAAATCCAGAAACGGGTTGGATTCAGAATTGCAATGCAACACCTTTCACGGTATCGGGAGAGGCTAGCCCAAAAGCAGAAGATTACCCCTTCTACATGGCACCGGATGAAGAAAACTTTAGAGGGATACATGCAGTCCGTGTGCTAAAAGACTCATCAAGTTTTACTTTAAGTTCATTGAGAGATGCAGCATACGACCCGTATCTGCCCGGTTTTGAAAAGCTTATTCCTTCCTTAATAAAGTCATATGAGAAGAGTGCATCTGCTGATTCAAAACTGAGCGAACCTTACAAAGTGATGAAGGATTGGGATTTGCGCTATGCGGAGTCCTCCATAGCTACCTCGCTGGCGATGTATTACGGAATAGAACTTCGCAAAGCAGCCATTGATAATATGCCGCCTAGGTATGATCCGATCGCCATGGTAGACCACATGATAAATAGTACCAGCGATAAGCAGAAACTCGAGGCCTTTCAGCGCGCCATTGATACCCTTGAAAATGACTTTGGAACCTGGAAAACACCGTGGGGCGAGATCAACAGGTTCCAGAGGCTTACAAGCAACATAGTAGAGACATTTGACGACACCAAACCCAGTATTCCTGTGGGCTTTGCCTCCTCGCTCTGGGGATCGTTGGCAAGTTATGGAGCGCGGTCTTACCCCAACACAAAGAAGTGGTATGGCACTGGAGGTAACAGTTTTGTGGCTTTGGTGGAGTTTGGTAAACCACTGAAAGCTAAGTCAATACTATCCGGTGGTCAAAGTAGTGATCCAAACTCACCTCACTTTGATGATCAGGCAGAAATGTACAGCAAAGGGGAATTCAAAGACGTGTTATTTTATAGAGAGGACGTGGAGAAAAATGCCGAGCGCACTTATCGCCCTGGGGAGAAATAGTTGACATAACATGCAAGAAGCCAATCCCTATTGCCAGATGCCTAATGCCCAATGCCTAATGACTAATAACCAATAAATTAAGGAAGAACAGACGATATTATAAATACAAGATGTCTCATAAAGATCAGTTAAGAACTAGCCGAAGAATATTATTAGGTCCCGGACCAAGCGATGTGCATCCACGAGTTTTGCAAGCCATGGCCACTCCGTTGATAGGTCATTTAGATCCTGAATTCGTCCAGATCATGGATGAGATCAAACAAATGGCGCAGGAAACGTTTCAAACAAAGAACAACTTGACCTTTGTGGTTTCTGCACCCGGTAGTGCGGGTATGGAGACTTGTCTGGTCAACCTGCTGGAGCCTGGTGACGAAGCTTTGATCTGTATTCATGGTGTTTTTGGTGGCAGGATGGCAGACATTGCCGAACGCTGTGGTGCCAAGGTTACAAAGGTAGAAGCTGAGTGGGGAACACCTATCGATCCAGCCCAAGTCAAGGAGGCACTACAAAAATGCAAACCCAAGATCGTAGCGATTGTGCATGCCGAAACTTCCACTGGCGTGCTTCAGCCGCTGCAGGAGATCAGTAAAATGGTGCACGATGCCGGTGCATTGTTTGTAGTCGATGCCGTGACTTCGTATTGTGGCACGCAATTGAAAGTTGACGAATGGGGAATTGATGCCATCTATTCGGGTACACAAAAATGTATCAGTGCCGCTCCCGGGCTATCCCCAGTTTCCTTTAGTGATCGTGCCGTCAAAGCATTGGACGAAAGAAAAACAAAAGTGCAAAGTTGGTTCCTTGACCTTTCCATGGTGAAAAACTATTGGGCAGGAGCGAAGCGCGCTTATCATCATACTGCTCCGGTCTCTGCTATGTACGGATTGAGAGAGGCCTATAGATTAGTGTTAGAAGAAGGGCTGGAAAAGCGCTTTGAGAGACACGTGCGTAATCACTTGCTTTTAAAAGAAGCATTGGAGCCTTTGGGGTTTGAGTTCGTAGTAAAGGAAGGCTTTAGGTTACCTATGCTCAATTCTGTAAAGCTTCCTTCGGGTATCGATGACGCAACCGTCCGCAGTCAATTGCTCAACGACTACAACATAGAAGTGGGAGGCGGGCTTGGAAAGTTCGCAGGACAAATCTGGCGTATAGGACTAATGGGGGAGAGCAGCAATCCCAACTACGTGAACAGCCTTGCTGCGGCATTGAAAGAGATCATGAAGTAATCACATTCCAATAAGAAATAACTTAGCTGGCTTTTAGAAATATATGTACAACTTTGATTCAACACTTCCCAATGGCGTCTTTGCCGCATCCATCACACCACTTAAAAAAGATTATAGGGTAGACCTTGAGGCATTGGTGGCCCATTGCAAATGGCTGCTCGAAAATGGTAATGATGGAATTTGCCTGCTTGGTACTACGGGTGAAGCCAACTCCTTCAGTGTAGCTGAACGAAAAGAAGTAATCGACTATGTGGTGGCCAATGGCATACCTGCACAAAAACTAATTGTTGGGACAGGGTGTTGCGCCATGACCGATACCATCGAACTGACCAAACATGCGGTGAGCAAGAAGGTAGGTGGTGTGTTGATGTTGCCGCCATTTTATTACAAAGGATTGTCCGAAGACGGACTTGCGAATTACTTCGGGCAGGTGATCAACGGAGTGGATGACAAGAACCTGAAGATCTACCTATATCACTTTCCAAAAATGACTTCAGTGCCTTTTACCTTGTCGCTGGTGCGAAGGTTGGCGAAGGAACACAATGGTATTGTGGTGGGCATGAAAGACTCGAGCGGAGACTGGGAGGGTATGAAGGCAATTTGCGAAGCACTTCCAGGATTTAAGATCTACGCGGGAACGGAAAAGTATTTGTTGGATATTCTAAGGATCGGTGGGGCAGGGTGTATAAGTGCGACCACCAATGCCACCGGCAAGTTGGCAGCTGCCGTCTATCAAAACAAAGACAAGAAGGAAGCAGTGGCCATGCAAGACAAGCTCACTGCTGCAAGACTTGCCTTTGAAGGCCCCTCTTTCATTTCTGGGGTAAAGTACATGTTTGCCAAATGGATGAACAATGACGAGTGGCTCAATGTGAGGCCCCCCATTAATAGACTCACCATCACGGAAGCCACAGAGCTGGAAAGCAAGCTGGAGGCAATACAATTTAAGTTGTAGCACTGTAAAACAGCCGAACTCTTATTTAAGATCACACGTTAGTAGGGGAGTTACGCCCCTATTAAATTCAACCCTTTTGGCTAAGCAATCTTTTTTATTCATCCCCGACATTTCCGGATTCACCGAATTTGTGAATTCCACAGAAATTGAACACGGCCAACACATCATCTCAGAGTTGTTGGAAGGGATCATTGAGTCTAATACGCTGGGCCTTGAGGTCAGCGAAGTGGAAGGCGATGCGGTACTGTTCTATAAGCATAGGTCCATTCCTTCTTATAGTGATTTAGTAAAACAAGTAGAAAGTACCTTCATCGATTTTCATGAGCGCATCAAGAAGTTTGAGAGTCTTAGGATATGTACTTGTGGCGCTTGCACCAATACCATTAACCTTACTTTGAAAGTGATATCTCACATCGGTGAGATCGGATTCACGCATGTGCATAAACGGCAAAAACCTTACGGTGCCGACCTCGTGAGGGTGCATCGTATGCTCAAGAATAACATTCCAGAGAATGAATACCTTTTGATGTCCGATGAACTTGCGCGCTTCTATCAAAAGGATATTGCAAATTGGAGTGATGCCTGGCCAGAGTTGATTGAGGCCGCTGTTCCGGACGGGAATTCGGTTTATCGATATGCACCATTGACACCACTGAAGTCCAAAGTTAAAGCGCCAAAAGTGACCCTAACTCCACCGCTAAAGGTTGCGCAGCCGCGGGTGGTGGAAGTAAAGATCGGTGTGCACAAGGAGAAGGTATTTTCTATGATTTTGAGCTTTGATAATCGGGCGCTTTGGAACAAGGGAACTAAGAAGATTATGTATGACAAAAGCAGGGTCAACCGAAAAGGCGCACGTCATGACTGTATATTACAAGACGATACTTTGATTCAATTTGAAACTATTGCGGAAACGCGCCAGATCAATGCGCTCGTGTATGGGGAGCGTGTGCTTGGGAGTAAGATCGCGAAGGAACTCGCCATATATTTTGTGGTGAGTGCTGGGGAAACGCCAAATGAATCAATCGTAAAAGCGGAGATTCATGTGACCCCTTTGCCGATAGTAGGATGGATGATTAAGCCGCTGATCTTGAAAAAAATGAGTGAAGGCATTAGAGAGCAATTGGACAACCTCAAGATCATTTGCGAGCAAGAAGCGCAACGGGAATCGCAGCCACTGAAGTCTGCCGTCTTTCAATAAGCCAGGCGAGCGCCCAAGCCCTGAAAAGAAAATCATTCTCTTTTTACCAGATAGGTGTGAGTAAATCCTATCTTTCCCGGATAAATTCTTACTATGAATTGGATCGAAATGGTTGGCCACACGGGCGCGTTACTAAGCAGTATCACTTTTGTACCGCAGGTGTACAAGACCTGGAAGAGCAAAAGTGTGGGTGACCTCAGCATGACAATGATGCTGATAGTTTTTACAAGCACCATCGTGTGGTTGGTGTATGGGATAGCGCTAGACCTTTGGCCGGTGATTCTTGCAAACGGATTCATCTGCTTCCTCAGCGCGTTGCTTATCCTCTTCAAACTGACTTACAAGAAGCAGTATCCAAGATAGATCGCTGGCTTTAGGTCTTTCCCAAGTTTCGGCCGGTGTTGTCACCGATCGAGCCATTAATTGGATGTTGAAATTCATTAGTGAATTCCTTAACTTACCTGTAAATTTTTCACCAAATGGGAACCATTGAACTGAAGGCCAACCTGCATAAAATGCTGACCAAAATTGAAGACGAGCAATTACTTAGGGCGGTATATGATTTTTTGAAGCAGAGCGAAAGCACTGATCGAGGCCAAATTTGGAAGACTCTATCGGATGAGCTAAAGAAGGAGGTGTACGCCTCTTACGATGAATCTGAAGAAGACAAGAACCTAACAAGCTGGGAAGACCTTAAGCAGAAGTATTAATGCAGGTTTTTGTGAAGACCTATTTCATTACGCTTCTTGTTTCAATTCTCCTCGGGTCACTCGATTGTTATGGGCAAGAGCAAATTCCTTATGGCTCAAACAATGGGAAGTATGTCAGTATTTTTGATAAAAAAATATACTACGAAGAATACGGAACAGGAATGCCCGTAATACTTCTTGAAGGTGGCCTAAAAAGTATCAAGGACTTTTCTTTATGCATTCCGGAGTTAGCAAAGCACTTCAGGGTGATCGCACCTGATGATCCCGGACAAGGAAGATCTGAAGCACTGGACACCATGACTTACGACCTGCTGGCACAGTATGTTATAAAGCTGGTGGACCATCTAAAGGTTGACAGTGCCTACGTGATGGGTTGGAGTGACGGAGGTATTGCAGCGTTGATTCTGGCTGCAAAGCGACCAGACATCGTCAAACGAATTATCGCAGTAGGTGCTAACTACACCAAAAGTGGATATGTCTCAAGTGACTCTGTCAAAGGACCACTACAATTGCTTCCGCCAGACTACCAACCAGAGCCTGAATCCCAGAAATGGGTGGATGAATACTTTTCTGCGATGAATAAAAAGAACTGGAGAAAGACCATCAATGAAAGAATGGTTATGTGGGATCAGGCGTATTGCTTTCCGGAAGAATTGCTAGGAGAAATAAAGATACCTGTGATGATAGTGGCGGGTGATCGTGACGTAATAAAAATTGACCACACCGTTGAAATGCATCAGTTAATCAAGGGGAGTGAACTCTGTATATTGCCAGATACCTCTCATGATGTTTTTGGTGAAAGGCCAAAGCTGATAAGTGATATAGCTACCAACTTCTTTGGCACGCAATACTAACATCATCACTAAGAAAATGCCAATTCTCCTATACGACTTTTACATTTTACCCATACTCGTATCGTATAAGGGCAAATCAATCACACCGTTCTGTTAATGCTTACTTATTTCTCAATTAACTACTTGATTATCAGCGATGGTGAAGTAGTAACATGTTGTTCGCATAATTGTACGTAATTGCTGCAAGATACCATGGCGCTTTTCATCGTCAGTGATGCTAATGTCAGGGCTCGAATAATATGGGAACTTATGGAAATGATTAGAAATGCATCACCATTTTGGATAGCGGTCATTACAATGATTGTCTTGGGACTAGTCATGCTATTGCCCATAGAAGGCTCCCTACAAGGTTTAGGCTTCTCTGAATTTCAGGCAGAGTACATTGGAGTGTTTTTCAAGATGGGCCTACTTGCTGCGCTGAGTCTAGTAGTATTGAAGAAGCTAAATGTATTTGCAATCGCAGGGCTGTCGGGAACCTACCCTTGGAAGTATAAATATTTAAATGTTGTTCCTGTGTACCTATTCATTGTAGGTATTGCTACAATAGCCTCAAAGGATCTATTACAAATTCAGGCAGCCAACTTGTTGGTATTACTTCTTGGTTGCTTGGCGGTTGGTTTTGCGGAAGAATTTTTGTTTAGAGGAATATTACAGTCGCTGTTCTTAAAAAAATTCATAACCCGTAAGGGAGGTCTATTGATAGGGATATTTATTCCAGCGTTGTTATTTGGCTTGTTCCATTTTGTCAACTTCATAAAGAGTGGGGAGATTGCGCCAGTGCTTATTCAGGTAATATTTGCCTCCTTTATTGGGTTCTTCTTTGGGGTGTTGGTTATCAAAACTAACAAGCTTATTCCCTTGGCATTTACGCACGGTTTGATTAATTTTTTTCTTTCCCTGCAAACACTGCCTGGGCTTCAAAGTAAAATAAGTGATGCATTACCAGACCAAGGAGGTGCGTCCATTGCTCCACTAATCCTATTTCTACCACTTCTGATAATTGCCTTCTTTGTTTTTAGAACAATAAATAAAGTTGAAGTAGATGAAAAATTGAAGATAAGTTTTTGATGCAACCGCTTTGCCAGCTTTGGCTTAAGTCTATTGTCAAGTTCAACTTATTACTTCAATCCCAACCACATCCTAATCACTCTGTTAACCTCATCAGGTTTTTCTTGCTGAATAAAATGGCTTCCATCTGGAATGGTGTGGATGGTGAGGTTGTTGTCCATTCTGTCCCAGGTGTCGTTGAGCATGCCGGGGGGAAGGGCCTTGTCTTTCAAACCATAGATCATCAGCACAGGACATTGTACATTGGGTAGAGTACTTGCAGATGCTGAGTTGTTTGAGCTACTTGATGAAGGATAGCTCGCTTTGTAATAGTTGAGCATGGCTTCAATGTTCGACTTGCGGAAAGCTTCCAGATAATACTTGCGCTGACTTTCTTCCGGCAACACAGCAGCTAACGATTCGGGTGACGGGCTTGATTTGTCGTTCTGAAAATCTCTGGCATACTGTCCTGTTTCGGGGTGACTAGCCAAGTACTTCCCTATGTTGGCGGGGAAGGGGATGTTGCACGCGATCAGTTTGTCCACCCTATCCGGATTGTAAAGTGCCACATTCCATGCAATGGCGCCACCCCAATCATTGGCAATAAGTATCGCTTTCAGTGCTTTGAAGTGATCAATCACAGCTATCAGATCGCTTGTCAAAGTTTGCATGCGATAGGCATCCACACCTTCAGGTTTGTCGCTGAGGTTATAGCCTCGCAAGTCAATGGCTACGACCTGATGCGTGCCAGAAAGGGTGGGGATAATGTAGCGCCAAGAATACCAGAAGTCGGGGAAGCCGTGAAGCATCACTACTAACGGCCCTTCGCCCCACGAGAGGTAGTGAATCTTTACGCCATTGTTGTCGATGTATCCCTCTTCCGCTGCCGACTTTAAAGTTTCGAATTGCGCATTAGTTTCAGTTGAGATTGCCAACGAAGTCAGCAGCACGAACCACATCGTTTTCATTTGCATTGCCTATTGCTTTAGTAGTGCGTCAAGGTTCGTCTGCACGGATGCATTGCCAGGGTCTTTCTCCAGTGCAGTTTTGTAATAGGCAACAGCCTGATCATTCTGTCCTATGATCGCATGCACTTGCCCGAGATAGTAATAGGGTCTCCACCGATCGGGATAGGTCTCTGATAACAAACTAAAAACTCTGATTGATTCTTTTATTTTCCGTTGCACCATGAGTTGCCATCCGTAGGTACCTGTTTCCACGCCAGTATCTTCATGCTGATGGGAGGGATCCTTTCGATAAGCCCAATAACTTTCTACTGCTGCCTCCAATCCTTCTGCTTCCAGCGTGGCATCAAATATCTCCGTGATGGTCTTAATGTCAATTTTCCTAATTTCAATGTGACCGGGTTGGCCGGGACCATTCACAATCCATTCCCCGTCAAGGGTATTCACGTACAGCTCCCCAAAGGGATCCTTGGCGATGCCGTTGGGTTGGGCAAAGGTAGCTGCCAGTGCTTCGCCATCTTTGTTTCCCCGTGCGGTAAAGCTTCCTCCCAGCAGGAAACTCTCCCCATTGGGAGTCACGCGATGCACTGTGTTCGTCTTAATCTTCGTGACGTAAAAATTTTCTTTGCTATACACGATATGCGCGATGCCTTGCGCACCCGGCACCGTGGCGAAGTTGGTAGCCTTCCCTTGCGAGTCCACCTTGACGATGATGTCGTTTTGAAAGTTGGTGACATAAAGTTCATTCTTTGGCCCCAGCGTAATTCCATTGGGACAATTGAAAAGGTCGCTGGTCGAGAAGATACTTGAAGTACCGTCTTTGGTGATCTTGGCAATGGTGTTACCAGAACAGTTGCATACGAATATGTTTCCTTCCGCGTCTGTGGCCACGCCTACAGGTCCATTCAGGTTTTGGTCTGTCACCAATTCACTTTTCCCACTTCGGTCAATACGCACGAGCGAATTACCAATAAAGTTTGATTGTAACAGGTTGCCTTTTTCATCAATGGCGTTGCCGGAGGCACCGTATAGTTCATCCGCGAATAAAGTTCGCTCGCCTGTGGGAGTGATCTTCCAAACCTTGTCGCGAAAGTCTGCTACATAGATGATTCCCAGTTGATCTACCGCTACACCTCCCAGCCTCCCCATGCCAGGGATAGGTTCGGAGAGCGGAAGTGTTTCCACGGTATTAGTGACTTTTGATTGCGCAGAAAGACCTGAGATGGAAAGTGCGAAAACCAGGACGAATAGAAATTTCATACAGACAGTGTGTTTGGTTATACATCGCTGCAAATTGCATTAACTCATGTGAATGGGGCCCGCTTTTGATCGTACTATACGTATGGATTGATAAGGATTGACTACTGAGCGAGATGCTTCTCCCTAAATTTGGAGGGTGTCGTGCCCACAAATTTGTTAAAGGCCAGGTTAAAGGAGGCTTTGTTTTTGAATCCTACCTCATAAGCGATGCCCACAATGGAGAGGTGGTTGTACTTTGGATTCAGCAGTCTTTGCTTCGCTTCTTCGATGCGGTGGCTATTTATGAAGTCGAAAAAACTCATGCCCATCTGGTCATTGAGTACTTGAGAGAGCACATGGGTGGAGGTGCCAACCTTTTTGGCCAGTGAAGGAAGGCTAAGCGTATCTTCAAGGAAGACCTGGTCCAGCTTGACCAGTACTTTTAACTTCTCCTGCAGCGCCAGTGCCTCAGTCCTCGATAGCTGCGAACTGCTATAAGCCCTATCCCCCCGTGTAAGATTGCCTACAATCAGCTCAGGTTTTGCCCATGCCTTGTAACCAATGAAATAGATGAGTGTGGCTCCTACAACAAAGAGTAGATTGCCGAGCAGGTTTATATTTTGATATCCTGAAAAGTAGAGCTGATAGCCATGAAGGGCGTCTACCGAGGCAAAGAAAAGGAATCCGATTACCAACAGTTTCATCCATTTCAGGTGCATCCCTTTGTACGTGGCGCGATTTTGAACCAGCCTAATGGTGAGGCCAAGATAAATGAGAAGTTGCACTACCCTAATTACCTTGATCAGGTAGAAGGTAGTGTCGAAGTTTGGTTCACCGGATCTAATTGAATTCGTAAATATGTCCAGCCGTGCTTCAGGCCCACTCAAGTACTCCGGTAGCAGGTATAGAATGTACAGTGCAAAGGGAATAAGATGTGCGGCTGCTTTGATGGTGACGCGCTGTTGAAGCTTGGACAATTCCCGCGCATAAAAATAGAGCAGGGGGCCAAACAACAATGGAAAACTGACGGTGGCGAAAATGAAGATGGGGTATTCGTAGAAGAAGTTCGTCCAGTACAGTGCGAACTCTAATACATAAAATGAGAAAGTCAGGATCAGCAAACCAAGAAACAAGTTGGCGCGCTGTGGACCTCGTCTCAGGAACAAGATGGTAGAAGCCAACAGTATGCCCTGGCAGGCTCCAATAATTCCTATGAGTGTTCCGGGTGTCATGTGATTATGGCTCGATACCGCCTTCGCGGTGGGGTAGCTATCTGCTCCTCCATCACTAAGTTACGTTAATTTGTGAATCTGGTTATCATGAATGAAGCGATCGGTGATAATGTCGGTCACTGGTGCTTAAGGATTTTACTTATATTGTTTTAGTGAAAGCCTAAAGAAGGATATGACGGCATCAAAGACATGTCGGACATGCTGTTTTATCTGATTATTATTTCCACAGGGGTTGTTGGCAAGGAGATTAACTATATAGAAGTACAAAACGACACGAATGAGTTTACTGAACCTACTGACTTATATAACCTGGGACGTAGACCCGGACATTTTTACCATCCCATTTATCAATCACCCGGTGAGGTGGTATGGACTGCTGTTCGCCTCAGCATTTCTGATTAGTCAACAGATAATGAATCACATTTATAAAAAGGAGGGACGACCAGTCTCTGAGGTAGACACGTTGACGATCTATATGGTGGTCGCAACAATTGTGGGAGCACGGTTGGGGCACGTACTATTTTATGACCCCGTACATTATTTTCAAAATCCTCAGAAGATATTCATGGTATGGGAGGGTGGACTTGCGAGCCACGGTGGAGTGATAGGTATCCTGCTAGCCTTATACTTATTCGCCAGGAAGACAAATGTCAATTATTTCTGGGCGCTCGACAGAATTTCAATAGTGGCGTCCTTCACCTTTTGCATGATAAGAATAGGAAATTTGATGAATTCAGAAATGATTGGGATCCCGACCAATCTACCATGGGGGTTCATTTTTACGATGAAAGATGATGTGCCGAGACATCCTGCTCAACTATACGAAGCCATCCACTACTTTATTTGGTTTGTGGTCTTGTTTTGGCTTTGGTCCAGGCAGGGTGACAAATTGAAAGATGGATTTCTTTTTGGTTGGTCCTTAATCGTGCTTTTTAGTTTAAGATTTGTTGATGAGTTCTTCAAGCTTGATCAGGTGCAATTTGAGGAAGGAATGATTTTAAACATGGGACAACTACTAAGCATTCCATTCATATTGACGGGAATAGTGATATTAATCGTAAATAAGACTAAGAAGCGTGAGGCTATTCCGTCTGACGAAGTTGTCGCTGACGGTTGAGAATTTAGGAGGGAGTGAGAAGGAACGCGACCAAAAAATGGTAAGCCTGTCCTTCAATCAAAGAATCGCAAAAGAGGCACATTGTACAAGCCTACTTCAATATCATTTAGAAAAGCGCTAAATTGGATTACGGCAATTGCTTTAGGAAAGATAAGGGTTAGATCAGGCATACGTGGCATATCCAATTGCTTGACTCAATTGACCGCTAAAATCGATTTATGAAATTATTAAAATATTGTCTGACGCTTTTACTTCTTATTGGTGCTGAGCATGGATGTTTAGCGCAAAACAAAAGGGATACTTTGAACATCCTATTCGTTGGAAATAGCTACACCTATGTTTCAAATATTCCTCACGTGGTTTCCATTCTTTCAGACAGTACACAAACCAAGCTTATGACCGCAAAAAGTACGGTAGGAGGCGCAAGATTGAGTGATCATTGGAAAGGTGAAAAAGGACTGAAGACTAAAGAGCTGATAAAGAATGGCAATTTTGATATTGTTGTCCTCCAGGAACAAAGTATGGGCACAATTGAACAAGCAGATAGTTTCCTTATCTATTCAAAGAAACTTAGTGACTTTAGTAAGGAGCATGGGGCTAGGCCATACTTCTATTCAACTTGGGCTCGACAGAAAGTGCCACAGTTTCAGGAGACTATAACGAAAGTTTATACACAAGCTGCTCTGGAAAATGATGGCGGTATAGTAAATGTTGGTGAAGCCTGGGCATTGGCACAAAAACTAAGACCTGATATAGATTTATTCCTCTCAGATGGTAGTCATCCATCACCCTTAGGCGCATTCTTAGCAGCATGTATGTTTGTGCAGGAGTTCTCCCTGGAATTGCCTGATAAAATTAATCCTTGGGGATTTACAGTATTGGATTCCAGAGGTGAACAAATATTGCTTATGATTCAAGACCCTCTTGACATTACATTTTGTTTAAAGGTAGTTTCAGAAGTATCGAAGAAATAGGAAACATGATAGCTCATCAATTACATGTTCGATAATTAACTCATCTATGAAAAACACACTGGCTCTTATCTTCACGTGTTGCACCCTGGTAATTTTTGCCCAAACAAAATCAATAAAAATATCTCCAATGCTTACGGAGGTTTCGGCTGCTAGTGTGGGGGTGTCCGAAGAAAGGTTGGCAAGGATAGACACCATGTGTAAGGAGGCTTTGGAAGAATCTCAAGTTCCCGGCATTGTGGCTTTGGTAGCTAGAAATGGAAAAATTGTGTACTACAAAGCATTCGGTAAAGCGGACAATGAATCAGGAAGAGTTTTAAAACGAGATGATATTTTCCGAATTGCTTCTCAAACAAAGGCAATTACATCAACCGCAGTAATGATGCTTTGGGAAGAAGGTAGGTTCAGGATGGATGATCCTATTTCGAAGTATATTCCGGAGTTTAAAGATGCTCAAGTACTCGACACTTTATTTGAGAACGGAACGTATCGCACCAAACCTGCTGACAAAGCTATTACCATTAGACATCTCATCACCCATACCTCAGGAATCGGATATGGTGTAATAGACGGAGATGAGCGGTTCAAGAAAATATATAAAGATGCGGGGATCACGGATTTATTCACCACAGAAAACATAAGCATAGGAGAGAGTGTAAAAAAGCTGGCAAAACTTCCGTTACACCATAATCCAGGCGAAAAATTTACCTACAGTGAAGGACTTGATGTATTGGGCTATTTCATTGAAATAATATCCGGTATACCATTTGATGAGTTTCTTAGAACGCGGATATTCAATCCACTTGGAATGAATGATACCTGGTTTTACTTACCAGAAGCAAAGCATAAAAGACTGGTGTCAATTCAGAAGAAAGAGAATGGAGCCTGGATAAAATACCCTACAACATTTTATGATCCGGATTATCCAATAAGTGGTGCAAAAACATTTTTCTCCGGAGGGGCGGGGCTCTCCAGCACAGCAAAAGACTACGCCACTTTTTTACAAATGTATTTAAATAGTGGTGAACTAAATGGTGTTCGCTTACTAAGCAGGACTACCATTCAATTTATGATGGCTAACCAAATTGGTGATCTAATGGGAGACTCAGGATCATACTACGGTTTGGCATTTGGTGTGCTCGATGAAAAAGGACAAGGACAAGGAGGCCGGGGAAGTACGGGAACATTTAGCTGGGGTGGGTACTTCAACACCCAATATTTTGCGGACCCAAAGGAAAACATTATCGGTATTTTATTTAAACAAACGCAGGGTAGTGATACTGATAATACGGGTTGGAAATTCCGACAGCTAGTGGGGCAGGCGGTGGATGATTAAAGGTGATAAGGCCTAAAACACTAGCTACAGACATGTACGGAATTGAAGGCTCTTAAAATGGGTGCTATCCTTTCACCAAAGAGCCATCAGCATGCCGCAGGGGGCATCCAACTATAGTAGTGTCCTCTTGGAGATAGACCGCTGAGCAGGCAACAAAAAAAATGAATAGACATATAACTACTTGGACTGGTATTTTAGGAGTAATACTTTTTGTTGTTACCAGTATTCTAGCTGCTCTTCAATCACCAGGCTACAGCCATGTTTCGCAACTCATAAGTGAGTCTTACTCGATAGACACCCCATATGGAAGACTTTTGAGGTTCTTTGGATATTTACCCAGCGGCATTTGCCTAACTGTGTTTGCATTCTCGGCAATTGGCAATTTTAGAAAGTCAAATCATACAAAGCTGGGTTTTTGGGGACTCGGCCTTTTTTATGGTGTTGCGACAATTGTTGTTAGTATTTTTCCTTGCGACAAGGGATGCAATAAGGAATTTATAGACCCGAGCATTTCCCAAGTCATACATAGTACAGTAGGCCTGTTGACCTATTTATTTACCCCGATAGGATTAATCTTGATTGGGATAGGAGTGAGGAAGGAAGCAAGAGCGTTGTCGTCCCTGGCATATACAACGGGACTACTTTCAATACTATTTATCAGTATATTGTTTTCCAATCCGCTAAGTGAATTCGCAGGTTTATCCCAGAGAATCATCGAAGGATCAATATTATGCTGGGTGTTGGCATGCGCGCTACACATCAACCGTGCCATGCATTTGGGAGATATTTAGATGGTAACGCAGTGGTCCAAGCCAAAACGCAGTGAGTTTTCACTATCACACACAAGCAGGATAACTTTTAAAATGAAAGAATATGAATAAAATCATTCTCGTTTCCCTGATTACCCTTACTGCAACTTTTGAAGCGGCAAGTGCATCTGGTAATAAAGCTTACATCACCACTTCATCAGAATATCTTAATGATTCGACCAGGGAGGCCGAACTGGATCGCTTCTGGAGGGAAGTTTCTCGTACAGTCCGTGAAGGGGACTTTGAAGGATACAAAGCGACCTATCATGAAGATGCAGTAGTGGTCTTTACTACCTCAGAAAATAAAGCATCCAAGTCCATTAGCACTGCACTGGCAGATTGGAAGCATGACTTCACCGATGTGCAGAATGGCAAAAGAACCAATAGCGTAGAGTTCAGATTCTCGCAACGGATAGGCAGTGAGACCAGTGCACACGAGACGGGAATCTTTCACTATACCTCTGTGGATAGCGATGGCAAGTCTGTGGCCGATGCTTACGTACACTTTGAGGCCTTACTTGTCAAGCCAGATGGTAAATGGCTCATGGTGATGGAATACCAAAAATCGAAGGCTACCAGGAAAGAATGGGATTCCTTAAATTAATTAGGTAAAGCTGCAGCCATGAGGATAGAGTCATTAAATAAACTCAATCAAACCATGGGCTACACAGAACGAATGCCAGTGCTGTTCCTGGGGCATGGAAGTCCCATGAATGCCATCGAAGAAAATCAATTTGTCAAAGGGTTTAGAACGGTAGGCAGGGAGATTCAAAAGCCGAAGGCCATTCTTTGCATTTCCGCACATTGGGAAACCAGTGGCACTTTTGTAACAGGGATGGAAAACCCAAGAACAATACATGATTTTGGAGGATTTCCACAAGAGCTTTTCAATGTACAATATCCTGCACCTGGGAGCCCTGAATTGGCAAGGGAAACTAAACAGATGGTACAAAAAGCCCAAATAGAACTTGATGATACCTGGGGGCTTGATCATGGTGCCTGGAGTGTGATCAAGCACTTGTATCCAAATGCAGACATTCCCGTGGTTCAGATGAGTTTGGATTACCGCAAGCCTGCCCGATATCATTTTGAACTTGCGCAAGAGTTACAAATGCTCAGGCATAGAGGTGTTTTGATCGTGGGAAGTGGGAACATGGTTCACAACCTGCGCATGGTGGCATGGGATAAGTTGCAGGGCGAGCCATACGCTTTTGATTGGGCCATGGAAGCCAATGAGAAAATGAAGGAGTTTATACTTGATGAAGATTTTCAAAGCCTGGTTGACTTCCACAAACAAGGACGTGCTTTTGAACTGGCAATCCCCACGGTGGAGCACTATTTGCCCCTGATTTATGCATTGGCGTTAAAGGATAAAAAAGACAGTGTGACACTATTCAATGATCAACCAATTGGTGGTTCACTATCGATGACTTCTGTAAAGTTTGAATAAAACCCCTGCGTACCGAGAGCAGAAGCAGGGATTTTTCTATTTTGGGGATCAAAAATAATATTCAAATAATACTTCCCAGTATGGGAACTTTAGTAACAACTTAAATCTTGGTATCGGGAAGCCGAAAAATGTGCGTGGAAACACACGAATGAAATCAAAAAGGAGTATCCGACAGCAAGTATTCTTGGGGACAATCGGGTTGTTTTCAACATAAAGGGGAACAACTATCGACTAATCGTTAAGATTAATTTCCAATATCAAATGATGTGGATACGATTTGTTGGGACTCATAAAGAATACGACAAGGATTGACGCGAATAAAATTTGATGACTATGAATTTAAAGCCAATAAAGAATAAGGAGGACTACCAACAGGCATTGGAAAGACTTGAATTAATTTTTGACGCTAAAAAAGGGACTAAGGCAGGTGATGAACTGGAGATATTGGGCATACTCATTGACCGGTACGAAAACGAACATTTCCCGATTGACCTACCTGACCCAATAGAAGCAATAAAATTCAGAATGGAGCAACTTGGCTATACTCAGACAGATTTAGCGAAAGTCGTTGGACTTAAGAGTAGAGCAAGCGAAATATTAAGTGGAAAGCGAAAACTATCCCTGGAGATGATCCGGCAGCTGCACGACAAGCTGAATATTCCAACGGACGTTTTAATTCAGGCTTATTAATATCTAACCCTTGCTGGCCTTCTTGGCCAACAAGCGGTTCTTCGCATGGCTGTGGGTGAAGAACACCCACAGCGGCCAGGAGCGCAAAGAATAGAACTTAAAAATTATGGATCATTATCAATGTCCGATTTGTAAAGTTGATTTACAACCCAATCCAAGATACCCCAACTATGTTTGCACTACGTGCGCTGATAGGGCAACTGATAAAGAGGGAAGAAAATTGAAATTCAGCAACATTGATGTATCAGGTGGCTATGTGGCAAGATTTGGCGATACAAATGAAGCGTATCATAGCCATACCTGCTACATAGATGGACTTGAATGTCATGCGGACGAAGCAAGGTTTGGTGGCATCGTAATTGAGAAAA
Source organism: Cyclobacteriaceae bacterium (assembly GCA_040216915.1). Lineage (GTDB taxonomy): Bacteria > Bacteroidota > Bacteroidia > Cytophagales > Cyclobacteriaceae > ELB16-189. Next base: position 68,618 of record JAVJOD010000002.1, read on the forward strand.
TTTGAACTGGCACTAACAGCGGTCTTCTTGACAAACAAGCGTTTTCTTGATTCGCTTGGGTGAGGGTACCTACAGCGGCTGGGAGAACCCCTTTCGACATAGGGGAATAACAGCAATTGCTGTTATTCGGTTGTAGCCCCAAATCTAAAAATTCGTTAAATTTGTTAACATGAATTATAATCTATACATCGAAATCATTCCAGAAAAGCGGTTTGGGCGACCTTGCATCAAAGGAACAAGGATATCGGTATATGATGTCTTGAATTGGCTTGCCAACGGAATGAGTAAGAAGGAAATTATTTCTGATTTCCCGGAATTAAATGAAGATCAGATAAATGCATGCCTTGCATTTGCGGCAGATCGGGAACACCGACTTAGGGTTGCTTCGTGAAATTGCTTTTAGATCAGAATGTTTCCTATCGGTTGGTAAAGAAAATTGAGTTAATATTTCCAGAGTCAAAGCATGTAAGCAAACTTGGACTTCTTAATAAACCCGATCTGGACATATGGGAATTTGCAAGGAGGGAAGATTATGTTATTGTAACATTTGATTCCGACTATTACGATCTTAGTTTAACAAAGGGACAACCGCCAAAACTCATTTGGATCCGAACGGGTAACACAACAACAAGTAATATCGACAGGCTTTTGACTCAAAAAGCTGATCAAATCTCAACCTTTGCAAAGGATCCAATAATTAGTTGTCTGGAAATAGACGTCTGATCGGCAAAGCCTAAAACATGATGTTCCGTGAATAGTTCTTCCGCTCTAGCCCTTGTGGGGCTTCTTGACCAACAAGGGGTTTCTAGGTTTAGTATGGCTGTGGATAAAGAACACCCACAGCGGCTGGGGACTGTGCCGACAGAATTGGGGTGACAAAAACTAAAATGGGCAATAGTCGTTGAGTCTTAAAAATTGATCGATATGAAAACAACTATATCAGTACTGACTCTTGTTATGCTTTTTTACTTGAGCTACGGACAAACAAAAGCTGACGAGCCAGCAAACGTGCCAGTCTGGACAGAAGCTGACAGAAAATACCTGCTAGACAATTTAATCCGCTCCAAAGAGGAACTAATCGCAGAAACAAAAGACCTCACCAAAGAGCAGTGGAATTTCAAAGAAAGTCCGGATCGTTGGAGCATCAACCAGATTGTTGAACACATTTGCCTCTGGGAAGTAGTTCAGCAGGATCAAATTTCGAAATCATTACAAATTGGTCCCATCTCAAGTTTTACTAATTATTACCCCGATAGTGTGTTTATTGAAAAGGACACAGAAAGATTAGAAAAGACAGTAACAACAGACTACTCAAAGCCTTTCACGTATGGGGTTCCACTTGGAAATAATGAAGGTGAGAATAATATGATTTGGTACACAACAATGACCAATGAGTCAATAGACTTCTTGCAAAGTACCGATGCAAATCTTCGCGTACACTACATTTATTTTGTCTCTAATATCCATCAAAAATATATGGTTTTTTTTCAACACACATTTCGGCATTTGGGGCAGATTAGAGAAGTAAAAAAACATCAGAAGTACCCAAAGTAGATTGCAACAAGCTTTTTGGTTTTTAACTCAAGGTCGGTGTGGTCACCGACCACGTTGCGTGTCTGCTTCCCCGACCACAAACCCATAAAGCCTCTGCGCGCACCGAGAGCGATCGAGAAGCAGGTTTTTTTATGCCTTGACCTTTCCTGCTGGCCTTCCATCTTGACAGATTTTACTTATATTGGGATAGGAAAAGCCTAGCACCCTTTCCTAATGAGGAGAATAGCAGCAATTGCTGTTATTGGGATGTTGTGCACGATAATGATTTCTTAATGAAGTTTCTTTTAGTATTCTTAATGACCGTTTTGACTTTCAATTGTGCAATTGGACAAGAGAAGACTAAGCAAGAATTATTTGAATCATTTACGATATCAATCATCAAACCTGACACAGCGAAGATAGCCGATTCTTTAAAGGTCTATGCTGACATCCTTGAGAAAAGACATAGAGATAGGTACTTCTCGTTGCTGAAGAACTGGGAAGGAAACTTCAAAAAAATGAAAAAGCATGGGACTAAAGAAATGAAAAGATATGGTGCTCTTCAAATTCAACAAATGAAATCAAGGAAGAAGGAAATTTATAAATTCAAATATTATCATACTGTCGCAGAGAAGACTCTTTTTGAACTGGGACAATTATTTAATTCAAATTACTGGGAATCAAATTATACCTCAAGGGATCAAATACTTGAAGGCAGGCTTATTGACCCCGAGGACTTAGTCAATAGCAACTTTGTAATTATGAGAAACCAATTCAAAGATGATTACCTTGTTACGTTCGAGGATATTCACACTGACAGCAGAAATGGAATATTGATTCTTAAATATGTAGTAACACTGTTCTCCAAAAGAGAAAATGGATTTATTTTAAAGAAGGAGATTGAAGGAAATGCAGCCGTTTACGATTTTAAACCTTTAAGGAAGATATTTCCTCCTGGAAACCAACATGAATATAGTGTTGACTGTGAAAATTACTTGGAATGTGTGATGTTAAGTGCCATTCGATTCTCAACGGAGGAGTTGTTTAAGGCAATTAGCGAACGACAGAAGAAGTAATTACTATAAGAGCCGATGGCTTGTCGGGATCGTTTGGCAAATCCTCCTAAGACCACTAAGTTACATACAACAATGTTTTGCCCTGTTAGCAAATGAAATTGATTCCCATAATTTACCTATCCACTCTCCAACTCACTTTAGCTTTGCACATTTGCGAGGCGCAAGACGCTGAAGTTTACAAACGTAAAGTGAAGCATGCTCATTCAGAAACACTCAAACTAGAGTCAAACGGGACATACGAATGGCATATTTCCGGGGATCTCGGCCAAACCATGTTAACGGGAACTTGGAATGTTAAAGGGGATACCTTGAAATTGAAAGATGATGTGAGTACAAGCGATAACGTTCGCTTTTTTATAAGAAGCGGGAAACTTTTTCTATTTGGTTATGGTAAGAAGCCATGGATGAAACGCACTAAGTAGCAAAACCTGCCACACAACATCAGTTCCTCGAATAATTCCTCTTAAGCCCTTATTGGTCTACTTGACCGCCAAGTGGTTTAACTCAGGTCGGTGTGGTCACCGACCCCGTAGTGTTTCTACTTCTTCAAGTGCACCCACCCTAAAACCCCTGTGTGCAATGTACGTAGGGGTTTTTTTATGCCTTTCACCTCTGCTGATGGGCTTCTTCTTTGACGGATTCTACTTATATTGGGATAGGAAAAGCCTGATAAAAGCCCTTTCGACATAAGGGGAGTAACAGCAATTGCTGTTATACGGGTGTTGTGCTTCATTATGACGAACAATTAACCAATGATATATTCTTTAGAACATTTTGACAAAAACTGCTCAACCTCTTTGGACTTTTTTCAATACACAGGGCTTTTACCCTGTACTTAAATAATAAATATGAGAGACTTTCTTCAAACCCTAATAGGCTTTGGAATTATTATCCTGATGGGATATACGCTGTTTGTAAGCATTCTTATTTTAACAGGAAACACAGACAAAACGTTTGGCGATATCTCTGTACAACTAGTCATATCACTTATATTCGCAAGTATTTTTATGTATGAATTTATAAGGAGCCTAAGAAAAAAACCTACTGATAAGACAAGTGCTACAAGTACGGTTACTACTGAGGTCGAAAAGCGAACTTACAACGCTATAATCGATATACTGTCTTTTGATCATTATCAACAAAAAAGTGAAACCTGGTGGAGTGATTCAGATGGTGACACCCATTCCAGGGATATTGAATATGCTAGCTTGCGTTTTTATGAAGATGGAACTGTAATTGGAAAAAGAGATATTGCCATTTTAAAATTAGAAATGGAAGATTCCTATGTTTACAAAGGAACTTGGTCTGTTTTAGAAAATAAACTTAAATTTCATTTAGAAAAGGTACAAGATGTGGATGACACCATTTTCAAATATATATCAGCAGAAGAACAAAGAGACATGAAATATGCTGGACACATTACCGTTGATGATGATCTGATAAAAGATGGATTTTATACCGGAACTATAAAAGGAGATACCATAGAAGTTGGCTCAATGGTATTTTCAAAAGTAATTCCAAGCCGTTTAATTCTAACAGCTTCTGAAGATGCATGTGAAGATTTAGAAAATGAATTTAAAAACCATCCCTTGGTAATCAGAAGTTATACGGATTCTGGCAATTGGTATTCTAATGGAGAAGAAGGACCAGAATGGCATACCGTAACATTTGAAAGTCGATATGAATTACGGGAAGAACTTGAGCGGGATCTTAAAAACTCCAAAGTTGATTTTTATAATATGCATTGGGGATAATACTACAGCAATTGCCTTTGATAAAAGATTTAATGGAAAATATAACATTGCCTAGAGCAGCTTAGGAATGTAGAATGGCCAAAATATGAGCATGGTGACAATGTGACTGAATACATTAAAAAGGTATCAAGCATTTTCACAGAGGAGTTTAATATCCTTTCAGACGTTATTCAACCAATTAAGCCGAACAACTTTGGATTCAAGATCTTTAGAGTTAGAGTACTCAGTGACTTTAATGACATCAATCTAATTTGTGAGCACAGTTATCCACCGATTGGTTTTACAAAGCTAAATAGATGCAACTTTCCCAAGTATCCAGTAATTCCCCGCAGCGTCTCCAGAATGAGACGCTGCGAGTAGGCAAAGTTGCAAGGCATTAAAACTCAACATGTATAAGGTTAGTCTGATAATAGTTTTATTTTTTACTATTGCCTGTAGCAATCAAAAATCCCAAGTTGATAAGACACCACTATCACTGGAAGCTCGGGTCATGGATCGGGCAGATATGATTGCCAAGACAGCAGAGGACAGTGTATATCGATTGATTGAGGACTTGGAAATTGCTACTGGTTCTCAGATAGCTGTTCTTACTATCGATACCTTGAATGGTGAAGAAATAAATGATTTCTCGATTCGAATGGCAGAGCGAATGCGACTTGGTCGTGAGAAGCATCTTGACGGTGTGCTATTTACATTTTCAAGAAAGGATAAATCAATGAGAGTTGAGGTGGGTATTGGCCTTGAGAAGATTCTGAAGGACGAAGTGGTAGTGAGAATAATCCAAGAGGTTATTGTCCCGAAATTTAGAGAGGAAAAGTACGGAAGTGGAATATACCTAGGTGTAAAGGAAGTCAAGGAGCTAATAGAACAAAACAAAGACCTTATTGGGCAAAATTAGGAACGTTATTAATCACAGTGTCCTTGCTGACAGACACTTCGGAGAACTGGGGTTAAGGAATAAGTGTGTGAACAAGTGAGTCATGAGTTGCAAACTCAGGACAGTTTGAGGGCTTAGATAATTCTTTTGACTAATGGATTTGAGTGTGATAGCTGTACTGTTTGGAATGAGCACCATTTGGGTTTTTTTATACAAACGTGATTGGCTATTGCAAAAGCTGCCCTCCTTGATATTGTTAATAGTCAATTTTGGATTGTTCATTTTGGCATATATTTTACAATATCTGTCAGTAGGCAATCCAAAGCTTATCATTTTTTTGAAAATGGGTTTTTTAGCACAGTTAATTTTTCTTTTGTTGGTAAGTGTCTTTAGAATGGTTTATTACAGAGATCCAGTGGAGACCTTTTGGACAATGGATATTAAACTAATGAAGGATGGGATTTTTAACTTTGTATTTTGGGTTGGAGGTATAATAATTCCAGCAATTTTGATATCAATCAAAGTTTTGTAGACCCCACACTGGTCCGTACACTGGTCGTACCTTTAGCCATCGTTGGTGCCTACCTACCGCAGACAGGTTCTTCACCAACGATGATTAAACCCTACCTCTTAAACAAACTAAAGCTCGAGCCTTCCACCGTACTGCGGTAGCTGGCCCAATCACCGCTGAAGAACTTGTCCACTTCATCCAACACCGGCTGAATGTTTTTCTTCGTGTCCGTCATGATGCGCTTTTGTGTTTCCGTAAGAGGATAGGTGGTGTCCTGCATAAACCTGCGCATGGTTTGCAGGCGCTCGCTTACCAGGTTCGGATCATCACTAAATCCCTGGATGTCCTCCGGTGGATTGATCTTGCCAATCAACTTATTGATCTTCGCCTTCCCCATACTGGTCTTAGCGTCCCGCTAAGACCCATTCTTATAATAACTGCACAATCGCAATTTCCTATATTTGTTTTGAATGGGTAGAAAATACGCGATTAGGGATAACCAGCAACTGTACTTCGTCACCTTTACCGTTGTTCATTGGATTGATATTTTTATTCGAGAGGAGTATAGGAGAATCATATACGACAGTATTAGAAGCTGCCAGGCAAATAAGGGGCTTGACGTCTATGGATATTGCATAATGACAAGCCACATGCATATGATTATTGGAACCGAGGCAGGCGTGCTTTCTGATATTATTCGGGATTTCAAAAGTTTTACTTCACGTCATATTCGAAAGGAAATAGAGGGCAACATGCAGGAAAGTAGACGTGACTGGATTCTGAACTTGCTCTATCAAGCCGGAAGCCAAAATGAGAGGAATAATGACTTTCAATTTTGGCAACAGCATAGTCACCCTATCGAGTTAGATACGAATGAAATTTTGCAACAAAGACTAGATTATATTCATAAAAATCCCGTGGAGCAGGGATTGGTTGAAAAAGAAGAGGAATGGTTGCACAGTAGTGCAGGCGATTATTATGGTGTTAGAAAGGGAGAAATTGAATTGATTTTTGTTTAGGTCGTAGCGAGACGCTACGACCAGGATTAGAGTGTCCTCTTTGAGAGACACTGAGGAGAATAAATTGGATTATTGTGCTACTGAATATTCTAAATGGCAATGAACAAAAGAATTGAAAATCAATTTCTCTTACTATCAGAAAAAGGGAAGAATGACTGGTGGCGATTTGTGGCATTTCTCCTAATGCTGGTAGGCCTTCTTGCCATTAACTACAATTTCATTGAGGAGGTTAGTCTGCCAACATTTGATCAAACATTAGCCATCCTGCTTATAGAGGGTGCTGCTTGGCTCTTAGTTCTTTTGGGAATCATCTTCGCAATTGAGAGAATTCATAGCCGCGGTTTTGGAACGCTAAATTACGTGAGACCGCAGTTCTTTATGAAGGAGGTTTTTGAAGGAATAGCAGTTTGGGGTGTGTTGGCAATAGCAGGATCCTTAATAAACCAACAAGATAATATTAAATTCTTTTTAGATAACAGATTAAATACCTCCTTGCTCTATCTGATTCCAATAACTGTTATTTCCATTGGAATACAGACATATACTGAAGAGGTAATCTTTAGGGGTTACGTTTTGCAAAGTTTATCTCTGAGAATCAAAAATCTTTATGCACTAACCTTCGCGGGCTCTTCCATTTTTGGCATTCTACATTTGGCATACGGTTTGGTAGATGCGCTTAGCGTTATATTATTCGGTGCCCTCTTTTGTTACGTAGTATTAAAGCGAGAGAGCTTAGCGTTTGTAAGCGGAGTTCATTTTATTAACAATTTCCTTTTCATTTTCGTACTGGCAGGAGATGACAATGTAAGTGTAGAAAGAGATTTTTTGGATTTCGACATTGTTACAGTGGCTATAACTTATACTCAGTTCATTTTACTTTTCCTGTATATTAGATACAGAAGCAAGAGAAAAGGGAGGGCGCCAGTTCTTTCTTAGATCCATAAGGTGGCTTAGCTGTAGATTACTCCAAAAGGGTCTCTAAGGGAACGTAGTGGAAAGTGAATACCCTACCTCTTAAACAAACTAAAGCTCGAGCCTTCCACCGTACTGCGGTAGCTGGCCCAATCACCGCTAAAGAACTTATCCACTTCATCCAACACGGGTTGAATGTTTTTCTTCGTGTCTGCCATGATGCGCTTTTGCGTTTCCGAAAGGGGATAGGTGGTGTCTTGCATAAACCTACGCAAGGTTTGCAGGCGCTCGCTTACCAGATTCGGATCATCGCTGAAGCCCTGCATGTCTTCGGGAGGATTGATCTTGCCAATCAACTTATTGATCTTCGTCTTCGTAGAGTCGCTCAGCTGTTTCAACTGTTTGTTGGCATCCGTCTGCTCCAGGCTCTTGAGTTGCGTAGTGATCAAATCAATGGTAGCCTTCGCGTCATTCAATTGATCTACACGCACAGTAGCCTGACTGACCAGGTCAGCATACTGATCCAGGGCTGCGGCCTTCTCTATCAACTCACTATTGGTGATGTTGATGGAGGGATCAATCTTTACATCTACCGTAGTAGAGTCTTTATAGTCTCCGTACTTGAACACCACCTTGTATTTTCCCGTGGTCACTGATCGGCCTCCGGGCTCTTTGGCATTTTCACCTGCTTTCTTTTGGCTGGGCACGCGCTCACCCTTCACATCCAGTTCCCAGACGATCCGGTTCACACCCTTTTTGGGTTGGTGCGTGAGGGTGCGAATGAGTTTGTTGTAATTGTCATACACCATGATGGAAGTTTTCGCAGAGTCTTTTTCTGACTTTACGGCTTTCAGTTCTTTCACATAGTAGGAGAGATGCGCCCCTGGCTTTTTGTTCTCACCTTCGTACAGGCCATCACCCGTACTCCTGTATCCGTTGGCTTCGCCCTGGTTGATCAGGTAGGCAGTGGCTGGTTCAAACACGTTGAGGTTGGCGCTGAGTGAGGTGTTGTAACCGGCCTTTGCCATTTCGCGCAGGGGCCTGATGTCGTCCAGTATCCACACCGCTCTGCCAAAGGTGCCTATTACCAGATCCGCCTCGCGTGGTTGTATGGCCAGGTCCATGGTAGATACGGTAGGGTAACCGCTGGTCCACTTTGTCCAGGTCTTTCCATTGCCAACAGACACATACAGGCCGTACTCACTGCCGAGAAAAATCAGGTTGGGCTCCACGGGATCTTGTACCACTGCCAGCGTGTAACCCCAGATGCTTTGTTCGCTCACCATGTTGGTCCAGGTTTTTCCCATGTCCCTGGTTCTGTAGAGGTAAGGCTTCATGTCGCTTTGGCGGTAGTTGTTGATCACCACAAAAGCTTCGTTGGCATTGTAGGTAGAAGCACGAATCTGTGTGATCCATGCATTCTTCGGTGCACCGGGCATCCTGCTGATCACGTTGGTCCAGTTCTTTCCGCCATCGGTGGTGAGTTGTACGTTGCCATCATCGGTGCCCACCCAGATCACATCTTTTTGCAAAGGACTGGGCGCCACACTCAAGATGGTGCAATGATTTTCTGCTCCGCTGTTATCCAGTGATAAACCACCGGTAGTGGCCTGCTTTTGTTTCTGCGGATCGTTGGTGGTGAGGTCGGGTGAAATCTTTTCCCATGAAGCCCCTTTGTCGGTCGACTTTAATAAATATTGACTTCCAATGTATAAAGTTGTCTTGTCGATGGGATCCACTGCAATACCTGCATTCCAGTTATAGCGCAGCTCCGTACCATCAGCGAGAAACGGTTTGATAAACTGCCTGCTTCCTGTCATCAAATCATATCGGGAGATATTGCCGCCTTGCGACAGCGAATATCCATGGCGCGCCTCGTCTACGGGATCGGGCACTACATCAAAACCATCGCCACCACCTACACGATCCCAGTACGCGTTGCGAATGCCGCTCCTCCGCCACACCTGGCTGGGGCCGCGCCATGAACCATTGTCTTGCAGTCCGCCATATACATTATAGGGAAGTGCATTGTCTACATTGATGTGATAGAATTGCGCCAAGGGCAAGTTCTCAGCAAAGCTCCAGGTCTTACCTCGGTCACGTGACACCACCAATCCTCCATCATTACCACAAATGAGGAAGTTGGGATTTTCCGGATGGCCGTACCAGGCATGGTTGTCCACATGCACCAGAGAGGGGTCAATCAATCGTTCAAAGGTTTTTCCACCATCCTGGCTCACATCGACAAAGGTGTGAAGGTTGTAAATTCGGTTTTCGTTCCTGGAGTCCACAAAGATGTCGGCATAGTAGAAGGGGCGACCACCAATGTTCTTGGTAGACACCAAAGACCATTTTTCTCCACCATCTTCAGACTTGTAGAGTCCGTTCTTCTTGGCTTCCACCAGCGCGTACACAATGTTGGGACTGCTTGGCGCGATGGCCAATCCGATTCTACCCAGATCACCCTTAGGCAGACCATCCGTAGCAGTTTTCTTTTTCCATGTGTCACCGGCATCGTAAGAAACGTACAAGCCGGAGCCCGGTCCGCCTGAGTTGAAGTACCAAGGCCATCTTCTGTGTTCCCACATGGCGGCAATTATTTTATTGGGATTGGTAGGATCTACCACCATATCGCCTACGCCCGTCTTCTTGTCCACATACAAGACTTTCTTCCATGTCTTTCCACCGTCTGTGGTTTTGTAAACGCCCCGTTCTTCTTGCTCACCCCAAGGTGATCCGATGGCACCCACTATAATAGTGTTGGGGTCATCGCGATGGATGATGACGCGGTGAATGTTTTTGGTGGCCTCCAATCCCATGTGCTTCCAGGTGTTGCCACCGTCAATGGATTTATAGATGCCGTTTCCTCCCGTCAAACTATTTCTGGGATTACCTTCACCAGTGCCGATCCAAATTTCTGATGGATTGGATTGGTTGATGGCCAATGCCCCCACGGACGAAGCCTTCTCATCTTGAAAGAGGGGAACGAAACTGGTGCCCCCGTTTTCTGACTTCCACATTCCGCCAGAAGCAGTGCCTACGAAGATGATGTTCGGGTTGGCCGTCACCACATCGATGGCCGTCACGCGACCACTCATACCCGCGGGACCGATGTTGCGGGGTTTCATATCTTTGAATAAATTCATGTCCATCTGCTGCGCCAGCACTGACATGGATCCAAGGAGGAGGAGAAGGAATAAGATAGTACGTGATTGCATCATGGGGATTGGTGTTTTCTTAAGATGCTAATTAGATAATTCTGGTGTGTAGAACAAGGGAGAATATTCAAGTGGAAGCACGACCATTGACTTTTTGAGTATGAACGGCTGGAGTGAAAAAGATTCGAGTGACTTTGTAACCTATGGCGCGTTGTTTGTACCCAACAGGCCACTTCATTTCAAGATATTTAGTGCCATACTTTCTTCTGTGAAGCCGCTGAAACATGTGGTGGATCTTAGTTGTGGAGAGGGACTGCTTGCACATCATATCTTGTCTCACTTTGATGCGTGCAGGGTGGGAGGATATGACCTTTCGGACGTGATGCTCAAAACGTCACAGGAAAAAAACCAATCCTTTGGGAAACGCTTTTACACCCGGCAGTTTGATATGACAAAGTCCGATTGGCGGGAAGCAATGGATCCGGTAGACGCAGCGGTTTCTTCGCTGGCAATACATCACCTGGATGATCAGGAGAAGCAAGGGTTGTTTCGGGACATGTACTCAAAAATCAACAGTGGCGGAGTGCTTGCGATTTTGGACATCATCAGCCCTGTCAATAGTTCAGGTTTGGGTATCGCTCGCGAGATGTGGGATGCGGATGTGAAATCCCGAAGCACAGCGGCAGGAAAGCCTGAGGCGTTCCAAAGTTTTAAGAATGAGCATTGGAATTACTTTGCCAATCCTGATCTTGACCCGATTGATAAGCCTTCGACCTTACTGGACCAGTTGAAGTGGTTGGAAGCAGCAGGCTTTAGGCAGGTAGATGTCTTTTGGATGTATGCGGGACATGCCTTGTTTGCAGGCTGGAAGTAGGTGCTAGATGTCTTAACTATTTTAGCCAGGCTTCGCCTCGGTAGGCACGGTTTGCGTTGTGGTCTTCTCTCTTCCGGGCGCGCAAATGAGCAGCATCAGTTTGTTTTAGTCTATACCCCATAAGATGCAGGAAGTCTTTGGCAAAGAAACGTGCGATCTTCTGATTCACAACCAAAACATTTTTAGAGCTGTTCATCCATTGGATACCTGGCAACAAAGTCAGGAAAGAATCCATCCTAATGGTTCGCAAGAAGGTAGAAGCCGATAAGAACAACTTGTGCACACCCTTGATGATGAAGTACCCGTCCTGACCTTGAGGTTGGTATAGGGGCAAGAATATTCTTCCACTGGCCTCCGCGTAGATAGGTTCGTTTTCGCTGTAGGCTAGTGTCACTCCCTTTTGCAATTCCTGGAAGTTTTTAAAGTTGTCCTGCATCACAAACTTTTCACCGGGTGCGATTTCATATCGTGTGATGATCTCATACACGCTTGTTTCATTCCCTGTGCTGGCGCGCAACAAATTTTGGCATTGCTGTAGATTCGCTGTATCTGCGGGTACCAATCCCAGAATCAGAAGCGTACTTCGAACAAAGGCGATGTGGTTTTCAATGGACTGGGGATTGTCATGTTGTCCCCCCTCAAAGCCCACGGCCACGTAGCCCAACGTGTTGATGTAGCTCAGGAGCGGCCCGTCAATAAATTCTTCGATGCCCAGAATGATCGGTACCGGAAACTGCAGTGCGAACTTTCGGTTCAGCCTTGTATCATTGATGGTGATGAAGGGTTTGGTGTCACTTGAGGTAGTGTGTAAATCGAAGAAATAGAAAGGACCGGATTCCTTGTTGATGATGTCTTCAAGAATTTGAAGCAACGCTAGCTGTTCCTTGGCTTCTCCAATGGTACGATCTTTTGCTTTTAAGGCTTCGAGTTTTTCTTTACTCCACATCCTGTTGAGGTCTGACGAGATATAACGTACGCCCCGCGACAGTGCCCCCAGGTTGCCGGCAAGTGCATACACCGTGCCACGTATGGGTGTTTTGCGCGCTTGAATTTCTGAAACAACTTGCTGTAGTGCCTGCACACCAGAGGGTTCATTGCCATGGATTCCACCGAAGAAGACAACGGTAGGTCCTGGCCTCTCACCACCAAGTTTTCCAATCACTCTCTTGATGCCTAGTTTCGTCACCGCTCTCTCATCGCTTACTTCAACCATGGTGTTTGGTCACGATGTCATTGCGGGTAATGATTCCTACCAACTTTTTGTCTTGAACCACAGGGAGGCAGCCAATCTTTTTGGTAAGCATGATATTGGCTACCTCGTCCACCGGTAGAGAAGGACTTGCAGTGATCACCTCACTCACCATAATATCCTTCACTTCTTTCAACTCATCGAAACCCTTCTCATCAAATCCCTGTATATTCTTCCAGGTGACAATCCCCACAAGGTTTTCTTTTGAATCGACCACGGGCACGTGATGTATATTATTCCATCGCATGATTTGGCTTACGAGGTGCGCCAGGTCATTCTGGTGGATGGTAAGAATTTGCTGCGTCATAATTTGACTTGCATACTTGTTGGAGTAGGTAGGGTAGTTGGCGGGTACTTCAGTGACAGGATCCCATTCATGCACTGGAATATTTGCCTGTTGATTCTTATAAATAGATTCTGTTAAAGCCTTTAGCGCATCATCTTTTTTGATTTGTTTCTTCAGGTTTCTAAAGCCCTGTACCATCCAGCTGGAACCCGTGTTTCGGTTGCATCTCAGTTCGATGATTTCCAGGTACTTGTTAATATCATTTGCAGACACCTTCATTTTCTTGAGGCCCTCGTAAGCGATGGGAATCAATTCCTTTTGCATAAGTTCAGCAGCAGAGGTGGCTTTACCCAGCCATTGCAGTTGAGAGGCTTTTCCTGTCTGCGCTGCCTTTACAAAATTCTCCTTGGCTTCTAAGAAATCCATTTGCGATGCGATATGATCGAAACGTTCTGGTCTACCCAACATCAGGCCAATCCACAGCGCAAAATTTGCGATTTCATCTTCGATGGTTGGTCCGGAGGGAATATACCTGTTTTCAATCCGGATATGTGCTTTGCCACCGCCCGTGCCGTAGCAGGGTCTGTTCCATCTGTAGATAGAACCATTGTGAATTCTAAGCGCACTCAAATTGGGTATAGCGCCCTCCTCCAACAAACGCAAGGAGTCTTCCTCAATGTCGGCATGCAGCAGAATGCGATGACGGGAAATGTCGTCCTTAAAAATGTCGGTGATGCCGTTGGTGATCCAGCTATTGCCAAAGGATACGCGCGCCTCTTTATCAGAGAGCGAGTAGGAAGTGCTGCGTGTATCTGTACTTTGTTGAAACAGGGCGATCCTGGTTTCACTCCACAATTCTTTTCCTAACAAGAGTGGTGAATTGGAGCAGACGGACAGCATGGGTCCACTGATGGCCTGTGCCCAGTTGTAACTCGCTACAAAATCTTCAGGGGCAATTTGCAAGTGCAGCTGAAAACTGGTGTTGCAAGCTTCAAACATGATGGAGTCATGCAACACAGAAAGTTCATCTACGCCTGTCAGATGCAGACTGAAATCAGCACCGCGTGCCTCTCTCATTATTTCACTTAAAGCATAGTAGCGGTTGAGGGGTGTGATGTACTCTAAGGTCAATTCTTTTTTGGTAATGGTGGGAAGAATTCCGGTAAGTATGGTTTTTGTGTCAAATCTATTAGCTGCCTTCTCGGCTATCTGCAGCAGGGCCTGAAGTTGGGCGCTCGTCTGCGCGAAGCAATCTCCACCTACCTCTAGTGGATCGAGATTAATCTCAAGATTGAACTTGGCAAGTTCTGTGGTGAAGTGTGGATCATTGATTTCTTCCAGCACTTCCATGGCGCGAGTGGCCGGGCTAAAGTCCAGATTGACCAGGCAGAACTCCTGCTCCGCACCCATTCGTATGGGTGAGGACTCAATGAGGCCGCGCTCTTGCATGATCTCCAGTGCTTCAATGTCTTTGAGCAGGTGGCTTACAAATTTGGCGCGCTCACTGTCGAGTGCCTTCTTAACTTTAAGTTCTCCCATCTGTGCTAAATTTCCAACTGAAAATTAGCAAGATGAGGGCGCTATCAATATGACATCGGTCAGCTTATGCCCTGATCTGTGTCACGGTACCTGCGTCATTCTGACCTGTCCGCCTTGGCGGAGGGAGTCTCGATAGCTATCGGAACGACCGAAGAATCTAATAACATAATACAGCTCGTAAAAGGAGACTATTCGATCACTTATCGCTGATTTCGTCCGTCACCTCGGTCCTTGCAATGGGCGCACCAAGGCAACTGTCAGGAATGTTGAAAGCCTCCACTAATGGCACGGCCTCTTGTCGGATCTCCCAGCATAGTTTGTTGATCAATTTTCGGATGGCTTTGGTTTTCGCACCCGCCATGTAGTCATGCTCCAGGTACCAGCCCTTGTTCTTCTCGATCTGCGATAATGCGAATAGGTCGCATAACTTTTTTAGCACGGCCTTGCAGCCTTTGTCTTTGGTTTGCGCTACCTGCTGAATAAATTGTTCTAGGATGATCCGCTCGATGTAAGCATGCCCCACATTCACCAGGTGATATTGCGTTTGATTAAAGGCATCAAAGGAATCCATGCCGCTGTCGAGATGCTTCTTTAGTCTGCGAGCAGCTGAAGTAAGGATGTCTCTTTCGCGATAGCTGAATGCACTTAGCTGAAACTCTGGATCAAGGAGATGCTCCTCATCGGTATTGCGAATGGTAAGGGGATTCATTTCGGTAAACGAAGTTTTGGCTTGACTGCCCACGTAATTGAGAATGCCGAAGAAATCCATGTTGCCGAATGCTTGCTTGAATTCTGTCAATCTGCTTTTGGCTACCAGTTGCATCAACACCGTGTTGTCTCCTTCGAAGGTGGTATAGATATCCGAGTCATTTTTGAGATCGTCAATTCTATTTTCGCTAAGGTATCCCTTGCCACCACATGCTTCTCTGCATTCTTGAAGCGTCCCGGTCGTATTCCAGGTGGCAAAAGACTTTATTCCTGCTGCCAGTGCCTCTATCTCCTGCATGTCCTCTTCGGTACGGTTTAGGAATCGACTGGTGAGATAGCGAAGTGAAAAATGCAAAGCGTAGGCATTGGCGAGTAGGGGCATCAACCTGCGCTGATGTGTCCTGTAATTCAGGATAGGAACTTCCTGCCCTTTGTCCGGACCAAATTGCCTGCGCTTGTCACCATATTTGATGGCAATGGCCAATCCGCTTTTGGAAGCGCTGTTTCCGGATCGGGGAATCCCTATACGTCCGCCCACCAAGGTACCCAGCATAGTGAAAAACCTGCGGTTATCGCTGGCTATAGGACTGCTGAAATTTCCGTCTTCATCTACGGTCGCGAATCGGTCCAGGATATTTTCTACCGGAATTTTTACATTATCGAAATAGATCACACCGTTGTCCACACCGTTCAAGCCCATTTTTCTACCACAGTCCTTTATGGTTACTCCGGGGTGCAGCGCTCCATCTTTTGAGCGCAGCGGAACGAGGAAAGCTCCGACACCGTAGTCCGTTCCATTTACTATAAATTTTGCAAAGACAGTGGCCATCTGTCCATGCAGTGCAGCATTGCCGATATATTCTTTTCGAGCCGATTCCTCCGGTGTGTGAATAGTGACGCGCTGCTCTTTGTGACTATATGTGGCAGTGGTGAGAATGCCCTTCACATTGGAACCGTGACCGGTCTCTGTCATGGCAAAACAGCCTGGCAGCTCCAGCGTGCCAATGTCTTTTAGGTATTTTTTGTGATGTTTCTCGGTTCCCAAAAAGTACACACTCATGCCAAACAAGCCGAACTGCACACCAAACTTGATCACCATACTTAGGTCGTGATAGCTTAGCGCTTCCATGATGGCAAAGTAATTGGCCATGCTACCACCGCCACCATACGCTTTAGGAAATGCCATCGCCCCGAAGCCCTGCTGCGCCAATAGTTGACACCACTCCAGTACCTTTTCCCTTCTTTCGTTTAGGTTGTCCGTGTCGAGGTAGTTAAAGCTTGGATCAGATAGGATGGTCTTTACTTTGTTGATGATTGCTGCTTCGTCACCATCCAGCAGTGAAGTCATGGCACTCACGTTGAAAGAGGCCACCGTATGCTGCGCATCAGTTACGGTTTTGCGTTTGGCTACATTGAAGAGGTAAACCGATTCGCTACTGATGACACCCAACTCTTCCTCTATGGACTTTAGTGATTGGATGATCTCTTCTGTAAATTCTTGTTTGGCTCCGTGATTTTCTGCGAGCTTCAATCCAATGTCTACGAGACTGTACTTCTTGCCTGCACTGGCTGCGTCTGCTACCTGCTGAATTTCCGTGGACCATTGTTTTAGTTCACTTGGTGCAGGCGGAGTGGTGGGATTGAGGTAACCGAGCAGGAATCCCTTTTCTTCCTTAGAGAGCCACGTTTGTTTTTCTATGAGGCTTTGGATGGCTTTGATCTCCGAAGGCGTAAGCACCGCATCAGTCCACACCGTATAATAGATGGGGAGAAAAACGTAGAGTGCAGGGTTGGATTGAAATTGAGGAGCGTTGAGCATATTCTTAGATTATGTTCTAAAAATACAAAGTAAATGACTTATAGAGGTGCTTTAGCCTGCCGATGTGTCCAAGTTGCCCAAGCGCTGTGGACTATTCCTGCCCCAAGCACCTTGAATGCTATTATGGGCTCATTGCCCTTTGTTTTGCTTGATTGGAATCAATAAGTTTATTGCAAATCATCTAAATGAAATCACTTTTGCTCGTTCCCGCCTTGTTCATGCAAGGCCTCCTTTTCGCCCAGAGCGACTATTTCATTTTCCGATACGACCTCAGTCAGGAGGAGCCTCGTTTTACGTTAGGCACAGAGAAGCACAGGACAGCTTCCGTTTCATTTGCAGATGTAGATGGTGACGGAGATCAGGATGCAATTGTAGCGAACGGAAGACATTGGGCCGAGCCTAATGAAGTATATATCAATACCAACGGGAAGTACAGTTCTTTTTTTGTGTTGGGAGATACGCACGCTACCAGCTATGCCCTGGAGCTGGCCGATCTGGACAACGATGGTGACCTGGATGCAGTAGAAGGCAATGACACGGCACCTCACCAGATTTACTTGAATGATGGTCACGGGAAATTTGAATTTCTCAGTACATTCGGCACGGTATCTTCTACCAGAAATGTGGTGTTAGCAGACCTGGATCAAAATGGGTTTGTAGATATTATCATTTGTAACCGCGGGCAGCAAAATGAACTCTGCTACAATGAAGGTGGATTCAAGTTTGAATGTGAGTTGCTTAAAACGGAAAAGAATTCCACCATTGACATCGCAGTTGCCGACCTGAACAATGACAAAAAGCTTGACTTGATATTGGCCAACCGCGACCATGTACCCAATGCGATCTATATTAATCAAGGCGGAAGAAAATTTGAGAAGCACAGGGATTTCGGCATTGGTTCCTTTGAAACGCGATCTATCGCAATAGCTGATATGAATAAAGATGGTTTTCCTGATATTGTGGCGGGGAATCTAAATAACATGAATACCATCTACCTGGGAAGTGCGGATCTGACCTTTAAGGAGACAATACCCTTCGGAGTAGAAAAGGAAGATACCTATGCGATTGCCATTGCAGATTTTAACAAAGACGGATACGATGATATTTTGACCGGCAACTATCTGAGCCCTGGGGCATTGTATCTAAATCAGGGAGGGACAACCTTCGAACGAATTTCGTTGTTCACTGGAGACTACAGGACTTACGATGTGGCTGTGGGGGACATTAATGGTGATGGATGGCCAGATCCGGTATTTGCAAACTCCGATGACTTCAACTTCTTTATGATAAATAATTTCAAGGCTCAAAAGCGTGAATAGTTATGATTAAGTATTTCACTGAGAAGCAGGTGGGGGCAGCGGCCGTAATTGGTGGTCCAATTCCACCGGGCATTTTATTCTTCCTCAATTACAAAAGAATCGGAAAGGAAAAAGAAGCATACTATGCACTGGCAGTTACTTTGATTTTTACTGTAGCCCTATTTTATACGGTACTGTCGCTGCCGGAGGACATCATTGACAAAGTGCCAAATGCGGTGTTCACCGCGATCTATGGCATACTGGTATACCTCGCTTATCGCCAGTTCCTGGCGCAGGAGATTGGTCACAAAATCAGTGAAGGAGCTGAAACCTCCAGCAATTGGGCAGTGGCGGGATACATTGTGCTGGGTTTGGTTATCAACATAGGTATCATTCTGGCGATGAGCTTGTCCATGCCACCCTTTGAGGGAGAGAAATTGACCTTTGGAGCAGTGGGAAATGAAATCTACTTTGATGAATCAACCACCTCCACCTCTGACGTAATCGCGCTGTCTGATATGTTGACTGAAAGTGGTTTTTTCGCTGATGAATTTGCTGTAGCAGTGCACCTTGAAACCACCAGGGAAGAATATATCATCACCTTTCCCATCCAGGAATCCTACTGGACAGATAGTGAAGTGATGAGTTTTTTTGAAACGGTGAAATCCGATATGGCGCTTACTTACAGGAAGAACGTCATCGTAGTACTGGAATCGTATGACTTGTCCGGAACACGCCACGAGCTGAGGTTGTAGTGCGCCATTAGAATTGCGGTACCACTGAGCCAGAAAAGCGTACCATTCAATCTTAAACCCAAAATTATCAACCTACCCTAGCTGCAGTAGTTCGTTTGCCTTCATAAAAAACACTTATGAAACAGACGTTTACAATGATTATGATCCTGGCGACCTATCTATCAGTTGCCCAGGACAAGGCCGAGCTGCCCATTCTTTTTCCAGAATCACTTGAAATAGAATTGGCATTGAGTTCGCTTCCAAAGCATTTGCGCAGCGAAGCCACCGTGTACATTCTTAAAAGAGGCGAAGGGCACGTGCTGAAGAAAAAGGGTTCTAATGGCTTTACTGCACTTGTAGAGCGCGTGCCTGGTTTTGCCAACGCATTTGCACCCGTATCCTATGATGAAGAGGGCACCAGAACCCATATCCCAAGAATTATCGATCAGGGGAAGTGGATAGAGGAGGGTAAGTCCGCCAAAGAAATTCGTGAAACGGTGGCCATGAAGTTCGCGCGCAACGAATACAGTATCCCGCGTGCGATGGGAATATCCTATATGCTTTCGCCAACCAATATTCTGCCGAGCCCGCTGGGCAAACCCGCATTATATTACCCACACTACATGATCTATGCACCCTATGCCAAACCAGAAGAATTGGGCTTGCCAAAATTTGGCTGGCACAGTGCGGTCCCACCCTGCTGGATCAGGGGCCACACGCGGTGATGGTAATCAGGCTGGGCACCGAAGAGTCTGCGCAGATAAGAGAAGATGAAAAGGAATTAGTGGCTAAAATGGAAAAGTTTCTTGATCGGAAGCTATCTAGTTTTGAGTTGGCAATGACTCATAGTCATTAGCGCATTCGTTGGGGTTAGTGAAATGAATGTGCTGGAAGGCCGGGTAAAATCCTGGCCTTTTTGCTTAACGCTAGTCACAGTGTCTTCTCCATATTCACGACAAGTTTTTGCTGTGTGTAGTCTAGCGTCACCATCTTCAACACGAGGCCTTTTTCGATGGTAATAATAATTTCTTTTTCAAACCTGGAGTTGTAATCGTGATGCTCGTATTGGGTCATTTGCCCGGCAGGTACACGTAGCTTACCCGAAAACCAGTTGGCCAGCACACCTTGTTTGACGGCTTTGGGAAAGATGACCTGTAATGTCAATGGTGATTTCTTTTTGCCAAAGAGAAAACTATTCTTCATGTATTCCCCCTGGATATCCGTCAGCAGTAATTGGCTGCCCGAAATTTTCCAGCTTGCTACATAGCCACGTTTGCAAGAGTCGACAGATTGAAATTCCGGCTTTCGCTTATTGCGTTTCTCCCAATATCCTTCCAGCGGATTACTGTAGAGATCCATTACCTCGGCATGGAGCGTAATAAGATCAGGAAGTTGTGCGGCCATACATCTATTTTCAAAGTGAGGCCAACACGACAGTGAGGCAAGTGAAACTAGCAAAGTCAAAACAATGGCAAAAGTTTGAATCTTTCAGCTACAGCCCAAGTGGTTAAGTGGGCTGTAAAACCGATGACTGCGAGGAAAAAGATGCCGCGCATCTAAAAATAGTTTCATTTGTGTCAATTGATTCGCTACTTTATCACAAAGCCTAAACTATGAAGACCTATACTATTACCTCACTAAAGTTTTTATGTTTGATCATTGCCGTTGCGCTTCTCCAAGCGTGTCAACAATCAGCACCAAGTGAAACCACCTCAGAAGACCCGAAGGAGATTGCCAAGGCCAAAATGTTGGCGCGTGCTGATTCCATGGAGCTCGATACTGAATATGTGGCACCTCCGGGTGATGCATTATCTCACCACACCTCAGGGTATGCCAAGGTGATCTGTTCTGCAGTGTTTATCACTGGCTTGGATCCGGAGTTTGCAGCTGCTAATGTAGGTGGCTTCTCCAGTCCGTTCGAAGAACGAGAAAAAGTGGGAAAGCCAGTGGTGGATTTCGAAAAGAAGACCGTGAGTATCACTTTACCGAATGGCGTAACACGCACCGCTATCTATCTCGGTGACCAAAGCCAGGGCTGTGTAACCTTGCCAATTGGTGATGATAAGATATACTATGAGCCTAGAAAGATAACCCGCAACCTTCCAGATGCTGCAAAGACGCCCTGGCCTATGGGAGATGTGTTATCTGAAGAGCCGATGCCTGCTGAAATTGACATGGACAAGGTGCAGCAAGCTGTTGATGCGGCATTTGATCCTGCAGAAGGATTGACGGCCGCCTTTGTGGTAACCTATAAAGGAAGAATCATAGGGGAAAGGTACGGAGAAGGAATCACCGCCACTACCCCGCTTGAAAGCTGGTCGATGGGGAAGAGCTTGACCGCCACCATGATGGGGATATTGATCAATCAAGGAGTGTATACACTACATCAGCCGGCACCAATCCCCGAGTGGCAGGCGGAAGGCGATCCTCGTGCAGAAATTAAGATCAGCGATATCCTGCACATGTCCAGTGGCATTCGTTTTCGTGCGCCTCAAGACCCCGACTTTGATCCATCCTTGGGATATCCCGATCATCTTTACGTGTATACCGGTGGAGTTAACTCATTTGAATGGGCTGCCACCCGTCCGCAACAATGGCCACCAAATTCTGTTGGCCGTTACCGCAACTCTGACCCCGTTCTTACCAATTACCTAGTGAGGTTAGGTGTGGAAGGAAGGGGAGGTGATTACCACAGCTTTCCGCAACGCGAACTCTTTGACAAGATTGGTGTCCGCACCATGATCATGGAGGCTGATCCTTATGGAAACTTCTTGACGCAAGGATATGAATTTGCATCGGGACGCGATTGGGCGAGGCTCGGCAATTTGTATCTTCAGGATGGTGTCTGGAATGGCGAACGTATTTTATCTGAAGGTTTTGTCGACTTTGTAAGTACTTTGGCAGAGCCTTGGGTAAAAGATGGCAGACCGATCTACGGTGGTTTTTTCTGGATCAATGGAAATGGTGCCAGACCGATTCCTGAAGATGCGTATATGATGCTGGGAGCGGGCGGCCAGTCCACTACCATTATCCCTTCCCACGATCTGGTAGTGGTGCGTTTAGGACATTATAGCGGGTCTAGTGAGGGTGGCAAGGCGTTGGATAATGCCTACAAGCTACTGATGGAAGCCGTGCCTGCGAAATGAGTAACTCGACAAAAACATGTCTTCTGAGTTTGCTCATAGTGCTAGCTTGTAATAAGCCTTCAAGTGAAGTTTCGCAAGAAGCACAGGACTCAAAAGATGTGATGGCTATTAAGGAGGCGCGCCAGATATCGAATCTTGCCATTCTAAACAGAGACTCCGTGGGGGTTGCTTCGGTGATGATGGACAACTTTCAAATTATCACCTCGCGGGATAATGAGACCATCGGCAAAGACGCCAACAGAGAAGCATTCATAGAAATATTCAAAACCGATGCAGTATATACGCGCACGCCCGACAGGGTAGAGGTCATGGAAGCGTGGGGCATGGCTTCAGAATATGGCACCTGGGTTGGAAATTTAACGGTGGACAATGAGGCCATTGAAATAGATGGAACCTACTATGCCAAGTGGCACAAGATTGATGGAAAGTGGTTGTTGCGCACGGAGGTTTTTACACCCATTCATTGCAAGGGTGGTAACTATTGCAACAACAGACCCATTAATCCCTAAGCATGAATGAAGAAAAGCATTGGGACAAGATTGCTGAAAAGTACGAAGAGGAAGTACTCAACGCATTTCAATCCGACAAAGAGAAAAAATTAGCGCAATACTTCAAGAAGCACGGTAATAGGAAACATACCGCCATCGACTTTGGGTGTGGCATTGGGAATGGGTTTCACTACCTATCGCCCATATTTAAGAATGTATTGGCAATAGATATTTCTCAAAATTGCATTGATATCGCCAAGGAGAAGCCATTCGCCAATATTGACTTTATGCAGGCAGATCTTACAGATAAGAAATTTAAGACAACACCTGCTGACTTTGTGCTCTGCAGTAATGTGGCAATTTTCGCAGAACTTGAAATGAATTATGCCATTCTTCGAAATGTGAGAAAAGCATTGAAGAAGAAGGGCAATGCCCTGTTTGTAATTCCTTCGCAGGAATCTGCCCTATTTCAGGCTTGGCGACTGATCGATTGGTATCGAAGAGAAGGTACAACACCAGAGAAAATGCCTAAGTCGGAGTTAAGTTACTACCGGAGTCACAGCCTCGAAACACTGCAGGGCATTATTGAAATAGATGGCCGTCCTACGAAGCACTATTCCAATTCGGAGATTCAGGTCATATTTAGAGAGGCAAAATTAGAAGTGACGGCCATCGAACGGCTCGAATACGAATGGACTACCGAATTTGAGACCCCTCCGAAGTGGATGAAAGCACCGTATCCCTGGGATTGGTTGGTGGAATGCAGAAGGCTTGAAGCCTAATCTTTTTGGCTGGCAAAGCCAACCTCTACCGCTGCAGTATGATAAACTCAGTTCTGCGATTAAGCCTCCTACCTTCTTGTGAATCGTTGGGAGCGACAGGGCGCGACTCCCCATAACCTACTGCTCTGATGCGACCACCGTCAGCACCCAGCCGCTCGAGGTAGCGTTTCACCGCATCGGCCCTGCGCTGACTCAAGTTTTGGTTGTACTCTTCGGGGCCATTTGAGTCTGTGTGTCCACCAATCTCTATCCTCATGTTAGGAGATTGCTCCATCATAGCAATAAAGTCCTGGATGCCATTAAATGACAAGGGCTCATCGCTGTCATGACCAAAATAGATATCAATGAGTGCCGGTTCATTTACTGCCAACTTCTGGAGCCTTATCGTATCTGAGATAAGAATAGGTGCGGAAGACAATCCTCCCAGGTAGATCGATGCGACCTGTGCTGCATAGCCAATGCTGTTGATTTCAACTTTGTAGGTTTCACCCTTTCCGGTAACTGGCAAAGTGGTTGCATATACGCCCTTTTCCTCACTTGCCAACTCCTTTCTTTCGCCATTGCCATTTCTCAGAAAAACCTGAGCATTTATTCTTTCACTGTTCATGGCATCAACCACTGCCATCATCACATGGGCCTCACTATATATGGCGCCAATTGGTACCTCAGGAGGGGCGGGCTGCGTTACCTTTGCTTCCTTTGGTTTGTTCTCTGCAAACAGATCTGCATAGCGAGCCTGTTTGATATCTATAGGCTGCCACTTTTCCATATTGACTTTGTAAATATCCTGCTCCCCGATGTTTTCCTTCCTCACAGAAGAAATGTAAGCATCGGTTTCATCGCCATTCAATACAAAGTAGATGTCATTCTCAGGGGAATTGATGGGATAGCCCAGGTTTACGGGCTCTGTCCAGGTACCAGTCACTGTATCTTGTTGTGTGCGATACAGATCCATGTCGCCCATGCCAGCATGACCATTGCTGCTGAAGTACAGGTGCTTGCCACTGGCTGAGATAAAGACTCCATCCTCGTCCATTTCTGTGTTCACGAGCGGGCCAAGATTTGTGACATTGCCCCAGCGATTGCCCTTGCCCAGCTCTGCACGATAGATGTCTGTGCCTCCATAACCACCAGGTCGCGTGCTGGTAAAGAAGATAGTCTTATTATCAGCAGAAAGTGAGGCGGAGTTTTCAAGATACTCCGAGTTGACACCTTCCATGGGTTTGGGTGTGCTCCATTCGAACTTATCGTTCTTCGAAGAGATGAAAAGATCTCCACCATTGCTGTCGTGATAGAGGATCATTTCCTTTCCGTCAGGTGAAATGGCCACACTAGAGTTGTGATAGTTCGTGTTGAGAGGTCCGCGCATGTTCTTTGCTTCGCCCCACTGTTCATCCTGATATTCTGAATAAAATATATCTTCATAATATTCCAAGTCAGTGGCTACAGTGGCGCTGGAGTTTCCCTCAGGCCTACGCGAAGTAAATACCATCAGCGTTTCATCACCATTAATGGTAGGGGCATAGTCAGGATATTCGGAGTTGATATTGCTGTTGAGATGAGAGATCTCGACATTCACAGGGTTTTCCACAAATACGATGGCATTACGAGCCTCAAACAGTTTTCGATTGACCTCATTGATCTTGTTGGATTTGTCCAAATCGAGGGAACGTGCTAGTATTCTATTGTACCGGTCGTAAAAAAGAATGGCACTGTCAAATTTGTAGTTGTGGTGATAAGCCTGCCCCAGGTAGTACAAGATTTCGGCATCCACCTCACTGTCAAGCTCCCAGGCTTTTCTAAAGTAAGGCAGCGATTTCTCTTTATTTACTGTAAGCATGATGGACTGCCCGGCCATAAACTGTGCCTTGGCATTTTTAGGATTCATCTGCGTAGCCAGTGTGAATAACTCTGTAGCCTGCTTTCGATGTGTGTAGTCAAACACTTCCATTCCCAATCCAAAGTATTCTTCTGATAAGGCCACTGAATCTGTTTGGCCAAAGGCAGAGTTGAGAATAAAGAAAGCAAAGAGGAAGGCAATCAGGTGCCTAGCAGAAACCACCATAGAACAAAATTTTACCAAATTTAGCAGAATATCGGATTTCTGTGCCTTATGGAGGAATGTTCTTAATCGTTATGCCACCATTTGACCATGAGTATTGATAAATTTGACATTGTCACCCTGTCAACAACCAATTATACCATCGTGACTGAGATTTGATTAAAACCCGCATGGAAGAACAGCAAGACTATATACACCGAGACATCAACTGGTGCGATTTCAACGCCCGGGTTTTGGCAGAAGCCAAGGATGCTACCCTGCCATTGCTCGACAGGATCAAGTTTCTAGCCATATTCTCTAGTAATCTTGACGAATTCTTTAGAGTAAAGGTGGCGAGCTTGCGCAAGTTGCAATACCTGAAGAAAAAGAAAGCTTCCAAATGGTTGGGCTATAGCCCGAAGGAATTACTGAGACAAATCAGTGAGAAAGTAGCGATACAGCAAAATGACTACGGCAATATCTGGCGTTCAGAAATACTGCCGGCCCTGGCTGCAAGAGACATTCATATCTATCAACATAAGAATCTGATTTTACAACACCGGCAGGAGGTGAATAAGTATTTCCGGGTGCATGTGCAGGGGTATCTCCATTTGGTGATGGTAAAGCCAAGCCAAAAAGTGAAGCTAAAAAACAGAGGTATATATCTTGTTGCAGCACTTACTCACAAAGTGACTAGGGAAAGGAAGTTGGGATTTGTAAATATCCCCAATGATCAGGTGGATCGATTTAAGAAAATATCTCCTGTGGAAGGAAAGACCTACTACATCTTCCTCGATGATATCATCCGATCGAATTTTACTTCGTTGTTTACCGAGTATGATATTGCAGAACACATTTACAGTATCAAACTCAACCGTGATGAGGACTATGAGATTGAAGATGAATTTTCAGGTAACCTGATCAACAAGATCAAGGAGAAAATTGACAGGCGTAGCGAGGGTGATCCTGTGCGATTCCTCCATGACTTTAACATGCCAAAGAATTTGTTAACCGAAGTACAGGAATGCTGTGGAGTAGCCGAAGAGGATGTTTTTGCTGGCGGACGCTATCATAACCTCAACGAGCTGTTTCAACTCACCGCCCTGCTTGAAGGCGTACTGGAGGGGCAGGAGTTGCCGCACATTGCACACAGCGCGCTGGAACAGGAACCATCAATATTGAGGGCGATGGACAAAAGGGATTACCTTCTTCACTACCCGTATCACAAGTACGATCCCGTATTGAGATTCTTCAACGAAGCGGCAGTAGATCCAGCCGTGAAGGCCATCAAGATCACACTGTACCGCATCTCCAAGAAATCGCAAATTGCGCAAAGCCTCATTAGCGCTGCACGTAATGGCAAGCAAGTTACCGTTTTTGTGGAAGTCAAGGCCCGCTATGACGAAATAAACAACTTGCATTGGGCACAAGAAATGCAAAAGGCGGGGATCAGCATCATTTATAGTTTGCCAGGCCTAAAAGTACACGCAAAAGTGGCGACTGTGCTCCGCAAGAACAGTGAGGGCAAACTAGTGCGCTATGCTTACATGGCCACAGGTAATTTCAATGAAAAGACCGCCACAGTTTATGCTGACCATGGGCTGTTTACCATTCGCAGGGAGCTCACCAAAGAATTGGATACCCTTTTCGACTTTCTTAAATCAAATCAACGGGATCTCACATTTGAGCACCTGCTTGTAGCTGGCTTCAATATGAAGCAAAGGCTCATTGCTGCGATCGACAACGAAATAGCAAATGCCAAGGTAGGTAAGGAAGCCTTTGCTATCGTGAAGCTCAACAGCCTGGATGAAAGGGAAATGATCGACAAGCTGTATGAAGCTTCAAATGCTGGTGTGAAGATCACCCTCATTGTAAGGGCTGGATGTTCACTGGTTCCAGGTGTGGAGCAGCAAAGTGAAAACATCGTGGCGTACCGCCTGGTGGACATGTATCTGGAGCACGCACGTGTATACTGGTTTTGTAATGGCGGAAAAGATGACATCTATCTTTCTTCAGCCGACTGGATGAATCGCAACCTCAACAGGAGGATTGAAGTTGGATTTCCGTTGGTAGACGAGGTGCTCAAAGAAGAAGTCAAGCATATCATCCAACTGCAGTTGAAGGACAATGTCAAGTTGACGTCTATACGACTATCCGACAACAAAACTCGAAAGAATGGAACTGGACCTGTACGTGCCCAGTTAGCCATACACCAGTGGGTGGAGCAGAAAGAACATTCACTCAAAGCTCAACCGATATCTTAAACCTATGAAGAAACTGAAAACAATCTTTAAGAACATTGAGGGGCAGGAGTTATCTGGCAAGTTGGAGTTGCCTGCCAGCGGGAAGCCACACAATTATGCGCTATTTGCCCACTGTTTTACTTGCAGCAAGAACCTCAATGCGGTTCGCAACATAGTAAACGCGCTTACCGATTCGGGTTTTGGTGTAATGAGCTTTGACTTTACAGGGCTAGGCGAGAGCGAAGGTGAATTTGCTGACACTAACTTCTCTTCAAATATTTCAGATCTCGTAGCAGCTTCAAACTTCCTTGCTTCCAACTATGAGGCGCCCACATTGATGATCGGACATTCACTTGGTGGTGCAGCGGTGTTGGTGGCTGCATCGCAAATTGACAGCATCAAAGCGGTGGCCACCATAGGTGCACCTTCTGAAGCCAACCACGTGAAGCATCTCATCCAATCTAAGGAAGAGGAAATCAAGAGTAAAGGTGAGGCCGTGGTTGACCTGGGTGGACGCAAGTTCACCATAAAGCAACAGTTTGTGGAAGATCTAAAGACACACACTGTAAAGGAGGTTTTGTCTAAAATGCGCAAATCGTTACTTGTGTTGCACTCCCCTCAAGACAAAACGGTAGGCATTGAGAATGCAGCAGAAATCTATACCGCTGCGCATCATCCGAAGAGTTTTGTGTCATTGGATGGAGCGGACCATCTGATGACCAACAAGGCTGACTCTTTGTATGCGGGCCGCATGATTGCAAGCTGGGCTGATCGGTATCTGCACAAAGAGGAGAAAGCACCGCTGATGACGGATGCTCAAACGGTGGTAAGTATCAAAGACAAGGCGAACAAATTTTTGACGCAAATACAAACAGGCAGGCACATGCTAACTGGCGATGAGCCAGAAGAGGTGGGTGGTGAAGACATGGGCCCTTCACCCTATCAACTTCTTACGTCTGCATTGGGTGCCTGCACGGCTATGACTATGCGTATGTATGCGGACAGAAAAGGGTGGGACATCAACGAGATTAGAGTCCATCTCAACCACGAAAAGAGGCACGGTGACGACTGCGCAGATTGCGAAAAGCCTACCAGCAAGATCGACCACTTCGAACGACTTATTGAGATTGACAGCCAGTTGGACGATGGCCAGGTTGCCAGACTTTTGGAAATTGCCAACAAGTGCCCTGTGCACAGGACGTTGGAAGGCGAGGTGAAGATCGAAACAAGGCTAAAAAGCTGATCTTTTCGCAGTGTATCGCAAAAACAGGACACCAAGATTTTTGAGACTAGGGGGAATGCTGTAAATTGACAACGGCTTAATCTTTCTCGTGAAAAAACTTTGGCGTGCAATCTCCAGCAATGGTGTAGCAACAGTTACGGATCCTGGCGAACTCCAGTCATTAGTCATTACCAATAGGGTAAGCTTTATAGCGACTATTCTGGTATTGATGGTTGGTGCTTTGCTTGGTGCAAGGCAATGGAATGCGGAGCCGATCTTTATTTTTTCCTCCGCTATCATCTTTGTTTCCGTCTTCTGGCTAGTTCATGTGAAATACTATTCGATGGCCAGGGTGCTAATATGCTTATCGGTGCCACTGATTATTGTGGGAATGTCGGTGATTTCAAAGAAGATCCCGGGCGAGGAAATTACAGAGTCGGAGTTTTTTGACTATCGCTTTGTGCTCATTGGCGCCTCAGTTGTACCACCTTTAGTATTTGGTTTTTCTCGCTTCAAGTTGCTTGCATCCTGTCTGCTTGTATACCTTCTTGCTTTCATCCTGTTTGATCCTATCCATAATTTATTTGGTGTAGGATACTACCAAATCGAGCATGTACTACCTTCCTATCAGATTTCACAATGGATATCTACGATTATGTTTTGCGCGGTCGCAGCCGGTGTCTTGGTTTTAAGAAAAACCTCTGACGAAATCCAACGCAAGAACATAGAATTAATTCATTCTCTTAATGTTTCAAACACTTTGCTGGAAGAAAGGACAAGGGATCTGGAAAATGCACACGTGCGCATAAAAACACAAAACAAGGAGCTCAATCGAATTAACGACCGACTGGCTGAGAAGGTAGACGCGGCCAACAGCGATCTCGCAAAAACTAACGCGGAATTGGTTCGGCACAACAGCGAACTTCAACAGTATTCTTATATCGTCTCACATAATCTGCGAGGTCCTGTGGCAAGCTTACTTGGTCTGGTGAACCTTGTAAAACATGAGGAAGTGATCTCGAATCATCCAGTGTTCGAACACATTAGAAAGGCATCAAAGGCGCTTGACGGCACCGTTCGCGATCTTGGAATGATTGTGGATGTGCGAAATGACATCTACAAGATCAAACAATCCGTCAGCGTGCCGGAGCTATTGTCTGAAGTGATCACTCCGTTTCAGAGAGAAATCTTAGAATATAAAATCAAACTTTCGTACGACATAAAGAGTGAGGAGTTGTACACTATCCGACCAATGCTGACCAGTATTGTGCATAATCTTGTCAGTAATAGTATAAAGTACCGGGCAAATGATCGAACGCCACACATTGAGATCTGCACCAGAACGGAAGATGGAAATTTTGTACTGATGGTCAAAGACAATGGGATTGGGCTGAATGTTGAAGCCAACCGACAGGACATATTTAAGTTGTATAAACGATTTAACACACACACGGAGGGTAAAGGAATTGGTTTGTATCTGGTCAGTCTGCAGGTGAACTCGCTAGGTGGCAGTATAGAGGTGCGAAGTGAGGTGGATGTTTATACTGAATTTGTGGTGTCTCTTCCGCCAACCGCCAACGCCAATCATCAATTGATTTGGAAGGAATCCTACGCTGAAATATACTTTAATGCTCCGATGAATCTCATTGGACTGAAGTGGAAATCGGATGTGACGGGCGAGGAGTTTCGAGGCACACTGGAAAGAAGCGTGTCGTGCATGCGTGAATATAATGCGCTTCACTGGCTAATGGATATTCGCGATCGCGGCAATGTGAGTGATGAAGATCAGTTATGGTTGCTGGATTCATTCCTTCCAACTGTGTTTAAACTTGGACTAAAGCGGCTTGCCCTCGTATACAGCGGGGAGCTAAATCCTAGTACCGTAATGTTCTACGAAAAGAACACTGCGGTATTTTTAAAGTATGATATTCAAATCTACTTTACCCGCTCAGCTGACGAAGCCCACCAATGGTTGGAAGAAGAGAAGTTGGCTTTGGTGAGGAACTAATTGGTTAGTAATGAGAGAACGAGAATTGATGAAATTGGAAGGTACCATTCGCAGAAAGATGGAAGAAGTGAAAAAGCAGCAAGTGACCCTTAAAGAGTCAGGTTTGGGAGGACTGATGAATTCGCTTAAGAAAGTAGATGAAGCACTCTATGAGAAGATCTTCCCTCTATACAAGGAGATGGCTGCCAAGTACAATATCTTTAAGTAAGATATTCCTGTGATTTGAAATGGTCGCTATTTAAGGAGAACGGGGTGCTGTGGGTGATGGTTCAGGCTAGTAAGGCTTCCCTTTCTCTCGTTGAGTCTTAAGTGCGCTAAGGTACCATTCATACTCATCCAAAAACTTCTTGGTGGACTTATGAATGAACTCTTCTTCAGTATTTCCTGAGTCATCGAACGTACTTCCCACCTTGGGCAAAGGAAGAATAGAAGGAATGCTGGGAGTACCCAGCTCAGCAAGAATCACACGCAGATGGACGGCTGCCCTTACGCCACCAAACCTACCCGCGGAGTAGGAGGCGATGGCGCTAGGTTTGAAAAAATACTCCTCCTGAAAGTGATCAAGTATGTTTTTCAGTGCTGGCGGGATGCTGTGATTGTATTCACCTGTAACGATGATAAACCCGTCTGCCTCGCGTAGCCATCCAGCAATTTTCTCCATTGTCTCCGGAGCATCATTGCCTTTGTACTCTTTATACATTTTGTCGAGCAAGGGGAGGGAGTCAACAAGCGGATCGATGAAGTGCACCTTGTGCCCGCGCACTTCAAGTTGCTTCCTTAAGAACAATGCCGCCCTTATTCCTTTTCGATCACTTCTTACCGATCCATATACTAATGCTGTCGTCATGCTATCATGATTAAAGTAAAACCTTTCAGATCACCACAAGCGGTAGCTCGATGACAATCAGTCATACAGCAACTACTGCGGACTGGTCTTTAAAACCCTGTCGAGAGTAAGATAGTTCCCACAAACAATCTGTCCAATCCGCGCCAGTAAGCCCTAAATGTGGGATCGTTGGCAAAGAGAATCACATGACCTTCACCAGTAGGAATATCAGCCAGGTACATCTTGTTGGCGATGTCATTCTCGGTATTTTCCCATTTATGCCCTGAGAGGTGACCTTCCGGCTTGAAGGTGACTACATTGGCTCCACGCTTGGTGGGAGTGAAGTGATAGTTTCCTCTGAACTGAACTGCAATTTCAGATGGATGACCTAGACCCAAATAGTAGTCATTGTTGACAGCCGCCTTGAATATGGTGCCAGGAATATTCTCAATGGCTTTGCCAGAGCCATTGTTTTGTTCAGTTACCAAGTCCACATCAGAGAGTCCCACATCTTTTCGGGTTGTGAACGCAGCACCGCCCTTCAAGCCGATGAACGTACCACCGTTTTCAATCCAACTTTTCAATTTTGCAATACCTTCTTTACCTAACATCTTCTCGTAGGCGCTGGGGCTGCCATCGGGAAAGATGATGACGTTGTACTTATATAGATTCACTTCGTTGAACATTGAGGTACGCACCGCGGAAAAATCAAGCCCAAATCGCTGACTCAGCACGCTGTATACACTGCCAAAAGTTACGGCACGTGTAGGCTCCTGCGTCATCACCATAACGCGTGGCTTCTCTATATTACGAACGTACTTGGAGCCTAATGTAATTCCGTTTTCACCCCAAGCAGTATTGATAGCACTAACTTCGGTGCCATATTCCTTAGCCAAACGATTGATCACTTCATGAACATCATCCTCGTTTCTATTGACCCGAACAAGGTAAGTACCCTTGTCAAGCTTCAGACCACCCACTTGGGTGGGCAGCAGCGTAATCGCCATCTTGTAGTCCATCTGTAGCAGTTTACCAGCCAGTTTGGTTCCCGCATTCTGATTTTGTGAAAACGCGTAGGCATAGGTTGCCTTGCCACCCGTGACGCCACCTTCTCGCTTGACAGCGGTCAACCGCTCCATTCCAGCAACAGAAATTTCCTCTTCCGTAAATGATGTCTCCACACCATACTGCAGAGGCAATGCCCAGGAAGTCACATCATAAAACCCATGCCCCTCTTTAGGTGCATCAGGACCAAGCCTGCCGTCACGTATGCGCCTTGCTTCTACATCGCGCAAGAAGCTCTCTTCCATTTTGGTGTCGGCTTCAAACATTGTCTTTAAGAACCTTTTTTTGGGTTGCCTGAGCGGCACTACGTAGCTACCTGCTGGAAAGGACCTGGACTTAAATGAGCGGTCAAAATAATTTTGCGAGCGCTTTGAGCTGATACTGGAGCCACTTTTGTAAACTTCAATGTTGTGCTTTATCAGTAGATCCAATAAGTCGTTGGTACGACCAGCATCCGACTGATCGTGAATGATGTAGGCCTTGAACGGCTCGTTCGATGTATCATCCATTCCCTTCTTGAAAAAGTCGTAGTAGTCTTTAAGAATATCTTTTTTGTTGTCTGCCAGGACCTCGAGCGTGGCAAGGTCTGCCGTAAAATGTTTGTGAATTGCTTCTCGCAACGTGACGATGCTGCCATCCGGTCTTTCCCAGGCAAATCCTTTTTTACCGCCTCCGTTGCTCTCGTAGGTTGCGGCAATTGCTCCATTAAAAGCGGGATAGGAATCCCAGTAGCCAGGAAAGTACAAGTCATAGTTTTCCGCCTTGGCGTACGACCATCCGTATTGATCGAAGTATTTGGACGAATTTTTTCCAATTTCCTCTGCCCACTTCTTCAGTGAAGAAGGATAGTTAAGGTTTACAGGTGTTGCAAACGGTGCCATATAATACTCGTTGGGTTCACCGTGATTGTCGATCCACACTTGTGGATTCCAGTGATGGAGCGCTTTGGAAGCTGCCTGAGTTTCGGGTTGCGTAAGTGCATAAGCATCCCTATTCAGATCGACCAGATAGTGGTTGCCATCTGAGCTGATGAACCATTCTCCTTGATGCTCTGAAGCATCCGGATCTGGTGTGCCCCCGTTGATGGTGTTGGACTTCATCCAGGCAACAAAAGGTTGGTGACTATCTGGATTAAGAGCCGGGTTAATTATAGTGATCGTGTTATTAAGAATTTTCATCGTCAGAGGATCCGTACCTGCTGCCAGTTGGTAGGCTACCTGAAGACCTGCCTCGAAGGCGGATGTTTCTCCACCGTCCGTTCCGTAGTTCATCCATCCAATAGGTGGGGTACTTTCGGCAATTTGCGTTGCCTGAGCCGGGGAAGTACTTCGTGGATCCGTGAGTTTTGCAATATTACTTCTGATCTCTTCCAGCTTTTGAATGTTCTCCGGACTGCTGATGGCTAAAAGCCACAACTTCCTTCTTTCTACAGATTCGCCATACTGAAAA
This sequence comes from Cyclobacteriaceae bacterium, assembly GCA_040216915.1. Taxonomy (GTDB): domain Bacteria; phylum Bacteroidota; class Bacteroidia; order Cytophagales; family Cyclobacteriaceae; genus ELB16-189. The sequence goes on from JAVJOD010000002.1 coordinate 103,235, forward strand.
ACCTTTACACGCTGTGTAGTGGACTCCAATTGATGTATATAGTCCACCATCTGGAGATTGTCCGTCAGGTAGTCACCGATTTCATATCCAAATACGGATTGTGGTGTAGGCACTTTAGGATCGTAGGTGCCGTTGGGGAGCCATTCATATCCTTGTGCAAGCGTGAGAGATTGAATGAGAAGTAAGCTGTAGAAAAGGATGGTTTTCATGTCTGCGGTTTAGGTTTTGTAGAAAAGTAGGTAATCAGTGCATTCTTTGAAAGAAAGTTATGAGAGGCGGTAATCAATCGATTAGGTACGGTTTTAAGGAATCCGAAGTCATTTTATAAAACTTTATGGACGCGCATCCGTGTTTAAAGTAAAATTTCGTCAAACCAATTTATCTGGTTTTTCATTTATGCTATTGCGATCCATCAGGTCAAGTCTTATCCTTATCCTATTTGTAAGTCAAGGCATTGCTCAGCCAATTGTTAGGTCCGAATACTATGCAGAAATGCCTTTTTGGGAGTCTCCTGTGGTTGCCTTCCGCGGGGCATACCCGCTCACAGTCGAACGGGCTGCCCAAAGAATCAACCTTAAGTTGGATTATGACGAGCACAATCGTGTAGTCCAGGCCAGCGTGCGAATAGGAGACAAGTTGAAGCCGTTTGAAGGTCGTTTTGGCAACCTGTATATCAATGCACCGCGCACCACGGTGACCTATGATAAAAATAAAGAACGACATCAATTTTATGATATTCTGGGAAACCGAATCACCGTACTTAATGATGTGTATGAAAAATTATATGTCAAGGATGAGCACGGTAGAAATATTTCGCTGAAGTTTCTGGATCAAGATGGTAACCCGGCTTCCGATTATTACGGAAACAGAAAGTTTGAGTGGAACTACCGGACGGATGGCAGTGTGGTAGAGAGGCGCACTGATGCAGAGGGCAACATTACCCCGTTGCGTGGAGAATTTCAATTCATGCTTACACGAATAACGTATGGTTCCGATGGCCAGGTAAACATGCTGCAAAATATCAATGAAGATGGAAGCCAAGTTAATGCGCCATGTGGTGCATCCACTCTCAAATACTTTTATGATTCACAGGGCAGGTTCCTACGATGGGAAGTGTATGACAAAGAGGGAAATCCCGCTATTGGCCCCTCTAACACTGCGGGAGAATACAATGTTTTTGATGGGATCGGTTTGTCGAGTATCGTCTTTTTTGGCAAGGAGGGCCGCCCTGCCACGCACTGGTCAGGTGCGGAACGTTGGGCATACAAGAGAGATGCATTTGGAAATATTTTGGAGTTGGCTTTCCTTGACGCGGATGGCAATCTGAAACTTGGAAACCGGGGATACGCGGGTATTCAGTTTGTCTGGGGAAAACAGGGACGGTTCCTGCAATCACAGACCTACATCGGTGCAGATGGAAAAGCAATGAATCACTCTGAACTGGGAGTCGCCACAACGAAGTACGTACACAGTTCCAAGGGATTGGTGACAGAAGTAACTTATCTTGACGCTTCGGGAAGAATTGTAGCAAGAAAAGATAATCAGGTGGCGCGCATAAGACATTCTTACCATGACAACGGAGTGTTAGACCAGACCACCCATTTCGATCTTAATAACAAAGCAATAACACAATGAATAGATACATCATTTTATTAGCCATGCCGGTACTTACAGTTTACTCATGTAGTTCGTACACCGAAGAACAGCGTGCCGAGCTTGAGCGCGGCAGCGAGGTGTACATCGCACATTGCGTGAGTTGCCATGGAACGGACGGGGACGGAATGTCAGGTGCGTATCCAACGCTGCTCAAACCAAATATTGCGAAGGTGAATACAGATCGGGCAATTAAACTCATCCGTGAAGGTTCAGGGTTCGAGGGTGGCATGAAACCCATTGCCCTTACCGATCAGGAACTTGTAGAGGTGGTGAATTATATTCAAAACACCTGGGGCAATAAGGCAGAATTTATCGCAGATACTTCAACTCAATAATTATGGCATCTTATCAGCTTACAGTTAACGGCAAGAAACACACAGTTGATGTGGATTCAGATACCCCACTCTTGTGGGTACTGAGGGATACTTTGAAAATGCATGGCACCAAGTATGGCTGTGGTATAGCTCAATGCGGCTCATGTACAGTGCATGTAGAAGGCATACCCATTCGATCTTGCTGTGTCCCGATAGAGAAACTCGAAGGCAAAAACATTATCACGATCGAAGGGCTTTCCGAGGGGGGCACTCATCCCGTGCAAATGGCCTGGAAGGAAATAGATGTACCGCAATGCGGCTATTGCCAGACAGGACAAATCATGACCGCAGCAGCCTTGTTAGAGCGCAAACCAAATCCTTCTGATGAGGAAATTGAGCGTGCCTTGAAAGGCAATATCTGCCGATGTGGTACTTATCCACGAATCAAAAGTGCAATTAAGGAGGCCATTAAAATGAAAAAGTCATGAAGACATCGAGAAGAAATTTCCTCAAAGTATCAGCGTTGGCAGGAGGAGGGTTTGCAATGGCAATTGCCTTACCAGCTACGTCTGGCTTACTAAACAATATCGAAGCATCTTCTTTTGATTTAGGTGCCTTTTTAAATATTGATACAGAGGGCACCATCACCTTCATACTGACCAAACATGAGATGGGTCAAGGCTCGGGTACAGGTTTGCCAATGATCCTTGCTGACGAGATGGGAGCAGACTGGTCTAAGCTCACGCTTAAAAGATCGGACTACGATCCAAAGTTCTCGGGAAGAGAGATGGGAACCACTGGCGGCAGTAGTACCATTACAAAGATGTGGGATGTATTGCGAGAAGCGGGGGCCATGGCACGTGAAATGCTGAAGCAAGCAGCCGCCAATCAATGGAGTACTGACGTTTCTTCACTTATAGCGGAAAACGGTTTTGTTATTAATTCAAGTGGAGATCGCTTGTCATTCGGAGAATTGGCTGAAGCCGCTTCTAAACTTTCCGTTCCAAGTGATGTGAAATTGAAGGAGCCTTCGGAGTTCAAGTACATTGGCAAGCCTGTTAAGAACCTGATAACCGAAGAGGTGGTAGTAGGAAAAGCCAATTACGGAATTAATATCGAAGTGGAAGGAATGGTGTACGCGGCCATTGAACGATGCCCAGTGTACAAAGGCAAATTAGTGTCCTATGACGATACTGAAGCAAGAAAGGTCAATGGTGTATTGGACATCATTGCGATTCCAGCTATTGAACCACTGATGGAAGGGGTTCATGTGCAAGAGGGTGTTGCCGTGATTGCAACTTCTACCTGGTCAGCGTTTAAAGCGAAGAAACTCTTGAGAATCCAATGGGATAAGGGTGAAAACGCAGGAGAGAGCATCCAGACGCTACAGGACAGGATGGCAAAAGCAAAGTATGAACTACACTACCAGAAAGGCGATTTTGAAAAGACTGCTGGCGGACCTGATCACGAATTGGTAGAAGCCACATACGACAACCCCTATGAGGCGCATGCGTTGATGGAGCCAATTAATGCCACAGCTTATTACAAAGGTGATTCTTGCGAGGTGTGGGTAGGTACACAATCGGGTGAACGCGTGTCCAAAGAAGTAGCCAAGGTCTCCGGACTTCCTGAAGACAAGGTTACCGTACACGTACTTAACTCAGGTGGTTCGTTTGGCAGAAGGTTTTACAGTGATTCTTCCATAGAAGCCGCATACCTATCTATGCAATTGCAAAAGCCTGTCAAACTCACTTGGTCTCGCGAAGATGAAATTTCACATGACTACTTCCATCCTTATCAGAGAAGCACTCACAAAGCTATAATTGGTCCAGACAAAAAATTGTTGGGTTGGCAAACTAGTATTGCCAGAGCCGAGGCCTACTTTACAGGCGTTGATCCATGGGAAATACCTTACCATTTTGAGCATATCAAGACAGAAGCAGTTTATGCAGGTAGTATTGTTCATGTGGGCGCGTGGCGCAGTGTTGGCCCGCACTCCACAGCATTAGGCAAGGAGTGTTTTATTGATGAACTAGCGGTAAAGCTGAACAAAGACCCACTGGAGTTACGACTGGAGTTACTTGAAGGGGAAATTATCAAAGAAGGCAATGATGATTTCGCAGAACGAATAATGACGCACAGAAAGGTAGTGCAGGATAGATATAAAGCGGTACTAAACACCATCAAAGACAAGGGTCTTTGGAAGCCTGCCGCACCGGGAAGGGGTATTGGCATTGCCATCGAAAACTTTAGCAGAACGGTGTGTGCTCATATAGTAGAATTATCGATAGACAATTCGTACAACGGCTTCAAGGTTCACAAAGTCACTAGTGTGGTACATTGTGGAACTGTGGTGAACCCTCACCTTGGTAGAGGTCAAATTGAAGGCAGCGTAGTCTGGGCTTTAAGCGCAGTCAAATACGGTGGGATAGAGGTTAAAGATGGCGTAGTCCAAAGGGATAATTTCCATGATAACTTGTTGTTAAGAATAGATGAAACGCCAGAGCTTGAGGTGCACTTCGTAGAGAGCACAGAACCTCCATCAGGACTCGGTGAACCAGGCACACCGCCTTTGGCACCCGCGGTATTAAATGCCCTTTATAATGCAACCGGAAAGCGCATCAGAAAAATACCGGTGGTGAGGGCCGATATTTTGACTGCAAGCGCATAAGTGGGAGGGCAGTTGAACTAATTATCCCTCAGTACTTCTGCTGGATTCACTGTTACGGCTTTGTAAAGGTGATAACTCATCGTGAGGATAGTAATCACTATGATGGTAAACAGCGTCACCAGGAAGAAGCAGGCGCTGAGGTCAATATGGTAAGCAAAGCCGCTGAGCCAAATGTTCATTACATACCATACCAGGGGCCACGACAATAGGGTAGCGATCAACACCAACAAAAGAAACTGCTTGCCACTTAGTATCAGGATACTTTGGATGGGTGCGCCAAGCACTCTTCGAATACTAATTTGTTTGATTTTACCAGCCAGAGATATGGCTGCCAGGCTGTAAAGTCCAAGACATTCAATACCAGTGGCAAGCAAAGTGAAGAATTGAATCACCTTTCCAAATAGCTCCTCTTTGGCATAAAGCGACTGCAGGTGATCATCTATGAAAGCGATTTCAAATGGGACATTAGGAAATACCTCCTTCCACATCACTGAGCGAGTGATAAATGTTTTCACTCTTCAGCCGAATCCCTTTTTAGAATAGATTTTTAACCCTAAATTTAGAAATACTGAAACGCGGCACTATGGGAACTAATGTAAACCTATTTATTGCATTGGTACTTCTAACAGTACTTGGCTGCAGCCAAAAGGTTGATAGTGACAGCAATCAAAATGAGTTGGTAATTGAAGAAACCAATGAATCAACAACTTCGGGAGTATTTGTTTCCAAGCCAATGTCTCATGAAGATTCCGTGTTTTTCGAATCCAAGCTTTCAACACTCAGAGGAATTGAGAAATATGCCATTGGCCGCAGTTACTATATGTTATCGAGTGTCTTGGGCTTCAAAGGTGAGGAGGCCGCCTACAAACGCACCAGAGAAATACTGGAAAGCATAGAGGAGTACCCTACATTTTTCCAAATAATGGAACTAGATGTAAAGAATGGATATATCGTATATGCCCCGGTTGGTGCTGAAGTGACTTATACGAAAGTGTATTGGAACCTTAAGGATGGGTCTCAATTGATTGCCTTGGAAAGTTATGCTTGTGGACCGATTTGTGAATCCGAGATTTCTTTTGTCAAGCACAAAGATGGCGCGTTTCAGAACTTGAACGCAGCCGATATCATACCGGAAATAAATAAATTACCTCCTATGATTGATAAGAATGGGGACCCTGTCGAATATAAGTTCGTACTTCCACAGGAAGGCAAGGACATAAAGTATTGCTTAGCAGAAGACTGCATTACCTTAAAGTGGAATGAGGGGACATTCGAGGTAGTACAATGAGTATCACCACTAGGCTGTAAGATCTAAGTTTACTCCTTAAATTTAAACGACAGGCTCAGCTTTGTTCTGTAAGCCGTTATTTTCCCCTTTTCGATCTTAAGATCTTGAGAGATTACTTCAGCAATTCTTAGGTCGTCCAATGTCTTGCCTGCACGCTCAACAGCTACTTTGGCGGCATCTTCCCAAGACTTTTCACTAGATCCAATTACTTCGATTACTTTGTATACTGCTGACATATTTTTATGGTGTAGTTTATCCTCAAGCTACATACAATAGCCGAGGAAACATAACTTAGTGGCAATATCAATTGAAAGCGACTTTGATGAAGAAAGAAAGCAGAACATTCAATCCTAAGGTAGACGACAAGAACTGGTCAACTCTCTTTGAGACGCAATTTCAGAACATGCAATCCCTAAATGCGATCAGCAGCCTCTGGATCAACGGACTTTGTAAATTGGGCATGGATAACAGCAAGAGACCGTATGCCGCAGACCTCTCCGCTGCAGTCCAAAAACATACGGGTTTCACCTTTGTGCAGACTAATGAAAATGTAATTCTCGAACAAATAGATTGGTATGGCATGATTGCAGATTACAAAATGCCAATGACATCATTTGTAAGGACACCGGAGGAGTTGAACTACTGCGATGAACCGGATATTTTCCATGACGTGATGGGGCACGTTCCTTTTTTGGCTGAAAAAGAATATGCTGACATGTATCATCTTCTTGCTGAGACCTACATACTAGCCTACCATAAAAAGCGAGAGGACTTGCTCAAGCAGCTCGACTTCATTGGGGGAATGATAATAGAATTGGGACTTATTCGCGAGCCCAATGGCATCAAAGCCTTTGGCTCTACCTTTTACTCATCGGGAGAGGTGTTTGAAGCCTTCAAGAAAGAAAACCAAGTTCCATTCACCCTGAATGCTCTGGATTCGGGAGAATCCTATGACAGACACAGTTTTCAGGGCAGGTATTACATATTTGATTCGTTAACTCAGCTTACTAAGATCATTAAAGGAATAAAATTACAGATGGTATGACACTGGAAATGTTAATGTGCACGGAGAATGGAGACGATTAAGCTAGCACCAAAAACTCATCTAGATCAGAAATTGTATGTACATGATTTCTTATCAGACTTTGAGTTAGAGGACGTGTGGCGGGTGCCGGTGGCGCTGAATTCCAATCACAGTCTCCAACTCTTTATCGATCAATTCAACAACAGTAATAAGCAGGCCTTTCAAAAGGGATTAACAGGTTTGCTTTTTAGGATCAGATTGGGGGTGGGACGGGTAATGGGTTGGGACAGGAAGGCGCCACTTCCTGCTATTCTAATTCCCGGCACTTTGCGACATCGCTATGCCGAGCGGGAGAACCTGTCCTATCATGATCTGCCGGATCCCGGAGCAGGAGATTTTGTCCCAGTTTACCAGCTTGAAAATGAATTTCTCTCTGAAATCGAAAATAGAACAGTCTGGGCAGCACTACACTTAAGTCGTGTACCCTTAGAAGCGAATAAGTACAGTATACATATGGCGGTCTATGTGCGGCCAAAGGGAATCTTCGGCAGAGTCTACATGCTGCTGATCAAGCCATTTAGACACTACATAGTTTATCCCGCGCTTATGAAATCAGCAAGCGAACGCTGGGGCCAGTTTCTTAATTATAAAAGTTATACTTAAGTTAAGGTTTATTAACTAGTTGAAATAAAGTGATTTATGCGTGATGATCTGATGCAAATTTGTAACTGACTGTAACTAAGTATTTTGGTATAATCTATATTTACTAAATTATTTAGTATTATATTTGAGTATAGATCATTCACAAATGGTATGCTTATGAAGTTCATCAAATCATCATTTCTAGGTTCGCGTTGTGTAAGAGCTCATGACCCAAACATCCAACTTTTCCAGATCAGGGCAATTCTGAATCTCCACAGAGATGCACTTGTGGACCGTGTATTATCTGATCTCCCGACCTACATAGAATATAAGTTCCAATACAAGGCAAGTCGCCATGAGTTAGCATTGATTTTCGATGGACTTAAACAACTCAAGCTGAGAGATGTGGATCTGGAGTTCTATGAACCCATTATTAAGAGCCTCAAAAGGAGGGATGAACTCAAACTCAATAATGAGTACTTTTTCCTTGAGTTGGATGAGTTTATAAGAAGTCAATTCAGCCGGCAATTGCACTTTGCCGCGTAGCCAATAGGTTCCAACTTGTCTCTTAATTCTATTTAAGTGCTACCTTTGATTTAAGGGATTGTGCTTGAATTGGAATTTTTTTAGATGGAAGCTTATATAGTGAATGGAGTCAGAACTCCGATCGGAAATTTTGGTGGGGCATTGTCGATGGTGCGCGCTGATGACATGGCTGCGGCTGTGATCAAAGCCCTGGCCGCTCAAAATCCGGGTATTCCTGCGGGCGACATTGATGATGTGATTTTTGGCTGTGCGAATCAAGCAGGTGAGGACAATCGAAACGTGGCGCGCATGGCGTTGCTACTGGCAGGTATTCCTTTTACTGTGCCTGGCGAGACCGTAAACAGGCTTTGCGCTTCGGGTATGTCTGCCATCATACATGCTTCACGTGCGATCAAATCAGGGGATGGCCACCTGTACATGGCTGGCGGTGTGGAGAACATGACGCGAGGCCCCTGGGTGATTTCCAAAACATCCAAACCATTTGGAAATGATGCACAGCTGCACGACAGCAGTTTTGGTTGGCGTTTTATCAATCCAAAAATGCATGAAGTGTATGGCACCGATGCCATGGGCATGACTGCAGAAAATTTGGTAGACCTGCACAAGATAAGTCGCGAAGACCAGGATCAGTTTGCCTATCATTCGCAAATGAAGGCCAGCAAGGCACAAAGCAGTGGAAGGTTCGCAGAAGAGATCACCCCGATTGAAGTAAGACTGAGCAAGAAGGAGACTGCATTGTTTGCATCGGATGAATTTATAAAACCAGATAGTACCATTGAGATCCTTAGCAAGTTGAGGCCCGCCTTTCGAAAAGAGGGGACTGTAACGGCAGGCAATTCTTCTGGACTAAATGATGGCGCAGCTGCCTTGTATGTTGCATCAGAAGACGCATTAAAAAAGTATAAAATCGAGCCGTTGGCACGGATTGTTTCCTCAGCCGTAGTAGGAGTGGAACCACGCATCATGGGTATTGGTCCCGTTCAGGCCACGAAGAAAGCCTTGACTAAGGCAGGACTAGCGCTAAATGATATTGACCTGATCGAAATCAATGAGGCTTTTGCTGCGCAGTCTTTAGCTTGTTTGCGCCAGCTGGAAATAGAAGACAATGACCCTCGGGTAAACCCCAATGGTGGCGCCATTGCGCTAGGGCATCCCCTTGGAATGAGCGGTGCACGCATCGTGAACTCCGCTGCTATTGAACTTAATAAACAAAAAAAGAAATATGCACTTGCCACAATGTGTATAGGTGTGGGACAAGGCTATGCCGTGGTGTTGGAGCGCTCGAATTAGAACTCTTGAATTAAATGAACGTTTGGGAAACCCTGTTTCTTTTCTTTGCTTTTCAGGCCGCACTGACCAGTCTCTTCTTCTTTCTAAAAAACAAAGAACGATACGCAAACAGGATTTTCTCCTTGTTTCTCTTTTGCTTTGCATTTATCATCTTTTATAATGTACTGTACTGGTCGGAAGTCCTGCTTACCAAGACATTCATTCATCTAAATCAATTTTACCTCGTGGCGCAAAGTCTCCTTGCTCCCTTATTCTACTTTTATGTAAGGGCAGTGGTCAAGAGAAGCAGGGTAAGTTTAAAGAAAGACATCTGGCATTTCATTCCTGCCGCTTATGTTATGGTAGCTTATTTTCCCTACTTTGTGCTAAGCGCTGGGGAGAAGCTAAACGTTACGCAGTCGGAGGGAAGCAATGGACTTCCATTGGTGACGCCTCACCTCGGGGTAATCCTGGTAGGGCTGATGGTCCTTTACCTGGTTTATATTTACAGTATCTTTTTAAATCGGTTTCACGAGGATGTTGATCTGAAAATTTGGCTTAGGGCGCTATATTTCTCGATGGCTGGGTGCGTCCTTTCTTATGTTGTATACTACGCGCTGGTTTATGCCAGTGTGTTGCAAGTGGAACACGACTATATGATCACAGCCGCTATGGCCATTTGCATTGGTGTAACTACATACTTTGGTTTTAATCAATCGGAGGTATTTAATGGGCTGCCCATTGAAGCTATTGTTCCTCTCGTAAAGTACAGCAAGACGGGGTTAAATGAGGAACAATCAGCTGAATTGAAACAAGAGCTGCTCAAAGTGATGGAACGTGAGAGACCGTACCTCAACAGTGAAATAAGATTGGACGAATTGGCTGCATTGATTGGTGCGAATAGACATCAAGCCTCTCAAGTGATCAATGCACACTTTCAATCTAACTTCTTTGAATTTGTGAACCAATATAGAATTCAGGCTGCAGTGGATATTCTTGAGCGGAGTGACCCTATGCCCAACATGAAAGAACTAGCGTACGAAGTAGGGTTCAACAACTATGTTTCGTTCTACAAATCCTTTAAAAAGTACACCGGATCGCTTCCCACTCACTACAAGCGGGGTATTTCGCTGATTAAAACTTAATAAATCAGTTATGCTTATAAGGATTTATCCCCAGTGGATCAATTCTTATTATTCTTGGGTATGCCCATAGGCAATTGTAAACAAGCATTTGCGTACTTAAATTATTTCTAATGAAATGGATCACACTTTTCTTGACCCTTGGCCTTTGTCTAAACCTGTCAGCGCAAAAATTTACACTCATTACCAAGTCAGATATTGCCACAGACACTACCAATACAAATGGTGCCAGTTTTGTGGATTATGACAATGACGGGGACCTGGACATCTTCCTATCCAACGCGAATGCACCCTTCGGTTTTAATACATTATACGAAAACAAGGGCGATGATAACTTTGTAAATACAATAGCGGGCGAAGTCACCCATATGCAGTCGGTGAGCTTTGGGCATTGCTGGGGTGACTATGACAACGATGGACTGGCAGATCTATTTGTGGTCAACGCGTTCACAAGCATGAGTTCGCTGCTATACAAGAACCTTGGAGATAATAAGTTTAGGAGAAATGAAAACTACAATCCTGCCAATATCTCTGCTCGTGGTTTTGCATCTAATTGGAGAGATTATGACAACGATGGTTTTTTAGACTTGCTCATCGTGCACCCAGCCGGAGGATTTGTTGGTTTACCCACCACGAGCAATTTGCTATACAAAAATGATGGCGATGCCACCGGGAATTTCACGCCTGTGGTTACCACAGCAATCACGAGAGGAACTGCTCCGTTTACAAACGCCACTTGGTCCGACTATGATTTAGATGGTGACGCTGATTTATTTATAGGCAGTGGCCCCGCCAATGGTACCACAGCACCTGATTTTCTCTTCAAAAACCTACTAGCTGAAACCGGTAAAGCTGATTTCGAGAGGATCAACCACACGGCATTTGCTACCGACTCACTTGATGGCCAAACGTGGAATTGGATAGACTATGATAATGATGGAGACCTGGACGCTTATGTTACCAATTGGGGAGGAACTAGAGGTGGCATTAAGAATAATTTGTATAAGAATGAGGGGGATACCATAGTTCGAATTCACGAAGGAGCCATTGCTAACGATGTAGGTATTTCTCTTGCCAATGTGTGGGAAGACTTTGACAATGATGGAGATCTGGATGTGTACGTTGGTAATGATGGAGGACAACCCAACCGCTACTATGAGAACTTGGGTGGTGGCAACTTCAAAAGTGTAACGGAAGGTCACTTTGTGGAAGCCACCAGGTCGACCTGGGGAGTGGCTAGCGGTGATTACAATAACGATGGGAGGGTAGACTTGTTAGTGACCAACAAGACAGCCTATATCACGGGAGGGGATGTCAATTTCCTCTATAAGAATGAAACTAACAATGAATACAATTGGGTAACAGTGAAGTGCGTGGGGGAAGATAGCAATCGCTCTGCTATTGGTACCAAAATAAGGTTGACCGCAGTTATTGATAAATCTCCAGTCACCCAGTTTCGAGAGATTGGCTCTAACGCTACTTTTTTAGGAACGAATGACCTCAGGGCCCATTTTGGATTGAAACAGGCTAGCAAAATAGATCAAATTGAAATCACTTGGCCCAGCGGTCAGGTTGATACGTACAAGGATGTGAAAGTCAATCAGGTGCTCGTCTGTATCGAAGGCAAATCATTGAATCCTGTAGAGAACAGAAAATAATTCTAACAGCGTGGTAATAGCAAAGGTAGAAATCAAAAGAACTCACTGAAAATTGAGCATCACCTCAGATTTTGATTAAATTCAATTTCAATTTGGAGGTTCTTGAAAAACTCATTTTCATACTCGCTATTCTTGTACTGTATATTCAGTGGAACTTGTATTTGTGCACAAGAGATTTCCAGTTTTGCCATTTGCAAGAAAGTGGAGTCTTTGGAACCCGTGGGTATTACGAATCACTATGAAACGGGAGATAGGGCGTACGCCTGGATGAAGGTGGAAGGAATTGATGCAGGTTCCACGGTCTTTATTGATTGGTATGCAGAGGATATCTTAGAGCACACGAGCAAAATGAAAATCACAAGTGACCCTATGCGCACCTACGCCTACAAGACCCTTTACAAGCGAGGGATTTGGAAGGTAATGGTGAGGACCTTTGACAATGCCATTCTAAAAGAGGCTACCATTACAGTGGGTGCATATCAATAATTGCACTAAAGTCTAAAAGCAGCTTCAGTTGTACTTGCACAAGGCATAGAAATTAGATTTCAAAAGGATAAATTGAGCGTTGAACCCCTCAGGCGATACACTTAGTGGATACCTTTTCAAATACTTCTGGCGATTACAATCTTAATAATAGAGTGACACTTGTTGAGGGTGGTGAGCAATACTTTAATCAAATCCTTCACCTCATCGCATCCGCAAAAGAAACCCTGTACCTTCAGACCTATATCTATAAGGAAGATGCTACCGGCCAAATGGTGACGAACGCACTGATCAACGCAGCTCAGCGTGGAGTGCAAGTGTACCTGATGGTAGATGGCTATGCCTCTCAGGGTTTGAGCAGGTCATTTCTGCATAAGTTAAGAGTAGGAGGAATTAAGTTTAAATATTTTGAACCTCTATTTCGCAGCAGAGCATTCTACCTGGGCAGGCGATTGCATCATAAGTTAGTAGTTGCTGATGCCTCCTTTGCTTTAGTAGGAGGGATCAACATTTCTGACAACTATAACGAGCTGCCAGGCAATCCAGCCTGGTTGGATTATGCATTAAATGTAGAAGGGGAGGTAGCTATTGAGCTCCAGGAGCTTTGTCAAAAAACATGGAATGGATTTCAGCCCCTCAAAAAACTTCCACCAAAAAAATCCTTTCCTAACTTCCTTATCCCACCCGATTCGAGGAAGTATGTAAGAATGAGGCGTAATGATTGGGTACGAAGAAAGAATGAGGTATCACAGAGTTATCTTGAAATATTCAATGAGGCGAACACTGAAGTTGTTATCCTATGCAGCTACTTTCTTCCGGGAGGTATCTTCCGAAGAGCCATTCGTAAAGCGCGCGAACGAGGTGTAACCGTCTTCGTGATTGTAGCGGGAATCTCTGATGTGCGCGTAGCGAAGCAAGCTGAGCGATTCATGTACGAGTGGCTACTAAAGCAAGGAGTTAGAATATATGAGTACAATAAAGTGGTACTGCATGGAAAACTTGCTTTGTGTGATCGCCAATGGCTCACGTTGGGTTCTTTCAATCTCAATGACATTAGTACTTACGCCAGTGTGGAGCTTAACCTTGATGTAAAAGATGAAGAGTTTACTTCTGAGGTGAGAGCATATCTTGAGAAGGACGTGATAAGTGAATGTACCGAGATCTCAATTGAGTATCTAAGTCAAAATACCACCATAATGAAGCGGTTCTTGCGCTGGATTTCATTCGTGAGCTTCCGGATTCTCTTCTTTTTCTTCACGTTCTATTTCAGGCAGGTTGAAGAGAATAATGTTTAAATGTTGCTAGATTACTGATTAATATAAAGCATTGATAATGAGTACTTTAATATCATTTTTATAACTTTTGGATGGGTGGTTACAAATTAGCCGTAAGGCGGCATTAATCCTTTTGCACTTAGTCCCTTGGAATACAATTTGGTCTAATAAAAGGCTAAATTTGAATATAGTCTGTCGTGACTCTAAATCTATGAATATGAAATTGTTGTTTTTTTGGGTGGTTGTGGCACTTTGCGGCCCTTCGGCCTTAGCAACACCTGTTGATTGTAGCCCTTCGGGTGTCAATTCAGGATCAATTGAATTCAGTGGATCATATGATCCAAATAGCACAAATACAATTAGCAGTGTCGTCCCTGCAAGCAGCACCGTGGGGCAGGTCGGTGTGGAATACATTTGGCTCAAAAGTCTCGTAAACGTACCTAACACGAGCGGCAATCCACATTGGAGCGTGGTGGAGGGAAGTTTGAACCAGGAGGAAATAGCAGTGCCTCAAATTGTGCAGACTACCTACTTTATGCGTTGCGCCAGACTGACTGGTTGCATAAACTATTGGGGAGAAACCAACATTGTGGGAGTTCCGGTGGATCTTTGTAAGGCGGAGTTTATCAACGCGGGTTCTATCGCCTTTGAAGGAAGCTATAACCCTAACACGACCAACGTGGTGGAGAATGTGCAAGCAGCCACCAGCGACTTCGGAGAAGGACTAAACGTGGAATACATCTGGCTGAAAAGCTTAGTCAACACACCCAACGTAGTAGGTAATCCTCATTGGTCAGTTGTCGCGGGTAGCGAAAATCAATTGTCACTCACACTTGCAGACTTAACTTCCACTACTTACTTCATCCGCTGCGCCAGGGTAGAGGGTTGTGAAATGTATTGGGGAGAAACCAACATTGTAGGAGTTCCCGTGGATCTTTGCAAGGCGGAGTTTATCAACGCGGGTTCTATCGCCTTTGAAGGAAGCTACAATCCCAACCAAACCAATGTTGTGGCAAATGTGCAAGCAGCCACCAGCGACTTCGGAGAAGGACTGAACATAGAATACATCTGGCTGAAAAGCTTAGTCAACACACCCAACGTAGTAGGCAATCCCCATTGGTCAGTTGTCGCAGGTAGCCAAAATCAATTGTCGCTTACACTGGCAGACTTAACAGAAACTACTTACTTCATCCGCTGTGCAAGGGTAGAGGGTTGTGAAATGTATTGGGGAGAAACCAACATTGTAGGAGTTCCGGTGGATATTTGCAAGGCGGAGTTTATCAATGCGGGTTCTATCGCCTTCGAAGGAAGCTA
>JAVJOD010000009.1:0-803484 GCA_040216915.1 Cyclobacteriaceae bacterium
ATAGTATTAATCTTTAATAAATAGTTCCGCTCACGCTTCCCCATCTACCGTCCTTGTCGAAAGCTTTTACACTCGCGCTCGGACTATGTTCGTTATCCCTAGTCTCGTCTTGTTCTCGTTTAAAAGAATTTGACTCAATCATTACCATCTATCTGGTAGTGATTGGGTCCGCTATCATATCATCCATTCAAAGAACGTTTGAATCCTCTAAATCATCATTTTCACAATGATCTTTCGAATTCAATAGTGACTTTTAAGTCTTGTTGTTATATGCGAAATCCGACTGATTTACGCACTTTTCCCCGAAAGGGAGCGCAAAGGTAACTTTTAATGAGATCTTAGCAAAGGCAGGAAGAAAAGTTTTGCGTTAAATTATCCCCCCTAAACAATCAAAAATTCGTGAACTTCGCGTAAGGATTGAAGTGGATACCCAACCTACGTCTAAAACTTTGGCTGGCAGGCCCGCAAGCGGTGGACGTGGAGTAGAAACGAATAGCCCAGCCCCGATGAAAATCGGGGCACGCCAATAAAATACCTAACCCTTCAACTTTTTAAAGATTGGAACTGTACTACAAGGCTCCCCATACATAATACTGGACGCCAAGGGTCGTAGACGATTGGTCACATCAACATAAACGCTCACTGGAACCTCTACCTTCGAACATCCTTTAATCACGACCTTAGCCCCACTATATTTTTTCCAGTCTATCTGATCCAACGCCCTTGAAAATAATCTCCTCTCCAGGTCTTCCAAATTTCCAAAGATCACATTGGCTGCATGTGGCTGCAAGGCAGATGCTAATAACATATAGGCCCATGTGGGGACAATAGCATCCGCAGAGCAAGTGACCGCGACATGCTTTCCCAGGAATTCTTCCCAGTTATTTGAATTAATAAAGTCACGAAAGTCTTTCTCCTTCAAAACTAACTCTTGAAAGAGTAGCGGCTTGATGTCAAACAGGATCCTCTCCCCGGGAGTGTACAACTCTTCTAAGTCAATATTTTGTAGTGGACTTCTCGCCACTTTATTAACTATCTCATCACCATTCATTGCCTGCATCTTCTAAGAACACAATTAAACGGATTTTGGTTTTTTGATCAAAAACTCCTTTAGATACCGCGGCTCGAAATTGAAAGTGTCTTCAAATTCTTTGGCCTCGTACTTTCCGCTGGCAAGCTCTCCCACCTGCTCTGCCGAAGGCATCACGCCCTTCACGAAGAAGGCATTTTTATGAGCAATCACACTTTGGCACTTCGCAGATCCATTTCCAAAAAAGGTCACACTACCCTGCTCAAGATAGGAAGCAAAACTAGAAGGATCTATCACCCTCGCATGCGTATCTTCAACAGTTCCCTCTCTTCTTCCCCAAAGCATGCAGTACACTTCCATTCTCCGCGCATCAATCATCGGGCAGAGCAAACCTTCACTTGCATTATCCTTCACGCGTTTTATCATTATCTCTAAAGTGTTGACGGCTATTAACGGAATACCTAAGCTGTAGCAAAGCCCTTTGGCAGTGGCCACTCCGATCCTCAACCCGGTGTAGGAACCTGGACCGGAAGAAACTGCAACCGCCTCAAGATCTGAAGGCTTCAACTTTGCTTTCTTCAGCACTTGATCAATCATCACTGCTAACTGCGATGACGCAGCGTATGGCTCCAACGTAAGTGAATACTCTTGCAATACTCCGTTGCGATGCAATGCAACGGAACAAACAGTGGTCGCTGTTTCTATACTAAGAATAAGAGACATTAGTTTTTAGAAAGTAGGCGCTTGTAGATACTATCCTCCCTTAAAGTGCTGATCGCTTCAATTAGCTCCTTATCGCGCGCGCTTGACACTTCAATTTGCGCGCGCACCAGTCCATAATGAAATGCAATTTCTTCTTCCAGCACCCTCGAGATTTCATCCTTGAACTTCTGCAGGTCATTCGCCCTATTTTTCGCAATCTGAGTTTGCAATTCGTTCAACTCAGTCTCCAATTCACCATAGGCGCGCTCTTTTTTAGCTACTTCTACAAGAGACTCCAATTGCATTTCCATCTCTGAGGTGTACTCAAACTTATTTGTTCTGCACCAAGCAATAAATTTGTCGTATTCCTCATCAGTGATTTTGAAATTACTCATCACTGCGGGCGCGTCATGGTTGGCGCAATACTCATTGGCGTACTCAAAAATCAGACCTGCAGTAATTAGCTTGGTAGCTGCTCGCCCTAAATATTCACTCTGAATTTCGATGTCGGGATCCAGTCCGCCTCCATCATAAACCTTACGACCGCCCATCGTTTGAAACTCGACCTTTAGAGAATCTGCGAACTTATCTACCGAACCATCCGCATTGCGATGGGCATAGTCCAAAGCCTGAATGCAGCGTCCGCTAGGTATATAATATTTTGCTGTAGTAATCTTTAGCTGCGCATTGTATGATAGCGGTCTTGTCGTTTGCACTAATCCCTTTCCAAAGGTACGTTGGCCCACCAAGATTGCTCGATCGTAATCTTGCAGCGCTCCAGCTACAATCTCAGCCGCTGATGCTGACCCGTTGCTTGTCAAAACTGCCAGTGGGATTGTAGGATCGAGTGGATTATTGAGTGTGACGTATGATTTGTTCCAGTCTTTCACTTTGCCCTTGGTGGCTACTACTTCTTTCCCTTTTGGAATAAAAATATTCACGATGTTGACCGCTTCATAAAGCAACCCACCCGGGTTGTCTCGCAGATCAAGAATTAATCTCTTTGCTCCTGCCTTCTTCAAATCAGTAACTGCCTGCTCCACTTCCTTTCCTGCTCCCGGAGTGAAGTCATCCAGCTTGATATATCCGATATCCTCACCTATCACGCTGCTGTAGGTGACATTAGACAGTTTTATCTTTTCTCTGACAATCTTTAGTTTTATCTCCTCGTTCCTACCTGTGCGTTTTACTACGAGGTCGACTGATGTTTTTGGCTTTCCCTTTAGGAGCGTACTCACCTCCGAAGTTGACTTTCCCGCTACATTCACTCCATCTACGGAGGTAATTTCATCTCCTACCTGCAGCCCTGCATTGCGCGCAGGAAATCCTTCGTAAGGATTTGTGATTAGCACCTTGTTATTAATTGTGCCAATGAGTGCACCGATACCCGCATACTGTCCCGTGGTTTGGATGCTAAAAGCTTCGACATCTTCCTCAGCGATATAATCTGTATAAGGATCAAGAGACTCGAGCATCCCACTAATTCCCTTGTCGACAAGATCCTTTGGGCTCACTTCATCTACGTAGTACGCATTTACTTCCTTAAAAAGCGTGGCAAAAATGTCCAGGCTCTTGGCGATATCGAAGTACTTCTCGGCCGGCTCAGTAAATGAAACACCAACCACCAGCATTGCGCCAAGTATGGATCCGAATAATATCTTTCTGTACTTCATCAGTCTATCGAATTAGTAAATATACAACGTGCATCAGGTAGGCCAATTACTTATTCTGCAAAAAGACTGCGTTAAGCTTATGAATCGCTTTTTCTACCGCCTTCTCAATCGAAGCATAGTCCTCTATTTTCTTAGCTATGTATATAAACCCCAAAAGCAGCTTTGGGGATTCCAAAAGTGTTGATTTTTTGATTCTGTAGGCCTCACGAGCCCTCCTCTTGATTTTGTTACGATCAACAGCTCTTTTGAATTGGCGGCTTGGAGCCGTAAAGAGCGCTTGATGATGATCTGATTCGGTGGTGTTGAGGCTATATATAACTTTTAATGGGTATAGATTGATACTGCTACCCTTTTCGAACAGCTCTTTGATCAGCTTTTCTTTGCGAAGCCTTTCTTCTTTACGGAAGGTATACTTACCCATGAGGCCAATTTACTGAATCCCTGACGGGCAAAAGGCCTCAGAAACAGCAATAATTAGTGCTTAGAAGTCTTTTCGTCAGAAACGGTAAGCTTCTTTCTGCCTGCTTTTCTACGTGCTGCAAGCACCCTGCGGCCATTGGCGGTTGCCATTCTTTCACGAAATCCGTGCTTATTCTTTCTTTTTCTCTTCGAAGGCTGGTAAGTCCGTATCATCTGTATCTCGTTTTACCCTAAATAATAAAGGGCTGCAAAGATGCTTAGTATTTTCAAACTTTGCAAGATAGATTGAGATTGGGTGGTGGAAATAGGCTCACTTTATTCAATGAGAAATGAGGATTCGGGCAGATTTGGGTTCAGCTTGATCTCTATTATTTCGAACTTGAAATTCATAGGGCCCTGATTCTGATTGATAACCTGTGGAATCAAAACGCCATTCACTGGTTTGTACTCTGTATAAGTAGTGGTGGCGCTCATCGTTCCTTGCGGTCCTTCAACGGTTTCCACCTGCTGCACCTTCAAACCTGATTGCGCGTCATAATAGAAGGTTGAAACGCCACCTGACTGCAGTTTATATTCAATAACATAAGCCTCCTTTCCATCCACCAACTCCACACCAGCCAATTTTGCTTCTACATCCTCCAGATACAACTCCGGAAAAATAGCGCTCTCGAAGATAGTCTTGTCCCTGGTAACTTGATCTACTGGCATTTTTTGACCCATTGCAGACATGGATACCTTCTCTCCATTACTAATCACTTGCTGGAAGACCATGCCATTCGCGGCAATTTCCAGGTTACTCTTTTGGGGACTCGCCTTGAGAATAGTCATGGTAATTTCGGTACCCATAGCGGTCGCTTTATAGGTGGTTTTGATTGTTCGAAGGCTCCTGGCTAACTTTTCTCCACCAACTGCCCCCAAATACTTGTCGATCACACGGGCAGCCGTAAGTCCAGACGGAATAGCGGAAAGCGTTGCCGGTTCATAATTATTGCCATTGATATCGTAATACTTTACCTCACCAAACCGCTTAAGCGACTCGGCAATCTCCGAACCCTTTCCTACTACTTCGATATAGGCCTGATTTGGTTTTATATACTTCTTCGCAATGGCACTGACATCTTCTACGGTTACCGCGTCCAGCCGTTTGAGTAATGTAGAGTAATGGTCCTTGGGTAGATTGTACTTGGCGGTGTTGACTGCAAAGCTGGCGATGGTCTGCGGTTGCTCCAGTGAACGACCAAAAGCTCCTGCAATCGATGCCTTTGCAGCTGCGAGCTCACTTTCTGAAACGGATTCATCCGCCATCCTTCGCAACTCATACATGATCTCATGGACAGCGCTATCGGTGACTTCATTTCTTACACTGGCATTCGCATCAAACGAACCAATCAATTCATCACTCCTTAGCGATGATCCCGCACCATAGGTATAGGCATGTTTCTCTCGAAGATTTTGATTAAGTCGTGATGAAAAGTTTCCTCCCAGAATGTAATTCATTACTCGCGCTTTGATCACATCTGGTGACCCAATTTCCAGGTTAACAGGATACGTCACATTAATGATTGACTGAACAGATGACGGTCGATCGATCAAGGCCACGAAGGTCTTCTCGGGAGCTGTTGGATTAGTATAGTCTAGCTGCTCAACTTCTCCCGATGTCCATTTTGAAAAATTCTTGTTTGCAATTGACTTTGTCTGTTTGATCGTCACATCACCAACAATTACAAAGTAGGCGTTGTTGGGCTTGAAGTATTTTTGGTAGTAAGACTTGCAATCTTCCAGCGTGACAGACTTCACCGACTCCACAGTAGCGACTTCACCATAGGGATGATCTTTTCCATAGAGCAAAATACCTCTTACGTTGGAGGCTATTGTATTGGGGTCGTCCTGTCCAGCTGTAATTCCTGAAATAGACTGAGTCTTGAGCTTTTCCAATTCACCTTCATCAAAAGAGGGATTGAAAAGAACATCAGTCATCAGCTCCAGCAATTTATCGGAGTGCTTTGTCAGACTTGAAGCATACACACTGGATGCGCTTGTGCTTAGCGAGGCACCAATGAAATCTACCTCTTCATCAAGCTGAGCTTTTGATCTTGATGTCGTACCTGTGCCGATCAGATTGCCCGCAATAGAAATATATCCCACTTTTTCACCTTCCCAGATAGGCCCATGCTTCAGTTGTATGGAAAACTGCACCCTGGGAAGCTTGTGATTTTCCACCACGAACACTTGTAGTCCATTTTTTAAAGTGAAGGATTCATACTCGCCAATTTTTAGATCCCTCATGGGGGCAGGTGCTGGCGCCTTGCTTCGATCAACCTGGCCGATCGCTTGAATGGACGCGCTTATCGCTAAAATAAGGAGTATTCGTATTGGGATACTATTATTAGTAGTCAACCACTTCATATTAGTTATCTGTCTTAATCTTGGTCTCCTCCGGTTTTTTCTGAGCTGATTTTGGAAGGTAATGAAGTACAACTCTATTTTCCTCCGTTAAGTACTTTCGCGCTACACGCTGCATATCTTCGCGAGTAACACTCATAAATCTTTCTAACTCCGTATTAATCAAATTTGCATCTCCATAATACACATGATAGTTTGCCAACTGCCCTGCAATACCGACCATGGAAGAATTTTGCTGCACAAAGTCGCTTTCAATTTGATTTCTGATTTTCTGAAACTCTTTCTCAGTGATTAATTCCTCTTGCACCTTTTTGATCTCCAAATCCATCGCCTCTTCAAGGTCCTCCACCTGCACTCCCACATTAACCACTCCAAAGGTGATGTACAGTCCCGGATCTTCTGACTCAAATGGAAAGGCCTGCACAACAAATGCCTTTTTCTGCTCGTCAACCAGCGACTTATACATCCGTGAACTTTGTCCTCCGCTGAGTACCGTGCTTAGCATATTGAGTGCATACGCGTCTTGCGTGCCTTGCGCTGGCATGTGATAAGCTTGTATGACAGCAGGCAATTGAATGTTGTCAAATACAACATCTCTAATTTCTTTTCTCTGCTCTGGTTCTACAATCGTTGGTCTTGGAATGAGCTTTCCTCCCTTCTTGATATCTTTGAAATATTTGGCGATAGATTCTTTTGCAGAGGGAATATCTATATCACCGGCAATCGAAAGCGTGGCGTTTTCGGGAACGTAGAAAGTTTCGTAGAATTCAATGAATTCTTCAAGCGTGGCCGCATTGAGATGGTCAAGTGATCCAATCGTGGGCCAGCGATAAGGGTGTACCGTGTAAGCCCGCTTCAAAATTTCAGTGAGGATACTGCCATACGGCTGGTTATCCATTCGCTGCCGTTTCTCTTCCTTGACCACTTCGCGCTGCGTCTCAACACCCTCAGGGTCTATTCTTGCATGCATCATCCTTTCTGACTCGAGCCACAACCCGAGCTCCAATTGATTTGAAGGAAGAATTTCGTAATAGAAGGTTCTGTCATTAGACGTGTTCGCGTTATTGGTGCCACCCGCATTCGTGATGTACTTATCAAATTCTCCTCTCTTGATGTTCTCCGATCCCTCAAAAAGCAGGTGTTCAAAAAAATGGGCAAAGCCCGTACGCTCCGGATTCTCATTTTTTGACCCCACATGATAAAGGACGGATATTGCGACAATTGGAGTAGTGTTGTCCTGGTGTAGTATTACATGCAAGCCATTGTCAAGATCATATTCCGTATATTCTATTTTTCTACTTTGCGCATGCACTATTGAGATACATGCAACGCAAACTGCTATTCCGGCAACGAGTAGTTTTTTGCTAAAGCGTGCTCCTATCATTCATTTTCTATTAAATCACGAAGTACGTGCTGCGCCTGCTCTGGTGTCAGCCTTGGGCCAAACTGCGAAACCACTCTGGAAGAGGCCAAAGAGGCAATCTTTCCAGCTTCTGCATAGCTATGCCCATGTGTAATTCCGAACAAAAATGCCCCTGCAAACATATCTCCCGCGCCATTGGTATCAAGCGCTCTTACTTTATACGGTTCAATTTCAATAAAGGTGTCACCATCAAATATCAATGCACCGTTTGCGCCAAGCGTGATGGCAAATTTCTTTGCTACCTGCTTAAGTTTATTGCGAGCCTCTGATAGTGTATCCGTTTCCGTAAACATGAGCGCTTCCTCTTCATTACAAAACAGAAGGTCTACACTAGCTCCGATCACCTCCTCGAAATTCTTATGGAAGAACCTCACCATATTAGGATCAGAAAACGTGAGGGCGGTATGCACATTGTTCTTCTCCGCAATCTTCTTAGCCTCTAAGATGGCTTCCGTTCCCTTTGGACTCGAAACCAAATAACCCTCGAGATATACATAGCTTGAGTTTACAATGGCCTCTTCGCTAACCTGATCAGTTGATAGAAATGAACTAACTCCCAAAAAAGTGTTCATGGTACGGTCTGCATCCGGACTTGTCATCACCAGGCATCGGCCTGTATGCCCTTCCACGCATTCGTCATATGACAAACTGGTGGCCACTCCATTGCGTTTCATGTCTTCCAAAAAGAACTTGCCCAAATCATCTTTTGCTACCAGACAAGAATAGTAACTTTTACCACCAAATTGATTCACTCCAATTACGGTATTCGCAGCAGACCCCCCTGCGGACAGTTTGCTCTTCTTCATGTCAATTGCCTTCATCAATTGAAGTTGCCGCTTTTGATCTACCAGCGTCATTACTCCTTTTTCAATCTCATTGGCTTCGAAGAATGCGTTGTCTACCTCTGTGACGATATCTACCAGGGCATTGCCTATGCCATAAACATTATACTTTTTGCTCATGATGATTTTTTAAATGAAGATGCAAGAATAATCAATTCCCTACATAGAAGTAAACACTGCCACACTCCTTCCTACCTGCTTTTGGGTACGATGTTTAACGTGTATGTAAATTGTTTTGCTCGGTTGGGATAATCAGTAATGAAACCATCTACACCCATCCCTTTTAATGCGAGCATTTCCGAAACCTCATTGACCGTCCACGGAATGACCTTGATATCCTTTTTGTGCAAGTATTCGACCTTCGCTCGATTCAAAACTCGGTAGTAAGGAGAATATATTGCTGGCTCAAAGCCCAGTTCCGTAAGCTGAGATGCCACTGACTTGCGGTCTTCTATCAATGCCGCCAGCTTTATTTCAGGATATTTTTCGTGCCAGTATTGCAGCACTCTGAAATCAAACGATTGAATAATCACCCGCTCCAGTGGTAAGTATTGATCAATAAGATCATACACCATGTCAGAAAATTCAGCAGGTGCCGGATGAAATCGATTGTCACCATCTGGTGTACTCTTGATTTCAATGTTGTAGTCCACTTCAAATTGCGTATAATTTTTGATATGATTTTCGATCGCCACAATGGCGTCACTCAACAGCGGCTTATGTACTTCAATCTTTTGCTGCTCCGGGAACTTCTTATTCCCCGCTGAGCCGCAGTCAAATTGCTTGACCTCCTCATAGGTCATTTCATAAATATTAAACCTCTTTTCGTTCTGCTTATCAATCGAATTTCTACCGGGATCCAAACAATAGTCTGAAGACATCCAAGGCTCGTGCGAAACAATCACTTGTCTGTCTTTCGTAATTGCGAGGTCCATTTCCACTGTGGTCACACCAGAGTCTAAGGCCATTAAGAATGCCGGAATAGAATTTTCTGGCATCAATCCCCTCGCACCGCGATGGCCTTGCACGTCAAATGTTGGTAGCTTTTGAGAGACTAATGGCATAACGAGTAGTAATAACAAAGTGGTGCTGCTTGAAAACTTGAAAATCATATACAAAGGTAAATAGCCTTTCCTTAAAAGAGGGAGCAACAAGCAACTTTCTGGTGAAACCATGGTCTATGAATGAGCGTCACACATAGTGCGACAACGATTCATTAATTCCGTTTACTAACTGAAGAAATCATGATTCTGAATTATCTCAAAGTCTCGCTCAGAAACCTTCTGAAGCAGAAACAAAGCAATTTTCTAAATATCACCGCGCTTGCTTTTGGGATTGCGTGCTGTGCCGCCTGCTACCTGCACATTAGGTACGAACTGGAATACGACCACTACAATGAGAATTTTGCCCAAATCCACAGGGTTGTAGCTGGAAATCCCAATGAATCAGAATACTGGACTAAGATTGCGGCTCCTATGCCTGCTGTTTTTAAAGAACAAGTACCTGAAATTAGAGCGTATACACGATTCAGCGAAGCCTCTTATAATCCGAAGGTGCTAGTGCAGGTAGGTACCAGATCCTTCCTGGAACCGTACTTTATGATGGCAGACCCAGCCTTTTTTCAAATTTTTACTTTCAAAACTATATCAGGTGATGCATCTAAAGTGCTGGAGGACCTTAACTCAGTGGTGATAACCGAATCCATCGCAAAGAAGTTGTTTGGTGAAGAGGACCCATTGGGAAAGTTGATCACACTAAAAGAAAAAGAAGGTATTGATCTGCAGGTCGGTGCAGTGATTGCAGACTTACCCTCGCAATCTCATTTCAAATTTGACTACCTGATTTCTTTCGAAAATCTGGACAGGCTCCTGGGTGAGGGGAAGTCCAACTCATGGGGTGCCTACAATTATTACTGCTACCTTCTGCTCAATCGCGATGTGGATAAGTCGATTGCAGAAAGGAAAATTCAGGAAGCTAAGCTCACCCTTCCGGATTCGAGACAAGTAACTTTTGAACAAATCTTTTTACAGCCCTTAGGAAACATTCATTTTCAAGATAGCAGAGGAAACCAATTGCCATCATACGATAAGACCTACATCTATGTTTTTGTCACAATTGCACTTGGGTTGCTATTAGTAGCCTGCATTAACTATCTCAATCTTAGCATTGCGCTATCCATCAAAAGAATTAAGGAGATTGGTGTACGGAAAGCAGTTGGTGCCACCAAGTCTCAGCTGGTATTTCAATTTATCAACGAGAGTATTGTCACCTCATTCATTGCGTTGGCATTAGGCTTGATTCTCCTCGAGTCGCTGGTCCCAATAATCAATTCCCTATTTAACTCGAATATCATTACCAATTACATTGATTTTGAGTTTCTCGCCTTTACAATAGGAATTACCTTACTAGTTGGGTTATTTTCGGGCAGTTATCTGTCTTTCTATGTGAATGGATACAAAACATCTGCCATTCTAAAGGGAACCGCCAGTCGAGGGCACAAGGGACAAAGCCTACAGCAGGGTCTTGTATTCCTGCAATTCAGCATTTCTATCGTGCTCATCATTTCCAGTTTCATCATTTCGAATCAAATGAATTTTCTTCAGGAGAAAAACTTGGGATTTGATCATAATGAACTACTAAGTGTCCCTATAAACTCGTCTGTTTCAAAAAGTCAAGTGGAGGAGCTAAAAAATCAACTCAAGCAGTCTCCTCAAGTCATTGAGGTAGCTGCCTCAAGTTTCACGCCCGGCACCGCCAACTGGAACAACACCGTATGGTGGGAAGGACAGCAGGAACCCATTTCGATGTTCATTATTACCGTTGATCGGGATTTTCTTACTACAATGGATATTAACCTCATTGAAGGGGACCATGAAAAAATCATGTTATCAGATAATCCGCAGTATATCATTAACGAATCTGCCTTATCTCAAATTGGATGGGAGTCGGCTGTGGGCAGGCAATTTACTGCATTTGGAGACGCTCATAAAGAAGCGATCGCTGGAGTGGTAGAGAATTTCAATTTTATGTCGCTACATCACACGGTGGAGCCTTTGGTATTATCTATTTCTGATCGTCATGCCCTGGACCAACTTACGGTTCGAGTAGAAGGATCTAGCTTGACTGAATCGGTAGCTGTGGTGGAAGCGGCCTATAAGAAGGTTTTAGGAGATCTGCCATTCGAATTCAGTTTCATGGATGATAATATCAACAACCTCTACGAATCCGAAACTCGGGTAAACAAGATCATCTCTTATCTTTCCATCGTGGCGATTGGCTTTGCACTCTTTGGTGTGTATGGATTGATCTCCCTAAGCATCGAAAACAAAACCAAGGAAATTGCAATAAGAAAAGTGCTGGGTATAACTACGAAGGATCTTATTGTTTTATTTTCAAAGACCTACTACAGGCTAATGGGACTCTCCTTCTTGATTGCAGTCCCCATCGTTTGGTACCTGTTAAAGGAATGGCTTAATAAGTTTAGCTATAAAGTAGAAATCAATCCGCTATGGTTTGCTTTCGCTTTTGTGGGTGTGATGATATGCATTACTATGATTGGAGTTTTCAAACATATTTCTCTTACTAAGATTAATCCGGCACAGGCTCTCAAGAATGAATAAAAAAAGGCTGTGTCAAATGAATGGCACAGCCTTCTAAGATCTTGTTTCGATTATCGTTTGCCTCCACCAATAAAGAATCCAGCTTTGATTCCGAAGTAGCTATTCTTGGATTCTGCTGTAATTGTAGAACCAGGAGTGCCCAGCGAAATTTCTGTTGTCTTGGACGGAATGATGTTATACTCTGCTTGCATCGTGAAATGGCCAATATCAAATCCTATGCGAGGATAGAATCCAAACTCACTTGAAGAAGCCGATGCCGAAGCAGTTGTGCCAGACACACTTGCTGAAGCCAAAGAGTATATTCCAAAACCTACTCCAGCGAACGGTCTAAAGTTATTACTTCCAAAATAGTACTGACCATTTACGGTGTACGAAGCATTTCCTGAAACTTCAGCTTCATTTGTAATGGAGGTGCCGCCTCCACTAATCGAAACTCCTCGCGCCATAACGGCAGACTCAAGTCGCAAGCCGACCATAAACGCATCTGTAACTCTGTAACCTGGTTCTAGGTAAAACAAAACTCCTCCTTTAGCTCCGTCACCTCCCGGTGAAGCATAGCCCAGTCCGATGCCTACTCTAAAGGGTTTGTAATCC
This sequence comes from Cyclobacteriaceae bacterium, assembly GCA_040216915.1. GTDB lineage: Bacteria > Bacteroidota > Bacteroidia > Cytophagales > Cyclobacteriaceae > ELB16-189. The sequence goes on from JAVJOD010000009.1 coordinate 12,708, forward strand.
TGCGCACTGGCAGTTAACACGCTCACCGCAAAAAAGCCGATAAGTAAGAGATATTTTTTCATGGTAATAATTGGGTTGGTTATGGATTTGAAGGTACCACAAACTATGCCACAAAGCCAAACGGGAGAAGCCCCCTACGCACTGCTACGTCTGAATAACCAGTTAAATGACTGTAAAACAATGATTTAGTAGAGTACTTGCTCATTGGTCACTGATTGACCAAGTCTCTTTTTTACTTGCCTCAAAAAATTCCATTGCTTACCCTTGGAAATCTGCTTTCTTGTGGCTCCCGTCACAAAAAGGTTTGTTGCTGGAGGCTCCACACCTGCAGAATGCTGTTGCCTTGTTCTTTCTGACTATTGATCCATCAACAGACTTGACAGCCAGATCACCATACACCATCAATGGTCCATTGGGTGCCATTTCCACGATAATTTCTGAATCGGAATTTTCCATTACCACTTGTCCTTCCATTTCATAGCTCAGCGCGCCTGATGGACATTTTTTTATTTGATCAACAATCTCCTTTGTGGTGGCTGCATCTACCGTCACCCATGGTCGATTCTTAGGGTCGAATACTCTTCCAAGACCCTTAAAGCAGTTCATAGAGTGAATGCACATTGACGGCTTCCATACTACCGTCATCTCTCCGTTAGAATATCTTTTGGTGATGTCTTTCATCAATAATTTATACTTGATCTCAAAATCAAAAAGCTTTGTTCATTACGAATTCCTGTTGCACGATTCTTGTCCGTGGAGCTTCTTCTCTTTCCTTGAGACCCCCAGGCAACTGAGCCGGATCTCCCACATAACCTATGGCCATTACTACTCCCACACGATAAGCATCAGGCACATTTAAATTTACCATTATTTTATCTTTCTCATAGCCACCCATTTGATGAACGTTTAACCCAAGCTCGGTTGCCTGCAGAGAGAGGAAGGCATTTGCCCCGCCCATGTCATATATAGCCGATTGGTTTTCTTTTTCATTTCTTATGAAATTTCTTCTCGCCAGGCTCACCACCAAAAGTGGCGCGTCTTTCACCCAGATTTGATTTCCCTCCATTAGTGAATCGAAGATCTTCGCATAAAGCTCCGGTTGATTCTTGGTCGCATAGATATATGACCAAGGCTGCTCATTCATACTTGATGGCGCCCAGCGCGCTGCCTCAAAAAGAGACTTAATTTTATCTGGCTCAACTTCCCTGTCGGAAAACGCACGTCTGCTTCTTCTTAATTTGATTAGTTCTGATACCGGATATTCGATCTCTGTTGATGTATTCATTTTCATTTCTCTTTTCTAACTTATTATAGATTAAACAGATCCAATGCACACTTGTTCACGATAGCTACTCTATCAGCACCCCCATTTTTCCCATCTGATAGTCACGCATTGCCTCCATGATTTCCGTCTGCGAATTCATTACAAACGGCCCGTGCGAAACCACCTTTTCATTTAGGGGATGGCCCGATAGATATAGTAGTCTTGTGTCCTCAATTGCTTCGATGATAATGACATCGCCATCATTTTCGAAATGAACCAAGTGCAAGGCATCAACCTGACCGTAGCCTTCAACGCGCACTTTACCATCCAGCAAATAGAGCACTGCATTATGCGCTACCGGGGTGGGGATAGAAATAGCTCCTCTCTTCGCAACCTCCAAAGTTGCAGCATTCACATTTGCTTGCGCAGGAATAGGGCCGACTACATCAGCCACACTTCCTGCAAAGACCCTTAACTTTACCTTATCATCATCGAGGGATTGTTCAGGTACCTGGTCGGCCGCTAAAGGAAAATAGGCAGGCTGATCAAGCTTGTTCTTAGCTGGCGTGTTTATCCACAATTGGATGATTTCCTGATATCCACCGATCTCATGTATGTCTGACGTGGGCCTTTCACTGTGAATGATTCCCATACCTGCATTCATCCATTGTGCGCCACCGGCATATACCACACTGTCATTTCCCCTGCTGTCCTTGTGATGCACTCCACCTTCGAAAATAAAAGTTACCGGAGAAAATCCACGGTGAGGATGAGGTCCTACTCCTGCCTTGTTTGGCGCAATGTGCTTGGGCACTTTTACTCTCGCATGATGCAACAATAAAAAAGGATCGATTTGATCCACTTGCTGAGTTGGCAGTGGCTGTCTTATGGGCATTCCTCCCATGTCCACCTGATGCGCGTAAAGTAGTTGTTTAACGGATCTATGTTTCATAAGAATTTTCAATTCATTGGAACTTCAATCAATAATACTTCAGTATCAGAAATCGCTTCGATGGAAATTTTAGGTGTATCCGAGATTCCCAAGCCGTCTCTTCTGCTAAGTTCCTGATCCTCCACCTTGATTTTCCCATCGATGACAAAAACGTAAACACCGTTGACCTTCTGATTAATCTCATATTCTGATTTGTGTCCACTGGTGAATTTTCCAAGGTGAAGCCAGGCATCCTGATTAATCATTACTCCAGCGCCATCCTTATCTGGGCTCACAATTTGTTGCAAGCTGTTTACCCGACCTTCAGGCAAAAAGGTCTTTTGATCATACCTGGGACTGATGTCTTTGACCTTGGGGAAAATCCACAACTGCAGGAAGTTCACCTTCTGATCTTTGTTCTTGTTGTATTCCGAGTGTTGCACGCCCGTTCCGGCACTCATGATTTGTACATCATTTTGTCGGATGGCGGTAGTGTTACCCATGCTGTCCTTATGCTCCAAATCACCTTGCAATGGAATGGAAATGATCTCCATGTTGTCATGGGGGTGCTTGCCAAAACCCATGCCCCCGCTCACGAAGTCATCGTTGAGCACCCTGAGGGCGCCAAAGTGCATTCTTTCGGGATTGTAATAACTAGCAAAGCTGAAGGTGTGGTTGGTATCCAACCATCCGTGATTGGCATGCCCTCGCGTGTCTGCCCTGTGAAGTACTGTTTTCATACTTTGAATATAGTTTATACATGTTTAAACGTATACTTTTATTTAAAGTTCCATACAATTATTGTCTATACAGTAATTTGTGCAAAATCTTTGACAATCTATTCCCGGGCGAGAAATTTTAAGCGGATCTGAGGAGTCGAATCAATTCGTTCTGGATATCAGCCTGCTTGTTTCGAGCATACCACTTGTGCAGGTGTTCCGAGTAAGAAGCAGCGGTATTTGGATCGCTTTTTAGCTTCAATACCAATTCTTGCCCCTCCGAGGGTCTTGGTCCCCATTCGCCAAGGAACTCAAAGTTGCTGTTTAATTGAATCACCTTGGGAATAGACATGCTGCCCCCGGTTAGGTGAGCGTTCATCAATTCCTGGTTCTGATCGCGGTAGACGATTTTCATCTCAATCTTGCCTTTGGACAAATCAGCTATGCGGGCCAGCACCGGAAGTATCTGAGCGGCATCGCCACACCAATGTTCACTAATTATAAGCCACTTCAATGGGAAGTCTAGGATAGAAAGTAACTCCATCATTTCAGTTGATAATTTGAGCGTCTTATCAATTCGCTTCACTCTTTGCCAATTGATAGGTAGGTAATGAGCATGAGGCCCACCCTCACCAGAATTGAGTTCCTTTTCAAAGTTGACCTGGTATTGCATATAGGTATACCCGGCTTCGTAGTATTCCTTATACGCAGTGCTTGTCAAATCTCTGGTTTGTGTTTCCATCATCACCTTAAATTATTCATGCCCTTTTGAAGAGCTATTCTTTGCATGTAAACCAATTCAGTGGCAAAAATAATTCCACGGCACTGGGAAAGATGTGACTGTCGTCACAGTGCAGACAAATATGGGAAAATCATTTTTTTCTTTCCGGGTGCAACCTAGTGCCGCTTTATTAAGTCTACAAATATGAAACATATCAATTATATTCACGTTTGTAGAACTAATACTTGATATTTTATGAAAGGAACATATCTCGGAGAATTAGAAGAACTGATCCTACTGACCGTAGGGATACTTTATGAGCAGGCCTATGCAGTAGCGGTCAAAGAAGAGTTGGAAAACCAAACCGGCAGAATCCTGAACATTAGCGCTGTACATTCAGTGCTTAAGAGGCTTGAAGAAAAGGGACTCATCACTTCCGCGATGGGTGGTGCCACACCGGAACGAGGTGGGAGGCGAAAAAGGCTATTTAACCTTACGGCAGCCGGCAAAAAGGCCCTGAGCGAAGCAAAAGAGATTCGCAATCAGCTCTTTAATCAGATTCCTAAAGTGGCACTTAACTTTTCATTCAAGTGAAACATTCTCCTCCTGGTTGGGCAGATAAATTTCTAGAGTGGTACTGCAATCCAGATCTCCTGGAAGAAGTGCAGGGAGATGTTTATGAACTCTATGAAATGCGATTAAAGGAAGAAGGCGCTAATCGCGCGAGAAGGAAATTCATCTGGGATGTTATTCGATTTTTCCGATGGTCAAATATCAAAAGGGCACCGAAAAATTCAAACTCAAATTCATTTACCATGCTCACTAGTTATTTCAAACTTGGATTCAGAAACGCATTGCGAAACCGGCTGACCTCCTCTATCAACCTCTTTGGGTTAGCACTGGCAATAGGAGTAGCAATTACCATTTTTACGTTCGTTGATTTTGTCCTCCACATGGACTCCTTTCATGTGAATCTAGATAGAGTCTATCAGATCACGAACATGGTTAAAAACACAGGGGATCCGGGCAGCGACAATTGGAGCGATTCGCCCATTCTTCTGGCACCCACGCTGGCAGCGGACAACCCTGCGGTGGAGGCATATTGTCGGATAGAATTTCAGAGCGGAGCCATGAGATATAATGAAACCGTGTTTGACGAATCTATTTGGTTTGTTGACCCGGACTTTTCGAGAATGTTTTCTTTTTCTCTTTTGTACGGAAATCCCAATGCACTGAACGACCCCAAGCAAATTGTAATTACTCAACCCATTTCGGAAAAATACTTTGGCAATACCAATCCTGTGGGCGAGTCCTTCTCAATAAAATTTGGCAATGGCACCAAAGAAGACTTCACTGTAGGCGCAGTACTTGAAAACCTACCAGGAAACTCAAGCATTCGATTTGATAATCTTCTTTCAATGCAAGCATTTGAAAACCTGGATCTAAAAGATGCGGAGGATTGGAGCTACTTTACTGACGGCACTTTCATTATGATCAAGGAGGGCCATTCTGTTTCTGAGGTTGCAACTCAAATGGAAAAGTACAAGGAAATACAAAATAGAGCCAATGTGGAGTGGCCGATACAAAGCTTTAGATTCTATTCTCTCAACGGTTTGTCGCAAAACATGAAAGAAATTTACCAAGAAGTGGCGCAGGGCGCACATCCCGCGGGCATGATTGCGCTGAGTATAATTTCTTTGCTGCTCCTGCTGCTGGCCTGCTTCAACTATATGAATATCGCTGTAGCTACGGTCACCACGCGATTGAAAGAAATAGGCATAAGAAAGGTAATTGGCGGTAGAAGAAAGGAGATCATCGCACAGTTCCTGACTGAAAATCTGGTGCTCTGTTCGGCCGCACTGGTACTTGGTTTGCTGCTGGCTCACCTGTTCTTAATGCCAGGGCTCAACTCGCTATTTCCCATTACTATTTCGCTGGCAAACGCCAACGTAGCAAACCTGGTGATCTTCTTTGTGTTTTTACTACTGTTCATCGGGCTTGTCTCAGGATCTTACCCTGCGTTGTACATCTCCTCCTTTCAGCCAGTCAACATCCTGCGGGGCAAAGAGAAATTTGGACAAAAGAGTCTGTTCAGCAAATCCTTGCTCACCGTTCAGTTCGTTCTTGCCTTTACAACTATCATTGCTTGCTTTGTTTTCATAGCAAATAGTCTAAACCTGCAAAGTAAGGATTGGGGATATGACCACGATCAAAACTATGTAGTGCCAGTAAACAACTACGAATCATATATTGGTATGCGTGATGGGATTTCTCAAAACAAAGAAATAGTAAGTTTTTCCGGTGCAGTACAAAGCATTGGCCAAGGCGCCTCTCGCGTTTCCATTGACTATGAAAACGAAAAACATCCTGTCATGCTTTTTGAGGTTGGATTCAACTATTTGGAGACCATGAATCTTCGACTCAAGGAAGGTCGCTTTTTTGATGAGTCTCTCCAATCAGACAAGAGTGAGTCTGTTGTCATCAACACACTTTTTGCCGAAGCAATGGGTTGGGAAGACCCGATAGGAAAAAGCTTTGAGTACGATAGCGCGAGACGATATGTGGTGGGTGTGGTGGAGAAATTTCACTATTACGATTTCTACGCCACCGTTGACCCTGTGATGTTCACCATTGCACCGGAAGCAAATTTCAAGTACCTGGCCATGAAAGTACGGGCTGGTTCAATGCTAGCGACAGAGACGAAACTTAAGGAGCTTTGGAAAGATGTGGCGCCAGATGATCCCTATACCGGATATTTTCAAGACGAAGTATTTGCTGGGTTTCATAGAGACAATACCAGCAATGTCACGCTATTAGCCTTTATTTCTGTGGTGACGATACTCTTATCATGCATGGGATTGTTTGGTCTTGTTTCTTACAACATCACCAGGAGAATGAAAGAATTTAGCGTGCGAAAAGTTTTCGGAGCAAGCATTAATCACATTTTTAAATTGATGAATAGAGATTATCTATGGATGATAATTTTGTCATTTTCCATTGGCGCGCCCCTGGGCTTTTTCAGCATCAGCAGCCTGATTGCAGTCATCTATCCTGATCCGATTCCCACAAGCGTAACACCTTTCTTAGTTGGTGTCATAATAATGATCATCACGGTTGGGGTTACCGTGGCAAGTCAAATTGGACGAATTGTAAAGAACAATCCGGGACAGACGCTAAGGAACGAATAGCACACCCGAAGTGCTACAAAGTTTTAGGTTGAACATGCTGCATTACCGCCCTCAGCTTCGCATAGCTGTATCTACCCTCCAGTTTTCCAAACAAATCCTTGGAGGAGTATTCGGCTGGCATTTCTTTTATTGCGGTGGTAATGTGATCGATTTCTTCCTGAGGAATAAATTCAGTGATGTCTAGTTTTCCCGTCTGCACGGCTTTTGCTAAATGTCCTTCGATGGTTCCCGGCACCAGCTCTCTTTCCCTGGCGATTTCCTCTATTTTCATCCCTTTGCCCCACATCTCTAAGGTGATATCGTAGGTGCTGGGGCCTCCTTTCTTTTTCGTGCCCTTCTTTTTTGTTGTAGTCTTTGTGGTTTGAGGATATTGCATTTCAACTTCTTTCAAAATTTCCTCACGTTCTAGCCGATGCTTTTCCTTCAACTTCGAAAAGTCGAATTCCTGTTGCCCGGATAAAATCCCATCCACGAGTGATTGTGTTTTCTCAAGATCTTCGTACCGTTTTGCAAAGAGTTGATCAATCTCGTCCAGGTTGTTGAGATATGTTTTCACCCTCTTGTGCTGTCTCATCTCCTGGCGATGAAGCAGCAACAACTTTATTTGCCTCGTTATTAGATCTCTGTAGTAAGCTGTTCCCTTCCCAATGCGCTCCAACAACTGTGAATTGTCTTGTTTTGAAATCAGGGTAAATAATTGCCTTCTGAAGTTCAGCGTATTGTCTTGCTCTCCTTCCAACGCATTTGCGATTTGTGCCAGCACAGGTTGCATGCTTTCTTCTTTGAGCGTCACGGTCTCCATCTTTGTGCGCAGTGCATGCCTTATTTCTTTTATCAACGAGCCAAAATCAAAAGTCTTGTCCAGTAGCATCTTGACAAATTCCTGCTGTCGCGCCTTCATTACTTCCGGCAACCGCTCAGGCTTATGGTGATGCTGACTAAAGGAAACGATTTGTCGATCCGTGTTTATAACATTGGTATTAATATGCGTACGAAGGACAAGTCCATCTTGCGAGCGCAGCCTTGACAGTGCGACATAGACCTGCCCATCGGCAAAGGCCTGACTTACATCTATAATTGCTTTATCAAACGTCAGTCCCTGGCTCTTGTGAACCGTGATCGCCCAGGCCAGCTTAACAGGGTATTGAGAAAAAGTACCGATGACCTCATCATCAAGGTCTTTGGTTTTTTCATTCAGGGTGTATTTTTTGTTTTCCCATTTCTCACGCTTCAATTCAAATTGCACATGGCTTTCCGCCAACGTTACTTCGATCGAGTCGTCTGAGATCTCGGTTACTGTGGCAAGTTTGCCATTAAAATACATTTGACCTTCGCTGTCATTTCTAATGAACATGATCTGCGCACCTTCCTTGAGTTCAAGTTTGGAGTTGACCGGGTACATCGACTCAGGAAACTCACCTTCGATGTCAGCCTCAAAAAAGTGGGAAGGTGATTCGAGTTCATCCAGAGCGCGAATGTTCATCTCATCCGCCTTCTTGTTGTGGGTGGTAAGTGTAATGACCTCCTCCAACTTCTTGATTTCCTCCGGAGAGGTGTAATACCCATTGAGCACTTCGATATCCTCAGCGCTTGGGGTGTTGTTGCGAAGGTTGTTTAGGATAGAGATAAAAGTGCCATCCACCTGTCTGAAGATTTTATCCAACTCTATATAAACAAATCCTTCCTTTTTTAAAGCGAGCGATTCGTAGAACCAGGCACTACTGTAGTAGCGACTAAGTATTGACTCCTCATTTCGCCTAACAACAGGTGGAAGCTGATATAAATCGCCTATCAGCAAGAGTTGCACACCTCCAAAAGAACGGTTGAAATTTCCACGCGCTGACTTTAACCTATAATCAATCGCATCGAGTACATCAGCGCGCAGCATACTGACTTCGTCAATTACCAGTAAATCTATGGAGCGCAGCACCTGCTTTCGAATACTATTCAGTGGATGCTTTCGCGCAAGCGAGTTTTGATTGTAGAAGCCCTCCTCTGTCCTCAATCCTTCGGGTATGGATTGGTCGGGAAGAAAAGTGCCGAGTGGCAGCAAAAATTGAGAGTGAATGGTAACTCCACCCGCATTAAGTGCGGCAATGCCCGTTGGGGCTACTACCACAAATTGTTTGTGGGTATGTTTTGATAAGTTTTTTAAGAAGGTAGTCTTGCCAGTGCCAGCCTTACCGGTAAGGAAAATGTGGCTTGAGGTACTATTGATGAACTGAAGTGCCGTTGCCGCAAAGTTGGTAGTCTCTATTTCATCACTTTCTGTCATCTGGTCAAAAGTACCAATGCGAAGTCTGATTTTTAGGACTTCTAAGATAAGAAATTACTAACTCCTCAACTTGTCCAGAATTCGGTTGAGCTCCCTGGCCTCTACTTTTGTAATTTTTTTCTCTGCGGCAGTCCAATATTCCTCATCCTGATCGATTTCCTCCAAGATTTTTAGCCCTTTGGATGTGATTGAGATATCGACTTGCCTTCGATTGGCTTCGCACAATTCGCGGTTGACCATTTGCTTTTGGCGAAGTTTCTCCACCAATCGTGTGCAATTGCTATTTCTCTCAATCATTCGCTCTGCGATATCAGCAAGGCGCATCGGACTTGGATGGCTCCCTCTCAGAATACGCAACACGTTAAACTGCTCCGGAGAAATATCAAACCTTTTGAAGTAGGCGGTATTTCTGTTGCCAAGCCAACTGCTGGTAAATAGGATGTTCACCATGGCCTTTTGAAACTCGCTGGAAAACTTTGCTTGCTTTACGTCTTGCTCAATACCCATAAGTTTTATTCAACGTAAATGTAATTACTATTGTTGTCTAGACAAATGTTTAAGGGACATCCGATTTGCGTAAATTCGCTGATATTTTTTGCATGCACATGAAAATATTCGCAACAGCACTACTTACCTATCTTTTCATGATCACTTCGTGCAATACCACAAAGCCCGAGGCTGGTGATATTGAAAAAGTCCAGTGGCTGGTTGGATATTGGGATCGCACCAGTGTAAAGGAGGGTCGATCTGCACATGAGCGATGGGAACGCATCTCAGCAGACGAACTGGAGGGGTGGGGCGTCTCTCTCAGGGGCACAGATACTTCATTTGTTGAGGGGCTTCGTATCGTGAGGCGAGATGGGAGTCTATTCTACATTGCAGATGTGTCTGAAAACAAAGAACCTGTCGCCTTCGAATTCACGGAACTGACCACTTCAGGTTTTGTTTGTGAAAATCTGACTCATGATTTCCCAAAAAGGATTGAATACAAACTAAGTGGAGACACCCTCACCGCAACAACCTCGGGTGATGGGAATGAAATCAGCTTCAGTTTTATCAAGCGTAACTAATCATCGTTCTACACATCCGGGATAGAAGACGTTAAATGGTTTTACATCGGTGTTGAAGAGTCCACTGCTTACTGCAACATCTGTCTCTACGAGATTTTTTGCATCATCCATGTCCGCTGCTACAAAGATTATGATTCCCTCTTCGCCTGCTCTGGCTCCTAACTTGATCACTCCCTCCTTTCTCAATTGTGAGAGATGCCTTGAGTGTTCTGCAAAGTGCTCCTGATCATTTGGGGATTTCGCATGATCCCAGTTGGGGCCAGTAGTGTAGGTAACCATAAAAAAATTTTCTGGTTGGTCGTTGTCTTGAGCGAGGGACGCACTAGCGCTCAAGACTAAGATTAAGATCATTGAAAGTTTCATTGCGATTGGTTAATTGCATTGTACATCATCGTATGTCCTAAAGTACCTGGAGCCATTCAGGTAGGTTTTTTTGTTTTCGTAGGTAAGCTTGTAAGAATACACCTCGCCATTTGCAAAGTCCAACCTAAGCACGGGCACGCCTTCTGCATTGGCCGTCACACTCCATTTGCCCCTTCCATCAATATTTCCGGCATTGCCAGCAAACGCACCTCCGGTGTCTACCGACATGCTACTGCTGCTGTAGTATGAAAAAAGACCGGTTGGACACAGCGTGATTTCATTTCGAGAGCTGTAGCTACTGTAGGTGCTGTAACCGCCATACGAAGGTCCACTATCATAGCTGGAATTTAGATAAGTGAGTTTAGCCCCACTCAGCGTATTGCGCCACTCTTGTGTAACGGGCGGCTCCACAGGTTCAGAAAACTGTAGGCTCATCGCTATCTCTTTTGCCAATTGTTTGTAATGTGCTGAATATGATTTACTGGCGGCAGCCGCCAATATCGTTACTCCCGATCCAAACGGATTGATCACCGCTGCCACGAAGGCTTTGGCGGCTTCTCCTTGTATCATGCCTTCAAATTCAGCACCTACTCCCTCCTGGCCTACTGCTTCAAATTCGGATATCTTGCTTAGCATGATTCCCTCCTCTTTCACACCAGCCTCTGCTTCCTGCTTTAGTAACTCGATATCTTTCACCTCATGCGGGAGCAAGAAGATCAATCCTGGTTCGGTATCTGAAGCGATTAGAAATCCACCCTCTGCCTCAGCCCCTTTCCAGTTATTGGGAATCGTAAATTTTATACCCAGGTAAGGATAGTCAACTTCTCCAGTCTGCTGCGCCAAACTCAAACGAGGCGCAAGCACAAGAAGAGAAAGCAAACAATTCAAAAGAAGGTGGAATTGATCATATGACTTATTCTGATCCATAAAAAGTTGTTGATGTATGACGAACAAATAAGTACCCTAAGGACAATACGAGTCTAAAGTTCTAGCTTACCCCGATTGCGGTTAATGGATCTCCTTTGGTAATCGCCAGAGAGGTCACTACATAAAGCAGCACCCCCTCCTCCTCCGCATGGTACTGCCCAATAACATTGCCAAAGAAATCCCTGATTTCACCTAACTTCTCTCCCTTCTTTACTGTTTCTTCCAGTTTCTTAGCAGCGTACCAACATCCCTCTTGCTCGGCCATCGCTACTGCCATTTTTTTTAGATAGGTTACCTTATAAGTTTTTGGTGCCCCCGAAAGTACACCAAGCGCCCGAAGTACATTATTCGTGGCCTCCACATAAGTTTCAACCTCTTCCTCACTCCACCTTCCACATTGGCCGAGTTCTGCCAGAAATCCCGGGGTACCAGCTGCAGCTGCAGCGCCAATCGAACCATTGTCGGAGACAGAACCAACCACGTAGGGAAAACCTAATGCTGCAGATGCTTGTCTGGATTGCTCTGCCAGTTGTTCTCCGCCCAGATTGGAGTAAATCACAAAGGGCACCAATGACTCGTGAATATCACCCCCATGTAAATCAATATAGAAGTCGGCAGCCAATTGCAATTGATGCACCGCATAAGCAATTCGCTCGCTGGTAGTACCCAACGCCTTGCCGGGAAAGACACGATTTAGATTTTTGCCATCATAGGGTCCGTAGTACTGAAGCTTACTTAAAAAAGCAGGCACGTTTACAGGGTGTATTACAAGGATAGTCCCCTCCACTTCACTTGGATTGATTCGCTTGGCAAGTTGGATCGCGGTTTCTATACATGGGTATTCTCCACCGTGAACTCCCCCGGTAATTAGTATTTGTTTGCCTGGTTTATTTCCCACAATTAGTGTGGCGGGCATTTGCATAGGCGTTCCTTCCACTGAAATAAACCCGCTTGCTTTTTGCCCCTTCCTGGCGGCAATCCCATGATTGCTAATAATCGATTCTAAATTCATTTTACTTAACTATTTCTGCGAAGATTTTCCTTTTATTATTTGATCAAATAAGATTGCGTTAAACTGCTGAGTCTGTTCCATCTGGGGAAGATGTCCGGCATTGGGGATGACGAAAAGTTTAAGGTTTGGCATTCGCTCAACAACGTTTGATTTTACATCGCCTAGCTTAACCACAGTATCGTGCTCTCCCCAGATTGCAAAGGTCGGAATTTGCGAATCAGAAATTCTTCGTTGTTCCACTTCCAGGGAAGGGCTATTTTTTCTCGTTGAAAGCAATGCCCTCACAAAACCTTTAAACTTCATCATACCCTCATACTTTTCATCCCAACCTGTGAAGGGTGTAGCATCATAAAAATCTTCAAGTTGTCCTACCGCCATCGTTGAGTAACTTTCACTTTTCTTGAAGGTCAACACCTCTTCCTCCGACACCATTGCTGGGTATTCGGCATGATCGATAATTGTTTCAAAACCAGCCGGGTCAACATATACCAGATTTTGGATCCTATCAGGATATTGAAAGGCAAAAGCTGAAATTATTCTGCCCCCGTATGATAGTCCCAGCAAGTTGATCTTCCTATCAATATTCAAGGCGTCCAATAGTTCCTTCAACTGACCTGAATACAATGCGCCATCATAGACCACACCGGGATTATCAGAATAACCTCTTCCATACACATCGTAGCGTAATGCGCCATAGCCCCGATCCAACGCGGCATAGTAAGTAGAGTCCCAGATGTATGATGGCACCGAAAATCCATGGACCATCACCAATAATGTATCTGCCTCTCTATTTTCAAACTCAAAATAGGTGTAGCCCGCGCTCAGTTTCGCAAATTGACCGGAGGTAATTTCAGCACGAAATGCTTCGTTCTTTTCAATCGTTTCAAAGTCCGTGAAATCTGATTTATCGTTTCCTGAGCATCCCAACAGGATACTGGTAATCACAAGAAACCTGATATTTGGAAGCATCTGCATAGTAAGGTTATCAGTCTCAAAAGTACTGATAAACGCTGCGCGAGCAAACTGAGCTTTTATGCCGTTCTTGCGAAAAATGGAACTAAAGGAAGCGCAACCGAAAGGCCTATGCTCAATCTAATATTATCACTTGGGTCCGTCAAACTTCCAGGACAGATGGTGTTCAAAATGGGGCAAGGAAGTGAAACATTCGTAGGAAAAAGACGAGTGAACAGGTTCAATGCGCGACTAACTATCTTACAGTTCGAAGTAAGGTTTTGTAAGGATAAGGCAGAATAATTGTTAGAAATCGGCTATTCGGCCCATTTTATAATAAAAACCTAATTAACTCACGATGTAATAAAATCTATTATCGTGCTCAGAACCCTAAGCTAAAAAGGTGCAATTTCACACTCGTAATGATCAAGAGTATTCTAACAAAACTGAGGGCAAGCGATTTCATTCGCGAGTGCATGCTTTTTGATAGCAAAGTGCCTTACTATTGGTTTCTCGGTGTAATGGGTTGGGTTTCCTTTGTGATCTTCATTTATGCCGGACTTGCCTTGGCGAGTTTGGGAATATGAGCGATCTCCCGAAAAGAGTCCAGGAACTGATAAGCACCCCCACGCGCGAGCAGCTTTTTAAGATTGTAAGTACACAGGAGGCGGGATTCACATTCAATGACGTCTATAAGGCCACCCAGGAAAACGACCTGGAAGTAAGCGTCACGTCCGTTCAAAACTTCCTTCGCGCGCTGTGCTACCGCGGCTATCTCAAGGAACGCAACATCAAAGAGACCAAAAGCCGGGGCAGGTCTACCATTCATTATCAACGGCACTGAACTCCTAATAAACAAGAAAAGCCATCTTAAGATGGCTTTTGATTGTGGGAGCTGAGGGATTCGAACCCCCGACCCTCTGCTTGTAAGGCAGATGCTCTGAACCAGCTGAGCTAAGCTCCCTTCATTTGGGACTGCAAATCTAGAAGAGATTTCCTTTTGAACAAAAAAATATAACAAATCCAAGGCCAAATCGACCTTCTCAAGTCGTTGCAAGGAACCCATTCTTGCTTTTTACAAACTCCTTCACCATCCCTACTACCTCAGGAACGCGAAGGTTGTGACCAAATCCTTTTGTGGTAATCAGTTTGGATTGCGGCCATGCTTTGTGAATGCGAACGGCATGGTGATAAGGAGCCTCCTCATCACCTTCATCATGAATGATTAAACCTGGAATTGAAAGTGAACTCGCAAAACTTGGTGCCGAAAAGTATTCCGGTTTTTGTTCCAACTCCTTCACAAAGTGATCCATAATGTATTTGAAGGTACGTTCATTCATTCTGGTGAGCTTCTTGTAGAAATCAACATAGTCACTGCCTTCGCCAGGTGAGCCCATTAAAATCAGGCTCCCGGTTTGTAGATGCTTGTGATGATGTAATGCATGCATCGTAGAGATACTACCCATCGAGTGGGTGACCGCCAAATCTACCGGACCTACGTGTTCTAGGAATGATCTGATCGCTTCACTGTATACTGGGATGTTGGCATACTTTCCGCTAGACAGACCGTGTGCCGGAGCATCAAAGGCATAAAGGGTATGTTCGGCACTCTTCAGGGTCTCTATGTATTTTTTCCACCGATAAGAGTGACTTTGCCAGCCGTGAAAAAAAGCAATTTTCTTTGGTCCATTGCCCCACTGATATCCGCGCAATTGAACACCTCTACTTTCAAAACTTAATTGCTGCGCGGTGTCCAGGTAGGCTTTGTGATGGGGCTTTACGGGAGGAGCTGTAGGTGTGCAAAAGATATTGAATCCCAGCTCACCCACCTTGCCCGGTGCCACCAAAGCAAGGGTGTTGAGATAAGTGCCGAGTAGCTTGGGAAATAGTTTATTGGCCATGATTGTTAACTGTAATTTTTTCTAACTGCATCTTCAGATGACTTGTCATTCTGATAATATCTTCGTCACTCCCTCTGAGCTTACTCATCATGATCGCCCCCTCCAAGCCACCAATAATCATTGTGGCGTGAAATTCGAGATCAATATCTTTTTCGATTTGTCCGTAGCGGATGCCGTTGGTCAGTATTGTCTTTATTGAATCCCTTAGCACATCAAGAAGGGCAACGGCCCTCTTGCGTAAAGCTGGATGTGCATCATCCACTTCAATGGCCACGTTCAACAGTGGGCACCCGCCCTTCACCGGTGGTTTGGATATATATGTCTCGAAAAAAGTCAGAATCGAGTTGATCTTTCCTGGTGCGTCGGATGCTTCCTTAATTTTCTCGCGAAGTTGATCAAACATCAATCCCGACAAATGAGAAAGGGTCTCGATTTCCAACTCATCCTTGCTATTGAAATGCCTATAGATCGCTCCCTTGGTATAGCCTGTCGCCTTGGTAATGTCGCTCAGCGAGGTGGCCTTATATCCTTGTGTGTTAAACAGTTGGCCAGACTGCCTCAAAATCCTCTCTTTCGTGGCTTCAGGGTTACGCATGAGCAAAGATACCGATCGGTATCTTAAAACACAATACCATTTTCACTTTTGATTCGTTAGGAAAGTGTCCCAACCCAAAGTAATCCCTCCTGGCATTGTTTTTCTCTACAATTGGATTGAATTTTGTGAAACCATCACGGAACCAATTTTTTACGTGAAAATATTCAAGCGATCACTTTTTTATCTGTCGCTACTACTTGGTGTTATTCTTATCGCATCGGTCACGTCTGTTTTCCTCTTTAAGGACAGAATCATCGACCAGTTTGTGAACGAAGCCAACAAGAGTTTGGGCACGCCTGTGAAAATCGGAAAAATCGATGTTTCGGCATGGCGTGACTTCCCTAACCTTGCCATCATTTTTTCGGATGTGTACGTGGAAGACAGTCACCCAGGCAATTACCCGTTGCTTACCGCAAAGACAATTTCGTTCTATCTCAATCCGATAGAAGTGTGGCAAGGCAATTATAACATCAGAGGCCTGCAAATTTCAGATAGCGAAACGAATCTCAAAATCGACAAGGACGGGCAAACCAATTATGAGGTGGTCAAATCATCCCCTGCTGCAAGTGCAGATAAAAAGATTCAATTCAATCTCAAGAATGTCATACTTAAAAACACCGTAGTCAATTACAAAGACATCTATCGTTTGCAAGACCATCAATTCGAGAGCGATCAACTGGTGGCCTCCATCAAAATAGATGGACGGCTTTACGACATAGAAGCCGATGGAGATGTGACCTCTATTCAAATTGGTGTGGGATCCACTACTTTGCTTAAAAACAAAAGATTTGAAGTGCTGGCAGATCTCACCTACGATGATGGGAACAAGCTTGTTAACATTCGGCCATCGACTCTGGAGTTGCACCATTCCCAATTTGAGGTAAAAGGTTCTTACCACTTTCAAACCAACAATCTCATCGACATGACATGCGATGGAAAGAATACCGATATCCAAACCTTGCTCTCCCTCCTTCCGGAAACAATTAACCAACGTGTTTCACAATATCAAAGTAAAGGAGATGTGTACTTCAACATGGCGATAAAGGGGGAGATTAGTAAAAACAAGGAGCCTTTCTTGTCGCTACAATTTGGATGTACCAATACTACATTGTTCCACCCCGACTATCAAAGTAAAATTGAAAATGCCAACCTCGAAGGTATTTTCAAGACGCCTTCAATCAATTCCTTCGGCCGCGCTTCTCTCACACTCAACAATGTGAATGGAAACCTAAATGGTAGGTCTTTTCGAACCAATTTATCTATCGAGAACTTTGATGATCCTTATGTTACGTTTCTCTTTCAAGGAGCACTCGAAGCTTCTTCCGTTACCAACTTTTATCCACTTCAGGCCGTGAAGGAGTTGAGTGGCGACATAGATATTGATATTTCATTTAGCGGCCGCACTTCATTGCTTAAGAGAAAGGCCACCGCTCAAAAAGTAGATGCCACAGGCTCTATCAAAATGACAGCACTCAATTTTGTGGCAGGAAAGCAAGATGTTCATTTCAAAGACTTGAATGGCGAACTTCAGTTTACGAAGAATGACCTCGCGCTAAGTAATGTGAGTGGTGCAATAGAGAATAGTGATTTCCACCTGAATGGTTTTTTTAAGAATATTATCACCTTTCTCCTGTTCGAAAACCAACCTATCGGAATAGAGACCGACCTTAGGTCAAAGTATATTGATTTAGACCAGCTATTTGAATTGGGGTTTGGGCAAGAGGGAAGCGGAGAATATCAGTTTAATATTTCTCCAGACCTCAACTTGAATTTCAATTGCGATATACAATCGATGCATTACAAACGCTTCAAACCTCAACACATCAGCGGCAATCTGCTGATCAAGAATCAAATGGCCGTAGCGCGAAATGTTTCGTTTGATGGCATAGGGGGAAAATTGTCATTGAATGGTGTGATGGATGCGAAAAACAATAAAGCCATTGAGGTGATGTCTGCTTTTAAGTTAAATGGCATTCACATCGACAGTGCCTTCTACATTTTTGAAGATTTCCGGCAAGACTTTATCAAACAAGAGCACCTAAAAGGCCAGGCCTATGCCGATGTGGATCTAGAAATGGTGTTAAACGAAAATCTAAAATTGTTCCCAGAAACACTAATCGCCAATATCAGCGCCATCATCAAGAATGGTGAACTCAATAACTTCGAACCCATGAAGAGGCTTAATAGATATCTGGATGATGAGGGGCTTAGTAAACTCCGGTTTGGAGACCTAAAAAATGAAATACACATTGAAAATAAAACGGTTTTTATCCCTCAGATGCAGGTGATCAGCAATGTCACCACCATTCAGCTAACCGGCACACACACCTTTGATCAAAAAATAAACTACCGGGTAATCGCTCCCCTCCGAAGCAAGAAGAAGATTGATCCGGACGAGGCTTTTGGCGCCATCGAAGAAGACCAAACAGGTAGTGCGAAGATCTTCCTGAAAATTACCGGCACTACAGACAACTATACCGTCAGCTATGACAAGGAAGCGGTGAAGCAGAAAATTTCCAGTGATCTGAAGAAAGAAGTGAAGGAACTCAAGGATGCTTTCAAGTTGAAAGGCAAAGAGCGTAAAAAGGAATTGGAACTTGAAGTGGATGAATACTTTGAGTGGAGTGATTCTACCTCAACAAACCAGCACAAGAACTAGTACTACTTATTCAGCACAACTGTGAATGTGGACCCTTCACCTTTGACAGACTTGACTTCCACCTTTCCTTGCAATTTTTCTATGGCTTCCTTTACGATAAATAAGCCAAGACCTGAGCCTTTCTTTCGATCACTTGACATGTAGTACATCTCAAAGATTTTGGTCTTGTCTCTTCCCTCAATACCCAACCCATTATCCGCTACATCGATGCAGACATTGTCCCCCTCGGACCGGGTGATGATTTCGATTTTTTTCTTCTCCTTGTTCGGATCGTGATACTTGATTGCATTAGACACAAGATTATTGAGGACAATCTCAAGTCGATGCGAGTCTGAGAAGACGCGATGCACACCGATCTTCCTAGAAAACTTGATTCCCTTCGCTTCTGGCATGTGCTCATGAAGTCCGATTACCTGATCAATCAAATAATCCAACTCAATAATTCCCTTCTTTACACCAAGTCTATTCTCCTTGGATATAGTGATCATCTCCTTGATAAATCGTTCCTGCTTATTCAATGTCTTTTGAATCATATCAAGGTAACTTTTGAACTTGGATGAATCACTTTCTACTCTTGCCACATTTACCAATCCTAACATGGAGTGAATTGGCGCACGTAGATCATGTGAAACCCCATAAGCCAGACGATCCAATTCTTTGTTGGCATTTTGAAGTTGTTTGTTCTGCAGCTCCAATCGCCTTAAAAAGGCTAGCACGTATATACTTACACTGGTAAGTATCAGAAGCACAATTATCACATTGGCATAGAAAAGGTAAGTTCTGATACTTCTGGCGCCAGCACCAAGGTTTGCGGAAAACTCTTTTTCCAGTTCTGTAAGCACTTTTCCATTTTCATTAATTCGAGTCAAGAACGCTCCTCTTTTAGAATCGATACTGCCCTCATTAATAGATGCTTGAATTTCTTGTGCAATCACGTATTTCCTATTGATCACAGAATCGGCTTGCCGCCAGGTATCGATTGCGCCCTCCATTAGTTCTATGTCCTGGAAGTTTTCAAATAACCACATCATATCGTCAATGTCAGCCTCATGATTCTGACCTTGTAACAATCCCTCCCGTGCGCGCTCCCTTGCTCCACCACTTAGGAGTGCATTTCTTGCCACACTGTCCCCCACTGGTATATCGATGTAAGACTTGAAATTGTCCCAGTGATTTTTCTCCCCGGAATGGAGGTAGTACAGCAGGCTAATGGTCGCCTCCTTTTCTCCTTTAGAGTAATTCGATTCTCCATTGATGTAAGCCCTCACGGCAGACATCGTTCGTAATGAGTAGTAATTAATGGTGATCAGAAAGATAGAAGACAAGAGAATAGTAATCAGCAATCCGACCAGGGGAAGGCTTCTAATCTTTTTTATTTTGTCTATCCAGTTCACATCTATTTCCCCTAATAGCCAGCAAGGTAAATGGAAATGTCAGATGGCGCAATCCGGTGTAAGATTTCAGCCCATTTAGAATATTATTCTAGGAAAATTCATAGTTTCTTGGCTTTCTCCCAATAGGCATCCATCTGATCAAGTGACATCTCACCCAGCTTATTACCATCTTTCGCTGATTCCGTTTCCAAATATTTAAAGCGTTTAATGAATTTCTTATTCGTTCTTTCCAACGCCTCTTCCGGATCAATCTCTATAAATCTTGCATAGTTTACCAGAGAAAAAAGCAGGTCACCAAATTCTCCCATTACCTTCTCTTTGTCTATCTCCCCTGGGGGCCCCTCATTAAACTCCTCTTTAAACTCCTTCATTTCCTCCTCTACCTTCTCCCACACTTGAGTCTGGTTGTCCCAATCGAAACCAATTCCACGCGCTTTGTCCTGAATTCTAATCGCCTTTACCATGGCAGGCAGGGAATTAGGCACTCCTTCCAACACCGATTTATTGCCATGCTTTAGTTTCAACTTCTCCCAGTTCGCTTTAACGACCTCTTCATCTTCAGCCACCACATCGCCATATACGTGAGGGTGGCGCTCAATCAGTTTATCACATATACCATTTAATACATCGGCCATATCAAATGCTTTCTCCTCAGAAGCTATTCTGGCGTAGAAGGCATTGTGAAGCATCAAGTCGCCTAGTTCTTTTTTCACTTCCAGGAGATCACCCTCAAGGATTGCATCAGATAGTTCGTAGGTTTCTTCGATGGTTAGATGTCGGAGGCTTTCTAATGTTTGCTTCTTGTCCCAGGGACAGTTTTCTCGAAGTTCATCCATGATAGTAAGCAGTCGATCAAAGGCCTTAAGCTTTGCCTCACGATTTTTATCTGGCGTAACTGGTAGTTTTTTTATAGTCATCGATTAATTCAATTGAAATAAACTTAAGAGATAGATAGTGTGTTTATAAGATGAGTTCTAATTTTGTTTTCAAAGTTACAAAACATGACTGTTCTGCTTTTCTCTATCGGATTTATAGGCCTATTCTTCATTTTAATGTCGGTAAGAATGATTTTTCTCAAAAATGGAGAGTTTAGAGGAACTTGTGCATCTCAGAGCCCGTGGCTGGTAAAGGAGGGCACCACCTGCGGCTATTGCGGCAAAACTTTGGGCGAGGGAGAACCCTGTGCCGATCCTGACAAGGAATCAAAAGCCAGCTTTCCAAAAATCGGCTAATCAAGGACATCGCTCCAATCTTAAATTCCTATAAATTCTAGCCTATAGTGATTAAATTCGCAGTTGCATTTAAAAATCGACTGTGGCATTAATTAAATCAATTTCAGGGATCAGAGGAACAATTGGCGGAGCTCCGGGCACTGGGCTTACTCCTGTAGATATCGTAAAATTTACGGCCGCATACGGCACATGGATAAAGGCAAGAAAAGGGAAAAAGATTATCATTGGTCGTGACGCCAGAATCTCTGGTGCGATGGTCAATGGCCTGGTTTGTTCCACACTGCAAGGGCTGGGCTTACATGTGGTAGATCTTGGATTGAGCACGACTCCTACGGTGGAGATCGCGGTAACGCTTGAAAAGGCAGATGGAGGTATTATTCTCACCGCCAGTCACAATCCCCAAGAATGGAATGCCCTTAAATTACTCAACGAAAAAGGAGAATTCATATCAGGAGAAGATGGTGCAGAAGTGCTTGCGCTAGCCGAAAATGAAAGTTTCGATTTTGCGTCAGTACTCAAACTAGGATCATATAAGAAATCCGACAAATACATTGCCAAACACGTAGCTCTTGTAAAGAAGCATCCGCTAGTAGATGTAAAGGCAATCAAGAAGGCCAAGTTCAAGGTGGTCGTTGATGCAGTCAATTCGACCGGTGGAATTGCCATACCGCTTCTGCTCGAAGAACTGGGTGTAAAAAAAATCAAGAAACTTTATTGCAAGCCCACGGGACACTTTCCACATAATCCCGAACCATTGCCAGAACATCTCCAAGAGATCAGTAAAGTAGTAAAAAAAGAAAAATATGATTTGGGCATCGTGGTGGATCCTGACGTAGATCGTCTTGCACTCATCCAGGAAGATGGCAAAGCTTTTGGAGAAGAGTATACGCTGGTGGCTATTGCCAACTACATACTAAAGAACTACTTGGGAAATACCGTTTCCAATCTCTCCTCCACACGAGCTCTTAGAGATGTCACTGAGCTAGCCGGGCATGAGTATCACGCTTCGGCAGTAGGAGAAGTGAACGTGGTAACTAAAATGAAAGAAGTGAATGCGGTGATAGGAGGAGAAGGCAATGGTGGCATTATCGTCCCGGACTTTCACTACGGAAGAGATGCCCTTATCGGCATTGGACTTTTTCTTTCTCACTTGGCAAAGTCGAAATTGAGTGCCTCTGAGCTGAGGAAGACTTACCCTTCTTACTATATTTCTAAGAATAAAATAGAATTGACTCCAGAGCTAGACGTTGATCACGTGCTCACGCAGATAAAAGAAAAATATGCTGCAGAAAACGTAAACACGATTGATGGCGTAAAAATTGATTTTGAAAAGGAGAAAGAATGGGTGCACCTTCGTAAGTCCAACACAGAGCCCATCATCCGCATTTACGCTGAGTCCTCTTCTGAAGTGAAAGCAAATGACCTCGCAAATAAAATAATAGACGATATCAAAAGAATAACTTCCCCTAAATCATTAGTATCATGAGCATCTACCTAGACAATGCAGCCACCACCGCACTTGATCCGGAAGTATTTGAAGCAATGAAACCCTTTATGCTTAGTGAATTTGGAAATCCGTCTTCCACACACAGCCATGGCAGAAAGGTAAGGTCAGCCATTGAAAAAGGACGCAAGAAGATTGCTGAGATACTAAACTGCACACCGGGAGAGATCATCTTTACTTCAGGAGGAACTGAAGCTGACAACGCAATAATTGTAAGCAGTATTCACACTTACAATATTAAGCATGCTATTTCGTCTGCCATTGAGCATCATGCAGTAAGTCACACACTTGAAGTGCTTGCCGCTGAGGGAATTATTGAACTTCATCTTGTAAGATTGGATGAAAAAGGAAATGTGGACTACGATGATCTCGAAAGGTTGCTGAAAAAATATCCAGGCGCATTGGTCTCTCTGATGCACGCCAACAATGAGATTGGAAATGTCTTAGACATCGAACGAGTTGCTAACCTGGTCGATCAGCACAAAGGCTATTTTCATTCTGACACCGTGCAGTCCATTGGCCATTATCGCCATGACTTGAAGAAACTAAAGATTCATGCGATGACCGCTGCTGCACATAAATTTCATGGACCAAAAGGTGTTGGATTCATGTACATCAACAAAGACAAGAAAATACAGCCCTTTGTACATGGCGGTGCACAGGAGCGAAACATGCGTGGTGGAACAGAAAACACCTTTGGAATAGTGGGGTTAACTAAAGCAATGGAAATTGCTTACGCTGACCTTGAGCACCACATGGATTATATCAAAGGTTTGAAGACAAAAATGATTGATCTCTTAAAGGAGAATATTCCGGGTGTTGAATTTAACGGTGAATCTGGCGATGTGGAAACCAGCCTCTACACTGTGCTGAATGTTAGTTTTCCTGAGTCTGAAGAAAATGAGATGTTGCTCTTCAATCTCGACATGGACGGCATATCTGCCTCGGGAGGAAGCGCATGCTCCAGTGGCGCCTCAGCTGGCTCACATGTCTTAAACGCGCTATACCCCGGTTCGAAAAGAGGAGCTGTTCGCTTTTCATTCAGCAAGTACACGAAACCAGAGGAAATTGAGGAAACTGTAGAAAAGCTCGTAAAGTTCTTTAAGGTGCCTGTCAGCTGACAAAGTGCCTTGGGCTACCAAAGCGTTTGACGATTTCTTTCTCCAGTTCTTCCCGGTGGTTCGGATGCGCAATGGCCACCAAGGCCAATGCCCGCTGATGCAGATTCTTCCCGTATAAATAGGCAATACCATACTCCGTAATGACAAAATGCACGTGTGCCCGGGTGGTCACCACACCCGCACCCTGTTTCAAGAAAGGCACAATTTTGGACTGCCCATTTTTGGTTGTCGATTTCAATGCGATGATTGGCTTTCCATCATCTGAAAGTGAGGCTCCTCGAATAAAGTCCATTTGACCTCCCACGCCAGAGTAGTGATAGGAGCCAATCGAATCAGAACAAACCTGACCCGTCAGGTCAATTTCCAACGCACTGTTGATTGCCACTACCTTTGGATTTGATCTAATGATTCGACCATCATTTACGTAGTCCGCTTCCAAAAAAGAGAACTGAGGATTATCATCAATGAAGTCATATAGCATCCTGGATCCTATGGCAAAAGACGAAACCACTTTTTCAGGATGCTTCTTTTTAAATCGATTGGTCACCACTCCCTTCTTGATGAGATCTACC
This sequence comes from Cyclobacteriaceae bacterium, assembly GCA_040216915.1. Taxonomy (GTDB): domain Bacteria; phylum Bacteroidota; class Bacteroidia; order Cytophagales; family Cyclobacteriaceae; genus ELB16-189. The sequence continues at coordinate 37,107 of JAVJOD010000009.1, forward strand.
ACTCCATCAGAAAACATCTCGGTGTGGATACCCAAGTCTTTGCAATGGTCCAGGCTTCTAAGTACTGCATCCGGTATACAGCCAATTCCCATCTGCAAAGTGGAGCGATCTTCAATCAAGCCCGCGCAAAACTTTCCGATAGCTCTGTCTTCATCGGTCAGACTATCGCCATAGTGCACTTCAGGAAGCGCATCTTTGCATTCCACTAACGTATCGATCTTGCTGATGTGAATAAAACTATCCCCGTGTGTTCTTGGCATGCGAGGATTGATCTGTGCGATAACATGACTAGCATGCTGGATTGCCGACTTGGCTACATCCACTGAAACTCCAAGGGAACAAAATCCATGTTTGTCAGGCGGTGACACATGTATGAGAGCCACGTCCAAAGTCAATATTTTCTTTTCGAAAAGCTTACTGATCTCGCTTAGAAATATCGGGATATACTCTCCGCGGTCGGAGTTGATGGCTCCACGGATATTGTCAGAAACAAAAAGTGAATTGAAATAGAAACTGCCTCTAAACTTTTCGTCAGCAATCCCCATTTTCCCCAATGTGCTGATCGCCACAATTTCTACATCCTTTAGGGTAGCTGCACGATCCGCAAGGGCATTAAGCAAATGATGTGGCGTGGCTGCGCTTCCGTGTACGAATATGCGGTTCCCGGATTTGATCGATTCAACTGCATCTTTTGCGGTAGCGAAGTGAATTACCATTTGAGTCTTTTTATTTGCAAGTTAACAGTGCTGCACTTGAAAGGATTAGTTTGCTCAAGAATTAACTAATTTTGGTGGCATGGCAACCCCCTCCATCTCATTTATTGGCTCTGGTAATTTAGCATGGCATCTTGCTCCAGCGCTTGACAATATGGGATTTGTCGTTCGCGAAGTCTATAGCCCCAATCAAAAAAACGCAAATGCCTTAACAAAAAGACTTTATCAAGCTGAAACGAAAAGCTCATTAGATTTTTCAGATAGCCCCTCTACCGTTTTCTTCATCGCGGTAACCGATGATGCCATCCAATCCGTAGCGCAGGAAATTGTAATTCCCGAGGATGCTATACTGGTGCATACGTCTGGAAGTAAACCGCTAAGCACGTTGGGCTACGCGGCCACACCAAATATTGGCGTTTTTTATCCTCTTCAAACCTTTACCCGAACTAAGAAAATTAACTTCAGCGATGTCCCGATATTTATCGAAAGTGAAACTATAGAGACGGAAAAAGTATTGATGAAAATGGGGCGATCAATCAGTGATCAGGTGAAGTTAATCTCCTCCGATGAACGGAAGGCACTTCACGTTGCAGCGGTATTCGCCTCAAATTTTACTAATCACATGCTTCGTATCAGCCACGACCTACTTACAAATCATAAGCTGGATTTCGAATTACTTAAGCCGCTGATCACCGAGACTATCAACAAGAGCCTCACCATTGGTCCACATAATGCCCAAACCGGGCCGGCAGTACGAGGTGATCATGAGGTATTGGACAACCATTTAGATTTCCTTCAGCAAGACGAATCAGTTGCAGCTATCTACCGACAGATTACTCAGCATATTATCGATAGCTACGAAATAGACTAAACAAAAAAAGGCCAGGTGATCACCTGGCCTCTTAATCAAATTTTTGCTTTGCTACTCCTGAACTACCTCACCCTTGATGGTGAGTTGTTTGAAGCCATTCTCTACGTTGGCCATCACAGTCACCGTCTTGGTAAATCCCCCCATGGCAGCTGCATTGTATGTAGCTTTGATAAACCCTTCGCCACCTGGAGGAATAGGATCTTTGCTCCAGTCGGGAGTTGTACAACCACAAGATGCCTGCACATTGGTAATGACCAATGGCTGTTTACCCGTATTTGTGAATTTAAACTCATGAGTTTGCGGTACACCCTGCTTTATTTTGCCAAAATCGTGGGTAGCAGACTCCCAACCAAAAACTGCCATATTAGAAGTGGCTGCCTCGTTGGAAGGCGCGGTAGCCGTGACCTGTGCAAAAGAAAGATTTGCAATCAGTGCCAGAATAAATAGAATACTAAATTTTTTCATTTCGTTACGTTTTAGGTGGTTAAACTTTAAAGCTCAACCTGTTTTCAAAAATAAGAAATTGTTTCTTATGGCCTCAGGTCGAACAGTACAAACATCGCAAATAGGTCAAAACTAGCGTGTTAATAAACTCGTAAATAGTGTTAACGACTTGTTAAAGTGCGTTTCAGCTCTAAATACTCTTTACCTTTGTAAGGTGAGCAGAACGACCCTAAGAATTGTTATCATCCTTGCTGCAATCAGCATAGTGGGCATTACGGTCACCCAATTGTACTGGGTAAGGCGTGCGCTTGACATTAGAGAAAATCAATTCAACCGAGATGTAAACACTGCCCTTAGGAATGTGGCGACCAAAATTTTTGAAATAAATCAGACCCCATCGCCAGCCAATAACCCTGTCACACAGGTTTCCACTAACTACTTTGTGGTGGCCATAAATGACAACATTGATGTCAGTCTCCTGGAATTTCTTCTCATCACAGAATTTGAGAAAAGAAATATTGCCGCAGATTTTGAATATGGCATCTACGACTGTAGCGACCAGTGCATGGTGTATGGAAACTACATTTCTCCTACCGCCACCAGGCAGTTAGTAAAGAGCCAAACGCTACCGGAGTGGAAGGAGGAGGGGTACTATTTTGGTGTGCAATTTCCACTGCTACAAGCCAATCTCATCAGCCAGATGGGAATTTGGGGGTTTTCTTCGGTAGTTCTTCTGGTCGTGATCTTCTTTTTCATTTACACACTCTTTGTCATACTTAAGCAACGAAGGCTTTCCGAAGTGCAACAGGATTTTATCAACAACATGACGCACGAATTCAAGACGCCCATATCTACGATTGCAATTTCAAGCGAGGTGCTCAAGAGTCCTGACATAGCCAAATCGCCTGAGCGGCTCATGAAGTACGCCACGATCATCGAAAACGAAAACAACCGATTGAAACAGCAAGTGGAACGCGTATTGCAAATGGCTCGTCTGGATGAAAAGAGAATTGAGCTAGAAAGAGAGTCTGTCAACATTCATGATCTAATAGATGAATCAATCTCCAATTGTATCCTGGCACTTGAGGAAAAGCACGGAAACATTAACAGCAAATTTGAAGCCTTGTCAAGTCAGGTTTTTGTAGATAAGCTTCACATGACCAACGTCTTTACCAATCTGATTGATAACGCGACTAAGTACAATATCAATCGCCCCGAGGTTACAATAAAATCGGAAAACATTGCAGGTAAGATTGTCATTCAGATTGAAGACAACGGAATAGGGATTAGCCCCGAAAATCATAAAAAAGTTTTCCATAGATTTTTTCGCGTATCCACGGGCGACATTCATGACGTAAAGGGATTTGGGCTTGGATTGAGTTATGTGAAACTAATTATTGAATCGCATGGTGGCTCCATAAACCTGAAGAGCAACAAAGGTCAGGGAAGTGTTTTCACGATAACCCTACCCATAGCATGAGCGCCAGGGTCTTACTTGTAGAAGATGATCCCGGATTGGGATACGTAGTGAAGGATGCACTAGATCATAAGAATTACACCGTGACGCTTTGCGTTGATGGTGAGTCAGCGCTTGAGTCGTTCTCAACTTCCACCTTTGATTTGTGTATTCTGGATGTCATGCTGCCAAGGAAAGATGGGTTTGCGCTGGCGAAGGCGATACGAGAAAAGAATAAAAATATTCCCATCATTTTTGTGACCGCCAAAGGCATGATGGAAGATAAGGCAAGTGGCTTTCAAAGTGGTGGAGACGATTATCTCACCAAACCATTCAGCATTGAAGAACTTTGCTATAGAATGGAAGTGTTTCTGCGAAGGGCAAATGGAGCCTCAAATGAAGATATATATACAATCGGCCAGTATGTATTTAACACCTCCAAACTGGAACTTGCCTGTGGAAGTGATAAAATAACGCTTACTCAAAAGGAAGCTGAAGTACTAAAGCAACTTTGTATACACCAAGAGCGAGTGCTCAAACGAGACGAAATTCTAAAATCCGTTTGGGGCGATGATGACTATTTTATGGGCAGAAGCATGGATGTCTTCATTTCACGGCTGAGAAAGCATCTAAAGCAGGATCCTCACATACAGATCGTAAACTATCATGGCGTAGGATTTAAGCTTGAAATCGAAAAAAGTCAGCCTAGCACTTCGCGCAATACGTGAACAGACTTTACAGGGTTCAAAGCATCCACATGGGCAGCATAGAAGTGTAGTATGGAGTCCAGGATGTTTCTGCGTTGCGTGTTGTCTATTTTAAGGGGAGTATCGTAGTTCGCGTTCAAAAGGAGTCGAAGTAATTCTTCCTCTTCGCTGTTAATAAGCCATGCACTCATCTCGCTCGTGTTATTTGGTCCGAAGCCTAAATATCGGCTTAGTTTCAGAAGAAATGTCAAATGAAAGTTTTCACAGCGCCCTTTCATTTCATCCAACTCCACCAATGACGAGTGAATAAATTCACAAAGTTCAAATGCATGACTTTGTTCTCTCACACTCTTATTTAGAATCTCATTCAGAAAAATAGCTAAGCTCGACTTCACATGATCTGTCGTCAGGGTCTTGTACGCATAAGAGCAGGAGACTTCCTTAATGCGCATGATGCCTGCGTTTTCCTTGTGATACACTACCATATCGAGCAAAGTCAAAGGCTGATATATCGCAATTTTGCTTCTGTTCGACTTTGTCCTAACGCTATTTACAATATAACTCTGCAGTCCAAAAGCCTCAGTGAATACATTCAGTATGATGGAGGATTCTCCATAAGGTGTAAACCTGAATACGATGCCGCGGGTCTTATGAAGCATGCCTAGTCAATTATCGCAATTTTGCCGACATGTCGCTCGTCTCCATCTTCAGAGGTAGCAAACACAAGATACATGCCGGAGCCTACCCTATCTCCATTTGCTTGTCTGGCACTCCATGTAGCAGTGCCACCGTTGGCACGGGTTTCCCAGATAAGCCTCCCCGAGACATCCGTGACTTTCACGATCGCATCTGTGTACAATCCATTGATTGTTATCTGTCCCACGAATTCACGCGTTACTGGATTTGGAAAGATCTTTACATTGACAAAATCCAAAGTGCTTTCTGAAGCGTTTGATCGGAATGAACTGAGGCCTGCATCAGTAGCAAAAAATACCTCACCGCTTTGTGCCTGACTCACTATACTAACCACACGATCATCCAGGAGTGGACTATTCTCACTGGTAAAATTGTAAATCAATGTCTCTCCAGCGCCTTCAAATAACCAGGCGCCATTATCCGTGCCAAACCACTTTCTATTTCCGCCATCAATCGCTATGGTGTTAACGGTCTCATCGCGGAGCAAGAATCGATTCTCAAAAATCGGCCGAAGTGCATCAATACTTCCTTCAAAAATATTAGCAGGATTGGGGAAGTACGCTACACCCTGATCAGTGCCAACCCAAATCTGACCTTCACGGTCCCTCGCAATACTTAATGTCACGTTGCTTGGCAAGCCTCCTTGTCCGGCTTGATTGAAGAGGTACCTGCTCTTATTCGAAGCCCTGTTAAACACGAATAGTCCTCCACCTTGCGCTGGATCTATCAGGGCCCATACCTGATCTAATCCATCTACCAACAATTCAACAGGATATTGCGACTGCGTGGTCGGAAATGAAAACGATTCCCATGTCAAATCTGGCTTCAGTAAATGTAGCGAGTTTGCCACACCGTAGTTTGCCACCCAGAGACCATCACTCCCAGATTGCAGGGAAGTGATGAAGACGGCATTATTCGGAGGGTCACTATTTATTAAAGGACTGTTTGAGTCATCATAGATAAAGGCCGCTCCATCGGAAGAAACACTTTGAACACCAAAACCAAAAGATGAATAGTAATTTTCGTTGCCCATGACAGCAAAGTCCGTGATATCATAGGTGAGATCTAACGCAACATTCGACCACGCTCCATTTTGAAATTGATCTGCCGTACTAACACGCTCAAGCGGATTGCGTGAGTTATCATACCCGCCCCTCAAATTCACTACACCTGATGGACTCAAACGCAAGCGCCAAGGTTCATTGCCTGATGGCCCCAAAGGGGTAAAGTTTGAATATGACCCATTGCTGTATCTAACCAGGCCATTTGCATCGTCCGCAATCCATAACATTCCATTCACATCCTCAACTACCCGATCTGGAGTAGAGAACTCTCCTGCAGGAGTGATAGTAGTTTGACCACCCTGCTTGTCAACGAGGTGGACGGAATTCGCTGCAGCAATCAAAAGATTATCCGCTGAAGATGAAATATCATTATAATCTTCACTTTGGAAGAAAGGCTCCCTGAACCAAGCTCCCGCATTTAATCGATAAATTCCCTCGCCACCAATCGAGGCATACAGCTGATTATCAAAAGTAGTAATAGCACTCACTGGCATATCCAGATCCCCTTCATTGTACCTGTTCCAATTTCGAAAATCCAGCAGGTTCGAGGAAGGGTTCAGCGATCCAGATAGCACTCCATTTTCAGTTGCCAGAAATAATGAGTCCTGATAATCCCCTGATTTGTTGATCTTGAGTAGCGTGCCATCCGTACCTAAGTCTCTATACGTTTCCTTCACCGTAAGATTATTCAAGTCCAACACCGCCACTCCAAAGTCCGTGGAGACGTACGCAAGGTTGTCAATGAAATGAAAATGGTTTATCCGTTTTGATCCAGAAATGGCAGTAGATTCACGTAGCCTATCTAATTCAACAATCTCAGATTCCGAAATGAAATTGATCAACCCATTTTCAAAGCCTATCAAAAGAACTCCTTGATGAAAACCTATGGCGCTGATTTCGCCATTGCCAAGTCCGTCCATCTTCGTGATCGTGGTTAACTCACTAGAAGGTTTATCCAAAATAATAATTCCATTCTGAGAAGCTGCAAATACCTTGGTGTCTGAATTGACGAGGTCGATCAGTGTATTGTATGATAAATGAAGTCGCCAGGTACCCATTGGGATATCTCCCTGACAAACTCCATCGATATAAAAGAGAACAGAAAGCAGAACCAGGACAAAAATTTTCCTCACGATGCTACTGCTTGTTTTCATTTTTCATGTCCGCAATAAATGAAGCTCTGCTTCGCGCTTCATAGTGATTTTGTGCTCCCAGTTTGATCTGTTCATTTGACTCGGAGAGTCTAAAGGAAAAGGAAGCCAATTCTCCCGTCTTCATACAGATTGCGTGAAGCTTGGTCACGAATTCAGCAACAGCCATCAAATCAGGCATAGGCCCAAAGGGCTTACCTTCAAAGTCCATATCCAATCCAGCTACGATTACCCTTTTACCGCTGTTGGCCAGTTCATTGCAAACGTCTACTATTTTTTTGTCAAAGAACTGCGCCTCATCGATACCCACCACATCACAATCCGCAGCGCGCTGTAGTATTTCAGGGGAATACTCCAATGAGCTTGATTTAATCTCTCTTTCACTGTGCGAAATCACATGATCATTATGGTAACGATTGTCCGTTTTAGGCTTAAATATTTCAACCTTTTGCCGGGCAATTATCGCCCTGTTCAATCGCCTTATCAGTTCCTCAGTTTTGCCTGAAAACATACAGCCGGAAATGACTTCGATCCAACCGGTCTTCTGATTCCGACTTCCCAAATGAGGCTCTACAAACATGTTGCAATTTAGTCTATTCTGATTTGAAACGCCTTCGCTACTCGGTATAAAGCAGGTGAGGAAGCCGGGAAGAACGCGGAACTACAACCGAAATGTTTCCATTCACTTTGGCCTGGCAGGCCAGCCGCTCGCTTTCCATCAGGTCGCCTGCCTTCCTATACTTTTCTTCAGCTGGCGTCAATCCTTCAACATTTTCTTTCCCCTCCCGCACTATCATCTTACAGGTCGTACACCTTCCCTTTGCACCACAAGCGTGCATCCAGTCTACAAAATGATCCTGGAAGTGCCGAAGCACAGTTTTGGTCAAATCGCTGACTTCAAGTTCTTTTCTCCCGAGGTTTTCTATTACTATCTTTACCATGAAGGGCAACGGAAAGGCTTTGTATGCGTTTTACAATAAAGTCATTTGTGTTGAATTCGTAAAACCATGGACGAGAAAATAAACCTTAGGGCAGTTGAAACTTACAGTGAGGGGTACGCGAAAGCAATAACCGATCCTTTCTTTGATGCGAAGTCCAAAATCACAGGGCCGGAGATTCTAAAGCTCTGCGAGACGCAACAAATAAACCTCTTTGTGATACGTGAGTTACTTAAGTCCTGGAAAATTGAAAGTCAAAAGTATAAAAGTCCATTTTTCGACTACGAGCACACCGAAGTCAAAGAGGCTTTGACCCACTTTCAGAATGTGCTGTCCAACCATATTGCCATCGCCAAGGACCACTTTGTATCGTTGCTTCAAAAAAGTGTGAGTCTCACAGTTTACCTAATTTTAGATCCTTATGACTTCTACTCTGACACACTCGACAAACATGGGAAAGGGGAATTGAAGGTCAGCGATCTAAAAAATGACATCAAATACATTAAGATAAATCATCAGCCGTTGGAAAGGCTGGTGAAAAACCTTGAAGAGAAAAAATTATCTACAATTTCGGGCAATGAGGCTTTTGCAATGCTTGACCATATTCTGGAAGAAGTGAATTTCACACCGGAAGATGTTGACACCTACATTAGTCAGCTTAGCAAAGTACATCCTTTGAAGATGGAGTTGCTCTACGATAAGAAAGAGGATCACAAGCACAGGCCAGAGAAGGCTGCTGCAGTGAATACACCTAGAGCTAGTGTAAATGAGCAAGTGAAAAGGGAACCTGTCATCACTGTCGCTGATGATTTCCAGAAAATCGACTTGCTTAAAGATCGACTAACAATCAATCAAAAGTTCATGTTCACCAAAATGCTTTTCAGTGGCGATTTTGATTTGTTCAGCAATACCATTTCCCAGCTCGATAAACTCAGTACGCTTGATGAAGCCATGAGCTATATAGACGCACACTATTCGCAATGGGATCAGGAAAGTGAAGAGTATGAAGAATTTGTCGAGCTCTTGACTAAGAGATTTAATTGATTGCCTTAGAGGCGTTGTAGTACCTGACCACGGTGTGCATCCAGCTTTAGAAGGATAAATAGTAGAATTGTAAAACCCCAGAGCGCTGAACCCCCATAGCTAAAAAAGGGAAGCGGAATACCTATTACGGGGAATAGACCAATGGTCATTCCGATATTAATTGCAAAGTGAAAAAAGAATATACTCACCACGCCATATCCATATGCTCTTGCGAATCTGCTCTTTTGTCGTTCTGCAATAAATATGACTCGCAAAAGCAAGGCTACAAAGAGTACAATTACCACGAGGCTCCCCAACCAACCATGCTCTTCGCCAATTGTACAGAAAATAAAATCTGTACTCTGCTCCGGCACAAAGTCGAATTTGGTTTGAGTACCTTTTAAGAAACCCTTTCCAAAAGGGCCACCGCTACCGATTGCTATTTTAGATTGTGTGACATTCCAACCATAGCCCAGAGGATCCGCATCAGGATTAATTAACGCCTTGATCCTGTTCTGCTGGTGAGGCTTCAGGATATCTGTAATTACGTAGTCCACACTTTCGATCACACCCATCACAATGAGTGCCCCAATTGCCAACACCGTAATGCGCTTAAATTTCTTTTTGCCGAGCATGATAAGCAACGCAAGAACCACAACAATGCCCCCGTGGAGATATAGTTGATTGGGGACAAGTAGGGTCAAAATAAAAATTGCTGCAGCGCAGATACCTACGACCATTAAGAATGGTGACATTCCCTCTCTGAAGAAAACGAAAATAAAAGCAGTAAAAACCAGGGCGGTGCCTGTATCCTTTTGTAAAAGAATGAGGAACATAGGTAGGCTTATCATGGCAAACAGTAAAAACTGATTTCTAATGTTGTCCATACGAAATCCAACAGTCCCGATAAATTTGGCAACAGCCAAAGCGGTGATAAACTTTGCAAACTCTGAGGGCTGTCCCCCAAAAGGACCAATTCCAAGCCAAGCTTTATTACCTCCTACCTCTTTTCCAATGAAAGGCACAAGCAAGAGCATCACTAGAATTACGGCAAATGCGATGTATGCAAATGCTTCGTAGAAGCGCATATCGATGATGATAATACCCATGATGATGACAACACAGGCCAGAATGAAGAGCAATTGACGGCCTGAATTTAGAGACAGATCAAAAATGGATTGACTAACTGTCTCATCATACACAGCAGCGTAAATATTTAACCAACCTAAAAGTAAGAGGCCCAGATAAATTAATACGGTTACCCAGTCCAGATTCCCCGATATGTCTATCCCCCTTCTCAATATAGAAAATGTCCAGTTAGGACGTAGTCTTCAATGTAAGGTCGATTCGTTTGACCGATCAAATACTTTTCAATCACAAGGCTTGCAATGGAGGCTGCAGCCCTTGCCCCTTGCCCTGCATTTTCCACATAAACAGAAACTGCAATTTTAGGATTATCCTTAGGAGCAAATGCAATAAACACAGAATGATCAGGCAGTGGGTCATTTTGAACTGTACCGGTCTTCCCACAAACAATGATATCTTTCAACTTCGCACGGTATTGACCCGTTCCTGATTCGACCACACGTTGCATGGCATCTACAGCTATTTCAAAATGCTGAGGATCGATGGAAGTATATTGCTTTTCTTGATACTGTGGCAGTGGTTTCCCACTGTCACCTATCGCTTTTATAAGGTGAGGTGTGTAATAATAGCCACGGTTAGCTACAATCGCTGCAAAATTCGCCATCTGGATTGGAACCACCAGATTTTCACCCTCGCCAATCGCCAAAGAATAGATATTAGAAAATTTCCAGGGTCGATTATCATACGCTCTGTCATAATATGCTGGATCGGGAATCAACCCGGTTTTTTCATTTGGAAGGTCAATGCCTAATGTTCCCCCAAATCCAAAGCTCATGATATGCTCATTCCATTCGGCAAGCCCGATGCGGGTGTCTTCGTAAGGATCTGAAGAAACTCCTTTATTTAACATCCTTCTCAAGGTGCCATGAAAGTAAGGATTGCATGAGTTGGCGATCGCACCACGCAAATCTTCATTACTGTGATCACCATGACATCCGATAATACTTCTGTCGCACCGTATTCTTGTATCAGGGGTAATCACCCCCTCCTGCAAAGCAGTCATGGCCTGCGCGATTTTGAAAATAGACCCCGGTCTGTACTGTGCCATCAAGGGACGATTAAATAGCGGCTTGTTTGTATCGTTACTAATCAGCACAAAATTGGAGCTATAGTTGCGTCCCGTCAATAAGTTGGGATCGTATGACGGTCCCGAAACCAACGTGAGTATCTCTCCCGAAGAAGGTTCAATTGCCACCACGCTACCTGACTTGCCTTTCATTAGCAGCTCGGCATACTCTTGCAACTCAATGTCAATGCTACTGACCAAATCTTCTCCCGGAACTGAAAGCGTATCGTAAGCGCCATCTTTGAAAGCGCCTTTTTCAATACCTCTCACGTTTCTCAATTTGAATTTCACCCCTCGCTTACCTCGCAGTTGCTCTTCATAGAACAATTCGATTCCGCTCTGACCTATGTAATCTCCCTGCTTATAAATTCCAGTCTCATCTCCCTCTAATTTCCGCTTTGATATTTCACTTACGTAACCGAGTGCGTTGGCCAACGCGGGTGAGGTATATGATCTTGTGGTTCTTGCTTGCACATAAAAACCAGAAAACTCATCGAGGCGATCCTGCACTTTCGCAAAATCAATATTTGACAGGCGATCGATGAAGACTGTTGGCTTATACGGGGAGTACTCCTTCCGTGCCTTCATTTCCTTGAACCTGTTTCGAAGTTCTTGTCTTGATATTTGAAAAGCCTCACAAAACTTTGCTGAATCAAGATCCTCAATCTCCTTATTTATGACATTGATGTCAAACTCAGGAGTATTGTAGACAATTAATTTTCCATTTCTATCATATATCAGTCCACGAAAAGGATATTCGACCTCCCTCATGATGGCATTGCTGTCTGCCATCTCTGCGTAGCGAGTGTCTAGCACCTGAATGAAGAATAGTTTTACGAGAAAGACTAAACCCGTTAGAACAAATAAAATTTGAAAAATCTCTTTCCGCCCTTCGTTCATGACCTTTTTTGCCCTGGTAGCAAGTACTGCAGTAGTATGATTACTACGAATGTAAATATACTACTAAAAAAAACTTTTAGCAGCGTGTATCCCAGCATGCTGAAACCTCCCGCTTCGATAAAGAACAAAGTAAAATGGTGGATGAAGATTAAGGGCAAAACATAAATCAGCAACCATTGCATTCCATTGGCAGACAAAGTTGGCCCCTCACCTGCATCATAGCCACCCTGAGGTGTTATCCTGGACAACCAAAAATTCCGGACAAATCCAACCAGAACCAGCGAGGCCGCGTGAATGCCCAGGCTATCATAAAATACATCCACCATAAACCCAAGCAGGAATGAAAGTAGCATCAGGAGCAGCGTATTAATCTCTATAGGCAGAAACAAGATGAAGGCGATATATAAAAAGCAAAATGCGGTGTTGAACAACACCAGGTTTTTCATCAGCACCACCTGGATGATCAGGTAGGCAAAAAATGACATGAATTGTATTATACCTGTCTTGCTCATCAGGGTTTTCCTATGGTCACTTGCTCCAACGAATCCTTTTCAGCCTTTAAGTTGCTCTTCACCACTTCAACGAAAGCAAGCTTACTAAAGTCTTGTGCCAAACTGATTTTAATGTCATAAAACTGCGCCTCCTCTCCCAGAGCAACCTCGCTAATTGTTCCAACCAAAACTCCCTCCGGAAACACTGCATTGAAGCCGGAGGTAACGATTGTATCTCCAACTGCCGGCTTTGCGTGTCGCGGTATAAACTTTAACAAGCTGAATCGTGCATCGGTGCCCTCCCAATTCAAGCTGCCAAAATGTTGCGTCTTCTTAATCATGCATGATGTATACTCATCTGTATTGAGAAGTGAAATGAGAACCGCGTAGTGATCTGATACTGACTTCACTTTGCCCACCGCTCCAGCCGTGCTTATCACAGCCATTCCAGGTTCTAATCCTTCCCGTGCCCCCTTGTTAATCGTAATGAAATTTTTGAAGCGATCTACTGAATTATTGATAACCTTGGCGCTGACGTACTCAAAGCGATTAATGATCTCAGGATCTTTGATCTCTCGCATTTCAAGAGAATAGAGGCTTTGATTTCGCTGTTCCAACCTTGTTCGCAACGCTGCATTCTCTTCAGCCAATTCCAAATTGATATTGCGGAGCGTGAAATACTCCCTCACCCCCTGGCTGGTGCTGATGATACTTGCCGCAAAACTATTAGACGAATTGAAGAACTTGGTACTCTGATATTGATTATTCCTGACAATCAGCCAGGCAGAAAATAATTCTAAGGCCAAGAATGTGAAGAAAGCCCTATACTGGTAAAAAAAGTAAAAGAGCCTACCCATGAAATTATGTCATCAATACAGACTTGAAATGTTGAAGGTTTTTCAATGCCTGCCCTGTTCCTCTCACTACTGCTCTAAGTGGATCGTCTGCCACATGAATCGGAAGCTTCGTTTTTAGCGCCAGACGTTTGTCAAGTCCTCTTAACAAAGCACCACCTCCAGTGAGGTAAATTCCACGCTCATAAATATCAGCAGAGAGCTCGGGGGGAGAAATCTCGAGTGCCTTCAATACGGCCTCCTCTAATTTTGAAATTGATTTATCAAGCGCGAATGCCACCTCGGAATATGATATCTTAATTGTCTTTGGGATACCTGTCATCAAGTCTCTTCCGCGGATTTCATAATCGTCAGGACCATCGTCCAGCTCCGTCAAAGCAGAACCTACTTCAATTTTCACTCGCTCAGCAGATCGCTCTCCGATGAGGAGATTGTGTTGCCTGCGCATGTAGTCCAAGATGTCCCTATTGAAGGTGTCACCTGCAATTCTAATTGACTGATCGCAAACAATTCCCGACAAGGCAATGACTGCAATGTCAGTGGTCCCTCCTCCAATGTCCACAATCATATTGCCAATCGGCTGTTCAATGTCGATTCCAATCCCGATTGCAGCTGCAATGGGTTCGTGAATCATATAAACCTCTTTCGCATTAGCGTGTTCGGCACTGTCGCGCACTGCGCGCTTTTCTACCTCCGTAATGCCTGATGGAATACAAATTACCATTCTCATTGATGGCGGAAACAGTCGTCTGCCCGTGTCAATCAATTTGATCATCCCTCTAATCATCATCTCTGCGGCATGGAAATCCGCAATTACCCCCTCTTTCAGTGGACGGATGGTCTTAATGTTATCATGAGTTTTCTCATGCATTTGCATGGCTTCCCTACCAATAGCCAGCACCTTGTTGGTATTCTTGTCAATGGCAATGATCGATGGTTCATCGACAACAATTTTGTCTTTGTGAATGATCAGTGTGTTGGCTGTTCCCAGGTCAATGGCGATATCGCTGGTGAAGAAGTCGAAAAGTCCCATTCGTATATGCTAACTTATTTTTCTAAGGCACGAAATTACGCAAATAATACTGTGAAATTGGTGTTTAACTAAGCGAAAAACTTACGCTTCACCGAATCCACGACTAATGCTTAAAGTGCCTGAAACCAGTGATCACCATGCTCATGTCGTGTGCATCGCAGAAGTCGATTGAATCTTGGTCTTTAATGGATCCTCCTGGATGAATCACAGTAGCGACACCTTCCTTATGCGCTATCTCCACACAATCGGGGAAAGGGAAGAATGCATCGGACGCCATGGCCGCACCCTTCAAATCAAAACCAAACGCCTTGGCCTTTTCAATTGCCTGCTTGAGGGCGTCCACGCGTGAAGTCTGCCCCACACCACTGGCGATCATTTGACCCGCCTGAGCCAACACGATGGTATTCGATTTGGTGTGTTTTGCAATTTTTGCTGCAAATAGCAACGTTTCTATTTCATCATTTGACGGGGCGCGTTTGGTCACCACTTTAAGATCTGCTGCGGTCTCGGTCTTACTGTCAAAATCCTGCGCAATGACGCCATTAAGCAAACTCTTAAACTGCGTTTGGGCATTCAGGTCTTTCCTCTGCTTCAGAATATTTCTGTTTTTCTTTGAACGCAACAGCTCCAGCGCCTCAGCGCTAAAGTCAGGCGCGATCAGAATTTCAAAAAATAGCTTATTGATTTCCTCAGCAGCTGCAAGATCCACCGACTTGTTGGTAGCCAGTATACCACCAAAGGCAGATATAGAATCGGCTGCAAGCGCTTTTTGATAAGCCAGCAGCACCGAATTACCGAGCGCCACACCACAGGCGTTTGTGTGCTTAATGATTACAAATGCCGTTCCCTGATCGAATTCGCTAAGCAGGTGAATTGCTGCGTCAATGTCCACCAGGTTGTTGTAAGACAACTCCTTACCGTTCAACTTTTCGAACATGGCTTCTAGATCGCCATAGTAAACCGCTTTTTGATGCGGGTTTTCACCATAGCGCAGCACCTGTCCATTTTGAAAAGACGACTTAAAACTTGGCACCTTTTCATCCGCATTGAAATAATTGAAAATCGCGGTGTCGTAATGCGAAGTGACGTCAAAGGCCATTGCAGCGAAGTGCTTTCTATCTGCCGCGTCCGTGCTGCCCCGTTTTGACTTAAGCAATTCCAAAACCTCTCCGTACTGCTCACGCGATGAAACGATAAGCGTATCCTTGTAGTTCTTGGCTGCGGCTCGAATTAGGGATATCCCGCCAATATCAATCTTTTCTATTACTTCACCTTCGGTACCACCGTTGGCTACCGTTTCTTCAAAGGGATACAAGTCCACTACAATCAAGTCAATGCTTGGAATTTTGTATTGATCAGCCTGAGCCAAATCCTCTTCATGATCTCTTCTAAATAGGATGCCACCGAAGATGGCAGGGTGCAAAGTCTTCACCCGACCACCAAATATGGAAGGGTACCCTGTCAACTCCTCCACCGGGGTCACCGTGTAACCAAGACCTTCGATGAATTTTTGGGTTCCCCCTGTGGAGACAAACTCTACACCCTGATCCCCCAAAACCTTAATTATGGGTTCTAAATTATCTTTGTGAAATACGGAAATGAGTGCTCTGGTTATTTTTTTGGATTGCATCAAAGGTCAGCCTTTTGTGATTGAAGCTGCAAAAGTAGGGCTATTTTGAGGATACAATAGCCGGTGATTCAAATTTTTAGGAATGCGCAATCAATAATCTTCCTCCTCTATGGTCTCCATCTCCACCGTGAAGTCGTCTGCATCTAAAAATGCAGGGAATTTATCCCGGTAGGCCTGCAGACTGTGACCATTTATTTCGATTGTCTTTATCTCTTCGCTGCCTTCCACACTAAAAATTGGCTCCCCTTTTGGATTGACGATGGTGGACAGCCCGTTATATTCAACCCCATTGCCATCCTGGCCGATGCGGTTGACACCTACGGTATAGCACAAATTTTCAATTGCTCTGGCTTTAAGCAATGTATCCCAAGCTGCGATTCGAACCTTTGGCCAATTGGCGACATAAATGGCGAGATCATACATCGGCTTGCGCAAAGAAGGATTCCACTTGTTCCTACTCCAAACTGGGAATCGCAGGTCGTAGCATACTAGCGGACAAATTCTCCAACCCTTCCAATGTCCAATCAGTAAACTTTCGCCAGGCGTGTATACCTGATGTTCTTCCGCCATTCGGAAAAGGTGGCGCTTGTCGTAGGTCTTGAAATTTCCTTCGGGCTCCATCCACAAAAGCCTGTTATAATATCGATCGTGCACATGCGCGACAAAACTTCCCAGAATTAGAGCACTGGTCTGATCCGCCATTTGTCGCATCCATCTAAAGGTCTTCATGTTCATGTGCTCCGCAAGCTTGGATGCATTCATGGTGAACCCGGTAGTAAACATCTCTGGCAAAACGATGATATCTGTGGATTCTCCAATCTGCCAGATTTTCTCTTCAAACATGGCCAGGTTGGCATCTATATCCTCCCAGTGTAAATCAGATTGAATGATTGTTATTTTCAGATCCTGCATCCTCGATTGATTAAACTTTCGCAAAGAAAGCGATCGGAGGCCATAATTTTATGGCTATCCAGAAATACTTATTACAGTTTTCGCAATATTTGTCCTGCCGCTTCCAGCGTGTCTTCTCCTTTGGCAAAACAAAAACGCAGCACCTTGCTATCTGTTTTATCCTGATAAAATACCGAGACGGGTATTGAAGCAAGGCCACGTGTCTTGGTCATCCATTCTGCCATTTCAATCTCTGACTTTTTAGAAACGCCATCGAAGGAAAGTAATTGAAAGTAAGATCCCTGACATGCTAAGGGCCTGAGCGAAGAACCTTTGATCTGACTCAAAAAGAAATCTCTCTTTTGTTGGTAGAAATTGGCAAGGCTCAGATAGTGCTCAGGCTCTGCCATGTACTCAGCAAAAGCAAGTTGCACAGGTGTATTGACACTAAAGGTGATAAACTGATGTGCCTTTCTTATTTCAGTGCTTAGTTCACGTGGGGCAACTACGTAGCCTACTTTCCACCCCGTGGCATGAAATGTCTTCCCGAAGGAAAAAACGGCTATACTTCTCGAAGCCAAAGGGGGATATCGGAGCACGCTTTCATGAATTGCGTTATCAAAAATAATACGTTCATAAACCTCATCGCTCAGTACAATCAAATCATGTTTTTCGGCCAAGTGCTGCAATGACTCAAGATCATTTTTTGTGAGCACCACACTGCTGGGATTGTGTGGCGTATTGATCATGATCATCTTCGTTCGAAAGCTAATCTTCCTTGCCACCTCATCCCAATCAATTTTAAATGCAGGTGGCAGTAGGTTTATATGTATCGGTTTACCGCCATTCAGCCTGATGGCGGGGTCGTAGCAGTCGTAGGATGGATCAAACACGATTACTTCATCACCTGTTGAAATCAACCCAGAGATTGCGGCAAATATTGCTTCAGTGCCTCCTGCCGTTATGGTGACTTCCGTTTCTGCATCTACTTTTCGATCATAGGTATTGAATATCACTGAAGATATGATACTATTTAGGGGACCAACTCCCGGCATGGGAGCATACTGATTGTGCCCCTCAAGCATCTTGCGATGAACGAGCTCAATAAGGTTGGGCGCAACCTGGAAGTCAGGAAAACCTTGAGACAAGTTGATGGCCTTGTGCTCATTTGCCATCTTAGACATCACGGTGAAAATCGAAGTACCTACATCAGGTAGCCGTGACTGGATCGACATTACTTGCGGAGCGGAGCCAAAATCCGATACTCTGTGTCCACCTCTCCTCGGCTGATATTGTTAAGCTTTCCCTTCAGCAGTCTCTTTTTCAAGGGAGTCAAATAGTCTGTGAACAGCACACCTTCTATATGATCATACTCATGCTGAATAATTCGAGCTTTCATCCCTTCAAACTCCTCGTCATGCTCTACCCAGTTTTCATCGAAGTATTTGATCCGTATCGCATCTGGTCGATTTACCTTTTCACGAATATTGGGAATACTAAGACATCCCTCCTCCATCTCCACCACATCTTCATCTTCTTCAATTATTTCAGCGTTGAGGAATACCTTCTTGAAATCGCTGAGTTCTGGCTCATCATCCAGCACAGCTCCATCTACCACAAACATGCGTACACTCTTGCCAATTTGAGGTGCAGCCAGGCCTATACCATGTGCAGCGTACATCGTTTCAAACATATCATCAGCCAGGGCTTTAATGTCGGAACCAACCTCGATGTCCTTTGCCCTTTTACGCAGCACTGCGTCTCCATACATTACAATTGGATAAACCATGCATTCAAATTATCTCACAAATTTAGTGATTTTAGGCTTTGAGTGAATCATCTCTGTATAGATTCCATGTAGTTCTGCAAAATTAGGGTCGCACTAATCTTATCTACGTTGCTTTTCACCCTGCGGTCCTTTTTTTTCATCCCACCTTGCAGCATGGCCTGATGCGCAAGCTTACTAGTGAACCTTTCATCAGCAATAGTTATCTTTTGATTTGGAAATCCCTTTTCAAAATTCGCAATGAACTTTCGAACCTGAGGAGCGATTTCTGAATCTTGATTATTAAGTTGTTTTGGCATGCCCACAACAACCATGTCCACCGGCTCGGTCGAAAAGTACGATTTGAGAAAAGTCATCAGTTTTTGGGTTTCCACAGTTTCCAGTGCCGTAGAAATAATCTGCAAGGGATCAGTAACAGCAATTCCCGTGCGCTTCAATCCATAGTCAATGGCTAGAATTCTTCCCACAGTTGTATGATCGAGTTGTTAGTTGAACTTCACCCGCTCTTCAAAAATCTTGCGCACCTGATTTTCCAATAACATGGCTTTTGGAAAAAGAATTTCGTTCTCAATGCGGGCATGAGTTTTCAAGGTCTTTTCAAAGGCGATAAGTTCATCATAAATCACTTTCACATGCAGTGGCGCCCCTGCCCCCATCTGGTAGTTCTTGGTTATCTTCCTGATTCCTGCCATCTCATCATCGTGCGCCTCGTGTTCCATAGCAAACCTTTGTAAAGAATTGCGCTCCATCTGGTAGTACAGTTGCGATGGATTGTACTTGCCCTTGGAGGCCTTTTCCAAAAGTTTGATATAACTGAACAGTGTATCTTCCTCCTCATAGATGTGATGAATGAAGTCTTCAATAAAGAGAGGAAATAAAGATTTCAGGTCCTTTTCAATAGGGTCAAAGGCTTCATTATTTGCCTGAAATGACTCGATCAATTTCGCGATGTAAGGCAGCTTATGCTTCACAAACAGGAAATGGGCATGTTTCAGATATTCGATGATGAGGTCAACGGGGTATGAGATGAGCGGCAAGTCGGCTTCCTGAAAATTTTCATTGGGCGACTCCAGTTCTCGCAGCACCTGATCAACCTTAAGTCCCTTTTCCGCGCAGACCTGCTCCAGTGTTTTTTCTGAATATTCGTAGAACTTGATTCCAAAATAGTACAGCACATAGGCGTGCACACTATTTTCGTCAACCAATTCGCTTATTCGTTTACCCTTTAGTCCCGAATTACTCATTTACACTGTAAATATAGCTATAACGACCCCTTTGCCCAACTATGCGCAGATTTCAGAAAAATCAATTTAAAGAAGGCTCCAGAACCTTTTTTCAAGGATTTGGCTTGATAACTTTGGGGTTAGAATCGCGTTTAGAACCGTAGAATAATATCTTTTTAAGTGACTATGAGTGAGCCAAAAAATTCAAGCTATCAAATTGCTTTGCCCCTGATCCTATGTATTGGCCTGGCCGGAGGAGTCTTGATAGGTGCCAGCTTGAATTCAAAGAGTGTGCCTGACGATATCGGTGAGGATGTGCAAAAATTTCGGGAAGTACTATCACTGATCAAGACGGAATATGTCGATGAAACAGAAACTGAAGAACTGGTAGACGATGCCATTCAACATATGCTGACAAAGTTAGATCCGCACTCTGCCTATATCCCTGCCAAAGAAAGAGAAGAGGCAAATGAAGATTTGAGAGGAAATTTTGAAGGCATCGGAATTGAGTTTAATATTTTTCAAGATACACTGGTGGTAGTTGCTGCACTAAGTGGCGGCCCCTCAGAAGCGGTTGGACTGAGATCGGGTGATCGAATCATCAAGGTTGATGATGAAAATATTGCCGGTGTTGGCTTGCGCAATGCCGAGGTCACCAAAAAGCTTAAAGGCCCAAAGGGAACGGAAGTGAAGATTGAAGTGCTCCGAAGAAATGTAGAAGAACAGATTACATTCAACATCATAAGAGATAAGATTCCACAATTCTCCGTGGATGCCTCGTACATGATAAATCCCGAAATCGGCTATATAAAAGTGAGTCGCTTTTCGCAAACCACCTACAAGGAGTTCAGGGATGCCATGGAAAAGCTTCAAAGTGCTGGGATGAAGAAACTAATCCTTGATCTTCAAGGGAATCCTGGTGGCTACATGAATCAAGCCATTGATCTGGCGGATGATTTTTTGCCAGCAGGAGAAAAAGTTGTATTTACTAAAGGAAAAGACAAGCGCTACAACAGTGATGCATTATCCACCAACCGAGGGGAGTTTGAAAAAGGAGACTTAATTGTATTGGTAAATGAAGGCAGCGCCTCTGCTTCCGAAATTGTAGCCGGAGCCTTGCAGGACAATGACCGTGCACTTATTGTAGGCAGAAGATCTTACGGCAAAGGTCTCGTACAATCGCCTTTTGACTTGAACGATGGATCCGAACTGAGGCTCACCATCTCCCGATATTACACTCCAAGTGGAAGGTCAATCCAAAAGCCCTACAGCGATAACCAGGAGTACTCTAGAGATATTGCCAAACGATATAAGCATGGTGAATTCTTTCACGCGGACAGTATCAAGTTTAGTGATTCGCTGAAGTATCTAACCTTGAACGGGAGAACTGTATATGGTGGGGGTGGCATAATGCCAGACTATTTTGTGCCCCTGGATACTACTTTAAACAGTCGATATCTCAACGCGCTTTTCAACTCCAACTCGTTTCAGGAATATGCATTCAACTACTCGCTTGAAAACAAGGCGCAGCTTGAAGCCATGGGCTTCGATAAGTTTCAGCACGGTTTTAGCGTGAGCGATGCCATGTTTAATGATCTGCTGGCAGTCGGAAAGAGAAACGGAGTCACTCCAAATCTTCAGGATTTAAATACCAACAAGAAAGTTTTTGAAATCTTTTTGAAGGCAAACATTGCAAGACGTATTTGGGGAAGCGAATCGTTCTACCCGATATTCAACGAAACAAATGAGATCCTCCAGCAGGCCATTCAGTTGTTTGATAAAGTGCCGGACAGGAGTAGAATGTAAACAACAATTTCAAAGCCCCCTGGCGGGACTATTGTTTTGGGAATTTACTAACTTCGACAGCGAAAGAAGAAGCAACCTCAACTTAATACTTTAGACATGTATTATCACCGACTTGGAAAAATTCCTCCCAAGAGACATACTCAATTTAGGCAGCCTGATGGAAGTTTATACAAAGAAGAACTTGTAAGCTCTGAGGGTTTTTCGGGGATCTATTCCAATCTCTATCATATTAATGCGCCCACGAGAATCAAATCCGTTGCCGATCCTATACCCTTTGGGCCAAAGGTGATCAAGGATTACGCATTAAGGCAAACGCATCTTAACACTTCCAAAGTAGAAACAACGGGGGATGATTTTTTACATGCACGGAAAGTGTTGTTAATGAACAACGATTGTTCAATATCCATTTGCTCTCCAAAACAGAGAAAGATGGACTACTTCTATAAGAACGCGGAAGGGGATGAAGTGATTTACATTCACGATGGAAATGGAATACTAGTTTCTCCACTGGGGAAACTTGAAATCAAAAAGGGGGATTACGTGGTGATTCCTCGAACTATAATTTATAAACTTGAATTTGACGAAGGTCCCCTTAGGTTGCTCATCACGGAGTCAGCCTCACCTATTGAAACTGTAAAGCGCTATCGCAACCAGTTGGGTCAACTCTTGGAGCATTCTCCGTACTGCGAAAGGGATATCAGACCACCAAGTGAATTGGTGACCGACACAAAGAAGGGGGATCACATCGTAAAAATTAAAAAGCAAGGACATCTCCATAACTATCTTTACGACTACAGTCCTCTTGACATTGTGGGCTGGGACGGATTCCTATGGCCCTACGCATTTTCGATCAACGATTTCGAACCGATCACAGGACGGATTCATCAGCCACCACCGGTGCATCAAACCTTCCAGGCGCACAACTTTGTGATTTGCTCCTTCGTACCACGCTTGTTTGACTATCACCCTCAGGCCATCCCTGCACCGTATAACCATAGCAACATAGATTCCGATGAGGTGCTTTACTATGCGGAAGGAAATTTCATGAGCAGAAGGGGAATTGATCGTGGCTCTTTCACCTTGCATCCGGGAGGGTTACCGCACGGCCCTCATCCCGGTACGGTAGAAAAAAGTATTGGAGCAAAAGAAACACATGAGCTGGCGGTAATGATCGATACATTCAAACCGCTGTTCCTCACCGAGGATGCCCTTGAATTTTTGGATAAGGACTATCCTATGAGTTGGACGGATAGTTCCACAGACCCTTACAATGAAATAAACACCCCATAGGTTGATGTCAAATTTCGTTGTACCTATTCAAATCCGATGGTCTGACATCGATCAGAACCGACACCTGCGACACTCTGCTTACTACGACTACGGAGCCATGGTGCGAATGAGATACCTCAATGAGCATGGGCTCACGACAGAGAAGATGGAAGAACTTCAGGTTGGGCCAATCCTTTTTCGGGAAGAGGCTTTGTTCAAAAAAGAAATTGTGCTGGAAGATAAGATCACTGTAAATGTTGAAATTGTCTCTGCGCGGGAAGACTACTCACGCTGGAGCTTAAGGCACACTTTTTTCAAAGATCAGGATCAGCTGGCAGCCATAATCAATATGGATGGTGCCTGGCTTGATCTTACAAAAAGAAGATTGGCTCAACCTCCCAAGTTCGTAAAGGACATTTTCCGATCCTTTTCAAAAAGTGAAGATTTTAAAATGAGTATCCCTCAATCGAAGCACTAGTAAACACTACTAACCACGTGTGCTATTCTGCTTTTAATATCCAATCCTCCACTACTTTAGGATAGTGATCATACTCCAGAGCATGCACCTTGGCAGCGATATCTTCTGGTGAGTCGCTCTCCTCCACGTTAGTCCTTGCCTGAAATATCACTTTTCCTTCGTCATACCGTTCGTTAACAAGGTGAATCGTGATCCCCGTTTCCTGATCTCCAGAATCCTTAACAGCCTCATGCACTTTTGAACCGTACATTCCCTTTCCACCAAACTTGGGAAGAAGGGCAGGATGAATATTGATGACACGATTGGGAAATGCCGCTGTGATGTGACTTGGAATGAGCCAAAGAAATCCTGCCAATACCACGTGGGTAATGCTATTTTCTTCCAGTATTTTCAAGACCTCTCCGCTTATAAACTGAGCTTTGTCAAAAACCTCACTTTTGATATTGGCATTTCTTGCCCGCTCAAGCACAAAGGCATCAGCTTTATTGCAAAGCAACAACACAACTTCGATCTGAGGATGACCCCTGAAGTGCGTAAAAAACCGCTCTGCATTTGTTCCATTACCTGAAGCGAAAATGGCTATTCTAAATTTTTTCAATTCTTTGCATTAAATAAAGACCATTGCTTTCCTCAAAGTAGTGACATACTTAAAATTCCCAAAATCAATATCACTTTGCAATACGAACTTAGCCGAGCGTAATCTCTTATCGTATCGGCCTTTATGAGCACTGCTATCAGGTATCCCAGCGGAAGGAATAGTAGTATGGTCAGATAATGCATTGGTATTCCCAAATAAAAATTGTTCACCACAAGAACGGTCGCCACAAAGAGCATTAGCAAGACATAAAGTAGCACTTTAGTTTTTCTCAGTCCCCATATGATCGGTAGGGTCTGACTGCCAAAAGTGTTGTCACCCTTCCAGTCCTCCATATCCTTAATTATTTCCCTTACCAGCGTCATCGAAAAGGCAAAAAGTGCATAGGTGATTATCAGAGAATTAATGGGTTGATAATGCACATTCACTACCAGGATTGATATAGCCGTCAATATTGCCACAACAAAATTTCCAATGAAGGGCTGCCTCTTAAGATGATTGGAGTAAATCCAAAGCAGGAAGGCGGAAAGAAAATTAATAAGCGCGATTCTCCACCCCACAAAAAAACCTAGTGCGGTGCCGCCAATGGAAAGCGCAGTGTGAAAGAAAATTGCATAACGTCTCGTAATACTCTTTCCGATGACCACGCGTTCTGGCTTATTTATCAAATCTATCTTGATGTCATAGTAGTCGTTTATGATGTACCCACCTGCGGCAATCATGAGGGTAGAACTGACGAGCAGAAGTAAATCAAATTCAAAAATAGTACCTGGTCCTATTAAAAAATAGGCCGCAAAGTATTGCGCAAACCCTATGATTACAAGATTCCAAAACCTTGTAAGTTGTAGCAACGCCTTGAACAATTGATAGAGCTGATTCACTGCCCGCAAAGGTAGCAAAAGAGAAGGCGTGTTTTTTAGGTAATCGTAACGCTTAAAATTTTAAGGCTAACATCGCGATAAAATTACGTCCAGCCTGAGGGTAATAATAATTCTGCCTGACCGTCTCCCCTCCACCAATGTAGCCCCAGGTGTACCCATTTGATTCGTATTCCACATCAAGCAGGTTATTGATTAGCAGACTCATCGAAACAGACTTCATGAACGAAGGCTGAAAACTATAGGTGAGTCTTAAATCATTGGTGAAATAAGCATCAATTTGTCTGTCCGCGTTTGAGGTGTTGTCCAGAAATTGATCTCCTACATACTTCGTTAGTAAAGTCGATTCAAATCCTGGAAAGGGTGAGTAGGTGAGCATAGAACCTGCAATAAGGGATGGCGAGAAGGAAATATCCACATCGCTCAACTGATTCTTCACCTCATTAAACTCATCGAATGCCAGACCATAATCATAAATCACTTCAGTGAAATTCTTGATTCGATTTTCACTGAGTGTAAAGTTGAGTCCCCAAGACAGTCGTCTTGAGAAGCGCATCATTCCTTCCACTTCAACTCCCGTCCTATAGCTTTGATCCACGTTCGTTCTGATCGAAGAGCCCACATCATTCAACTCACCCGTTAGCACAAGCTGATCCTTGTAGTTCATCATGTAGTAGTTGACGTTTACGAAGTAATTCGACTTCTTTAATCTCCAACCAATTTCCAAGTCCTGCATTTTCTCCGGCTTTGGCTTTGTGCCAGTGGGCGCATCTATAAAATCATTTCTCACCGGTTCTCGTTGTGCAATGCTGTAAGAAGCGTAGAGCTGTCCTCTTCTTGGCCATTCGTAGGTAAGGCCAACCTTGGGATTAAAAAAATTGAATTCTTCATCTACACTCACCGGCTCCTGATCGTTTTCTATACCAGAAGCAGTGTAGTCAATTCTTCGATATTGCAGATCTACAAAACCATTTAATTGTGAAGTCAATTTGTAGTTGCTTTTCCAAAAGATATTGAAATCGTCCTTATCTCCTCTATTGTCATAGTATCTGTAGTCCTTTGGTGCAGTTAGTGCCACTTCTGCCCAAATGATCTCGCCAAAATGATCACCGATGTACCTGTTAGCAGCACCACCCAAAATTCCGCTGTACCTGCCCTTATCATAAGAAAGAGAATAGGTTACCCCAAAAAAATCGTTGTCTAGCCAACGTCTCCGGATCAAGTCTGTATTCGCAATCGTTTCCGCACCGACCACGGCATCTGGCACACCGTAGTCATTGAGAGACTGATCAAGTTTATACTCTTCGAAGAATCCCCTGCCATAAGTGTAATGCAAGGCCGCATTGGCAATCAAATTTGGATTGAACTGATGCGATATGTGCAGCTGGTAATGATCTTGCGCGTAATTGTCTACCTGATCTTTGTAGGTGTAGGTGTTAAATGTGCGACTGTTTGAATTAAGTAGGTTGTCGGTTTGATCTTGATTCCAGCCTTCAGCAGCTGCGGTCGTCAGCATGGCATCCACATCATTGTTAAGCCTGGATTCCGGCACACCATACCAGCTTTGGTACGTGACTTCACTGCCTCCAAAGACGATGGCTTTCACCATCGTCTTTTTCCCATAGTATCCCGCGGCCATGTAAAAGGATTTCAGGTCAGAGGCCGCCCTATCAATAAATCCTTCTGACTTGATCAAAGATGCCCTGCCATCAAACGTAAATTTCTTATCAATCAATCCCGTACCAAATCCTACGGTATGTCGGTGCGTGTTAAATGATCCATAGGAATTGATGATATCAGCATACGGCTCGTCATAACGATGATTGGTGTTTAAGTTTATGGACGCCCCAAATGCGCCAGCACCATTTGTAGAAGTCCCCACACCACGCTGCACCTGAATACTTTGAGTCGATGTGGCTATATCGGGGATATTGACCCAGAATACACCCTGGGACTCACTATCATTTAGCGGAATTCCATTGATGGTCACATTTACTCTTGTTGCATCACTGCCTCTCACCCTCAAGCCCGTGTAACCCACTCCCGCCCCTGCATCTGAAGTGGCTACTAGTGAAGGCGTCCAGTTGAGAACGAAAGGAAGGTCTTGACCAAAATTTTGCTTTTGAATTTCCACCTTGCCGATATTGGTAAAAGTGGTCGGACTCTTTTCAGTGGCACGGGTAGCATACACCACCACTTCATCCGTGAATCTGACATCTTCCTGTAATTGGATATTGAGCACTACATTCTGATTGACCTCTAACTGTGCAACGTACTCTTTGAATCCGAGAAATTGCACGCGCACTTCATAGGAACCAGTGGCCACATCAGCAATTCGATATTTCCCATCTGCTTCGGTGACCGCAAAATGGTTGCTTCTATCAAGTTGTATAGTAGCACCCACAAGGCCTTCACCTGACTCTTCCGTAACGACTCCAGTAATAGCGTTTTGTGCGTTGGCATTTATGCCAATTGTGCAGCACCACGCTGCGAAGAATAATCTGAACATTTTATTAAGTTGTTAAAACCCGTGAAGCATAGGGGAATGCTCACACTTACGTTTTAATTTTTGCCTCCCTTCGTCCGCATTACCGGCATCAGGTTCATTGGGTATAATCTCAGCCCGTGTTTTTGGCACCCCTTGTCAATTCTGACAATTCAAATGTAAGGACTCTTCGTCCAAATCACAATTTTTAAGGGAATGCTCGTAATTAATAGCCTAAGAAGTCTATTTTTGAAATATGTATAAGGCAAGCATCAACAAGTCGTCCTTCGATATCACCCTTGATTCTGACAAACTGGATATCAATGGAAAGACGCTGTCGTGGGATATTAAAGAAATCTCCAAGAACTATTTTCACATCATCCATAATCACAAGAGCTATCGGGCAGAATTGGTAAAAGCTGATTACAGTACGAAAGAATGTACTATCAAAATAAATGGGCATACCTATGTAGTTAACCTCAAAGACAAACTTGATTTGCTTCTGGAGAAAATGGGAATGAATGTGGGTGCCTCTTCCAAAGTTAACTCCATAAAGGCACCTATGCCCGGTCTAATTATAGATCTAAAGGTGAAAGAGGGCGATGAGGTAAAGACCGGTCAGCCCCTGCTGGTGTTGGAAGCGATGAAAATGGAAAATATTCTAAAGGCGTCAGGTGATGGCACAGTCAAGAGCGTAAAGGTTGAAAAAGGAAATAGTGTGGAAAAGGGTCAGATTTTGATTGAATTCTAAGTTTAGATTCCGCTACACTGCCAAATGGTGATATATTTGCACCACTAGAAAACTGAACTGATACTTTTGTTCAGCAAACCCTCAAAACCCAAATAATGAAATACAAACGTGTCCTTCTGAAGCTTAGCGGAGAATCTCTACAAGGGTCAAATAAGAGTACCAACATCGACCCTGCGATGCTCGAGCAGTACACGGAAGAAATTAAGGAGCTTAAGGAAAAAGGCGTTGAAATTGCCATTGTAATTGGAGGTGGTAATATTTTTAGAGGTGGTCAGGCTGACACTTTGGGGATTGATCGGGTACAGGGAGATTATATGGGCATGCTGGCTACGGTGATTAATGGGATGGCCCTCCAAAGTGCGCTAGAAAGGCACGGGCTCTATACAAGACTGATGGCCGGCATTAAAATGGAACAGGTCTGCGAGCCTTTCATAAGAAGACGCGCTATTCGTCACCTTGAGAAGGGAAGAATTGTAATATTTGGTGCTGGAATTGGCAATCCTTACTTCACGACTGATTCCACCGCAAGTTTGAGGGCCATCGAAGTGCAGGCTGACGTTGTGCTGAAGGGGACGAGGGTGGATGGCGTCTATTCTAAAGACCCGGAGAAATTCACAGATGCTACACGTTACGAAAAATTATCCTTTCAGGAGGCATACGAAAAGAATCTAAACATCATGGACATGACAGCCTTTACGCTGTGCATGGAAAACAATTTGCCCATCATCGTCTTTGATGTAAATAAGAAAGGCAACCTATTGAAAATTGTAAATGGAGAACATACCGGCACACTCATTAGCTGAGCCGCATTCTCATAATTTTATATATTTACTTAGTAAAGATTAATCTTATGGAGGAGATTGAATTATTTCTTGAAGAAGCACGCGACTTGATGGGTAAGGCCATTACTCATGCAAGTCAAGAATTAACAAAGATCAGAGCAGGAAAAGCAAGCCCTTCCATGCTTGATGGTATACAGGTCGCATACTATGGTGCAATGAGTCCTTTGAGTCAGGTCTCTTCAATTACCACTCCGGATGCGAGAAGTATTTTTATCAAGCCCTGGGAAAAGAACATCATCCCTGAAATTGAAAAAGCAATCATGGCTGCTAACCTTGGTCTCACACCTCAAAATGACGGACAACAAGTGATCATCAACGTACCCATGCTGACTGAAGAGCGCAGAAAGCAATTAGTAAAGCAAGTGAGTGCAGAATGTGAACAGGGAAGAATTAGTGTTCGCAACGTTCGCAAGGAGACCAATGAACAACTAAAGAAAATCAAAGGAGTTTCTGAAGACGACATCAAAAATGCAGAAGGTGAAGTGCAGAAGCTTACTGACGAGCATATCGAAAAAATAGACAACCTTCTTAAAAAGAAGGAGGCGGAAATTATGACGGTGTAGCTTCTGCCCAGCAGTAAGAACTACTAACCCTATCGGAGTGCATCCTATTCTATTTCAGGTTGGCTCATCCTCCATCTACTCCTACGGATTTTTTATTGCCCTTGGTGCACTAGGCGGCCTCCTTTACATGGCAATTCAATCCAAGAAGCACTTTGGTTTGAGCTTCGACAAATCTAACTCCCTATTCATCTACATAGTTATTGCGGCCGTGGTTGGAGGCAAAGTCTTTTTCTTCTTTGAAAATCCACAGTACTATATCAACAACTTGGAAAAGCTCTTTGCCGGAAACGGGTTCGTGTTTTTTGGCTCCCTGCTCTTCTCTATTCCAACCATGCTGTGGTTCTTCAAGAAGCATGGGATACCGACATTGCCCATGTTGGACATCATGGCCATTGTAACTTGCATTGTCCATGGCTTTGGCAGAATCGGGTGCTTTATGGCAGGATGTTGTCATGGCAAACCTACGGATAGCGTATTCAATGTAGTGTTTACTAGTCCATTGTGTCAGGCTGAGCCGTTAAACACACCTCTTCACCCGACACAGCTTTATGAAGCTGCATTTATCTTTTCCCTTATGACTTTTCTGTTGATGAAAAAGAAAAGAAAGCAATTTGATGGTCAGTTGTTTTTGCTCTACCTGATAATCTATTCTACAGGACGCAGTCTTCTTGAGATACTCCGTGGAGATGAAGCCCGGGGGTTCTTGATTGATGCATACCTCTCACACTCCCAATTCATTTCTCTGATTGTCATTGCGAGCTCCCTATACTTCTATGCAAAGTTGAAGAGAAAAGGTAAATTGCTTAAAACCTAAAAATATGGAAGAAGGAGGCATGCTCGATAAGATCAAAAAGACCACAAAAAAGATTTTCCGCAGAATCTTGATGTTGCTGTTGGTAGCTGGAATTGCTGTACTTGCTATTGGCTACTTCGGTGTATACGATGAAGGGGTCAGGGCAGGTATCGTGCTGCGACTAAGTAAGAAGGGAATGATTTTCAAGACCTATGAGGGGCAGCTTAATCTGCAGACCTTTGGAGCACTGAAAGGAACTAGCCCCATTGCAGAATCCTTTGATTTTTCGGTAGACGGAGGTGACCAGGAATTAATCGACAAACTTGAAGCAGTCGCGCTCAGTGGCGAGCGGATTAATCTGCACTATGTTAAGAAGTATTGGATTTTTCCGTGGCGGGGCGATACAAAATATTTTGCCACCGAAGTTGAGCGCCTAGAAAAGCAGGGAAATTGATGTCAGGCAATCAGATTGTCGTTTACGGCTCATACGGTTATACCGGCAAACTCATTGTTGAGGAAGGTAAGAAGCGGGGTCTTGATATTATGCTTGCTGGAAGAAATGGTGAAGCACTGTCGCAGCAAAGCAAGGATACGAGCTTTCCATTTACCATTGTTGAAATTCAAGAGACAGAAAAGCTGGAAAAACTACTTACCCCAGCAAAGCTTGTGATTCACTGTGGAGGTCCCTTCCTGTTTACCGCCAAGCGAATGGTCAATGCCTGCCTGGCTACCAAAACTCACTATATAGACATCACAGGTGAAATTGCCGTTTTTGAAATGCTCCACAAATTTGATCAAGCTGCACAGAAAGCAAGTATTATGCTATTGCCTGGCGCTGGCTTCGATGTGGTTCCCTCAGATTGTTTAGCGCTGCACACCAAAGAGAGGTTGCCGGATGCCACTCATCTTCAGTTGGCATTCGCTATGTCGGGTGGTGGTAGCTCCCGCGGCACCGCAAAAACTGCTGTACTTGGTCTGGGGGAAGGAAGTCGTATCAGGAAGGAAGGTGAAATAGTCACTGTTCCGCTTCACGAAGGATTGAAGAAAATTGATTTTGGCGATTTTCAAACCATATCTGCGCGAATTCCCTGGGGGGACGTCTCAACTGCCTTTTACAGCACAGGTATTCCCAACATTTCTGTATACATGGGCATCAACAATAAGATCGCCACTTTCATTAAATCCACTCGATGGCTCAACTGGTTGTTGAAAAGGAGATGGCTAAAAGGTTTTCTGCTAAAGAAAATAGACAAGACAACCGGGCCTGCAAGCGAAACAAGAAACAGCTCTAAAAGCCTGCTTACCTGCAAAGTTTGGAATGACCAAACATCGGTTGAAAGTAGAATGGTGGCACCCAATGGCTACGCGTTAACAGCGATATCCAGTATCACCATTGCCGAAAATACGTTGAGTGGTAATTTCAAAATTGGCTTTCAAACACCTTCACTTGCCTACGGCTCAGGTTTCATTCAAGAAATTCCGGGTGTCGTTATTACTGATCTCTAGTTTATTGTAACCACCTTTTCTGATTTTGGCATCATGGTGCCAAAAGGCTTCAAGTCAAACCCTTGTTCAGTCGCAAAACTTTCGAAATCAGCTGTGTGCGCTGCATCTACAGAGACTAGTAAACCTCCACTGGTCTGTGGATCAGCTAGAACTACACGCTGGCTTTCCTCAATCTTTCCAATTTTTGATCCATAGCTATCCCAATTTCGTTGAGTGCCTCCCGGCATGCTCTTCTGTTGGATGTACTCTCCCAGAAAATCAAGTTTGGGAACAGCATCAAAATTGACAGACGCGGAAAGTCCACTGCCTTCGCACATTTCCACTAAATGCCCAAGCAATCCAAAACCTGTGACATCTGTAACCGCATTGACGTATGGAAGGTGTGCCAGTTTTTGCCCAATTACATTTAATGTGAGCATACGCTCGATGGCAGCACTCAGATGATTATCTTTTACTATGCCCTTCTTTTGTGCGGTTGTAATAATTCCGACTCCAAGTGCCTTAGTAAGATATAGCTTTGACCCTTCGGTAGCGGTATCATTTCGTTTCAAATTCTCCTTTTTTACCTTGCCCGTAACGGCAAGGCCAAACACCGGTTCCGGACAATCAATGCTGTGACCTCCGGCCAATGGAATTTTAGCATCAGCGCAAATTTTTCTACTTCCTTCCAAAACTTTTTTGGCCACCTCGGCAGGAATGGTATTAATCGGCCAGCCTAAAATTGCAATCGCCATAAGGGGCTCTCCCCCCATCGCATAGATGTCACTAATCGCATTTACGGAGGCAATCGAGCCAAATGTGAATGCATCATCTACGATAGGCATAAAAAAATCAGTAGTGCTCACGATACATGTACCATCACCCAAATCGAAGACAGCTGCATCATCTTTAGAATCATTACCCACCAGTAACGAGGGATAGCTCAATTTAGGAATGTCTGAGTGTAATATAGAGTCGAGGATTGCCGGAGATATTTTGCAACCGCACCCCGCACCATGACTGTACTGTGTTAATTTGATGTCGTTCATATTCTTATATTGTCGCAACTAGTTGCTTTGCTATCTTTTGAAGATTTTTTCCATCCCATAGGACGCTACCAAGTCTTTTTGGTTTTCGCTTCTCCATTGAGTTACTATATGCTTTGTCATAGTAAGTCAGGAGAATTTCCATCACTCCGGCCATGTCATCAAGTTCCAACCGCTTCTTTCCTTCTATGAAATTCTGACCACCGAGTTTTTTTGTGATTTTGCTCATTGCGGTCAAAAACTGTTCCTTGTCGGCACTGCCGTAGTCATTAACCAGTCGCTGCACACGCACATCCTTTTTTACTTCAAGCATTACCACCGGGCTCTGCCGCATTTGATTCCAAAAGTCTGAAGGCAAGAATATCTTCCCTATGGCAATCGATTCATCTTCAAGCCATATCGGTTTGGATGGATCTAGTCTTAATAAGTTTTCAAATAACTCGTTTTGAAATTGCTCTGTGGTAGGCTGGGGCGGCATGTTTAAGGCACCAAAGGCTGACCCTTTGTGATTTGCCAAGCCCTCAAGATCAATGACCTGCTCCCCTTCCTGCTGCAACTGATTTAAAACATCGGTTTTACCACTGCCGGTGCTTCCTGACAGGAGAATAAATTGATATGGCGTAGTAAATGAACGCAGCGCTTGCGTCCTGTATGTCTTGTAACCACCAGCAAGCACATGCGACTTCACTCCAGCCATACCTACGAACTGCGCAAAGTTTGCTGATCTCATGCCTCCTCTCCAGCAGTGCACAAGAAGATCTTGTCCTTTTGCTACTTCTTCCGCGCGATCGACAATCTCATTGAGCCTTGGTCCTACCAATTTGAACCCGGTGCGAATAGCTGATCTTCTACCGTGCTTCTTATAATCAATGCCAACCGCAGTGCGTTCCTCATTGTTCAATAATGGAATGTTGTGCGCATCGCGGATGTGGCCCTCATCGTACTCCAAAGGTGATCGTACATCCACGAGGGGAAGTTCCTTTCTTAGGCTTAAAAATGAAGTCCAATCAATTTCGCGACTCATAAAAATATCGACTTCGCAAAAATATGGATAAATAGGGAGTCCCTCTACTCAATCATCAAATGACGTGATACTTGTAGCAATTCCGATTCGGAACCCAGTTTGTTGATATATGCCTCCGCTGAATGACACCGCAGCCTCCAACCTCAATATTCTAAGAATGCCATCGATCGAATAACCTACCTCCGTGAAATCGTTAGAAAAAGGTGTGGCCAGGTAGTTTACAAATACGTTCTCTGTTATACCCGTAATTCTCACAATTGGAAATTGGGTGATCAAGAATCTTCGGAAGTGATAATGAAGATTGGCGGTGAAGTACTTGTCTTTTGTGCTGTATGCGTAGTAATCAAGCAAACGATAACTTCCGACTGGATCGGTGGTGACAAATGGGGTTCTATTTCCCAGAAAATGCGCGAAGTCCATGAAGTACAATTTCTCAGTGTTAAGGAATTTGCCTCCAGTCATCGCAATATCAAGCTTTCCTCGAATTCCTACTCTAATTCCGTACTTCAAACCCAGTTCTATCCGGTCAAAATCAACTGAACTATTCAGTGCGTTAAAACCCTTTGTATAATCTACACTCAACGCTGGAGAAGAATTATTTACGGAATACTTCCTGCCATTGCGCACACGATACTTCTGCCACGGCCTCCATTCTAACCCAGCCGACCCAATAAGCGCATAGTGTTCGAAAAAACTCGTTGTATTGATTTCGAGGTTTTCCGGCTCATTGGGTGTGTAACCCTCTCCCCCCGTATCAATCAGTTTGAAGTCTGAATTATTAAATAGCTCCCGCCTCTTTGCATAGCTCCAGTTTGTAGAGAACGTAAGTTTCGAATCAATTTTCTGACGATAGTCAACACCCACAAAATCTCTTTCATAAATCTTCATGAGGTTATCTGTGAGAAACAAAGTGGTAAAGCTATTCACTACCTCATGAATTGGTTCATCTTCATTGAACTGACGAATGTACCTTCCCCCCTCCACCATAACTTGCGATTTACTATTCCTATAGTTGAGCCTTAGCACACCAGTTACCTTCTGTCTGGCAAATGCATATCTGACGATTGGCGAAACGTCCAATCGAGAAACCTTTGGCCTATCATCTGGGTTGAGAGAATCGCGCTCAACCCACCGCTTAGAATATCCCAGACGGTAAATCAGATTAAATCCCTCGACCGTGTTAAACCCTCCCCATGGCGCATATATTCTTGCACTTGTGGTCTTGTTGAGTTTATACGAATCTCCAATAAACACATCGTACCATTGGAAGCCCTTATGCTTAGATGGCTTTAGGGAATCACCCTCTTCCTTTTTGCGTTCAATTTCCGCAAGACTGTCAGCAATCTGATACCCTTTAATTTCCTCAATAGTCAAAGGAGTGGGTCTTATCTCCCTCCAAAAAACGCTGTCCATATCATAGGCAGAAGAATCAACGGTATACTTGGTATCCGAGAGCACTTCGGGCTCTTCATAAGATCTCCGTTCCTCTTTTTCATAGTCACGAATCAAACTCCTCAGTTCTTTGTTAGTGATTTCCTTACCCGACTCCAATCTTTCCTGCAGGTTCTGATCCTTAGATCCAAAATTGGATTCGATCTCCTTCGCTTTTTCTTTCTCAATTTTTTCATCAACTACATTCATCTCAAATGGCAGGTCTTTGTTAAGCCTAATCTTATAGTCTTTAACCGTTGCCAAATAGTCGTAGACGAATTCAAACCCAAACACCTTACCCTCCACCTTAAATTTTTGCGACACCGGGAGCCATGCCTCTCTATTGCTTTCCTCTTCCGCACTGTCGTCCTCCATCGGATTATACAATTGCTCCACCTCAAAGTTGATTCCCAATTTGGTGACCTTCAAATCAAGACTATGGATGCTCCACCAATCCTCCACAATGAATAAGATCCCTTCAAACACGTTATCGCCTTTCGACCTGGGAGTGACTTTAATCTTGCTTACCTCATAGTCCCGATCCCGGAACGAGCCTTGATACTCAAATCGATAGTAAGAGAAAGCCCGTGGCGAGAGGGGCGAAATCGTTTCTGCAATTTCAGGCTCATAGAAACTGCCAAATACATAAGCATTCGGTGAGGTGTTGTTATCATCTCCATCACTATAGACGGCAATTACTTTCTCCTCAAATTTGTTCGGCCTCGTATAGAGGACCTCGCTCACAGATTCGGAAATAAACAGTCTATCCTTTTTTATTCCCTCCTTCTCCAAAGCCTTCTTTGCCAGCCATGGGTAATCGAGCAATTTGCCACGACCTTTCATATATACTTTGGCAGAGTAGCTATCAATTTCCTGCGTATGATACTTTGCTTTGGCGATTGTCTTGCGCATGATGGTATATGCAGGATCTTCATCACCAGCCAATATGGTTACGTTCTGCAACACCATTGCCTGACTCTTGAGTACAACATCAACTTGTTTTACGCTGGCGTCAACTGTTACTATTCTTGTGATCGCTTCATATCCAAGATATTGAAAGGTGATGTCGTATATTCCCGGAGCAAGTTGAATCTCATACTTGCCCATCAGATCTGTCACGGCTCCAGAACCAGTCTGTTTCACGAAAATAGTGGCGTAAGCCAAAGGCTCTCCGCTTTCACTACGGACTACTCCTCTAATCGTGCCTGCATATGTACTGACAAATCCAGCTACTAAGAAAAATAATATAAATATTAAGACACGTTGGTATCGCGTGCTCGTCATGGATTCACTTTAGGTAAAAGCCTTTGCTTTTGATGGCCTGCTCTACTGACTCTGGAACGAGATACTGTATGGACTTGTTGTGTTTGATGGCGTTTCTTATGAAGGTGGCAGAAATCTCCAATATTGGGGCT
Source organism: Cyclobacteriaceae bacterium (assembly GCA_040216915.1). GTDB lineage: Bacteria > Bacteroidota > Bacteroidia > Cytophagales > Cyclobacteriaceae > ELB16-189. Next base: position 74,051 of record JAVJOD010000009.1, read on the forward strand.
TCCACCTTTTTTACATTTGGATGACGCTCCAATTCCGACTTTGTTACGCCTGGTCGAGGGTATATGTACAATTTATAATTGTCTAGAATGTGCTCATAGTTCTTCCATCGTGGGAAGTTCTGAAGGTTATCTTCGCCCAGGATCAAGATAAAATCTTTGTCGGGATGTTTTTCCGTGAGATGGGCCAAGGTATAAGCTGTATAGCTAGGTTTTGGTAGATTAAATTCTACATCACTCACATCAAATCGGTAGTTATCTGCGGTGGCTAATTTTACAAGATCGTATCTGTCAAACTCATGAAGCAGGTTCTTGCTTTGTTTCAAAGGATTTTGGGGTGTCACTACAAACCAGACCTTATCCAAATTGCCATTTTCGATCATGCTGTTAGCAATGATCAGGTGGCCGATGTGAATCGGATTAAAGGACCCGAAAAACAATCCAATCGATTTATTTTTAGAATCCATGAGGCGCTACTTATTTGAAGTGATCGTACAACTCCTGTGCTTTGGCTTTGGCCGTGTCCAAATCGTCATTTAAAATAACGCTATCAAATTGATCTTCGAAGCTCATTTCATATTCCATCTTTTCAAGGCGTTTAGCCAGACTTTCCGGTGTGTCCGACCCTCTATCTACTAATCTTCTTTTTAGAATTTCGAGGGAAGGTACTTTGACAAAAATCGAAATTGCTTTTTCTCCAAAAAAACTTTTGAGATTTACGCCTCCTTGCACGTCCACATCAAAGATCACATTCTTACCTTCATCCCAAATTCTTTCAATCTCAGATTTGAGAGTGCCATAATACAGGTCACCATAAACTTCCTCCCACTCAACAAACGAGTCTGTGCTTATTCTCTCCTTAAATTCCGTTGGGCTGAAGAAGTAGTAATCAACACCGTTCACCTCGCCAGCACGCATCGAGCGTGTTGTTGCAGATATTGAAAAATCTAAGTCGGAATTATTTTTGAGTAGGTATTGAACCAGAGTTGTCTTTCCCGAACCCGATGGGGCAGAAAAAATTATCGCTTTGCCCGGCATTATGACACCGAATTCACCTGGCTTTTGATCTTGTCGATCAGATCTGCGGGCACATTCCCTCCACAACATTTGGATTTAATAAGTGCACGAATTTGCATATCCAATTGGTGATTCTTGTAACATGGCATACATTCCTCCATGTGACTAGCAAAGTACTCTTGCTGGACTTTGGATGCATCTCCATCCAATATGACTTGAAGCATTTCAAGACAAGTTGGCTTTGCGCCATCAGGACTTGCAAAGGGATTCTCGCGCTGGCTCATATAAACTAAGAATTTTTGTAACCCATTTTTTTTGCGTACTCGCTTAATTTCTCTTTCAAAAGATTTCTGGCCCTGTGCAACCTGCTCCGAACAGTTCCAATTGGGATATCAAGTATCTTTGCCATTTCATCATACTTAAACCCTTCCAAATCACAGAGTATGATTACCGTCCTAAAGTCAACATCCAGTGCATTCAAGGCATTAGAAATTTCATCCCCGATCATGTCCTGCAGGGATTCAACCCGCAGGTCTGTAGTAATTTGTCTATCTACCTCGTCAGAATTGTAATAGCTCTCTACCTCCTGGTAATCAACTTTTGACGGCTCCTTACTTTTCTTTCGATAATCATTAATAAAGCTGTTTTTCAAAATTCGGAACAGCCATGCTTTTGCATTAGTTCCTTTTTGGAATGATTCTATAAAGCGATATGACTTTAGATACGTGTCCTGTACCAAATCTTTGGCATCATCTTCATCTAAGGTGAGCCTATACCCAAAATTGTACATGGAATTGATGTGCGGAAGGAACTCATTGTTGAATACATCCAACTTCTCCCTCTCTGTATATTTCGCGCGTGGCGTCTCTTCCATAAGAATCAAAAATACTACAAAATGTGTAGTGGAATAGGGTATCAGATGATTTTATAGTTGCGGAACTCTCCTATTCGATATCCGGTCAAGTTTTCCACAAATCGCTTAAATCGATCCTTTAGCTTGAAATTGTTGTGCGAGATATCGTGATCAAACTTCCAATTCATTGCTTCAATTCTCTTCTTCATGACTTGCGGATGTGTGCCTTCAAATGTCCGGAGTGCGTCTATCTCTGAATAGTCAAATTCTGCCGCTGATCCCACATTCTTTTCAATCCACTCATCATCAAAATAAAAATGATTAAATGAGCGCCTCTTTCCTTGCATCTTGCGTGGATCGCGAACCCAACCGTAGTGGTAAATGTAGGCATCTATCAACTTTGCGCTTATTTTGATGTTGGGCAGTTTGCGAAAGCCCTGAGCATCCTTGTAGGAGCTGATAGTAGGATCATTCTTAATTACCCTTACTTCCCTCCGATACCATCTGTAGGCATCTCCCACATAATCATAGGAGCCGTAGAAGTGCAGGTAGTTGAAAAGCAAGCCCTCCACCCTCGGATCATCTTTATACTTCGTCATAGCTTCCTTAATCGCGTTATGATATTTTTCATGTACGATTTCATCAGCCTGAATGTAGAATGCCCAATCAGAATCTTCAGAAATTGCTTTGAAGGCTTTATTGGTTTCCAGCGCAAAGGTTTGGCCCCCTTGTCTCAGGGATTCATCCCAAGTTGAGTCAATGATTTTGATTTTTGGAGAGTTGATCGATAAGACCAATTCGCGAGTGGTATCACTAGAATTTCCCAAAGCTACTACAAACTCATCGCACAGTGGAAGTATGGAGGAAATTGCCTCGACCACTGGATAGTCATACTGGACTGCGTTTCTTACAAAGGTGAATCCACTAACCTTCATCGGATACTTGGCTTCCAAATGGGTCAGAATACGCCCAGAATGTCGTGGTCATCGCTTGTTTTCTCATCAAGCGTTTGACAAGGTCAGGTACTTATTTACACCGTTGGCGCACCTTATCAGGCGTTCCTGAATTGTCTGCTTAAGAATACCGTCATTGACGGTCAGCATCTCGCGAGAGTTCTCGGGATGAAACAGGTGATATCCAAACCCTCCAAATTTCAAATTGTACCTTTTCACTCCTGTATTCATTAATCTCACAGCCATTTCGGTATCCTCACGGCCCCAGCCTATGATGTCCTCATTGAACCCATTGATATTCACAAAATCAGATTTCCAAAATGCCATATTACAAGTACGGGTTCCCTCCAGGCTTCGTGTCGACCGCGACACTATGCTTGAAAGGTAAGGCGAAAAAATGCTATTCAATCTATTTCTGACCCCCCGCTGGAAAAATGAAACGCTGAGAATTCTCTCTTTCATAACTTTTTTCGAAGTCGCTTCTGAAAGCAACACTCTGGACCCCTGAATAAATCGACCATTCCACGCAGCTATCTTGTGCATCTTCACAAAGTTCTTATGAAGAACCATATCTCCGTCAACGCTGATAATATATTCCTGAGTAGCCATCGCAATCGCCTTATTCCTGATTTGCCCCGCTCTAAATCCCAAATCTTCATGCCAGCAATGAAGAAGTTTCGTTGGAAATATGCGTTGATATTTTTCAATCAACTGCTTGGTCTCTTCCTGAGAGCCATCGTCTGCAATAATTACTTCATCAGGAAGTTGCGACTGGTTTTGCACGCTGAGTAAAACCATCTCCAAAGCATCCTCACGGTTGTATGTTGAAATGATTAAAGAAGTTTTTAATTGCAAATTTGCCTCACGAAGCTTGGAATACTTGTAAAAAACAAAATTTGCATTGCAGACTGATATCAAAAGACCTTTATAGCCGTCAATGAATCCACGCTTGAGAAAAAAACTCTTGATAAAGGCAAATGTTGTCTTGTAGAATATTTTAAAGCCAGAGCTCTCAATTTTATGCCTGTGCTCCAAAGCATAGATATCAGAGTACCTCTGAATTTTTTCCAGAAACTGCGAAATGTTATCGTAAGCATGATGCAGCAAGTCACCCTCCAGCCTCCCGATGCTTGCAGTTCCTTCGATCTCCACCTTCTCGTGAATGCCCTGCCCCTGCCAAACACCTTTTCCATTTTTCCACAGTCGTAATTTGGTGTCCGGATACCAGCCGCAGGTGCGAATCCATTCCCCTGCATAGCTAGACAAGCGATTCATGGTATAACCATCCTTGTCTAGTGAATCCTTGGCCGCCAGAATTGATGCGGACAGTTCTGTAGACAAATACTCATCGGCATCCAGAGAGAGCACATAGTCAAACTGCGCTAGTGAAGCCGCATAGTTCTTTTGGTTGGCAAAACCCAGGAATTCATTTTCCACAAACTTAATCTGGCGATCCACACATATTTCCTTGGTGGCATCAGATGAAAAACAATCCACGACAATTATCTCGTCCGCCACCGGCTTAAGCGAATCAATGCATTTCCCAATGTTGGCCTCTTCGTTGTAGGTAATGATTACCGCACTGATCTTGGTCATGTTTGCTCGTATGAAACACAAAGGTCATATTTGAGACAAAAGAAAACAAGCTCTGTGGGGCAAAATGCCCCTTCACCAGCCAGTGTTTAGGGGTGTCGAATGAACTCCTTGCTGGGATGGCTCTGGAACTCAAGAAGTGATTGCACCTTCGGTTACTCTAGTATCCAAGGTCAAAGTCTGTAATTGGGTTTGGGCGCTATTCCTTAAATATTTTTGAAAAAGCTAAATTGATTCATGTTCATCAATAGACCTGATCCCAAAAATGATGATATCGCCCTGATTGAGCGGTTTCGGTCCAGGGATGATCAGGATGCCTTGGGCGAGCTTTTCAGCAGATACAGTGGATTAGTTTACGGGGTCTGTCTCAAATACCTTAAAGATCGGGATGATGCTAAAGATGCGGTGATGCAAATCTTTGAAAAGTTGGGCCCTGATCTTAAAAGGCACGCTATCGACCATTTTAGGGCTTGGCTATTCGCTACCAGTAGAAATCATTGTCTAATGCACTTGCGAGCCAATAAAAGCAAATTTGTAAGAGAAATAGATGAATCGCTTATGGAAAATGAGCTGATTTTGCATCAGGAAGATGTGAACCAGAGAGAAGGGGACCTGACAAAACTTGAAAAATGCATCGAAACCCTTAAAGATGAACAAAAGCTTTGTGTCGAGCTGTTTTACTTAAAGGAGCTTTGCTATAATCACATCGTAGAAAAAACAGGAATTGAATTAAAAGGAGTGAAAAGTCATATCCAAAACGGAAAAAGAAATCTTAAAATTTGCATGGAGCGAATTGCGTAACTACGATGACGATATTGAAAAGTACCTAAAGGAGCAACTGAGTCCCGCTGAAAGGCATGCATTAGAAATGGAGGCACTTCACGATCCGTTTCTTGCCGAAGCGTTAGAAGGTGCAGAATTGATCAATGCAACAGACTTTGAATCTGACTTAAAAGCCATCAAGCGTAACCTTCAAGGAAGTCCGGGGTCCAAATACCTGTGGCCCCTCGGAATTGCTGCATCCATTGCGCTCCTTGTTGTTCTTTCCTACTTCCTATTCCTGCAGAATCCGCTCATCAATGAACCCATTGCTCTGTCAAAAGAAGAAATGTCGACACAAACACCAATCGGAGAAAGTCTTGATCAAAAAGAAGAGCTAACTCAGATGTCTGGTGAGGATGAACAAGTAGAAGATCGCGAAGAAAAGGAGCCTGCTGCCCGGGAGCAATCTCAGACTCAAAAAATAGAAGTGCAGAACATGGACGCGCTTGATAATGCAGGGACTGCTGCTACTGTAAAGCCTTCCATAGCAGATGAAAGCACAGCATTAATTGCTGAAGTACCCCCTGGAGAAGACGACTTTGAGGAAAGCAAAGAAAGCCGTGCTGCAGGAGAAGCAATAAGAAGTGAAATTACGACTGAAAAAGCGTCTAAGGGTGCTGCAAAGAAAAGTGTGACACCCTCACCCGCGATTTTGTCAGCAGACCAGACTGTAGCAGAGGAAAGGGAGTTCTCCAGGTCACGAGACATGCCCAGTCAACTTTCAAAAGATGAGTATGATGAGTACTTGAAGGCGAATGTGCAGTACCCTACTTCTGCGAGAGCCAACCGAATTGAAGGAGAAGTGATTGTAAGTTTTTTTGTAAAGAGCGATAGCACCCTTAGTGATTTCAAGGTCATCAATGGCATTGGCTTTGGATGCGATGAAGAACTGATTAGGGTGATAAAAGAAGGGCCCGCGTGGATTCCCGGCAGCAGACTAAACGAAACTAATCAGGTCACTTTCGAATTTAGGCTTGAGAACTAGGCCCTAGTTTACAATTTGGTCAGTAATCGTTAGCAGGGAGCCATCTATTTGCGCATTGTATCTCACTAGTGGCCGCCAAGCAGGCCCACCCGTAGGTGTTCCTGATGAAAGATCAAAAGTCGATCCGCAGCAAGAGTCAATTAGAAAAAGACCTGAAGAGTGAATATCAATTGTTGCACAGGCCTCATTGGGTCGGAAAGAACAATTTCTTTCATACGCAAAGTACACACTTGCACTTTGTCTGTATAAGATTATTCCTCTTACTCCTGCGCTGGGCTCATTTAGAGCAACTACGCCATCATCTCGTCTCAGATCAATGTATTCGGGAAAATTCAGATTGACCACGATGTCATCGAAGAAAGCAACCGGAATAGGATCATCTTCCAACTGTGAATCACAGGAGATAATAACCAATGAAAAAAGAAGTGACCTAATTGCTCGGGTAATCATAGAAGCCCTTTCCACTCTTTCTTCCCCATTCATTTGCTCTCACTTTTTGTTCCTGTATCCTACTTGGTCGAAATTTCGGAGCTTGATGAAAGGCCTCATACATTGAGGAGGTCACCGCAAAATTGGTGTCTACACCGATCAAGTCCATCAATTTGAAAGGCCCCATTCTGAATCCTGAGCATTCCAGCAACTGATCAATAGTTTGTATTGTAGCGACATTTTCCTCCAAAATCTGCAAAGCCTCCACATAGTAATGCCGGGCTACCCTATTAACGATAAACCCTGGTGAATCTTTTGCTACCACTGCCACTTTCTTCAGGGAAACTGCAAAATCTTTCGTCTGATCTATCACCACGGTTGATGTTAATGCACCTGAAATTATTTCAACCAACTTCATGATATGTGCTGGATTAAAAAAGTGTAATCCGATACACCTGGATGGATCGCTTAAATTAGCTGCGATTTGTGTGATGGAAATAGAAGATGTATTAGTTGCCAAGATGGACTGTCCGTGATTTATCTTCTCAAGTTTTCCAAACAATTCCTGCTTAACCTTCAAATCCTCGATCACCGCCTCAATGATCAAGTCTGCCTTTAGATGGGATAGGTCACTTATCAGGCTAATACGACCCACCGCCATTCCTTTCTCTTCCGCGCTAATCTTTCCCTTGGAAACACCTACCTCAAAGCGTTCATCAATTTGATGAGGCGCCTGCTTCGTCAGCTCTGGGTTGATGTCAAAAAGCAGGGTGTCATATCCTGCCAAGGCGCAAGCCTGAGCGATGCCAATTCCCATTGTTCCCGCACCTACTATACCAACTGTTTTGATTTTATTTATCATAATTAATTTTCCTCAGTGTTACTCTGTGGTGAGTCTTTTACCACTGAGAACACGGAGGTATTCACAGAGAATCACCGAGGATTAATAACCATTGACAACTCTCTTAATTCCATCTTTGAGCCTAACAACGTTAAAGTTAATCAACAATCCGAAACGATTTCCTGTAAGTTTTAGATATATTAAAACTTGCGCTAAATGAATATCTGCCAACGCATCAACAGACTTTATCTCAATCACAATCTTACTCTACCAGTAAATCAATTCGGTAACCACAATCCAATTTAACTTCCTGATACACTAATGGGAGTGGCTATTCTTTTTCTACCAAAAAGCCAGCTTTTCTCAATTCATAGTACAAGCATTCTTGATAAGCAGATTCCAATAAACCAGGGCCAAGAGTCGTGTGAACTTTCATTGCGCACTTAATGATTTCACCTGTTAACTCATCTTTCATAAAAAGCCTCAGTTGTACTCTGTGCTCACCTCAGTGTCCTCTGTGGTTAAATCTAATTATATCTCCGCCTTAAACTGTTTTAGAAACCGCACATCATTTTCAGAATATAGCCTCAGGTCATTCACTCTGTACTTCAACTGAGTCACCCGTTCTATCCCCATTCCAAAGGCAAATCCAGTGTACTCCTCCGGATCAATTCCGCAATTCTTTAACACATTAGGATGCACCATTCCCGAGCCCGCTATTTCAACCCATCCACTATGCTTGCAAACTGTGCAACCGTCACCCTGACAAATCAGACATGAGATATCAATCTCCGCACTAGGTTCAGTAAAGGGAAAGAATGACGGCCTGAAACGAATCTTAATATCCTTTCCATACATCTCCTTAGCAAAGTGATACAGCGTTTGCTTCAAGTCGGCAAAGCTCACATTCTTATCCACATACAGCCCCTCCACTTGATGGAAGAAGCAATGGGCACGCGCTGAAATCGCTTCATTACGATATACCCTGCCTGGCATGATTGACCGAATAGGAGGCTTTTGCCTTTGCATCAACCTGATCTGCACGTTGGAGGTATGGGTCCGCAGTAACATGTCAGCGTTCTTGCCTGCCATAGCTTCAGCGGAGGCAGGCTTCTCAATAAAGAAAGTATCCTGCATTTCCCTTGCCGGATGATTCTCTGGAAAATTGAGCGCTGAGAAGTTATGCCAGTCATCTTCAATCTCGGGGCCGTCAGAAACATTAAATCCCAAGCGCTCGAATATTTCAATAATTCTGTATCGTGTGAGATTAAGCGGATGCAAATTCCCAATGGCATTGGAAACGGGGGGCAAGGTTAGGTCTATGTCAGTATCTTGACTAGTTCCCTTGCCCTCCAGGGACTCCTGTAGCTCTCTGAATTTTTGTTCGGCAGCTTTCTTCAGTTCATTGAGTTCCTTCCCAACTTTCTTTTTTTCCTCACCCGAAAGCTGCTTAAACTCCTCAAATAGTTGACCTATCGCTCCCTTTTTGCTTACGAAGCGTAAGCGGAATGCTTCGAAAGAGGCTTGAGTGTCGATAACCACATTTTGAATTTCTTCCGCCAGAGCATTCAATCTTTCTTCCATTCTTTAGTTTGTCTTTGACTCAAGTTTCTTAATGATGAGTCGGTCCAAAATTATGCTAAGCGTGAGAGAAATCACAATTATGATCGGCAGCATGAACTTATCTCCCAGATCTCTGAGCAAATAGGCGATCCCAATAAATGATGCATTGACTAAGCCAAGAATCATCGCAGTTCGGGAATGAGTGACACCTAGCCTCATAATGGCATGATGAATATGGCTTTTGTCTGGACTAAACGGAGACTTTCCTTTCGATGACCTCAATATCACAATTCGCAAAGTATCCGCAAGGGGCACAATCATAAACGCGGCTGCGCTAGCTATTGGCGCCATGAACTTCACAGGATGCAAATCGGAAAGTGATTCATTTACATCTAAAAAATGCACGGCCAATACAGCAAGTAGCATTCCGATGACCATAGCTCCGGTGTCCCCCATAAAAATTTCAGAAGGCTCCCAATTAAAAACTAAAAAAGCTAGTAGTCCACCCGTCATTGCAAAACTGAATAAGGCAAATACAAAATCATCGACCAAATAAAACCAAGTACCAAAAGCAATCAAAGCAATTAATCCAATGCTACCAGCCAGGCCATCTAAACCGTCTATGAGGTTATATGAGTTTGTAACTACGATAATTGTGAAGCCTGTTAAAATATATCCAACCTCCATTGGGATTTCATATACGCCTAGAAATCCATAAAGCGAGCCGATATAGATACCTGAGAATAATAGTATAACTACCGCAACCATTTGACCAAATAGTTTATGTAATGCCCGGAACGGAACCAAATCATCTCTTACCCCTATTACAAAAACGATCAGGATACTAGCCAATAAAAACCGCACAGAGTCCCATTGGCTATAATCCATCCAAAACATTGATGCCATGGCAAAGCCTGAGAATATCGCAATTCCTCCTAAAGAGGGGGTTACTTTCTTATGCACCTTTCTGCGTCCAGGAGCATCACCAATATTCTTTTTGTGCGAAAACTTGATGATGACTGGAAGAATAAGAAATGAAACCAAAAAAGCCGTTACACATGCCGCCAAGTTGACCGCCATTCTCCTTTTGTTTAGATCGCAAATTTAGGGTTTTTAAAGTTGATTTAGGAACCTTCTGATTCTGTCTTTCTGTCCTCAGCTTGGCGCTCAGCATATATCCACAGTATAGGACAAAATAGTGCAAAGAAAGTCACTCCCTTTTGTGCACTAAAGACATTCTCGAACAATGCGGTAACAGAAAATAAGATAATGAACGCTCCTAGCAAGGGGCTCCCATATTTCATAGCGTGCCTGAATGGGATGACCAACAAGGCAACAAAAAGTGCAAGCCCAATTATTCCATGCCGGTGCAATTGCGCAAAATACTCACTATGAGAATCCATATTCTCAGCCAGAGGTCGCTCAAAATCATTTGCAGCAAATCGCTCTTGCAGCTCATCTCTAAAGTCACCTGTGCCGTACCCATACAATATCTCTGGCCATTTCAATAGCTCCAAATCGCTCCTGTAGATCTGCAAGCGGGTGACAAGCGGATAAACGCTAGGGTCTCCAATGGCTCCAGAAGTATCGCCTTTCAATACCATCAAGGGCGCCTCAAAGAAACGATGTCTGGAAAAAGGTATGACAGTAATCAATAGCATAAATAACGCCAGTACAACGAAACCAATAACTCTACATTTTTCTTTCCATTTGAAGTATATAAAAAAGATTGAGCCCGCGACAAAAGCTATAATCCCTGCTCTAGAATTTAACCAAAATAAAAAAACAAAAAGTATTAAAAGACTGAACACCACCCATCCCAGTCTCGCTCGGTCTTGGCCCTTTAGAGGAAAATACTGATCCACTAAAAAGAACATGCAGAATGAGATGTACATTGAAAGGAAAGTAGGATGTATTCTTACAATTACATTATTTGCAACAATAAGATTGGACTGAAGGTTTTTTGGATCCCAAAGATCGTAGGAAATAAAAAATAGTGAAGTAAGATTAAGAAGCAGCACACCAACTACGAATGAAAGGAAAATTCCCCTGAGAGATTCCTGATCATACCTATTAAAACTCGACTCCACCATTAAAGGAATGATTAGTAGCACCGCCAAGGTTTCGATAATCGAAATTCCATAGGTACCATTTGAGGTGTGAATCAACCCCAGCAATGCTGACAAAATGATCATCATAACTACAAACAGCAGTTTGGTGGGCCGGAGTATTTTCCTGTAACTTGGTTTGCTTATTGCCCAGATTACAAGTCCCAGCAGTATCAACTTACTGTGAATTCTTGGTATCAGAAATGGCAACGTCAATGCCATTGCAATTGTAATTGACAGAAGCCAATTAGTTCTCTTTAAAAACATATTATTTCTGCCTCTTGTCAGAGTTAGAATAGTACTCAATTTCTGTATTCATTCTTTTGCGATGAGTGTCAAAAAACCATCCCCATTTATTAAAATACTTGATTGCAGATTTTATATGTACGCCAAGCAGTCTAAAATTTGTATATGAATCTTTGGCGTGGCCATGGTAAACAAAAGCATCTGGATAATAAACTGTCTTATATTTCTCAGAAACTCTTCTTGACAGGTCTATATCTTCTAAATACATAAAATATCTTTCATCAAATAGGCCAACATTCTTCAAAGCCTCGAGGCGCAATAGCATAAAGCACCCTGATAAATATGGTGCAGTAAACATTCTCTTGTAGTCCATGTCTCTCATTTCATAATACTCAGTTCTTTTTCTTGACAATCTATCAACAAATGTCCCTCCAAATCGCCTGAGCACCAAATCAATTGGTGTTGGTAATCTCCTGCATAAATACTGCATTTCAGAATCAAAGTTGTACACCATCGGCATTATCAATCCAACCTCCTTGTCCTTTCCCATAAACTCGAGCAATGTGGGCAGCACCGGTGGATCAAAGTAGACATCTGGATTCAACACAAGATGAAATTCAGATCGTGTCAATGCCAATTCCAGAGCTTTGTTGTGGCCCCTTCCAAATCCAATGTTTTCATTATTAAATATATATTCAATCCGTTTGTCCTTTGCTAAAACTCTTAATTGATCAGTGGGTGAATTGTCAATTAGAAAAAGTTTGAAGGATATGTCAGAATTGAAGACGCTTTCAATCGTCCGATTGACGAGTTCAAAACTATTAGCGTACAACACAATGGAAATAGTTAAATCAAGAGCTTTTTCAGTCATTCTTTCACATTAACAAAAGTCAAGCAATAAAAACAAGCGAAAAATGATATTCCCTTTTGTCTTGCCAAAATCACTTCTACCATAAAGTACAAAGCCATCATCAGTAGAAATACCATCGGAAATAAAGGCTCATGTTTTAGTGATTTCAACAATGGATAAATCAAGACCAAAATGAGAATCAGCAGGCCCAGAATTCCCGCCTCTAAAGTAAGATGAATATATTCATTGTGCGCATTATAATGGTCCTCATGACCACGGATGTAACCATTCTTCTTGTATATCTTCTCTAATTCCAATTGGCCATTTGAAGTACCATAGCCTAAAAGTGGGCTATTCACCACGGCTTCCTTGGCTGAGCTCCAAATCGCAAGCCTTTGATTTGTACTATTCCATGACCCTGAATAATCCCAGTTATAGTTATAATCCAAAGACTGCCACAGTCGCTCTTTTATAAACGGAATAAATAGAGTCGAGCCAATAAATATTGGTATAAGCAATAGAACTATTTTTTGCTTATTTGATATTGTTCTCTTGAATACTTCTGAAACAGATTTTATTAAAAAAGTTAAAAGCATAAATGCAATCCCAATCTTTGATGCAATTAGTACAACAAAAACACCTAAGTACATGAGAACTGCATATTTGATAGTAATGCGCCTTGTAGTCTCCATAAAAAGAAGATAAATGATGCAAAGATTCACATAAAGGCTCATATAGATTGGATCCAAACTCGTTGGAGAAACCAGGTATAGATAAGAAAAATAATAATAATCCCTCTCTGTAAGGGTCACCACTTTGAAACTATTATTTTCTACAACATTTAATGCTGCCTTAACGTAGCAAATCACAGATACAATAAGTATCAGAAGGGCAAAACTCCTAAAAACTGATATTCTATCAATGGATCGTAATCTGCCATCGAGAAGAAATAAAATAACGGGAAATACTAATAGTAGAATTCTTTTCTCAACTTGCCTTAAACCTTCAGCAAGGTCATCTGCTCTAACAACATTTCCAAGGTAGACAAGGAATAGTAAAATGGGGAGCATCAATATGACCTGAGAGTATCTAAACTTTGGAAGACCCGATTCTCTAATTCTGTAAACCACATTAACAAATAAGAAGCCGATAAATGCCGTATGAATGGGTATAGAAAACGGCATTGTCAGCACTACGGTGACACAGAAGAATAGTGTTACATTCTCCTTACTGTACAGAGATTCTGAATTATGGATTTGATTAGTAAAATATAAACCCAAGCTTAAAAAAAAATAATTTATCCACTCAGAGGTAACCCTTGGCTAACAAAAACGCAATCACTTTTTATAGATATGCTTTGTTTTAACAACCCCTTTCCTAAATACTGACCTAATCAAATTCCTAACTGCAGTGTCAGCTGACAAAATAAGATTCTTAAATTTCTCATCTGGTCGACCATAAAATGAGGTCACATGAAAATAGTCCCTACCCTCGGCTGGAATAGCAGAAAAGTAATAATTGGAAATACAGCACCTTGAGTCATTAACAATCACCTTGCTTACAGAATGTATTGATGATTTATTGGTGATCATTACAGCCAATCGGTTAAACTTGCTATGGATTATTCTTTGCCTATTTTTAGGTCCGTTATCCCAAAGTTCTAAATTTCCTCCATTTTCCTGCTTCCAATCTGGCGTAACATAATACAACAAGTTTAACACTCGGTATAATGACCTATCATTATTATGAGAATTATCAAGATGGGGATTTAAGAAATTACCATTAGACATTAGGCTGATACCTCCAGCATATAGCAATTCATCTGGAACCAATGATTTTAAGCCCGTAATTTCACTAACTAAATCCACAACCCTGCTATCTTGAAATGCATAAACGGCTTCTTCGAGTATTGCATCATAATTGTCCATTTGAGCAGCAATGTTTTTGTACTCTCTAAGAGATTTCTTTTGCTTCATCTGACTCTTGTCGGGAAAGGCACTGTGGATTCTCCTTGCAAGTTCATCGTCAAGTAGATCGTCAACAACAAAGGAGTTTACCATATTCTTGCGAGCAAATTCTGTTTTCAATTCCTCTTTTCGCAAATTGAGTTTGCTCAAAACCTGATCCGCAATTAGTACTCTCAAATTTTCCATCTACGATCCATCTTAATTTTTCTTAGAATCAGCGGCAAAATGACTTGCAATCTAAACCCAATTTTTTTTATTAGTGAATTAGTGCTTTTAACGCCAGTTATCGATGCATTATTATCGTGTCTTCTATAATAAGTCAAAGGCTGAGGCACAAAGATAGGCCTAAAATAGAATTCACCAATCATTCCCAACCAGAAATCATGCATCGGAATTTTTTTAGGAAATGGCAATGCAAGATTCAACAACTGTCTGGAGAACCCCATACAACAACCTACGTAGGGATTCGTATTGAGCAGATTTCTCCATCTGCCAGGCTTTGAGTTAATCATGGAAAAATAGGATAGTTCAGTTATGTCCCCATGCTCATCTATCAATGCACAGTCACTTAGGGCTAGATGATGTTGCATGATTATCGGTGTCATAATTTTTATCTTATTAGGCATCCAAATATCATCCTGATCAGAGAGAAAAATGATATCCCCAGAGCTATTTCTCAATGCATTCTCGAAATTAAAAATTGGGTTTTTATAAACTTGTTTGGGAAACAGTTTTATTCTGTGATCACCGATCGACTCAATAATCTGCACAGTCGAATCCTGTGAGGAGTCATCTGATATTATCAACTCATCATTTTCAGAGAGCTGCTTAAGGATTGAGTTAACCTGTTCCAGGACATACTTTTCTCCATTGTAAGTTGCCATACAAACAGAAATTTTAGCGTAACTCATTTTTGTCTCCCTTGTATGTAAAATATGCCTAAAGTAAATTCTATGCACTAATAGCGGTATCCCTTTCTTGCTGAGCTAGAAATCTGAGCACTGCCAGCGATATCATGATCATTGACAAGCCGATCGGATTATTAATGAAGGGATTTGTGAATGATTGGATATAAACAAATAGCATCGATAGGTAAAATGGCATGGCTGAATCGCTGTGTCCTTTATGCTTGGTTACTTTGAAGAGATAAGTGCCGTAAACAAAAATAATCAACCAGAATAGTAGCCCAAGCAATCCCTGTTTGTGGAAAATCTCAAGATAAGATATCTCCATGTGCTCTGGCCGAAATGGGACCCCGATACCAAATCCATGTCCAAAAACTGCCGAAGGTATTGTAAACCGCTCAGCAACCTCCTTTATTTGCACTATACGGTCGCTATCTGATACTCCGCGATCAATATTTGAACTGTTGCTCACATACGACCACCCGAAAAACAGGCCAAGCACGAGAATCCCTAAGCCAACAATACTTCTAACATATTTTGGTTTTATAAAAATGAAATAAACAACAAAAACAGAAGCAGATGAGACAATAAAACCTCTTGTGAAGGTCAACACTATTGCTGCGCAAATTAAGAAGATGGTCAATTTACTTGATTCCTTGAATTGCCAGAAATAGAAGATTGCACCAACACACAAATACATAAATCCCTTGTAGAAAAAAGCAAACTCACCTCTAAAGAAAAACTCCTCAGTCGGTTGAACCATATTGTAAAAAGGTAAGAAGGGGATGATACCCAAATTAATTCCTGCAAATACTGCTAAATAGGTGATCGCCAAAATTAGTGAAGATACCTTCAATAGTTTCGTAACAAGTTTTATAGTTTTCGAACTATCGATAAGACTATAAAATACAATTCCAGAAAATATAAATAGCAAAGGTTTAACGTCATTAAGCACATTACTAACTGGCGCCTCGTTGACAAGTCCGATAATAGAAGACAAAACGAACTGAAGCGTAGCCAGCGATACAATTATTACAAGGTTTTTGTCAATTCGCTTTCTCATTGCAATAAGAAAAAACGAAATGATGAGACTTACTATGAAAAGATACATTCTAATGCTTAGTAGCCCAGTATCAATTAAACGCCCTCCTCCTCCCAAAAAAAGCTCAAGGCAAAAAACGGACAGAAACAGTCTCTTAGCAAGCTCTAACATGCACCACTGACTTTTCTTATTATTGATTTGTAATCCTTCCTTGAAGCCTGGTATCCTCTGAATAATGCCTTGACCGATTCATACTTTTTCTCATAAAGAAAAACTGACTTCACAAGTTCGCGGAGAATTGTGACCCAAACATGCTTAGAGAATTCTACTTGTTCCGGATAGATCTTAGATACAATCAAGCCATTTCTAACCATATAAAACAATCGAAAGGGAGAATGACCCCTAACGGCCACCTTATACCCTAGAAATGCTTTGTTAATATCCTCTCCCAATTTGTGTTCGATCGCGATTCCATCTGATTCAAAAATCTTGTAACCGGCTCTATTTAATCGAAAACAAAATTCATGATCAACATGGTCAATAAATAGGTCATCTATAAAACCCCCAACTTCACGGACAGAATCCAAATTCAACAGGTTTCCCGATGTCATTGTATAACTCACTTGAACGAAATCGTCTATTTTCGATTCTTTTTGTTCTGGAATGTGTTTGGGCGATACTAACCCCACATTATCTGCGCAGGAAACAGCCCCAAACTTGTACATTGTTTCGACAGCTCCTTCGGGCAATGAGGTATCCTGATCCATTGTAAGCAGCCACCTAAAACCCTCCTCTATAGCCGCATCTATACCTTTATTGAGCGCAAAAGCCACTCCCCTATTTCCCCGATTACCAATGTATTTAACTTTCTTGTTCGAACTTACTTTACTTACTATTTCTTTGTTGATAAACTCAGAGTTATCAACAACAAAGAGTCGCTCCACTTGGTGTAAATACGAATCTATGTTTGATGTCACATTGCCATCAGGATTGTAAAGCACTACTACTCCCGCCACTTCCTTTAAAGCCGTTATCTGCATCGAAGTACTAGTTGGCCAAATTACCCTTAATCCTTACCAAAATATTGAGGTATTTATCTGCAAATTTACGGGTAAAGTTGTTTAGACCTACTACCCTGCTCGTATTCATCTTGATATCTGAATGACAATGAATCGCGCAAATAAGACACAACGTCCTATATTTGCAACCCTACCAGCACATCATTAGATCTAATGGATCTCAAGAAAGTTATTGACCAAGTTCGAAACGAGAGAGTTTTTAGGAATTTTTTTTCATTGGGGATTCTGCAATTCACAAACTACTTAGTCCCACTTATTACTATTCCCTATCTACTCAGAACCATTGGTGTGGTAAACTTTGGTCAGGTTTCGTTGGCGCAAGCCATTATCAGTTACTTTATCATCATTACCGAGTATGGGTTTAATCTTACTGCCACTAGAGAAGTGAGTATTGAAAAGGACAATTCCACTAATGTGTCAACCATTTTCTCAAATACAATCACCACCCAGGCACTATTGAGTTTATTATCATTTGCCTGCCTTATTGTGTTGGTGTACACAATTCCGTTTTTCATAAGTCAACGAATACTGTTTTTAAACTCTTTCCTCCTAGTAATAGGGCAAATACTGGTAATGTCTTGGTTTTTCCAAGGAATTGAGAGAATGAAATTCATTACCTGCCTTAATCTAATTTCAAAGTCTCTTTTGTTGATATTAATCATAGCATTCATTAAGAAGCCAGATGACTATATTTATGTACCTCTTTTTTATGCTTCTGGAAATATTCTTTCAGGTCTGATCAGCTTGTGGATAATAGCTAAAAAGTTTCACGTAAAATACCGAGCTCCACAGTTAAGAATAATAGTTAAAAAATTGCAAGATGGTTTTCCTGTGTTTATCTCTTCCCTTTCGGTTAGTGCTTATATCAATTCTAACCTTATCATACTTGGACTATTTACATCTGAAATAAATATAGGACTCTACAGTGCAGCTGAAAAGATTATGCAGGTTGTCCGACAGCTTCTGATCGTCTTTTCGCAATCTATATACCCAAGAATTTGTCTCCTGGCTCAAATATCCCATGATCAGGTGAAACAATTTTTAAAAACATTTTTCTTGCCCTTTAGCATCCTAATTATTTCAGGCTGCCTTATAGTGGGTATTTTCTCAGACAATATTGCAACCATTCTTATCGGATACCATTCAAGCACCGCTTCCATACTTATTAAGATCTTAATTATTTCGCCTGCAGTAGTCTGTTTCAATATTCCATTCTACCAGACCTTACTGGCATACGACTTTAGAAAAAAGTACATGACTGTAATACTAATGGGAGCAATAGTTAATATTATTCTAAATTTCATTTTAGCAAGTTACTTTGGTCCCGTTGGAACAGCCATCACTGTGGTTGCCACAGAAGTATTTGTTACTTTTGGGCTGGCCTTCTCTCTAGAGAGATTGGGTTCAAGATATTCTCTCTTAAACCTTATAAAATAAATGGAGCTGTATACAGAT
This sequence comes from Cyclobacteriaceae bacterium, assembly GCA_040216915.1. GTDB lineage: Bacteria > Bacteroidota > Bacteroidia > Cytophagales > Cyclobacteriaceae > ELB16-189. The sequence goes on from JAVJOD010000009.1 coordinate 92,756, forward strand.
AAGAACGCAATATATTTTACTAATGTTCGTCATGACTTGATTAAACTTATACCTGAAAATTCTGAAAATAAGGTGCTTGAAATCGGCTCTGGAGGCGGAGATACACTCGTTGAGATAAAACAGAAGGGATTAGCCAAGGAGGTTGTAGGGATAGAGTTATTTTCAATGCCCGACACCCATCAAGATCATTCATCAATTGATCAGTTTATTATTTGCGATATAGAGAAAATCGACCCGGAATTGAAAGATAACTACTTCGATGTGATCTTGTGTGGCGATGTAATGGAACATCTTCTCGATCCATGGTCTGTCGTGGAAAAGATTACCAAATTCTTAAAACCTGGCGGGGTCATTATTGCCAGCATTCCTAATATTCGATTTAGGAAAGCGGTCTATAAAATTTTTGTCAAAGGTGATTTTGGTTATACCAAAGACGGTACCTTTGATAAGACACATTTTAGATTCTTTTGCCGAAAGAATATTGTTCAATTATTCTCCACGCCAGAGCTTAGCGTTCAAAACACTTACCCCAATTTTAAAATTGCTGAGGGTGCCACTAAGGCACGGCTCTTAAATACCTTAACCTTAGGTATTTTTGAGGAATTTATTGCTCTTCAATTTCTGGTCATCGCAAAAAAACGAGGCACTTAAAATCTTTAGTGGATCTAAATGATAGGCCGCAAATAGGAAAATTAGTATTTTTGTGGAGTAACCTTAGGAGCAGCTTCTTATATGCGGTTCAGGATAACTCAATATTTTCTCTTGCTCAGTTTCTTGCTTTCCTGTGAAGAGACAGACATGATTAGCGTTCCTTCATTTGTAAATTTTAGTTTTATTGGTAGCAGCGAAGAAAATAACCTAATGCTGGTTCTTTCGTCAGCATCAGCTAATGCCAAAATCTATTTATTATACAGTTGACAATACCAAGCCCGATCTTAACTCAGAGATTTACGCAGACCCAATCCCTCTTAACTCCGTTTGCGACACAATTAAGGCCATTGCTGCCATAGATAATATCACTAGTGATAGCGTCAGTTCATTTAAATACTGGGAGGAGTGGCCTTTTCCACCGGTTGCACTATTTAGTGAACTTGCTGGAGTCTTTAATAACGACCAAGAAATTTCCATGCAGGTGGCCAATGTGGCCACTTCCAACCTCAATAGTCCGGGGTATTATCCTCCTCCGCCCTGTGTCAGGATCTATTATACCGTGGATGGGAGTGTCCCAACGATAAACAGCACTCAATATATCGAGCCATTTTCAGTTGAAGGCAATGGTACCTTGTTCCGAATCAGAGCAATCACCGCAGGCCATCCGTTCATCGAACCCAGTATTGTAGTCGAAAACATTATCAGAATCGACTATTCCTCAGATCCGGCCAACTATGATAAAAACCTTAGTCTGGATGATTACAATTTATCAACTGTAAATAAGAATGCGGACCTCGGTATGGCGACCTGAATCACTTCTTTTGATAATCTCCTCTTGAAAAAAACTTTTCAATCAGGCAGTATAAGAGTATAAAGAAATACCGACTCCCCATTTCCTTAATCTTCAACTTTGATTCGCCTGCTTTTCGATTTGTCCAACTATTGGGTAGCACGGTGTAAGTGTATCCCCTTACAATGGCTTTTAGGGGCAGCTCTAGCGTAAGATTAAAATGTGGCGCCAAGAAGGGCTTTATTCCTTCAATGGTGGATTTCTTGTAAAGTTTAAAAGCATTGGTAGTATCGTTGTAGCGCATACCCATTGTTACACTCACGATAAAATTGGCCAATCGGTTGATTATTTTTTTGACACGTGGATAATCATAAACAGCTCCACCTTTAATAAAACGACTTCCAAAAACACAATCGTAGTCACCTTCAACCATCTTGTTATAATATTTTACTAAATCTTCAGGATCATCAGATAGATCGGCCATCATAACCGCCACACAATCTCCCTGAAACCGTTCCAGGCCATAGCGAACAGCATAGCCAAATCCGTTGGGTCCTGTATTAGTGTGATAATTGAGTGAAGGGACTGTCATCTTGAGAGTTTCTAAAATTGATTCAGTCTTATCCTTTGAATTATCATTGATGACCACAATTTCATGATCAATGCCATACATTGACAAAGTATCGAATAGGCTCCTAACAGTTTGTTCAACAGAACCTTCCTCATTGTGAGCAGGGATGACAACACTAAGCTTCATTTGTTCAAAAGGATTCGATCACCAGTCTTGATGATTCTTTTCTCACTAAAATATTCCAACAATAAGTCAATTTCATATTCCTGATCATTTAAAAGGGCGATCGGAATTTTCGCTACAAAACCTGATCCACTGTAGCTCCCGACCAGCGCATTCGAGACATCCGGTCTGGACTCAATCCTTGGCGCAACTTTCATAACTTCTCCAGTAGTAGAAACTAAATTTAATTCTTTACGAATTTTATCACTTGTAGTGCCGCGAATAACCACCCATCCCCTGATTTCCAATGTGTCATTAACCACTACCTTGCTATCAATATAGTGGCTAGATTCACCTGAAGTAAATTGAATTTCGTTTAGCGCATCAACCGGAAATTGAAAATTATCACCTGACCTAACCACAAATTTATTGGTGAGCTCAAATGCCTGGATATCACTTCTGAGTCTCCTGCTTTTTTTAATTAGCACACCAATTCGATATTTCCCATCCGGTATTTGGCTTTTAGGAATGAGACAGGTCAGTCCTGATCGGTCCAAATTATGGCCTCCTTTGGCGGCTGTAACGTCTGGCCTGACATGCCAATAAGTATCAAAAGTCAATTCCAAAGAATCTGATTTAAGTACAATATAAGTTTGATTATTCTCTGTATTAAAGCCATCAATATATGCCCATCCGTTATCGATGATAATCAAGTCGTCATAATCTTCAAAGCCAAAATCATAATCAATATTGTCTGTTGGCGCAGGATCAACTTTTACTTTTTTGGAGGCAAACTCCAAATAACCTGGTTTATAGTTATAAACACCTAGTTGATAGCTGTTGGTCAAGATCATCCTGGCCCGTGATTCCTCTGGATAGGATAGATAGAAATAGCGATTGTTCTCATTAAATGCCGCCAGTCCATGCATCAATTTTCTTTTATGATCCCTCATAGACCCCTGGAAATTCCAAATAGAAACAAAATGATTAATAAAGGAAACTGCGATAACAACTATAACAAATCTAAATTTCCTTCTGTCATCATTGATAAATTCAAAAATTACCAAGTAAAGGAAAACCAGGATCAGGAGGGAGTAAATCCTATACCTAAGGCTCAAAGCTTGATCGGCTCCAAAACCAGCTCTTGAAAGTGATGTCACGCAACAACTTAAAAATAGGAACGACAAATAAGCAAACTTTAGAGGTTGCTTGGCTATTGTATTCCTTGAGATCAAATAAAAAGTCAACAAGAGAACAACAACGCCAACTACAATTGAGATTAGCATTTCGTACTTGTATATTGCCCAGCTATTACCTAAAAGAATGAATAAATGGGCAATCAGCTTATCAGGTTCATTGAACAAAGTATATTTCGGATCGGGATGACCAGGATGTGAGTGGTAATTATGAAAGTAGCTATACAATACAACAATTGAAAAAAGTATCCATAATAGATTATAATTCAATTTTTCTTTCCTAAAAATGAACATCACCATGATAACCGGTAGGCACAAGAATCCATTACCACTGCTGTATATGGCTATAAACGCACTAAACATTCCCACTATAAATCGATAGGAATTAAGGGGTCCTTTGAGTAGAACAAAAAATGTCAAAAAGGTGAAGAATATAACTCCAATATTCTGAATAGAAGCCATTCCCCAAAGCAAAGTCTCATGAGATTGAATGCTCAACACAAAAAAAGCTATTGGAATTAACACCATCCAATCAAATGCATTCCATTGTGTCTCATTAGAATTCGCAATTCTAAATATAATAGCAATCGATCCTAAAAGGAATAGATTACCTATGAGAATGAGATGTACAAAATTGACTGATCCAAACAGATAATAGTCAATTAATACAAAAAGTCTAACCAATAATATCTTGTGCTCATTGTGCTGTGAAAAAAGGAGAGCTAGGCGTTGGGTGAAATTATCGCTGACAATCCACTCATTAAGAAAATTTAATACTGCATCGAAATCATCACCAAATGGTATATTAACAGCATAGTAAAAAATCTGAATACCAAAAACTGCTATTATCAAAAGTAAAATGCCCTGAGAAATAACTTTCCTCATCCTACCAGGCTATACGCGCTTAGCCATATTATCGTGCATCTCAATTAAGGTGGCCTTCAAATCATATTTCCAATTCCAGCTGGGATAATGCTCTTTGAATTTATTTACATCACTAATCCACCAGATATGATCTCCAATTCGATTGGTCTCAGCATATTGGAAATTCATCTTGTTGCCAGAAATATCTTCACATATTTTGATTGCCTCTAACATCGAGCAGTTGGCAAATCGGCCTCCGCCTGCATTATACACTTCGCCTTGTTTAGGGTCTTGATAAAAATGCCAAAACATGTTCACCAGGTCCCAGCTGTGAATATTGTCTCTTACTTGCTTTCCTTTATATCCGAAGATCGTATACTGGTTTCCTGTAATCGCACACTTCATTAAATAGGAGAGAAAACCATGCAACTGGGCACCAGAGTGATTGGGACCAGTTAAACACCCCCCTCTGAAAATACCCGTCTTCATGCCAAAATATCTACCATATTCTTGCACCAACACATCTGCTGCAACTTTAGAAGCACCAAACAAGGAGTGTTTGGTATGATCAATACTCATCTGCTCATCGATACCATGTTCGTAATAAGGATGTGATTCGTCAATTTCCCAGCGTTCATCCAATTCAATCAGTGGGAGATAGTTTGGTGTATCTCCATAAACCTTGTTCGTGCTTGTAAAAATAAAAACTGCGTCCGGACAATGCTGTCGTGTCATCTCCAGCATATTAAGTGTACCGTTGGCATTTACCGTAAAATCAGTAAATGGCTCCTTGGCGGCCCAGTCATGACTTGGCTGCGCGGCTGCATGTAAAATAAATTTTATGTCTTTCCCGTATTGCTTAAATATTTTCTCAAGATCCTTAGTGTCTCTTATATCTACAGCTGCAGTTTCAAAATTCTCATATTTTTCCTCCAGCCGTTTGCGATTCCAATCGACCGATCCGTCTTCACCAAAAAAGTACTCTCTAAGATTATTATCAATACCAATAATCTTGTCGAATTTTTCTGAAAAAAAAGCAACCGCTTCGCTTCCAATTAAACCTGATGATCCGGTAATTAATGCTATCTTCATGATTAATATTTAAGCTAATATCGTCTTTAGCTGATGCTCATTCCCCTTCAACCAATCGTGAATCTCCATCAAAATTTGCTCAGTATTTATCTGAGGTTTCCAACCTGATACAGATTCAATTTTCTTGTTGTTGGTTATATAAATTCTAATGTCCGCTTCTCTGGTCTTTTGTACCTTTTTGATCGTGATCCTATTGCACGTTATTTTTTCACAAAGAGCCGTTAATTCTAATAATGATAAACTAACATCAACTCCTCCACCTACATTATACACTTGACCGGAATAGGTTCCTATATTATGCATTTGAATATCAATCAATCTGAACAAATCATCCACATGCAATACATCCCTGACCTGTTTTCCTTTACCTTCATAGCCAATGTATGATAGTTCTCCTTTCCAGAAGTGACGGGCCATCCAGAGTACGACTACACCCTGATCAACTTTACCCATCTGCCAAGGACCAGTAAGTACACCACATCGGTTAACCACGGTATTCAACTTGTAAAAATGAGAATACTCCGCAATGAGCAACTCTGAACACAATTTTGAAGCGCCATACAAAGACCGAAAACCCTCCAATGGAAAATTCTCAGCAATTCCATGGGAGCTCAGTCCAGTTATTGACTGTTCTGAAGACAGTGAGAATCGCGTTTCATCCTCAACGAAATTACTTCGCTCAATCTGCTCGATGGGATAGATCCTACTGGTTGATAGAAAAATAAAATCACTCTTGTGCTTAACTGCAAAGTTTAAACAATTTATTGTCCCGACTAAATTGGTATTCAAGAGATAATCTGGCGAATTTTCTATTCCCGCTAAAACCGAAGGTTCGGCAGAAGCCTCAATGATTAGATCAATTTTCCCTACTTGTTCAAAGTCTTCCTTATTCCTGATATCCCCGTGAATAAATTTAATCCCATGGTCACCAAGTCTGGGTATATTCAATTCGGAGCCTCTTCTTTTTAAATTATCAAGCGCAACAATTGAATAGAATGGATATTTTTTTTTGATATTAATTGCGAGCGAGGATCCAACAAAGCCGGCTCCCCCTGTGATTAAAATTGATTTACTTGCTTCTTTCATCGATCAAATATTTTTCCCATTCCTTTTACAATTACATTGGAAGAGTTAAAAACCAAATGTTTCCGGGTTAGAAAGTTCCATGCAATCACAATAGCGATAGACACTAATTTACCCAATCTGTAATCTATTAGTAGTTTATCAACACAATACCATAACACCAATTGGTTGATCAATAATCCAATAGAAACGAAAATTAAGAAAAAAGGAAATTCAACTCGTTTTCGCATGCCGCTTCGTTCAAATACCCACTTGCGGCTCAAAGAATAATTAAATATGTTGGTAAGTGTGAATGCAAAAACATTACTTATTAAATATTGAACTTTTGCCAGTTCGACCAAAATGATGAGGGTCGCCATTTCTAACACAACAGAAAACAATCCAACGATAAAGAATCTAACAAATCGGATATTAAAGAAATTCATAATCATGAACTATACCGATTAAGATACCATTGAATGGTTTTCATAATTCCAGAATCAAAATTTTCATCTGCTTTCCAGCCCAAGTTTTTTTCAATTTTGCGAGCATCAATGGCGTAGCGTCTATCATGCCCTGCCCTGTCTTTAACAAATGTAATTAAGTCCTTATACGACTTCCCATTACTTCTCGGGTTTTCGCTATCAAGAATGCCACATATAGTGTCTGCGATCTGGTTATTGGTTCTTTCATTGTTGCCTCCAATGTTATAAGTCTCCCCGGAAATCCCCTGGTGAAAGGCAAGATCTATGCCCTTGGCATGGTCTAGTACGTATAACCAGTCCCGCACATTTTTACCGTCACCATAAATTGGAATTGGCCCCTGCTTGAGAGCTTTTCTTATGATGGTTGGAATTAATTTCTCATCATGCTGTTTTGGTCCATAGTTATTGGAACAATTTGTTGTTACTACGTTCAATCCAAAAGTGTGAAAGTAGCTTCGAACCAACATATCACTCGAAGCCTTCGATGCTGAATAGGGACTATTGGGGGCATATGGTGTGCTTTCTGTAAAAAGCCCAGTCTCTCCTAAGCTGCCATATACTTCATCAGTGGAAACGTGCAGGAATCTACCTTCCTTTTTCAATTCAAAAGGACCATTCATCCAATTCTTTCTCGCTACGTCAATCAGTGTAAAGGTTCCAAAAACGTTGGTTCTGATAAATGCTTCTGGTCCAGAGATCGAATTGTCTACATGTGACTCGGCAGCAAAATGAATGACACCATCGAAATTATACTTTTCGAAAAGCATCTGAACCAAAACCCGGTCGCAGATATCCCCTTTTACAAATTCGTATCTTTTATTGCCTTCAACCTCTTTAAGATTTTTGAGGTCTCCCGCATATGTCAGCAAATCAAGATTCACTACACGGTAATCAGAATGTTTGCTCAGGAAATAAGGAATAAAATTAGAACCAATAAACCCTGCACCCCCAGTAACTAAAATTGTTTTCATTTCCTTAATAGTGTTATTGTCTTTTCCAGGCTATCCGCCCAATAAGGTATCTGTAATTTAAATTGATTTTTAATTTTTGTCTTATCTAAAACACTAAATGTCGGTCTTTGCGCGGCAGTCTTAAATCCACTTGTTGGAATTGGATAAACCTTACAATTAATACTAGCCATATTCATGATCGCAACTGCAAAATCATACCAGGAAGCCACCCCTTCATTGGTATAATGATAGATACCTGGGCTATCATTTCCAGCGTCTATTTCTTGAATTATCCCCAATATAACACCCGCCAGGTCATTCGCATTGGTGGGAGTTCCAATTTGATCATAAACCACATCAAGTTCCTTTCTATTTTCTCCAAGACTTAACATAGTTTTGACAAAATTCTTACCGTAGGAAGAATAAACCCAGGAGGTGCGAATTATATACGCATTGTTAAGTTTATCTAAAATTTCCCTTTCGCCATCGAGTTTTGTTTTACCATAAACTGAGAGTGGGTTCGGCTGTTCCGTTTCCGCAATTGGAGTATTGCCTGTTCCATCAAATACATAATCGGTTGACAGGTGCATCAACCGAATGGCATGTTCTCTGCAATAATCAGCCAAGAGACCTGGCACTTGTTGATTTACCAATTGAGCATTCTTTATATCAGCCTCTGCCTGATCAACAGCAGTATAGGCGGCACAATTGATAATGTAATTAATTGAATGAGTTGATAGAAAACCATGAAGCGCGCCACTATCTGTTAAGTCAACTTCTTGTTTGTCTATAAACAGGAAATCAAAATTCGAAAATTCCGCAGCACGAACTTTCAATTCACTTCCCACCTGGCCATTGCCTCCCGTCACTAAAATCACAGGTCGATTCAAAATGAATAATTTAGATTGGATAGATGAGGAAGCACCGCGTCTTTGGATGAAACTATTAACTTCTCCTTCGGCAAAACCCAGTCAATGACTAACTCAGGGTCATCAAATCGAATTCCCTCTTCAGCTTCTTTGTTATAGTATTCATCACATTTGTATAGGACTTCTGCTGTCTCTGAAAGGACAACAAATGCATGAGCAAAGCCTTTCGGCACCAACAGTTGTTTATTGTTTTCTTTAGATAATTCAATCTTAAAAACTTTTTTATAGGTAGGTTGACCTAGCCGTAAATCCACAACTACATCCAAGACCGTTCCAAATAACACACGAACAAGTTTGGTCTGCGCAAACGGATTTTTCTGGAAGTGCAATCCTCTTAGTACGCCTTTTTTGGAGAAGGATTGATTATCCTGCACGAACTTAATGTCAATATCATTTTTAAGAAAAGTCAAACCATTGTATGATTCCATGAAGAAACCTCGCTCATCTGTATAGATAGTTGGCTCCAAAATTAAGAGATCCTTAAATTCTGTCTGAGTCACTTTCATTAGATACTGCTGGAAATTAATTTTTCATTGGCAACTCTTACCAAATACTGCCCATATTGATTCTTAGAAAGGGGTTTGGCCAATTCAAGCAATTGATCCTTGGATATATAATTCTTTCTAAATGCAATCTCCTCCAGACACGCTATTTTTAAACCCTGTCGTTCTTCAATAGACTCCACAAAATTAGACGCCTGTAGCATGGAGTGGTGTGTTCCTGTATCCAACCATGCCATCCCTCTGCCCAACAATTTTACAGTTAATGATTTTTCCTGAAGATATATTTTGTTCAGGTCGGTTATTTCCAACTCTCCTCTTTTGGATGGCTTTACTTTTTTTGCTTTTTCAACCACTGAACGGTCGTAAAAGTATAAGCCGGTAACCGCATAATTTGATTTTGGATTTTCGGGCTTCTCCTCAAGTGACAAAACCTTTCCATTGTCATCAAACTCAGCTACTCCATATCTATTCGGGTCATTCACATAATATCCAAATACTACAGCTCCATCTTTTATTTTGCTAGCATCAACCAGCAGCTTAGAAAAGTTGTAACCGTAAAAAATATTATCACCAAGCACAAGGCAACATGAATCTCCATTGATGAAGTCTTCTCCTATTAAAAATGCCTGCGCAAGTCCATCTGGTGATGGCTGAACCTTATATTTTATGGAGATCCCTAAATCCGCTCCGTTTCCAAGTAAATTCTCAAATAGGGATATATCTGACGGTGTTGAAATGATAAGGATTTCCCTGATATCCGCCAGCATGAGTACTGATAGCGGATAATAGATCATCGGCTTATCATATATGGGTAAAATCTGCTTGGAGACCGATTTTGTTAATGGGTAAAGTCTTGTTCCTGACCCTCCTGCTAATATAATGCCTTTCATAGGGCGGCAAAAATAGCAGAAATAGACGGTTTCTTCAATTCCTGATCTCCTTCGTGAGGCTGATTGACTTTTTAGCCTCCATTAGACCAAACCCTTTGTTATTTAATATGTGCTGGTAGCTTTTGTTATGCAGATCAGTAAATCCATCGCTAAACTCGATTTCCACTCCCTCTAATGTGAGGCTTCTAAAAGTTCTCTTTCCCTGTGATTTCGCTTCATTTGGTAAATCAGAACCATCAACGCTCAATTTCCAATTAATCCGAGCCTTCTTTAGCAATAATTGTCCACTCACTTTGGAATCAGAAATCTCTTCCACCCTATTTTCTATTACGTCTCCAAATACCCACAATAACATATCAAAAAAATGAATCCCGATATTCGTAGCAATCCCACCTGATTTGGATGTATCTCCCTTCCAACTGTGGTGATACCAGTGACCTCTGGAGGTGATGTAAGTTAATTCGACATCGTAGACTTTCTCCGGCCCAGACTTGACTTTTTCCCGTAAGGCAAGAATGCTTGGATGAAGGCGCAACTGTAATATGGTGTAAATCTTTTTTCCAGTTTCTTTTTCAATTTCTTCCAGCGCATCAATATTCCAGGGGTTCAGCACCAATGGCTTTTCACAAATAGCATCGGCCCCATGACGAAGCGCAAATCTAATATGAGCATCATGCAAATAATTAGGTGAGCAAATGCTCACATAGTCAATCTTTATTCCCTTTCGTTTCAGCTTATCTAAATGACGATCAAATCGTTCGAACTCGGTAAAAAAATCGCATTCAGGAAAATAGGAATCAAGAATGCCAACACTATCGTGCTTATCTAAAGCAGCCACCAAATTATTTCCAGTGGCCTTGATAGCTTCCATGTGGCGGGGGGCGATATATCCTGCTGCTCCAATAAGGGCGAAGTTCTTCATTTCGCAACTTAGTATCTTTCGAAATAATTCAGACTCATACTTATGAAGTATTTTGTAGTTGCTTACAAATTAAAAAGGAATGACAACTAATACCAAAAAGGCAATTGAAGGAAAAACTGCTATATTTCGATTTATAAACCCATAATAGTACTGCAAGAATGATAAATGTTACGAAAACATTTCTTCCACCAATTGAAGAGTATATTAAGCTTTTAAGAGAGATATGGGCAAGAGAACACATAACTAATCATGGTAAATGCATCTTAGAACTTGAAAAAAAACTCAAGGAATATCTTGGTGTAAAACACCTGTTTGCTGTGAATAACGGAACTACTGCTTTGCAAATTGCAATTAAAGCGCTAAATATTTCTGGTGAAGTAATCACAACTCCTTTTTCATATGTAGCAACTACCTCTAGCATTGTATGGGAAAATTGCATACCAGTGTTTGCTGATATTAGTAAAAATGATCTTTGCTTGGATCCAAAACTTGCTGAAAAAAAAATAACAAAAAATACAAGTGCCATTTTAGCTACACATGTATATGGCATTCCATGTGACGTTCAGGCGTTTGAAGAATTATCAGTAAAATATGGAATTAAAGTAATCTATGATGCCGCACATGCCTTTGGTGTCAGGGTAAAAAACAACAGTGTTCTTAATTGGGGAGATATTTCTACATTAAGTTTCCATGCCACCAAAGTTTTTCATACGGTTGAAGGCGGAGCGTTGATAACAAATAATGACGAAGTAGCTCATCGGATAGAGTACATGCGCAATTTTGGACATAACGGTCCTGAGCAATTTTGGGGTTGCGGTATCAACGGGAAAGTTTCCGAATTCCATGCTGCAATGGGCCTGGTCAATCTAAAGTACATCGATAATCTTATTGCAAGTAGAAAGGAAATCTGCGATACCTACAACCACTTATTAGAAGGATCTAATCTATCCTTACCCACAGGACATCTCAAGAAAGACCACAATTACTCTTACTATCCGGTAGTATTTCGTACTTCAGAACAAGCCATTAAAGTGCTCGACCTAATGAAGCAAGAGGATATGTTCCCCCGCAGGTATTTCTACCCCTCTCTAAACTTGCTCCCATACGTTGAGAACAAAAATGACATGCCTATTGCTGAAGATATTGCTACACGTGTGCTTTGCCTTCCCCTCTATGTTGGACTAAAAGCAGAGTCCATTGAAAGGATATGCGAAATCGTTAAGTCGGTGGTCAATTAGACTCCATCGTAGAGCGTAGAGACCAATATTTCATCCCCAGAAAATTAACAATCATCACAATTGGGATAATTCCAAATTGCAAATAGAATGGATCGCTTCCTGTATAGTCTGTAAGGACTTTTAGAATGACAACATTAATCGTATATGATGCCAAATAAACAACAACGTATTTAACCAAACGTGCCCTAAAAACCAGCTTCTCGGTAGGCTTAAAAATCCAAATAAAATTGATAACATAAGTGAGCAAAATACCAAGCGCCCAACTAATGGTAAATGCCACCAAGTAGTTTAGTTGCATAATGTGAAGGAAGATGTAAAAAGTGATGAGGCCAAATAAGAAATTTATCCCCCCAACAAAGAGATACTTAACGAATTGAATAACTGTGACCCCAAATCTAAACTTATCACCAAGATCTCTCCAAAATTGTGTGAAAACGGTCACCCTTGGTGGTCAAAATTACCAATCATTTTTTCAATGATAAAATTTGGTCTCTGCTTCACTTCATCAAATATTCTCCAAATATATTCGCCTAACACACCAAGCATTACCATTATTAAGCCACCAATTATCAAAAGGAGAATCATAATTGGAGCCCAACCTTCAAATGGAGTTCCATGACGGAAATATGAATTGATAATACTTAGAGAATAGAAAAACCCACAAATTGCAAAAGAAAACCCAATAAGTGTCATCATCCTTAAAGGCAGATAACTTACTCCAATGAATGCTACCATGAAATTACCAAATCTTCTCACAAAATTGTATTGTGATTTTCCAATGGTTCTTTCAAGTTTATCATAGGGAATAAATTTAACATTAAACCCCGCCCATAATATATCATATTGATAGAATCTGTTTCTTTCTTTAATGCTATTAATTGCATCCATTGCTTTTCTGTCTAAAAGCGCAAAGTCGAAGCCACCTTTAGGTCCATTAGGTAATATTAATTTGTAGGCTAACCATGACGTAAACTTATTCACGACTGAAGTACCATGCGCTTTGCGATAAGATATAACGATATCATTATCCTTTTCCCATTCCAGAATCATAGGAATGCATTGGTGAGGTGGATCCTGTAAATCAGAAGCCATGTTTATAACAGCATCTCCGTTTGCATATTTCCAACCCGCCAAAATAGCTGCCATTTGACCAAAGTTTCTTGAAAAGGATATTATTTTAATCCTGGAATCACCAGTTCTTTCTTTCAATGACAAGAGTTCTTTAAGAGAATTGTCTTTCGATCCATCATTTACAAAAAGAAATTCAAAATTATGGTGCGGAAACCTTGAAACAACTTCTTTAATTATCGAATCATAGAGAATTGTAAGAGCACCTTCGTTTTGATAAACCGCAAAACAAATTGAGATCAAAGCCATATTGACGTTATTATTTTATTCACCCTTTTCGCACATAAGAAAAATACTTGAGCATAAATCTGGATATTGCTGCCCCAGTTGATAACACCCTTCCAAATATGCGTCAGATATAACATCACTACCTAAAATCTTATCCCATTGAAAATTGGCCAATGCTTTAAAAAAAATTCCCGAACGATGAAGCACTTTTAAGCCAGCAGCCTTTGCGTCTCGCTCAAGAGTATCAAGTGAGTACGTTATTCGGTGACCATGCTCCAACTCCGCTGGGGTGACAGCAGCATTGTGTGATATAAGCCCCATTTTAACCGCTATTTGACGCGATGGCGCATTGGCATTTGGACATACTAAAAAAAATCTTCCCTTATCAGAAAGCCATTCACTGTTGACTCTTTTCAATACGGCAACTGGGTCGTCAATATGTTCTAATACATGCGTTAAAATGATGTTATCAAATTTGTTAGGGAGAGCTACATCTTCGAACATAGAATGCACATACTTAATATTTCCCTCAAGTTGATTTTTCGCAACTCTAATTGCATCGTCAGAAGCTTCAACACAAGTTATATCATCGAAATAGGGCATAAATCTTTTGGTAAAATTTCCCTGAAAGCTACCGAGTTCAAGCAAATTGCCTGGTTGAAAAAAAGGGAGGAAAGACTTTAACATGTATGGGTGCATCACATCCAAATCAAATGCATAAGCGTACTTGCGCTCATTGTCTTTAAACTCCTTATTAAAATCTCTTTTATTATTCATGTCAGGTATTAATTAATGATATTCTAATATTGCTGCACCAAATCCATTTGCGCCAAATCCATTTCCATTGTATAGGAGGTACATTTTTTCATTCATTTCAAAAATATGTGGGTAGCATTGCATTTCTGAATCCCATCCGTTTTCTGATACATCTATTCCTGCCTGACTATCATCACGAGTCCAATTCCTTAGATCATAAGAGTAGGCGTATCCTATCCGATAAGCATTGTCTTTATTATTTCTAAAATCAACCGCACTCCTATAACAAAAAAACATATGGTATCTATCTCTAAAGTAACTTACTGTTGGCAAAGCCTGACATTCATCTTTATTTAAACGATCAACAATAATCTGTTTGCCATCTCCCTTCTTCCAGTTAACACCATCCTTTGATGTAGCATGACTAATCTTATAGATTCTATCAGGTGGTGTCTTTGCAGAATACTTTTTCCATCCAAGTCCAAAAATGTACCACATATGAAAAATCCCATCAATAATTTTAACGAATGGATCTCCTACCAATACTGGTTCATGAACTGTCGAGCTAAGGACCGGGCCATCACCTACCCGTTCAAATGTATTTCCATTATCGAGGCTGATTGCAAGGCCTATACCTGTATCGACCGAAACTGAGACTCTCCTGGTCCACCCATTAGTATATGCCAATATTTTATCCTTATTTCGTAAAACGTTGATCGGAAAAATGCCGTGTTCATCAAAACAGCCAAGCTTTCCTGGCCCAAACACCTCATGATCTGACACATTGATTATCGATTTTAAGTCTTTATCAAAATCAACAAATTGGATATGGCTGATGAACTTCTCCTGTTCATCTTTTTTCCGAATCGAAAAGTATATTCTCACAAAATTTTCAAATTCCAATGCCTGAGGAGATTGAGCATAACCTATAAAATCTTGAGTCCATTTATGCTGAGATGGGTCAAATATTTTTCCAAGTTTTTTCCACCTCATACTAAAGTTTTCCATTCAATTTCGCAAGGCCAAACCCATATCGGCCAACTTCGTTGCCAATATACAGCATGTATGTTTCTCCATCCAATTCAAAAACATGGGGATAAGCGACCATTTCAGAGTCCCATCCGTTTCCTGATAGAGTAATACCCACTTTTGAATCATCTCTTACCCAATTCATTAAATCAGTTGAAAAAGCATAACCAATTAATCTTTTTCTTGTTATTCTGAAATTTGAAGGAAGCCATCCGCAAAAAAACATATGATACTTCCCATTTGCATAAAATATGTCGGGGCTAGCTTGAGATTCATTTTCTCCCCAACCATCTGGAATTAAGTCTTTGTTTACCTTAGTCCAATTAAGACCATCGCTTGAAACGGCCATTCTTATTTTGTGACTTATTTCAGGCTTGCCACTTACAAGCAACCAATTTCTACCTGCAATATAAAACAGGTAGTATGTATCTCCGAACTTTCTAATTTTTGGACCACTTAAAACAAATGGTTCATGAAGTGAATATGGTAAGATTGGCCCTTCACCAATTTTTCGAAAAGTTTCACCTTTATCTTTACTTATTCCCAAGCCTATACCAACGTTGAATGGAACAGATTCACATCTTGTCCATCCAGCGTAATATCCCCAAATTTCATTTCCTTTGTTAATAACAGATAAAGGATATGTTCCGAATTCATCAAAACATCCCAAGTTTCCCAACTTCAAAACAGGTTTTTTTGCAAAACGCTCTATCTTGAATAGATTCCTTCTGTTTAAATCAACATAAGAACTGTACGTAACAAATTGTCCGTTTGCATCTCGCTTTGGTCGAGATCCAAAATACACTCTTACAAAGTCATCAAATATTAAAGTGCACGGAGCTTGTGAAAATTCATACATCCAATCGCTCCTATTTTCAAAGTCATGCGGGTTATAAACTCTTCCTAACTTATCCCAGATAAACATTGTTAGTTGATTTCTTTAACCTAGTTCTTAATCTTAATAACTGTATCGTCAGCAATATCTGAAACGACATTATACCCTAAAGGTAAAATCACGCGATTTCCAATTTTTACTTTGTCTATAAAATTTATACCTGTCGTTAAAATACAATCATCACCAACTTCCACCAGTCCCGACATCATAACACCCGGGGCAAATAGATTATTATCACCAATAATATTATGATGCCCAATAACAGTCATGTAAGAAATGAAATTATTATCTCCAATAGAACTCCCCGTTCCAATAAATACTCCTGAACCTATAACATTACCCGAACCTATTCTAATACCATTACCAATATTAGCCTTATTCGATATCACATTCGTAAATTTGATTCCTTCATTAGAATAGTGTTCAAATACCTTTTTTCTGAAACGCATAGATTGCAAACTGCCGCCCATTGCAATAATCACTGTATGATAGGATCCCTTATCAATTTTTAATGGAAAGTCAAACACATTACAATTCAAAAATGGTAAATCCAAGAGTGATTTATATTCATCATCTGCAACGTAACCAACAATCTCTTTGTCGACTTGGTCTTCCATGATGTCCCAAATAACTTCCATACCGACTCTTGAAGGGCATGCTACGATAATCTTCTCCTTGTTGTTTTTATCAAACTCATAAATTGATTGCTTACTAACTTGAGCTGTTGGTTTGATTGGAGATAATGAAGGTCTATTTTTTGAAACTACTCCAATATCAGATCTCAAATTATTTTTAAGTTTATTCTGCAATAATTTTGCATCATCCAAACTCACAAAGTCATGACCTTTGAAAAGAATCTCTTTAATTTTATTTTCAACTAGAAATTGTTTCGCCCGACTTGAAAATATTGTTTTAATATCGGGCTTATCTTTTTTATCCTCCTTTTTAAATTCTTTTTTTAAGTTTAAAAATTCGGCTCCCTTATATTCATCATATATTTCAGCAACAACTTCCCCAATCAAAACATTATCACCCTCCTTGCATCTATATAGAATATACCCATTGTCTTCGGCCTCCAGTGTTGTTACTGCCTTTGAAGTCTCAAACTCAATAACCTCGGCACCTTTTTTTACAAAATCACCATCTGAAAATTGTAATTTTATTATTAATACTTTGTCATCGTTGACTGAGTCATGCGGAATGATAAGACCCTTTAACAGCTTCATTTGAATCTTTGATTTATGGCACTAATAATACTATTTTTTACAGGTAGAACAGAATCTTCTAAAGATCTTACAGATGGGATTGGAACAGGAAGTGCTCCTATTTTTAATACTTCAATATGAAAGTCTATCATTTCAATGACACTTGAGATTATTTCACTGCCAATTCCGCCAATTCGACTCCCTTCCTCGACCACCACGAGGCGCTTGGTCTTAGCAACAGATTTAAGGATAACATCATAATTGATTGGATTTATTTTAGATAATGCAATCACTTCTGTTTTAATATCGTAATCAATAAATAAAGTTGTTATACTGTCAATAACTTCACTTACCATACCACCATATGTAACAATCGTTAAATCTGGTTTAGAGCTAATTGGTGTAATCTTGACAACTGGGTAACTTTCATCATTCATCAAGAAATCATAGTTATCTAACTTGGTACTTCCAATATACTTTCCATAATCTACCTTGTTTTCAATAACAATCACAGGGTCAGTCTCTTTACCAACCTGAGTATAAATAATTTCCGGGTTTATAAGAGTGTTAAGAGCAATTGTCTTCACATTGTCAATCCCTATGAGAAATCTGTCTAATGTTTGAGAATGTGTGGGCCCATAACCCCTTCTACCTCCCATTGGCGTGCGGATAACAAGTGGACACATCACTTTATGGTTATACATGTGACGTACTTTTGACGCATGATTAATAATTTGATCCAAGGCAAGTGTAATAAAGTCTCCAAACATTATTTCAACAAATGGTCTGTAACCTGATAAAGCCAATCCATTTGCAATCCCAGTAATTGCAGCTTCACTTATTGGAGTAGTAAAAACTTGATGAGGATACTTTTCAGAAAGTCCTTTCGCTACCTTAAATGCTCCACCATATGGAGACAATACATCTTCCCCTAAAAAAATTGTTTTAGGGTTGGAACCTAGCTCATTTAAAAAAAATTTATTAATAAGATTCACCTGACGCTCCCTTATCTCTGTAATTGGGCTCCACATATGATCATCCATCTCCAAAGACTCTTCCTGATGGTATTCCTCAATTAATAATTCCTCCTTCGCTAAAATTTCTTCAATGGCTTTACTTATTTTCAAATTAATGGGCTCTAGATACTCTTTGTAAAGAGCTGGTTTGTCATTGGCAAATCTTGAAAGAAAGTCTTTTTGACGATAGCTATCAATTTCTTGACCATCACGATCGTCATCACCTTTCGAATGAGCATTTAGCCGATAAGTATTTACTAAATGGAATAATGGAAGTTTCTTTTTCCGAACAAAAGTGATTGATTCTACCGCAGACTCTAATAGCTGATCAACATTCCATGTATCGCTCTCATAGGTTTTAATTGAGAAAGCCTCAGCCCTCTTGAGAATAGTGCCTGCCAAATTATTATCAATACTCGTAGATTGTGCATATCGATTATTCTCGCAAACTACTATAATGGGTAATTCCCAAAGTGATATAAGATTAAGTGTCTCATATAGCACTCCTTCTCCTAAGGTTCCATCGCCAATAAATACAATTCCAATATTATCGTTTTTGCTTAATTTATTCGATAGCGCCATTCCGGCAGCCAATGGAACAATACCGCCTTGTATACCATTTGAGTAAAAATTGCCATGCTGTAAATGTTGACTACTTCCAACACCCCCACACACTCCTACCTTTTTTCCCAATAATTCGGCCAGTAGCCCATAATAATCCTTTGTATATGAAATGTAATGGCCATGACATCGATGATTTGAAAAAATAAAATCATTTTTATCTAAATGGCCGGCAAATGCGATAGCTGAAAATTCCTGACCCACTGAGGTATGAACCGTTCCGTTCAATTTTCCCTGAGAAAAGAGGTCTAAAAAGGACTCCTCAATCCTTCGGATTAGTAAGGCCTCTTTTATTTGATCCGAAGATAACATCTTACAGTAGCATTAATTTCAAAAAATAATGCAATGATAGTCATAATTTCCATTCTTAAATTAAGGTGTACGAACGCAACATACTATTTACATCATTTTTTGAGTTGAACATAATAACATCTATTATGGAGAGAAATGGGATAAATTCATTTTTAAACTGGCTGTAAACAATTTCGTTTGTTTTTAAAAATTGTAACGTTATACCCTTTGATTCAAAACGATCTTTACTGTAAAGGTCCAATCCACCAATTGGATTTACGTAATTCGTGGCATTTTTATTAACGCAAATACTAATTACTTTTTCCTCACTCTTTAGTCCATGATCAATTGGTATTGTTGAAGAAATTGTAACTTTGGTTTGAATATTTAAATACTCTGTTACATTCTTAATAGTGTTGTATACAAACTGAAAAAGATTTGGTTCCTCGAATAAAATGCATCCTTCAATCATAGGAAAGACTTTCGGGAAATAAGGTGCTTTGCGGTAGTTTTCGATAATTTTATTTAGCATTTTTTTTCTTTCAATAGGCCAGGCTTCCGCTAAGTAGCGATCCTGGATGTGTAGATAATCCGAATCTTTTCTAAGGGGTATTGTAATAAACAAATCCTTTCCATTAACTAAAATTCGATTTCGATTAATCCAGCCTTTCTTTGAAAACTGAATATTATCGTAAACAATAAATTCATCAACTGCATTCATCAGTTGAAAGTACCCTATATAAGGAAAAAAATATGGTTGCATTATTGCAATCATCACTGCTTACCTTCTTGAATTTTCAATCTCAAATATATTACTCAGTACGGCATGGCTGGGGCATGTTGCACACCCAATCTCTACCGTTAAACAACCACTTATCCCCATAACCTGTAGTTGCCACGATCAGTCCATACTCATTTTTATTTAATTGGGAAGCGCACCCTCTCCTACTACCATTTACTAATATATAATAACCCTGGCTAGGATTGCACTGCTCATTTTCAAAAACGAAAGTATTACCAAATCTGTCCTTCATGAAATTATCAGAAGGTTGATAAATAACCTCCTTCGCAAGGTGTTTCCAAAAAAAAGTTCTTCCGTCAGAAAATAGTTGCAATGACTGTTCAGATTTATCTTCGTCAATGTGTGGTATGTTAAGCTCTTTGACATTCCCCCAAAAAATTCCGCCCTTTAATGCGAAGAAAATATTACTTAAAGCGGCAACACTACCCAAGATTAGTAACAGGAGCATAAGCCCAAAGCGAATTTTATCCAGCGGATTCAGATTAAATAACATCTGATATCGGCTAACAAATATTGCAATACAAACTTGAATAATAATCCAAGAAGGAAGAAATCCCTTATTTGGAAAATCCATAAATAGCCCCATTCTATAGATCGGAAAAATCAAAATACAAATTGCTGATAGATATACCCATTGTAGCTCTTTTATATCAAAAAAGCGAGTAGACTTTGGTAGGGCAATAAAATATAAACCAAATCCGAGTACATAAAATAACAGCAGAGAAGGCAATGCCTTATGAATTTCTACAAAATCCCAAATCCAACCATGAACAAACTGTGTATTGTTTGACAACAAGAACAACCCCCCAACTACGACTAATAATGGCGCAATTACAAGATTGACTAAGTTAATCCCTCCCTTTAAACCGTTCTGATAAAGGGCTAACAAGACGAACGGAAACATTCCGATTGATACAAATGCAGAAGTAAGTGGTAAAAAGGCAGCGATAAATAATATTCTCTGATTAGATTGTAAACGTGTTGCATCATAAAAAATCATTAAAATGCAAATCCATGAAGGAAAAATATGATGAGGCGCAAGCCCGATTGCGGTATGGTTTGATCCCAATAACCAAAAGGTGCCGTTTAGCTTGTCTTTGACTGGGCCCCATGAATAGTGCAACATCCATGTAGAGTAATTGTAGTGCTCACCAAAAGGATTTTTATCAAGAAAAAATTCCCACCCAATAATATCCAAGCCACTAAAAAATAGTAAAACAAAAGTGAGATAAAGAAGACGGCCTTTCGAAATCCTTTGTAACCATAGTATTGTCAGAAATAGACCAATACAAACCCATAAAAAAGAAAAGAAATACCCTACTGCCCATCCAAAGATTTTTCCAACTAAGGCAGACGGAAGGTAGTAGCCGATATAAGTGTTTAATACACGAGGAGCATAGTCAGGTCCTGTATGCTGATAGCCAATTGGCCACGGGTATTCAATTAAATCTTTGAAAAACGCATTATGTTTGTTGTGATCAGAGTCTTGAGCAGTAAACCCCCCAACTCCTGCACAAATTACAGTAAAGATTAGAAATGCTATTATGAATGCATACTTGGTGATAGTTCCCCTATTGATTTTTTCTTTCGTGATTTTTTCTGAAAATCCGTGGACAGGAGCAGTGTAGAGAGAAAGATAAATACCGATGAATACCAGGATAATAAGAGGAATGGAAAAATAAAGCCTTAACCATCCGGCAATAAATAGTATTGTCGGAATAGTAATGTATAGCAAGGAAACCATTTGCAGGTTTTTGTAGCCCGCTGTATTAGTTTGTGCTGAATGTAATGATGGAGTCATCAAAATAAATTTGCCATTGCCTTCTAACTAGCAATATTACTAGTTTTTTACCAATTGCATCAATGGATGAATCAATAGCAAATCACTTCTTTAGAAAATTCTTATCTTGTTAAGATGAAGATATCGTCTTATAATCTATTTAACATATGCCAGTTATTTAGGAGGGCAAATTAAGAATCGCTATTCAGAAGTATATGTGATATTCCCTTCATTAGGTATCTTGCGAAACTTTATAAATGGCCCCTGAAGGTTAAGTAATATATGATAGCTGTCCTAGAAATATTTCCGAAGCCAAACACTGTCCAAAAACTCTCAAAGTACTTTGTGGATTTAGGGGAACCAGGGTTATGGTACTACTTTAGTGTGCAAGCAATATTATTTTATGTATTAATATTCCTAGTTCTCTACTTTGCCGCAAATACATCTAGTGACCATTTGAAAAAGCAAAGTGCATTACATAAATGTTTAATTTCTGACATCACCTTTATTTTTTTCTTATTTAGTTTTTTACTCATATCCAGAATCCCGCTTGGTGTTACAGGTCAACAAAATCCAGATGAAAGCACTTGGATCGGCATTGCCAAAACATTGTTACATGATCCCCGATTTTGGCTGAGTGTGGATACAGGTACAGGGGGGCCTCTTGTGCCACTAATGCTAACAACTCTAAAATTATTTGGATTACCTATTGATCATGCTACTATAAAACTTGTTGGCAGTACAATGATGGCTATGAGCATTAGTGCCATTTATATATTCTCAAGCATCATGTCGAATAAGATTCTAGCAAGAGTCACTGTTTTACCACTGGTTGTTGTGGTTTCTGTGATGAATTATTCAGACTTGATTGCCTACAACAGTGAGCATATGGTGATTCTCGTACTAAGTTGCTCTCTTGTCTTCTTTGCTCAATTATATAGAATAGGTCCTGGGAAATACAATCACAATATTATTCTATTGGCATTATTTCTTGGCATGATGCCTTTCGCAAAATTGCAAGGCGTCCCACTCGCATTGTTCATTGGTATTATTTCTATTTACATTCTTTTTAGAAAGAAGCTAACCGCTAAACTTCCTCTTCTTATAGGTGTTGCGCTAATTCCAACAATAGTAGTTGTTTTGCTTGTGTGGTCGTATGGGGCGTTAGATTATTTTTGGGTTTCTTATATTAAAAATAATTTGGCCTATGCTACACGTCACCCAATTACCGAGGATGTTTTTGGCACCAAAATGGCCCTTTTGTTCAAGCTACTTTTTAGCACATCAGAAATATCTTACTTTATTTATTATTCCTTTGGCATCAACTTAATAGCTTTATTTATTATCCTAACCCTTAAACCTAAAAAAAATATTCAATGGATAGAAAAATTGATGTTTGGTGTTCTTCTTTTTCAAGTATCCATCTATTGCGCCACAGCACCAAATAACTTTTTCCCTCATTATTTCCTACTACTATTAATCCCCATAGCTGTTCTAACTTTTCTGTTTATTCATCTAGCTTGGTCGGTTATTTCAATTAAAGTTGTAGACCATAAATACTTATTAGGTAATTCAGCTATTAGGCTCCTGCTAATTATCCTATTTATTCTGCCTACAAGTTTTTATTACTTTCAACGAAATTTTACTTACAAACCCTTTTACTTGGAGATGGGCAAAAATTTTTATAGTGGCTATGCTTTGTACTGGGACCTGACCGCTACGCTCAATCAATATTATTCCGAAGGAGCAAGGATGTCTATTTGGGGTTGGGCTTGCTCTCTACATGAAAGCACAGATTTTCTTATGGGAACTAGATACGTAACCTCGGCTGCAGTTATAGACGGTGAACAATTGCAAGAATTCATTACAGCTACTTATCTTTCAGACTTGATGAAAAACAAACCCCTTCTATTTGTTCAAGCAATTGGTCCCAATTATTTTGCTTATTATGATACCATGCAATTCAGAATTGAAAATTATCCCTTGATTGATGATTACATTAAAGCGAATTACAGTATGGTTAAGGAGGTTGAAGGCGCTAAAGTCTTCTTAAGGAACAACAAAAATATAAACACTTGGATTCAACATAAAGTAAACTTTACCTCCGAATGGAACGCACCTTTAAGTGGTTACTTCGATAAAAGTGAAACAGAAAATAAACTAGCTATATTTTCTGGATGGGCAGTCGTTGGCAATACGCCAAAAAATCAAAAAGCATACATAGCATTAATGTCCGATCAAGACACTTTGATGGTAAGAGCTAGTCGATACCCCCGACATGATGTTGTAGCCGCCCATGATAATTGGGATTGGTTAGAATCAGGATACCGAGGTTTTATACCCATTGATTCGCTAAAAGCTGATGAATATGATTTAGGTTTATTTGTTAAGGAGGGTGATAGTGTTTTATTTAAAAATCTCAACAGTGCTTACAAAGTAGAGCGTTGATCAACTATCTCCCCTGTAATAAATCACTCTACTAATTTTACGTTACCATTAAATAACTTGTAGTTTTCGCCACTCTCTGGGCACTTGGCTAACCCCATTTCATCAAACTCTAGTTTATGCCCATACTCACTCATCCATCCAGTTTGTTTGGCTGGATTGCCAATAACTAGGGCATAGTCAGGCACTTCTTTTGTAACGACTGCACCTGCACCGATGAAAGCAAAACGACCTATGTTATGTCCACAAACTATAGTTGCATTCGCACCAATAGACGCTCCCTTCTTCACTAAGGTTTTGCTGTATTGCCCTCGCCTATTTACAGCGCTTCTGGGGTTGACTACGTTCGTAAAAACCATCGAGGGCCCGAGAAACACATCATCCTCGCATGTCACTCCGGTATAAATGGAAACGTTGTTTTGCACTTTTACATTGTCCCCCAGAATCACGTCCGGTGAGATCACCACATTCTGTCCAATATTGCAATTCATTCCAATCTTGCACTTGGGCATGATGTGGCTGAAATGCCAGATTTTGGTGCCGCTGCCAATTTGGCATCCTTCATCAATTACAGCTGTCTCATGCGCAAAATAGTCCTCTGTCATGATTTATAATTTTGAATCACTTCACAAATGTAAGACAATTGATCGCTGTCCATTTCGGTATGGATAGGGAGAGAAATCACATTTTTGGAAAGCTTTTCACTAACAGGAAATGAATGTGTCTCCGATCCTAAGGATTTATAAGCTTCTTGAAAATGAAGTGGTACAGGGTAATATACCATCGATGGAATGTTATGTGATTCTAAATAGCTCCTGAAATGTTGGCGATCTATTCCATTTAACTGTAAAGTATATTGGTGAAACACATGCGTTGAGTTGAAAGCTCTGTATGGAGTAGATATAAATGGGAGTGTTGCCAATTCTTTGTCATAATAGTCAGCCACTTGCCTTCTATTCTTTTCGTATTCATTGATATGTTTAATCTTTACCTCCAAAATTGCAGCCTGTATGCTATCTAGTCTGCTATTAACCCCTATCATCTCATGGTAATATTTTACACGCTGGCCATGATTAGCAATAATCCTTATTTTGTTGGCCAATTCTTTATCCCTTGTTACAAGTGCGCCACCATCACCATAGCATCCCAGGTTTTTAGAAGGAAAAAATGAGCTGCTGCCGATCGTTCCCATCGTACCGGCTTTTTTTACATCTCCATTTTTAAAAGTATACCGTGCGCCAAAAGCCTGTGCATAGTCTTCAATTACAAAAAGTTTGTGTTTTTTAGCTATGGCCAATAAGGGTTCCATGTCAGCACATTGCCCAAATAAATGAACAGGAGCAATAGCCACCGTTTTTGAGGTAATCTTAGATTCAATCTGATCAATATCAATATTGAACGTATCTTCTCTCACGTCCACGAAGACCGGCTTCAAGCCTAGTAATGCGATTACTTCTGCGGTCGCTACATAGGTGAAGACCGGCAGGATTACTTCATCTCCAGATTTAAAATCTAAGGCCATCATTGCTATTTGCAATGCATCTGTCCCGTTGCCACAAGTGATTGCATAAGCCCCTTCATGAAAATCTGATAAGGACTTTTCAAATTGATTAACCTGAGGGCCTTTAATGAAGGCTGTGGAATCAAGAACTGATTGAATAGCAAAATCGATATCTGGCTTAATTCGCTGGTATTGACCGTGCAGGTCAACCATTTGTATTTTTTTCATGCTTTTAACCTTTTTAACCACATAGAAACATAGGAAACATAGGATGTCATAAAATCTATGTGCCCTATGTGTCTATGTGGTTCATATCCTTACTCCGGCAATTGACGAAAGAACTCATTCACATAGGTCCTCTGCCCTTCCTTAAACAAATTGGCACAGTTAAAATTAATTAGTATCCCCTTGGGTTTTTCGAGTAGCTTCATGTAAGTCAGTAATTGAGCTTCATGAACTGGGCAATTGCATCCACCGCTTTCAACTCAATAACAATTGAATCTTCTATAACAAAGTCACAACGCAGTTCTGCTTCAATCTCAATGCCTTTATAATTAACCGGGACTGTATGCTCAGAAAAAAATAATATCTGCTTTGTTGCAAATTCATGTTTTAGGCATTTTTGATAAACGCTTTCCAATAACCCGGGACCCAGTGCTTTATGAACCTCAATGGCAGCGCCTACTACTTGATAGGTAAGTTCATCAAGATATTTTTTTGTGGTTGTCCTCATCATTTTTTTAAACCACATAGATACATAGTGCACATAGCTATGTATTCTATGTGCCTATGTGGTTCCTAAGTCGTTTCTCCCATTTCCATGCATCCAACAAAGCATCTTTAGTGGTCAGCTTTGTTTTCCACCCTAATTCCTTTTCCGCCTTAAGCGGATTTGCATAGGTTTTCACCACATCACCAATCCTTCGGGCTCCAATCTCATAGAGCAAATCGCTTCCTGTTACTTCGATAAATTCTTTCACCAACTGCAACACTGAAACACCTTCTCCTGTACCTAAATTATAATATTGATATCCACCTTGTCTTCTTTCAACATTTAGCAATTTCTGAATAGCCTTTACATGAGCTTGAGCTAAATCCACAATATGGATGAAATCCCTGATGCAGGTACCGTCCGGTGTTTCATAGTCTCCTCCAAAAATGGTAAGTTTTTCTCGAATACCAGCGGCTGTTTGAGTTATGTATGGAACGAGATTATTAGGCTTATCAATTGGTAATTCACCTATCATGGCACTAGGATGGGCACCAATCGGATTAAAATACCGCAGTGATATGATATTTAAATCTCCATTTCCTTTGGCAGCATCTTCTAATATCTGCTCACTCATTTGTTTGGTGGCGCCATAGGGAGATTCTGCTTTTTTAAATGGCGCGAGTTCATCCACTGGTACAAATTCAGGCTCACCATAAACCGTACAACTGGAGGAGAAAATTAAATGATACACTTTAGCTTTATCCATCTCTTCTAGGAGAGACATGAGAGAGTCGAGATTGTTTCGATAATACATTCCAGGATGATCAACCGATTCGCCAACAGATTTGTATGCAGCAAAATGCATTACTCCTTCTATGTCGGCTTCTTTGTCAAATACCTCCTCGAGAAATTTTTTGTCGGTGCAATCACCTTCATAAAAGATCACCGGTTTTCCCACTATTTTTTCAATACCATCAAGGAGTGTCTTATCTGATTTAGAAAAATTGTCTATCACAATTGGAGTATATCCGTTTTCGTATAACTCCACCGTTGTGTGGGCACCAATATACCCTGCCCCTCCTGTAACCAGAATTTTTTTTGAAGCCATTACAATCTTGCGGTGATTAATGATCTATCTAGGAATCCTTTGACATCATACACTACTGTTTTTTCATTTCTAATTTGATTCCAATCCAAATTCTTAAATTCTTGATGCCCCACTGCCAACACAATGGCATGATAAGTTTCATTAAGCGTATCGATCAATTTTAAGCCATACTCGCGATCCACTTCTTTGGCATCTGCATATGGATCGTAGACATCCACAAGAGCACCGTAGGTTTGAAGCTCCCGTATCACATCTGCCACTTTGCTGTTTCGAATGTCTGGGCAGTCTTCCTTAAAGGTTACACCTAATACTAAAATTCTACTTTTATTTAGTGGAAGATCATTTTTAGCCATCAACTTAATCACCGAATTAGCGATATAAACCGGCATGTTGTCATTAATTCTTCTTCCAGATAAGATCACTTCAGGTCGATAGCCTAGGCCTTCTGCTTTGTAAGTCAAATAGTAGGGGTCTACACCAATACAATGTCCACCTACCAATCCTGGCTTAAAGGGAAGGAAATTCCACTTAGTCCCAGCTGCTTCCAGCACTTCATGGGTGTCAATACCAACCCTTTCAAATATCAACGCCAACTCATTGACAAAAGCAATATTTAGATCACGCTGAGAGTTTTCAATCACCTTGGCAGCCTCGGCTACTTTTATCGATGACGCTTTGTGAGTCCCCGCCTTAATTATTTTTTTATAAAGCTGATCGACTTTCTCTGCAATTTCAGGTGTACTGCCACTTGTAACCTTTTTTATGGTGGTCACACGATGCTGTTTGTCTCCTGGATTGATCCGCTCTGGCGAATAACCACAGAAAAAGTCAACGTTGAATTTTAACCCACTTTCCTTTTCAACGATGGGGATGCAAGCTTCTTCGGTACAACCGGGATAGACGGTTGATTCGTAGATTACGATATCTCCTTTTTTGATCACCTTGCCTACGGTTCTGCTGGCACTCTCCAGCGGACGAAGATCAGGCTTTTTGAACTCATCCACCGGGGTTGGTACCGTGACGATAAAAAGATTTACACTTTTTAAGTCATTCAGATCTGAAGAAAAGCTCAGCTGATTGGCCTGCTCTAACTCTTCTGGCTCTACCTCGCAGGTGCGATCGCGGCCATTCGTAAGCTCGTCAATGCGCCCTTTGTCAATATCGAAACCGATCACATTCATCACCTTGCCAAACTCCACCGCCAGTGGGAGCCCTACATAACCTAATCCGATAATTCCAATTTTATCTGCCATATCCTAATTATTTTTTACCACAGAGGACACTGAGGGCCTCACGGAGTTCATAAAGACTATTCGTGGACATCGTTTACCTTCTCTGTCTTTCTCGGTGAACCGCTCTGTGCTCTCTGTGGTTAATTATTCATTTGAAAAAAATCAAATCACTTTATAATAACCCCTGTACCACTCAACAAATTTTCCTACCCCCTCTTCAATAGAAGTCGAAGGCCTAAATCCAACCGCCTGTTCGAGCGCTTCGATATCGGCATAAGTCTCAGGAACATCTCCTGGCTGAATAGGCATGAGGTTCTTAATCGCTTTCTTTCCAAGCTTCTCCTCAAGCACCTCAATAAACCTTAGGAGTTCGACAGGTTTATTATTACCAATGTTAAAGACTCTGTAGGGAGCAAAGCTGGTTGCAGGGTCTGGCTCATGACCATTCCATGATTTATCCGAGGTAGGGATGGTGGGAATTAATCGTTCAATTCCACTCACAATATCATCTACATAGGTGAAATCTCTTTTCATTTTACCGTGGTTGTACACATCGATTGGTTTCCCTTCCAAGATAGCCTTGGTGAAAAGAAACAGCGCCATATCAGGACGACCGTAGGGGCCATAAACCGTAAAAAACCGCAAGCCCGTGGTAGGCAGATCATACAAACTGGAATAGGTATGGGCCACCAATTCATTTGCCTTTTTTGTAGCTGCATACAGCGAGAGGGGGTGATCCACATTGTGATGGACTGAGAAAGGCATTTTGGTGTTGGCTCCATACACGGAACTTGATGAAGCATAGATAAGGTGTGCTGGCTTATGGTGCCGACAACATTCCAGAATATTGATAAAGCCCTGAATATTACTATCGATATATGCCTGCGGATTTTCTAGCGAGTAACGTACGCCTGCCTGGGCAGCCAGATTGATTACATACTGGAAACTATTTTCCTTAAATAGCTTATCAAGTGCGTTCTTATTTGCCAAATCTGCTTTGACGAATTGGAAATCCTCTTGTTCCTGCAATGCTTTTAGTCTTGCCTCCTTTAGACTGACTTCATAATAGGCATTCATATTATCTAAACCCACCACCCCGTAACCTGCATCTACTAAGCGCTTAGAGAGATGGAAACCTATAAAACCGGCAGCACCGGTCACCAAAACCTTTTCTTTGGACATCAATTCAAAATGAACTGCAAAACTAAGATTTTAGGTGGATTTTAATATAATGCCTAATTTTCGGCCCAAATTGGAACCATGGAAAAGCAGGTAAACAACGATGAAATAGATTTGGTAGAGCTCTTGGTGAAAATGGTGCTGCTGTTGAAGCGGAATCTTCTCCAAATCATCGTTTTCTTCCTGGTCGGTACCGGGCTTGGTTATGCCTATGCTTCCCTGGCTCCAAAGGTTTATGAGAGCAAAATGATGATCAGTTCAGATATTCTCACTGAATCATATAGCGAAAAGATTTTTGAAACGCTTCAAGACTTGGTCCAAGAAAGAAACTACGAAGGGCTCATTTCAAAATTGAATATTGATGAATCGAGCGCAATGTCCATTGGTAAGATTACAATAGAGAGCGCTCTTAAAGACAAACCTTCAAGTGAAGAAGCTAAAAAATTCTTCCTTATTACAGTCGAGTTAAACGACCAAAATGCACTTCCCGATCTGCAAAACGGAATTCTAACCTTCTTGCGACAAAATGATTTTGTGAAAGTACGAGATGAGCAGAAGAAAAAATCATTCGAGGAACTGATAACAAAGACGCAAGCTGAAATTGAATCGCTTGAGGAATTCAAAGCTAATGTATACAAAGGGGACTTTTTCAAAAACAACAGAGGAACAGTAATGTTTGACCCAACTGAGGTGAATTCGAAAATCGTGGAACTTACAAGACAAAAAGGGGAGTACGAAAAAGAATTTCTTGAAGCGAATAGCGTTCAGCTTGTGGAGGGATTCACTCAATTTGATAAACCCGTGTGGCCGAAGAAATCCGTTTCTTTAGCGGCTGGAGCTACACTAGGCCTATTTCTGGTAGGCATCATGATTGCCTTCAAATCGATTCGCAAATTGGTGCGCTTTGCGGAAGAACACCCCAGTCAAGCCATAAAAAATTGATTACTACCCTTTTTAAAAAGGAATTCACCTTAGAACTCAGAAGGAAGTCGGTCATCTCCGGGCTGCTCCTCTACCTTGTCAGCACGGCTTTTATCTGCTATCTCACTTTTAATCTCCGCCAAAATCTGGTAACCCCGCTAGTTTGGAGCGCCTTGTTTTGGATTACAATACTTTTTACTGTCGTAAACTCCGTGGCCAAAAGTTTTATCGGTGAACGCAAAGGCAGAGAAATATACTATTACGCTATTGCTAACCCTTCCGCCATCATCCTCTCTAAGATTGTTTACAACTTTCTGCTTTGCAGCCTGCTCTCCTTTTCGGGATTTATTTTGTTTATCCTTTTTCTTGGCAATCCGATATTCGACCAGTCCATCTTTGCTGCTACCATTCTCTTGACCTCTTTTGGATTTGCCTCTTCCTTAACTCTCCTTTCGAGCATTGCGGCCAAAGCCAATAACAGTACGATTTTGATGGCAGTACTAAGCTTTCCAATCGTCATTTCTATCCTCTTGATGTCGATCAAGGTTACTAAGAACTGCATTGATGGATTGGGATGGGATGCCAACTGGGATGAGTTGGTTACGCTGTTCGCTATAAACTGCCTGGTCACAGCCATGTCCTATTTACTGTTCCCTTATATTTGGCGGAGTTAAGCCTTAGTCCAAAGTCATTTGTCATTAGTACCGGCAGAAAGTAATAGAGAATAAGCAATACCAAGAAGATCATTCCAGTGAAAACATCAAAACATCAGCACATCAGCACATCGTCAAGGCAAAAGTATTGGTGGAAAGTATTGTCTGTAATCTTGTTATCGTATACTGTGGTAGCTGGATTCTTATTCAACGTGCCTCGCCTGGCCATCGTAAACGAAACGATCCGTGCCCTATACTTCCATGTGCCCATGTGGTTTGGAATGGTAGTGATGTTTCTTGTCTCCACCATATATGCCATAAAATACCTAAAGCGTCCAGAATCCGCCAACGATATCGTGTCGTATGAATTTGCGAATACCGGATTGCTGTTTGGCCTATTGGGTATTTTCACTGGTATGATCTGGGCCAATTACACCTGGGGTAGCCCTTGGCACGGTGACCCAAAACAAAATGGGGCAGCCATCGCCTTGTTGGTTTACCTGGCCTACTTTGTTCTTCGAGGTTCCATCGATAACCAAGAACAAAAAGCCAGATTAAGCGCGGTTTACAACATCTTTGCATTTGCAGCAATGATCCCACTAATTTTTATCATTCCACGAATGACGAGCTCTATGCATCCGGGTAGTGGCGGGAACCCAGGCTTCAATATGTATGACCTGGATAGCAAGATGCGCATGGTTTTTTATCCTGCGGTTGCTGGTTGGATTCTGCTTGGGGTTTGGATCGCCACACTTAGAGTTAGAATTCGAAATATTGAGGAAAAAATTTTAGAACTTGAAGACCATGCTTAGAACACTATTCTTTACCGCTCTTTCTCTGGTTGTCACACAAACTTTTGCGCAGTCAGAAATTGAAATGGCAGACACCATGCGCGCTGAAGGCAAAATCTATGTGGTTGTGGCCATTCTCACGCTAATTTTAACCGGTCTCATAGTTTATCTTATCGCAATGGATCGTAAGGTTCGAAACCTGGAGGGTCGATTGAACGAAAAGAAACAGTCGCAATCATAGCGCACCATCGGAGTAATTTTAGGTCCAAAATCTCAAGTTTTTGCCTACCTTTGCACTCGCAAAAGTTGAGAATCAATGAAAAAATCACACATTTTTGCCATTGTGGTTATTGCCGCAGCAATTGGAATAATCATCACAACCGCAGGGGACGCAAGTACCTACGTCAATTTCGACCAAGCTTACGAAATGGCGTCAACCGGTAATACGACTAGCATCCATGTGGTGGGGCAACTAAAGAAAGATGAAAATGGTCATATCGTAGGGTTGCGCAATGCCCCTGACAACTTATCCTTCTCTTTTATTTTAGTAGATGATCAAGGCAAGGAGCAAAATGTATTTTATAACGAGCCAATGCCTCCTGACTTCACGCGATCAGAAAATGTGGTAGTAATTGGTGGGTACCAAGACCAGCACTTTGTCGCTAACAAGATATTGATGAAGTGCCCCTCAAAGTATCAGGAACAAAAAGTCAACGCGGGAGTTTAATTTGAGGAAAGAGAACTGTAATTCATGATTCACTATTTCATTGGTGGCCTCGGTCACCTTTTTGTTATCATTTCCTTTGTGACCTCTCTGGTTGCTGCCTTCTCTTATTGGAAATCTAAGACAACACAAGACGCAATTCAGAAAGCGGCTTGGGTCAGCAATGCCAGGGTCGCGTTCTATCTACACCTGGTAGCAATCGCAGGGGTCTTTTTCTCTCTATTCTACATCATATACAACCACTATTTCGAATATCATTACGCCTATAGTCATTCGTCCAGACATTTGCCTGCGCACTATATGGTTTCTTGTTTTTGGGAAGGGCAAGAGGGAAGTTTTCTCCTTTGGATATTCTGGCAGGCAGTGCTGGGGGTATTTGTAATTCGCACGCAAAAAGAATGGGAAGCACCTGTAATGATCGTCTTTTCACTGGTCCAGGCATTCTTGGTTTCAATGGTTTTGGGTGTAGTCCTTCCGTTAATCAACATCAAATTGGGAAGCTCACCATTTATCCTCCTTAGAGACGCGCTGGACGATCCAATCTTTCAGCTGGACCCCGATTTCATTCCTAAGGATGGGAGCGGATTAAATCCACTTCTGCAGAATTATTGGATGGTGATTCATCCGCCCACGCTTTTCCTGGGTTTTGCTGCCACGATTGTCCCTTTTGCCTTTTGTATTGCGGGCTTGTGGGAGAAGAAATACAAGGAATGGATCAAACCTGCACTTCCGTGGGCGCTATTTGGTGGGGCCGTGCTAGGTCTTGGCATCCTGATGGGCGGTTATTGGGCCTATGAGACACTCAATTTTGGCGGCTACTGGAACTGGGATCCTGTGGAAAATGCCGTCTACGTGCCCTGGCTGATCCTTATCGCAGCAATACACACCATGATCACCTACAAGAATAGCCAGACAGCCCTTAAGAGCTCGATTATTCTGGTGATCAGCGTATTCATTTTGATTCTGTACTCTACCTTCCTCACCAGAAGCGGCATTTTGGGCGACTCCTCCGTGCACTCTTTTACGGATCTGGGCTTGTCTGGCCAGTTGCTGATTTACCTTCTTTTTTTCACAATTGCCTCCGTTTGGCTGGCGATTGCGCGGTGGAAGGAGATTCCATCTTCCGAAAAAGAGGCTTCCGTGTACTCCCGCGAATTCTGGATCTTCCTTGGCGCTACAACCCTCTGCCTGATGGGATTTCAGGTATTGATCCCTACTTCGATTCCGGTTTACAACAGCATTGTGGAGATTTTTGGAGGCACATCCAATCTCGCTCCACCGGCAGACCAGGTAAGCTTCTATTCCAAGTTTCAACTTTGGTTTGGGGTTGCAGTTGCACTGATTTCAGGTACAGGCCAATTCTTTTGGTGGAAAAGGATAGACAAGGAGAGTCTCAAGAAAGCCTTGCTTGGTCCTTTTCTAGTTACGCTGATTGTTTTTGCTTTGATAATTACGCTAGCCGGAATAAGAACACCCTCCTACATGATTTTGACCCTGGCCGGTGTTTACATTATAATCTCCAACCTTAAAGTCCTTGCTGGTGTTCTGAAAGTTAATCCAAAACTATCTGGAGGTGCATTGGCTCACATCGGAATTGGGATGGCCCTTATCGGAATTATGTTCTCTGCAGGATATTCCAACGTGGTTTCATTAAACAACACGGGCATGCTTATCTCGAAAGAACTTCCAACAGAGTTCAACCGCGACAACCTATTGCTCTTCATCAACGAGCCACGCTCCATGGCTGGTTACGACATCGAATTTCTTGGCGAGCGAATCGAAGCAAAAAACAAAAACATTTATGTGAAGAAGGGTGACATCGAATTGACCTTTGATCCCTACTTGGTTGTAGCGAAGCGAGATATCTACTTCAAAGAAAAAAAGCATTACAGCGCCAAAGACACTTTTGAGATATATCCAGAAAATACGTACTACGAAATTGAATTAAGAAAAGGAGAGGAAGTGGCTGCGGTCCTTTATCCCAGAGTGCAAATCAACCCTGCCATGGGAGGCTTCATCGCTTCACCAGATATTAGCCGAGGTGTGTCCAGAGATTTGTATACGCACGTGTCTGCGCCAATGAATCGAGAAGCTGAAGTGGAGTGGAGTGAAACTGAAGAAGTAAGGGTGAAAGCCGGTGAGCAGTTTTTCGTGAATGATTATGTGGCAGCGCTGCAAGACGTACATCGCATTGATAAAATTGAAGGCATCACCTTGCGTGATGAGGATGCTGCGGTAGAGGCAAGGATCAGTGTGCAAGGCGAAAGGGACACTTACTATGCGGAACCAATTTTTCTAATAAAAGACAAGACGCAGGTAGGGAGGATATCCTCTGAAATCGGAGAACTCGGAATTAAAATCACGCTGCTAAATATTCATCCCGAGACTAACGAATTCACGTTAGCGCTCAATTCTCGACAAAAGGACTGGGTCATTATCAAGGCGATGGAAAAACCATTCATCAACTTGCTTTGGCTTGGCACCTGCGTACTCATGGTTGGCTTCTCAATGGCAATGGTGAGAAGATTTCAAGAAAAGTACTAGTGCCGTACAGCTAAATGATGCTAGTGTCAATGCTAAGAACCCTGCTGGAACGAGCACTGTGCCACTGTATTTGTACTTAATAATAGCTGGAGTGGCACTAGCTCGCGAGCAGCTTTTCGATAACTCCATCGACTGTCACTCCTTCGGCTTCTGCTTTGAAGTTTCTTACAATGCGATGACGCAATACTGGCTTGGCGATAGCTTGTATATCTTCAATATCGGGTGAGTATTTGCCCTGTAGCAATGCATTACATTTTGCTCCCAGCACAAGGAATTGGGAAGCGCGTGGGCCAGCTCCCCATTCAAGAAGTTCGTTGGCTATAGTTGACCCATTCACTCCTGGTCTTGTTAAGTGCGTCAACTTCACAGCATACTCTACCACATTGTCTGCAATAGGCACTCTCCTTACAAGATGTTGAAACGCCATGATCTCCTCGGCATTTAAAACTTTCTCTACTTTTTGAATGTCATCCACAGTTGTGTTCTTCACAATATTAACCTCCTGGTCATAGGTAGGATAATCCAAAAAGATATTGAACATAAATCTGTCCAATTGTGCCTCTGGCAGCGGATAGGTTCCCTCCTGCTCAATGGGATTTTGCGTGGCTAGCACAAAAAATGGTTTGGGGAGTTGATAGGACTCCCCCGCAATGGTAACAGCGTACTCTTGCATGGACTCCAGCAGCGCAGCCTGCGTCTTTGGTGGCGTCCTATTGATTTCATCCGCCAATATGATGTTGGTAAACACAGGGCCCTTCACAAAATGAAAGTTGCGCTCTTTGTCCATCGTCTCAGCGCCCACGATATCGGAGGGCATCAAGTCTGGAGTGAATTGTATTCTTTTGAATTGTAAATCTAGTGAAGTAGCAAGGGTATGCACCAGGAGTGTCTTTGCCAAACCTGGCACACCTACTAAGAGAGAATGTCCCTGGCAAAAAATTGAGGTAAGAAGAAGTTTAACCACATCATCCTGACCCACCACGACCTTTGCAATTTCACTTCTAAGCTTTTTATATGATTCTGCTAAGGCATCAGCCGCTTCTACATCACTCGAATAATTAGGAGCCATTATTATCTATTAAAGTTCGGGTTGTAATTTTTCTACTCCAACAGATTGCAACTGTTGTACTCTGGTGAGATGTTAATAAAGACATCAGCCCTTGCCTTTCCAAACCAATTCTCCAGCGCGATATCTTTCTTTTCAGCAAGTGCTGCTGCCTGGATTCTATGCCAATCATCCTTTAGATTGGCCTGATGCGGAGGAAGTTTGGTTTTGAAGTACAGTATACGAACGGCATCTTTTCCATCGTCTGTTCTATAGGTGATTGGTTTACTGACTCCGTTTACTTTCATAGTATCTATGGCAAAATAAACTACCGGGTCGATTTCTTTTATTGAAATCTTTGTGCCTCCATCTGCATCAGTAAAAAAACCACCTTGGTTCTTCGTTTGCATATCATCAGAAAATTCTTTGGCTGCCTTTTCGAATTTGATACTATCCCCAACGATGGCAAGCCTTAAACTATCCAGGAATTTCTCCGTACGGCTAATGTCATCCGCAGATGGCGTAGGTGCAATGAGAATATGCCTGGAATTATATTCATTGCCTCGTCTGTCAATCAATTGCATAATGTGAAATCCAAATAATGATTCGAACGGCTCCGAAATCTCGCCCTTACGCAATCTAAAAGCCGTTGCTTCAAAAGTGGGAACCATCTGTCCTCTTCCTACATAACCCATCTCACCGCCATTGTACTGAGCACTAGGATCTTCAGAGTATTTTCTCGCAAGCTCATTCCAATTTTCACCTTGAATTATTCTTTCCCGAAGTTCATTAAGTCTTCTTCTTGTTTCCGCCTTTTGAGACTCACTCACACCCACAATCTTCACAATTTGCGCCACCTCAACGTCTGATGAATAGAATGGCAAGCTATCTGTAGGAATTTTATTAAAGAATTTCCTTACATCTGCCGGTGTCACAGAGATTTCGTCTGTAATCTTTGCTGTCATTTGATTTCCCAACAACTGTTCCCT
Organism: Cyclobacteriaceae bacterium; assembly: GCA_040216915.1. Classification (GTDB taxonomy): domain Bacteria; phylum Bacteroidota; class Bacteroidia; order Cytophagales; family Cyclobacteriaceae; genus ELB16-189. The sequence continues at coordinate 130,656 of JAVJOD010000009.1, forward strand.
TATTTGATCACGCAAGTCCAGCCGGATTTCATCCATTGTCTTACCATAAGCCCTCTCAAGCTCCTCGGGAGAATTGCCAGAATTTTGTAAAATCAATTGCATCCTGCGTGTGGTATTTTGATCTACCTCTTCATCCGTCACGACTACAGAGTCAATCTCAGCCTTGGCGACCATCAGCTTATTTACAATAAGTCGATTTAAGAGGGCGCACTTGGCATCAGGAGAAGGCGGATTTCCGTCTGCGAGATAGCTTTGGTAACTACCTTCAAGGTCAGACTTCAGAACGATGTAATTGTCAACCTTGGCGATGATCTTATCCACCACAAAACCAGGGTTGTCTTGAGCCCCCAATTTGGGTGACACCGCAACACACCACATCATCAAAAAGGCGATCTTAATTGAAAATCTCAAAATCTCTCTTTTCTGCCGCTTTTTCATACACTTCTTCTTCCAATTTCCGCGCAAGTTCTACTTTTCTTTTGTTAATAATAATATTTTTTATGTCCTCTTTAACGAACTCCAGTGGAGAAACATTGTCTGAAATCTTATACGCATCAATCTTCAAGAAGTACAAAAATGCGGCATCATTTGTTTCATAGTATGGATAGCTTTTTAAGAATTGAATTTTGTTTGGGATTTCAGCTAGGGGCGAATTGACCACCAATTTGTCGAATTCTATCCAACTCGAATCGCTGAGGTGATACGCTGTAGAAAAGCTAATGCAATACGACTTTAGGTCATCCTTGTCTTTCTCTTTGTTTGAAAGAATCAAGTCCTTGATTCTATTGGTGCGTGGTGCGCTCTGTGGCACTTTTATATAGGCACCTCTTATAATGTTCTGCTTCAGCACAAAATTGTCGAGGTTGCTTCTGTAGTATTCTTCAATTTCAGCACTCGAAACACTATCGGTCATGTTTTGCTGCACATAGAGTTTTTGAAATTGATACCCAATAAGACTATATCGATAATCCAGGATCTTCCGCTCTACCTCGGCTTCATTGATATCAATCCGTTTCAAGGCTTCATTTATCAGAAGTTGTTTACGAATCCAACTGTTCACATAGGCAGTAAGTCTCGCCACGCTATCTTCCTTTGGAACATTTGAAGAAACAATGCCTTCCAATTCATCAAGGTACAAGAAGGTATCATTGACCCGCGCAACGGCACGTCTTGAATTGTCCTCTAGGCTTTGCTCCTTTTTCATTCGAATGAGATCACAACTACTCAGTAGCGTTGTTACGATGCACATAAGAAGGCTAAATCCACGCATACATTTTCATGTTTATTGGCTAGCAAGAATAGCTTTCACTACCTCCTTTTTATTTTTCTTATTGATTTTGACGGGGTATTTCATCTTCAAATTCTGAAGCCAAGCCTTCTCTAAATAATCCTGATAGTCTGAAATCACATTGGCCCTTGTCTCCTTAAAACTCCTGACTCCGGGAGGAATAATTTTTCTTACCTCCACAAGATAATGTATTTCATTTGCTTCTACTTCATGCCACCCCACAGACCAAGGCACCCTATCAATCACCACATGATCGTATCGCTCGAACAACTTTAGTTGTTGAATCTCAAGGAACCTGTCTTTTGCATCACCTTCGAGACTATCACCTGCGATTAGCTGGCTTTTCACCTCTTCCAGAAGTGACGTGTCATTGCTTGCAAAAAATTGCGCTTCGATCCTTTCTCCCACTTTGTACTTTTCTGAATGCTCCTCGTAGTACTTCCGCTGACCCACTGAATCTTCAGAGGCTCGTATCCAGATCTCCTCTTCCATTATACTAAACAAAAGAATCCCCTCTCGATATTCCGTAACAAGCCTTCTGTATTCTGGATGCTCCTTTTGCAGCTGCAAGTCTTCAGCTTCATCAAGCGTTTGCACCACAAACTGGTCGTACAACTGATGAAAATAGGCATTTGGCTGCTGATTCGTGCTCCTTTGATTTTGGCTTACGTATTGCAAAAAATTTGAGACTGCGTAGGGCTTTTCACCCACTTGAAATAGAACATCATGACCTGGCAGATCCTCTTTCACTACATTCCACTTCCCTTGCGTCAAGGTCGAGTCTGCTAATTCTAATAGAGTTGATTTCACGCTTGCATTCTCCGTGAATCTAAGTCTTTGCTTCTTTTCTGTCAGCGCCTTCGATTTTGATATTTGCATCCTTTCGTCCCTGGCAATCCTGCGCTTCAACGACTCTTCCATTTCCCCATATGTAGGCATGGGTATTTTTCTCTCAAGCCTCACCACATGCCATCCAAAAGGAGTAAGAATAGGCTCCGATATGTCTCCCGAATTCTCCAAGGAGAACGCTACCTCTTCAAAAGTAGGTGCAGAGGAAAGTGCCCCTGTACCAAATGGCTTCAGCCTTCCCCCCGCATCTTTGGTCCCCGGATCTTGAGAATACTTTGCACATAAGTCATTCCATTGCTCTCCCTGCTGAAGTTTCGCGTACACGTTATCAATTATCTTTTTTGATTCTGCACCATCACCTCTGACGAGAATGTGAGAAACTTCGACCTGGCCCTTGGAGGGACGCCTGTCCTCAATTTTGAGTAAATGATAACCGAACCTCGTGCGAATAGGACCTGTCACTTCGCCAATCGTACCACTGAATGCTGCTTCTTCAAATGGAAATACCATTTGCAGCGCGGTAAAATAACCGAGATTTCCCCCATTCGTTTTAGCAGATGGATCATCCGATTTTTCTTGTGCCAAGCTTTGAAAACGCTCTCCCTGATCCAGCCTTTCTTTTATCGCCAGTATCTCTTGATAGGCATTTAGCGTATCTGGTGGTGGCGCATCCGGTTTAACACTGATCAAAATGTGTGACGCCTTTACCTCCTCTTGCATGCGCTGATAGGCTTGCTTTGCCAGGCGCTCCAACTCATCTTCCTTGGCCAGATAAGGCCGTTTTAATTCTTCTTTATATCCACTCAGTTCCTTCACAAAAGCCTTGGTGGTATCCATCCCTCTGGATTCAGCCTCTGCTACTTTGAGTTTAAATTTTATGAACAAGTCCAGATACTCATCTATACTTTCACCTGAAAATTCTTCACCATTCTGATGATTTTTCTTGTACAAATACGCGAACTCGTCATTGGAGATACTTTTTGTCCCCACTGTAAATAGCGTTGTCTCTTTCTCATTCTTCTCATTTACCATCTGAGCAAAAAGACTCGAGGAGATCAAGCAAACGAACAGCAGAGACTTATGCGCGAAAGGTATTCTCAAACGAAGCAAGGTGATCTAAAGCTTTAACGGTGGATGATACTAACTACTGAACGTATGACAAAATTTCGTTGACTGGTGTTGTGCTCTTAAAGTCCTTCACAAACTTCAAATTCTTATCATATAGCCTCAAATAGGGCATCGGAATGGCCCCATACTCCTTGTATAAATGGACGGGACTGGCATACGTGAAGGTTACATTTTCAAAGTTGCTGAGACCGTACTTCACTCCAAATTCTTTGATCCCCTCAATTGGAACAGCTCCTATCATTACGATTCTTACATCCTTCAGTTTATTCATCCCTTTATAAAATTCCTCTGCCTGTGCTTGGCAGTGATCACACCAGGGATTAAATATTACAGTGAGTAGTGAATTTCTCATATCCTCCGATGTGAATTGGAGTGAAACACTATCCATGTCGTACAACCTCAAGCTATCTATTTCCCCCAGACTTACTGGCTTTGAATCTTTAACACAAGATATAAGCAGTGCCGTGGCAAAAACAATAAGAGAGGCGATTTTCAGTAGTCTCGTTTTCATACTCTATTTGAAATGTAGCTAATTTTTGAAGTGCTTTGTGAGGATACAAACATTCTTACCATTGCGGGAAACGTATTCTATCTTGTCCATAATTGATTTGACCAATCGAATTCCCAGTCCTCCCTTTCGCTTTTCATGAATCAAATTATCAACGTTTGGCTCGTTAAATTTATTGATATCGAAGAGACTGCCGTCATCAATTATTTCAAAGACCAATACACCTTTGTCGGGTTCAAGGATACGTAGTTCAAGTACATGCTCTGGATTGCAATGATGGGCGTGTATCATCAGATTGGAGCACATCTCGTCAATTGCCAAAATCAATGCGCTGAGTTCCAGCTCTGATATGCCATGATCAGCCAGTGAAGTACGAATAAACTCTCGTATTCCCTTGAGATTGCTGAGGCTGCACCCTATGTTATACCGATAGTTCATTGATAAGTTGCTTTGCCTCTTCTTTACTATTTCTTATTTGTAGCAAGTCAGCCAAACCCAAGATTGAAAAGTTATTGGCGACCTTTTCATTAAGCCCAAACATTACCATGCAAATCTGCTTGTCTTTGAATTCTTCAATATAAGACATGAACACTCCAAGGCCCGCAGAGGATATGTACTCTAGCGAACTGCAGTCGATCAGTATCTTTTTGTAACCTTCACCAATGCTCTTGGCGATGGACAGGTCTAATTCAATAGAAGAACTGGCATCAATGTCCCCAAAGATGGCCAAGGTATCAATACCGTCCTCCTGCAGTCTTTTAATTTGAACCATAACTAAATAACGTTTTTATATTTTATATGTTCCATCACGTAAACTTCACAATCATTGTGGTGTAGTCGTCATTAATTTCATCGGTACCCGTGTACTCATACAATTTTGAAATTAGATGCTCCTGGATCTTCTTCACGTCTTGATCCTTAACTTCCTTCAAAGTAGCCTCTAACCTTTCGTATCCAAACTCTTCGCCTTTATTGTCGTTGGCCTCCGTGATGCCGTCTGTGTAAAGCAACATGACATCACCTGACTGGTACTTCAATTCATTCACTTCTATAAGGTTGCAATAACTCTTGTTTTTGACCATGCCCAAGGCAGCGCCCTTGTCTTCAAGATACGATGTTGAATTATTACTAGCCTTGAAGTATAGCACCGGGCAATGCCCCGCTCTTGCATACGTAATTCTCTTCTTCGACTTGTCAATAACAAAATAGATGGCAGAAATGAAAGAACCTCGTTCCAGGCAAAACACCAGCGCCTGATTAGCCCGCACCATAAATTCTTTAGGATCGAGTTCTTGCTGCGCAAGGCTATGAAAGATTCCCTTCATTTGCGACATGTGAAATGCTGCGGTGGTTCCCTTTCCAGACACATCCGCAATGATTAACGCCACCTGGTTCTCGTTTACCCTAATGGTATCATAGTAGTCGCCTCCCACTTCATCAGCAGATTGCGAGAAAGCGGTGATAGAAAAATCATCATCCTTCTCTAGCCGCTCAGGCAGAAGGCTCTTCTGAACCATCTTGGCAATCTTGAGTTCCTCTTTGTAGCGCTCGTTCTGAAAGGCCTCTTCCAGCAACCTGAAGTTCTCTATGGAAATTCCCGCCTGATTGGCAAAGGTAGAAACAATGCGTGTCATCTCCTTATTAAAACCATCTGGCAATTCCTTTAGGAGTGCCAGCGTACCAATAGTCTCACCCTTTACCACTATAGGAAATGCTAGCAATGACCTGAATCTCGAACCCTTGAGAGAGCCAAGATGTTTGGAAAGGTTTTTTGTTTTGTCGACACCCTGATCAAGGACACCTTTAATATTGTTGTTCAGCACATGATCTTGTATGAGCTTTGCCTCCGCCTCCTCTATATTGTAAGTGAAGTGTTTGGACTCCTCGGTCACAACCTTTATCTCAAGCCATGCCGCATCGGCAAACACTGAACTCACCGAACTTTCTAGCAATATATTATATACACTTTCTTCGTCTTGCTCAGTCTGTATAGACTGGCTAATTCTTTGGAAGTTGACTACCTCCTCTAATTTTTGTTCGAAAACAGAGGAGGTCGGAAGATTGAAAAGGATAACAAGAAAGGAGAACAAACTGTAAACGATAATAAAGCCAAACATCGACAGATTAAAAATCTGTGACCTAAAATCTACGAATGAAGTAGACTGCGCGCCCACCGTATCTGACAGTCTGGTCACTGAGTAAAAGAAGTATCCCAGGTAAAAGAAGGTAAGTAAAAGTAGTAGAAGGCTGGTCCATTTTTGTTTGAAGTTTAGGTAGGCCACCCACTTCATGTTTGCGGAAAGTAGTAGGGCCATCCCTCCTAGCGCGACCGCGATGATGGTGCCGAAAGAGGCGCCCAGTCCCAGATTGAAGCTGTCGTATATCAACGCAAAAAGCAAGGTGATTTCAAAGACACGCCAGCTTCTAATGAGCCACTTCGACTTCTGATAAAGTATGAGTCGCTTCCATGCGGTGAAAGCTGCAATGAGAAAACTGATAAAAAGTGCGAGATTGATCTGATATACTACATCAGTGAATAGCACGTTCTCTGGCAATTTGGTGCTGCCTAGTAGGAAAAGCACAAAACGCAAGGAAAGCGAACCAACCGTTACGATAAGCCCAGTTGCGAACACCTTCCAAAGAAGATCAGTGAAGTTTAAGCTCTCTTCAAACTCAATCTTAAATCGATAGTAGTAGAAGACGCTCAGCACATAAAGCACAAACATCACCCGTGGTAACCATACTGGTATGTCGGGGTTAAGGCCTCTGATATCGCTAAAAAGGACCGTCACATCGGCAAAAACCAGTACAATCCAGGCGATGAATGAGCCTAAAAAGAGCAGTCGTGTAATGGCTTTGGCGCGCAAAATTGGGCTTTTGTGTAAAAAAAATGAGCCAATTAGAAATTGGCCCTACAATAATAGGAAAAGCCGCTTAGCCTAGAAAATCCGACCGATTGGAGGAATGCTGCAAGACTCTAAAAAATCGCTAATTACGGCTATAGTTTGGAGCCTCTTGGGTAATAGACACATCATGAGGATGACTCTCATGCACCCCTGCCGCGGTGATCTTTACGAATTTTGCTCCTTTCAGCTTCGAAATCGTCTTGGCCCCGCAGTAACCCATACCAGCCCTTAGTCCGCCCATGAGCTGGAAGAGCACTTCTGAAACATTGCCCTTATATGGCACCCTACCCGAAATGCCCTCTGGTACGAGTTTCTTAATGTCATCCTCCACATCCTGAAAATATCTGTCCTTTGAGCCCTTGTCCATAGCCTCAACTGAACCCATCCCCCGATAAGACTTAAACTTGCGTCCTTCGTATAATATCATTTCACCGGGTGCCTCCACAGTGCCGGCAAGCAGTGAACCTACCATCACGCTGTCAGCTCCAGCTGCGATTGCCTTCACTATATCTCCTGAAAATCTAATGCCTCCATCTGCGATCACCTTCGTTCCCGATCCCTTCAGGGCCTTTGCCGCTTCATATACGGCTGATAGTTGTGGAAGTCCCACTCCCGCCACAATTCTGGTGGTACAAATACTTCCAGGACCCACACCCACTTTTACAGTATCGGCCCCAGCCTTGGCCAGCACTTTGGCACCCTCGCCAGTTGCCACGTTGCCCACAATCAGTTCTACTTCGGGAAATTTCTGCTTAACTTTTTTCGCATTATCGATTACGAACTTGTGATGTCCATGGGCTGTATCAATACTTATGACATCTACCCCAGCCACTTTAAGTGCTGTGATTCGGTCAAATATATCTGGCGTAACCCCTACTGCCGCGCCTACCCGGAGTCTGCCAAAAGTATCGTGACAGGCGTTGGGCTTATTTTTCTTTTTCTGAATATCCTTAAATGTGATTAGCCCGGTGAGCTTACCCTTCTTATTTACAATTGGCAGTTTCTCAATTTTATATTTCTGTAGGATAACCTCTGCTTTCTCCAGGGTAATTCCATCTTGAGCGGTGATGAGATTTTCAGTGGTCATAATTTTTTCCACCGGCTTGCTCATGTCCTTTTGGAATCGCAAGTCGCGGTTGGTGATAATACCCACGAGTTTCCCATTCCCGTCCACAATAGGAATCCCACCTATTTTAAATTCGCGCATGATGTTCTCTGCATCGCGCAAGGTGGAGTTTATCATCAGGGTAATTGGATCCAGGATCATTCCGCTTTGTGAGCGTTTTACTTTCCTCACCTGCGCTGCCTGCGCTTCTACGGTCATGTTTTTGTGAATGAATCCAAGGCCACCCTCAAGCGCCATGGCAATTGCCAACTCTGCCTCGGTCACTGTATCCATGGCAGCGGAGATAATAGGAATATTGAGTTTTATTCCGCTGGTAAGGTGGGTAGATATATCAGTTTCTCTTGGTAAGACTTCGGAGTATGCAGGAACCAAAAGCACGTCATCATAGGTGAGCGCTTCAAAGAGAAATTTGGAAGAATTAAGAGGGGTCATGGCAAATAATATTAGGACTCATTATTTGCAGGGCAAAGGTATGTTAAATTGCTGATATCCCAATTTTCGGTCTCTGATTTATTGAGTTAACTTTAAGACGACTTTTTGAACTTATTTTAAAGACTATGCAAACCTTCATAAGAAGCACTTTCTTACTCTTGCTCTGTTCGTTTTCATCATTGGCGCAAACCCAGAGCGGCAAAGCATCCTACTATGCAGATAAGTTTGAAGGGCGCACCACAGCCAGTGGAGAAAAGTACAAGCACAGCAAGGCTACCGCAGCACATAAAACTTTGCCGTTTGGAACTAAGGTGCGGGTAACCAATACAGCAAATAACAAGACAGTAGACGTAGTAATTAACGATCGCGGACCTTATGTAGACGGTCGTATTATTGATTTGTCTAAGTCCGCTGCCGAGGAATTGGATTTTATTAACCTTGGGCTGGCTGACGTGAAAATTGAGGTGATCGATGCCGGTGACGGAAAAGGCAAAACACAATCGGTGCCGATTGATCGCGTGTCTGTAGATGAAAAGGAGTTTTATGATCTTTCTATCTCCAGGCTAAAACCCAAAGGCTTTGGTGTGCAAATAGGCACCTACCAGGAATTGGTGAACTTGATGAGGTTGTCTGAAAACCTTAAGCAGTCCTACAAAAAGAAGGTTGCAGTGCAAGTGAAGATTCTCAATGGTGTCAAATACTATAGCCTCATTGTTGGGCAATTTCCAAATCGAAGCAAGGCCTCCGGCTTCCTTCCAGAGCTGAAGAAAAAATTTCCTGATGCATTCATTGTGGAATTTGATCGGCTTTGATCTCTAGTGACTACAGTCACTGTCATTTGGCAATTAAGTTGCAAACTTTGACCATTCTTATGCCTAAACCAACACATTGGAAATAGCAGGATTTATCGGTGCGGTTTTGATTGGCGTTACCCTGGGACTGCTTGGAGGCGGAGGTTCTATCTTGACCATACCGATTCTGGTTTACCTATTTAAAATGGAGGTAGTGCCCGCTACAGCCTATTCACTCTTCATTGTTGGTACCACAAGTCTGGTGGGCATTATTCCCAAATACAAGGCAAAGCACATTGATTTTAGAACTGGCTTAACTTTCGGAATTCCTAGTTTGGCCTCAGTCTTTATCACTAGAAAGTGGATTGTGCCTTCAATCCCTGATATTGTTTTGACCCTAGACTCATTTGCGTTCACGAAGCGAATATTGGTACTGGGTCTTTTCGCTTTGCTCATGATTGCCACGTCATATTCCATGATAAAGGGAAGAAGGGAGCTCACACAGAAGGTAGGATCAAAACGTGTGCTGCAGCTTGTAATACAGGGTGTTGGCATTGGATTGTTGACCGGTTTGGTTGGAGCTGGTGGAGGTTTTCTTATTATTCCTGCACTTGTGCTACTTGCAGGCTTGCCAATGAAAGTTGCCACCGGAACTTCGCTCTTTATTATTGGAATTAACTCGCTGCTGGGTTTTACAGGTGACGTGATGAATCTAGACATCGCCTGGCAGTTCCTTCTCACCATAGCCCTTTTATCGGTCATTGGGATCTTGATTGGAAACAGACTAGTCGGTTACTTTTCATCCCAAAACTTGCGAAAGGCATTTGGCTGGTTTACGATGATAATGGGAACGGGGATACTTGTGAGAGAATTACTATGGGGTGGCATCTAGTGACCAAAGTCACTCACAAAATCAATTTGTTTACGGAATTTTGTCATCCAATAATTGTTAAAGAGTTGTGAAAAAGTCATTTAGTGAACTAGTCAAAGGTTCTGATCCTGTGCTGGTAGATTTCCATGCGGAGTGGTGTGGTCCGTGCAAGATGATGGCCCCAATTCTGACCGAGCTTTCTAAGGAACTTCAGGGCAAGGTCAAAATTATTAAAGTGGATGTGGACAAGAACCCAAATGCAGCTGCAGCCTATCAGGTGCAGGGAGTGCCTACGCTAATCCTTTTTAAGGAAGGAAAAACAGTGTGGAGGCAATCTGGCGTAGTGCCTGCGCACCAATTAAGGTCAGTGATCAATCAAAACTTACCTAAGTAAAGTAAAATAAGGACTGAGCTTCCTCCAGATTTCGTTTGAAATAGCCCAAAAAAGGGACAAAGTTCAAATATGCTAGTATAATTTGCTTTTGTAATAGTAATGCTATTACATTTGTATGCAATTAGATCGTTATGACTAGCTTAACTTTTAAACTAAATGCCCACTTATTCCTCCGTGATCCCCAACACACAGAATTGGGCCAGCGGATAATTAACAGAAGTGTGGAAATGATCGATAAATTGGGCTTCGAACATTTCACTTTTAAGAAGTTGGCTGAGGAAATCAATTCCACTGAGGCATCTATCTACCGATATTTTGAGAATAAACATCGTTTGCTACAATATCTTGTCTCCTGGTATTGGAGTTGGATGGAATACAAAATTGAAATTGCCACCAATAGCATCCAAAATCCTACCGAAAGACTAAGGGCAAGTTTGAAGGTGATCACGGAAGAAAAGAAGTACGATCCTTCATTCGAATTTATAGATGAGGTGGCCTTACATAGGATTGTCATATCAGAGCTGGACAAAACCTATTTAACAAAATGGGTCGATCAGGACAATAAGGAGGGTTTATTCGGTGGTTTTAAGTCTTTATGTCAAAAAATTGGCAACATAGTAGTCGAAGTAAATGCAGATTACCAATACCCAAATTCGTTGATAAGCACAGTGTTGCTCGCTGCAAAGCAGCAGCTCTTCTTTGCTTCACACCTGCCCTCGCTGACCAACGTAAAGAATTTGAGTAGACCAAACGAAACGATTCATCTCTTTCTTGAAAAACTTGTGTTTGACACTTTAAACCAAAGAAGTGATGCTTAATACTGACCAAATACTCAGAATACTTCAAGAGTCAGCATTGCTATACAAGCATGATATTATCATGTCTGAACTGAGAGGCCGAGAACTTTCCAATAGGCGTTATGCCCCTGACGAATTATTCGAATTTCAGCGTGACTTAATAGAAACCGGAAACAGCATACGCATTTTACTACTTGAGTATTCACTTGAGAAAAATGCTTTTAAGGATTTCCTGAAGGAGTTTGAATTTCCCGTATTAGTCTTTAGAAGAAGGAACGGCACCTATGTACCGGAATTGTTGAAATTCACACGAAAGTCGGTTGATTCAATACTTTTCACTGAGTCGGACACAATAGAATCTAAATTTTCATTTGATGATGTTGATGACCTGCTCAATGAGTCAGGTGAGATTTCTTTTTTTGCCATCACAGAGTACGATAATCTGGTAAGCGAAAGCGATATTGACGAGGACGGATTTCAAAAGGAAATATCTCCTGTAAAAAGACTATTCCGTCTGCTTCGAGCGGAAAAGAAAGATATCTACTACGTTTTCTTCTATGCCTTTATTGTAGGCTTAATTAGTTTGATCATTCCGCTGGGAATTCAAACCACTACAGAACTGATTTCAGGCGGTGTGTTCTTCAGTTCCATCTACATCCTTATCGGGTTAATTATTTCCGGGGTGCTGGTAACGGGCATTCTTCAAATTTTCCAGCTCACCATGGTGGAGTATTTGCAGCGAAGAGTTTTCACAAAAGCTGCTTATGAATTTGCCTTCCGTCTTCCGAGGATTAAGAATGAGGCACTATATGGAAAGTATGCTCCAGAGCTCGTCAATAGGTTCTTTGATGTCCTTACGATTCAAAAAGGACTGCCAAAACTTTTGATTGACCTTTCTTCTGCGGTGCTTCAAATTCTTTTTGGGCTGTTACTGATTTCTCTTTACCATCCATTCTTCGTGTTCTTTGGTATCGTACTTCTGCTTACGCTATTCCTAATATTTTTCTTTACAGGTCCAGTAGGGCTGAGATCCTCAATTTTTGAGTCAAAGTATAAATACAAGGTAGTTTACTGGTTGCAAGAGTTGGGTAGAGCGCTTAATTCTTTTAAAGTTACTGGCAATTCGAACTTGCCGATCAGGAAGACGGACTTTAACGTGAACAACTATCTAAAGTATAGAAAGAGTCACTTTAAGATTTTAGTAAGCCAGTATAGCTATATCGTACTATTCAAGACAGCAATCACCGCTGCGCTACTTATCATGGGTGCAATTCTTGTTATGCAACGCGAGATTACGCTTGGACAATTTGTGGCCTCGGAAGTTATTATCATTCTTATACTTGCCTCGGTTGAAAAAATGATCACCTATATGGATGTGGTCTATGACATGCTGACCGCAGTCGACAAGATCGCGCACGTCACCGACTTGCCGTTGGAGAAGAGTGGCGGTGTGGACTTCCCTAAGTCAGTTGCACACCTGCCCTTTGGAGTAGAAGTAAAGCAGTTAAACTTCAAATACGCGGATAGTCAAAATTATACGATCAAAAATATTAACCTTACAATAAAGCCAGGAGAACATGTGTGTATCTCTGGTCCCGGCAATAGTGGTAAGACAACTTTGGCTCAACTCATCTCTGGCTTACATGGAGACTTTGAAGGAGCTATCAAGATCAATCAGTACTCCATTCGAGATCTTGACCTGACCAACCTTCGTGATAGATTGGCAAAGAACATATCCATGGAAGATATTTTCGAGGGGTCCGTGTTAGAAAACATCACTGTTGGAAAATCACACGTGACGGTGCAAATGGCAATTGAGGCATTAGAAAAAACAGGCTTGTACGATTGGGTAAATGAATTACCCGAAGGGCTAAATACAAACCTGATAAGCGCAGGTAAAGGACTTTCAAGTTCGGTGGTATTAAAGCTGATCTTGGCGCGTTGTATTGCCAAGCAGCCCAGCCTGGTCATTTTGAATGACTACTTCTCGGGTTTATCTAAGAAGGATAAGATAGGCTTAATGTCCATGCTTGCCGATCCGAAGAGTAAATGGACGCTCATTGTTGTCTCCAATGATCCCATGATTATGGCGGGATGTGATCGAACTATCATATTGAAAGATGGACAGGTAGTGGCAGAGGATACTTACAAGGAGTTACTCAGCAAGAACATGTTAAACGAATTTATTGATTAACCCATGCTGAATATTTCAAATAAGAGTGTTGGAAATCAGATCCCACAAGATCGACTCTATTCTCTAAAAGCTCTTAAAAGTCCACGCGCAGGAAAGGTATTGGCCAGGTGGCTGTTTACCATGGGGATACTTCTTCTGATCATATTGTTTTTGCCCTGGCAGCAGAACATACGCGGAAGAGGTCTGGTCACGGCATTAGATCCAAGTCATCGTCCACAAACCGTGGAAACCGCTATTCCTGGCCGAATTCAGAAATGGCATATTAAAGAAGGTCAATTTGTCAATCAAGGTGACACTATACTTTCATTAACTGAAATCAAAGAAAAATACTTTGATCCTCAATTGCTGATGCGGCTTTCGCAACAAATTGACGCAAAAGAGAGCAGCATTAACTCAAAGGATCAGAAAGCCAAATCTTTGCGAGGTCAAATTGGCGCATTACGCCAACAACTTGTGGTAAAGCTTGAGCAGGCACAAGCAAAATTAGATGCAGAGAAAGTGCGTTTTCAAAACGCTGAAAACCAGTATCAGCGAAATAAGATGCTTTACGAAGCTGGCAACATTCCTCTTACCAAATTCCAGAACTTTGAGTACAAATTTCGTGGTAGCGAGGCAGACTACAACAACGCCAAAATTGAATTGAGCAGAATTGACGCAGAGTACTTGGACAAGATTAACAAGGCGGAATCAGAACTAAACAACACCTTGGCCGAGCTATACGACACGCAAGGTACGCTCGCGAAGCTTCGCAACGAGTATACCAACATGGAAATACGAAATGAGCAATATCAGGTAATTGCTCCGCAGGCAGGCATTGTTGTAAAAGCACTAAAGGCAGGTATTGGAGAAACCATCAAGGAAGGGGAAGCCGTTTGCACGGTAATGCCGGAGGTTTCGGAACTTGCTGTTGCGATGTACATCAAAGCGATGGACGTGCCGTTGATTTCGAAGGGGAGAAAGGTGCGAATCCAATTCGATGGATGGCCTGCCTTGCAATTTTCAGGTTGGCCTAATGTGTCTGTAGGTACTTTTGGCGGGCAAGTGGAGGTCATTGACTATGTAAATTCAAAACCCGGAGAGTTTAGAATATTAGTAATTCCCGATTCTGATGACGAAATGTGGCCTATTCAATTACGGATGGGGTCGGGAACTAAGGGATGGGTAATGCTCAACAATGTGCCAATCTGGTTTGAGGTCTGGCGTCAGTTGAATGGATTCCCGGCCAGCATTTATGAAGAGCCTGAAAATCCAATGATCGAATCAAAAATGGAAATGATCCAGGAAGAGGAAGAAAGCTCCCAAAAGTAGTATGAAAGAAATAGTATCATCTTTCAAGATTGGTTTCCTAGCCAGTTTGCTTGTGGTTCTCTTAAGTGCGCACAGTGCCTTTTCTCAGAAGAGCATGGATTCAGTATTTGTATTGCCCGATTCTGTAGTGACATTCTCCATCGATGAATTCTATAGGATTATTTTGGAATACCATCCTGTGGTAAATCAGGCCAGCCTCCTCAGCCAAATGGCGCAGCAAGAAGTGAGGTTGGCAAGGGGAGGGTTTGATCCAAGGCTTAATCTCAGCATTGACAGAAAAGATTTTCAGGACAAAACGTACTATGATAAGCTGAATGGCTATGTCTCATTTCCTACCTGGTTTCCTGTCAATCCAAAGGTTGGAGTAGAACAAAATAGTGGTGAATTTCTGAATGAGTCCGAATCGATTCCCGGAGAACGGCAATTTTATGCGGGTGTCTCTGTTCCTATCGGCCGTGGACTCTTCACCGATGAACGAAGGGCGGCCGTACAACAGGCGCAGTTGTTTCAGACCATTGCGGAAGCGGAGCAAATCAAAATGATTAACAAAGTATTATTAAATGCCGCCAAGGATTATTGGAACTGGTACTATGCATACTACGACTACAGATTACTAAATCAAGCAACCACTATTGCACAGGAACTATTCAGGCGAGTGAAACTTGATGAAAGCTTTGGTGAAGCGGCAGTGATTGACACCGTACAGGCAAAGATCACCTTGCAGTCAAGATTAATTGAGAGGCAGGAAGCGTTCTTGAATTTTCAAAACGCAGGAATCACGCTTTCAAACTATCTTTGGGACGACCAGGGGCAACCCCTGCAGCTTTCACTCAACGTGGCTCCAATTCTGGAAGCAGGAGATCAGAGTTTGTTGGATCTGCAAACTGCCACTTCGTTGGCAGAATTGGCCAGAGAAAATCATCCCGAGCTTATAAAGCTGCGCACAAAGTTTAATCAATTGGAAGTGCAAAGACGGCTTGCCAGTGAATACCTTAAACCACAGCTTGACTTGAACTACTCTGTGCTCACCCTTCCCGATCCCGTGCAGGTAAATTTTGAGGACTTTAAGTTTGGCTTGGATTTTTCAATACCTGTCTTTCTACGTAAAGAGCGATCTAAACTTGCGCTGACTAAACTTAAGATCCAGGACAACCAATTTGCTCAGAGTCAGACAGAAAGGGAAATTGTAAATGAAATCAACCTGGTATTTAATCAAATCACAAACACATCTACAATCGTCAACCAACTTCGAGACATGGTGGACTTGTATGACAGAATATTGTCAGCCGAATTACTGAACCTGGAAAACGGAGAGAGTGATCTCTTTAAAATCAATATCCAACAAGAGAAGTTGATTCAATCCCAATCGAAATTGCTGAAGCTGTTGTCCGAATATCAGAAGATGAAAGCTAATTTGTATTGGGCGGCCGGGGTCAGGAATTTGAATTTTGAAACTCCTTAGCCCGTTATTGATTTAATTACTTGCTCTGCCACGCGTTCAGCGGAAGCCAACGCCCCGTTTACAGTTCCGGAGTCCCCACTTATATCAGTTGCCTCTCCTGCAAAGAAAAGTTTTTCTTTAATTGGCTGACCAAGTGCCTCCCTATCAGCCAAAGTGGCGTTCGGCAACGGGTAGGAAATTCCCCCTTTGATATACTCCTCTTTGCTCCAATCCTGAATAATTGAGATCACCTGATTCGTATCTAAATCTCTTCGCACAAATTGAGTGGCCTGGCCACCATACACCGCGTCAAGCTCCGCAAGGATGACGTTGACCATATCGGCTCCCATCGCTGAAAGTTCGGCCGCCTTCGCACCGTTTATGGTAATTGACAACGTCTTAAAGAACTCACTTCTTCCCACTCCTGCGTTGAAGCAGTGCGGAAAAGAGGTTCCTCCCCAGATAAAACCAGCTGACTCCCCCCAAAAGTTCTTCTTAAAGTCTATCACGACTCGAATAGAAGGATCCATGCCGATCCTGGACATAGCTGAAGTCATACTAGACGGCAACCCGGGACTAAAGTTAATGCTGCTACTTTTTAATATCGAAACAGGCACAGTTACCACCACCTTCTTCGCTTCCATTTGCTCGCCATTGGCGTCTGTGATCACAATAGTGTCTCCATTGTAATCAATTGAAGTAACAGGAGTATTAAGTTTTATCAAGTCTTTTACTTGATCAAATCGTGAAAGCAGAAAATCCTGCATGGGATTTGTCTGGATCACGAGCTGCTGCTTATCATGCTGTCTGGCGCTTAGTGACTCTGCCACCCCTGCAATCCCCACGGTCGCGTTGGAGGATCCGTAGTAATTCCCCGCTTGAGAATTTACCAACGCCTCTACCCTGGCGGGTAACCCGGAAGCCGCGTCCTCAATCGAAACAAACGGGCCCACATAATTGGGTATTCCGTTCACGAAATTTTGAGCACTTACAAAGTCTCCGTCTGTTTCCCACTCTGATCCGGGTTTTGCGATGCTATCAAGAATGAATCTATCTGTTCCCGCTGTACTCACATCAACCACCGGCAACGCCCTATTTTTTAACCCGATGCCCCACAAGGAGTCAGAGCCTTCCACTACCTCTGCCCCCAGCTCCACAGGAAAATCTGCCGCTGATAAGTTGACTAATTCTTTTTGATTGCGCAGAGAACGTACGCGTCCTCCGGCCTGGCTTCCTGCCTCTAGTATAGTCACCTGGATGCCTTTGGACCGCAGAATATCAGCCGCAAACAAGCCAGAAGCTCCGGCACCTATTACTACTACATTGCCGTCAAAGGGTACTTCCGGACCGGGATCATCTTTGGAACACGAGGTCAGAAAAGATGGCAAGGCAAGACCTGCAGAAAGGCCTAATCCGATGTGTTTAATTGCTTTTCTTCTTTTCACGTGCTCATCTTTACTGAAAGATAAATATATGAAGTGATATATTGAAAATCCGATCAAGTATGCGATTATTGGCATAAAAATCGGCAGTTGGCCTTTCTTATCGACTGTTTAAATATCTCAATCGCAGCCAATGATGAAATGCCAAAGGAGAAAAATGATAAAGTGTTAAAGATCGCGATTGTTGGGCCTGAATGCACCGGTAAATCTGAACTGGCTGAATACTTAGCTAAAAGCTTTGATAACGCTTGGGTCGAAGAGTATGCCCGGACCTACCTCAATAATTTAAAAAGACCATACAACGAAACAGATCTCCTAAGGATTGCTAAAGGGCAGATAGAGCTAGAGGAAAAATTAGCCACTAAAGCCAAGCAAGTCTTAATCTGTGACACAAACTTACTTGTAATAAAAATATGGAGTGAGTTCAAGTACGGTCGATGCGACAAAGAAATTCTAAATCTCATTGACGCCCAGTCTTATGACTTGCATTTATTAACAAACACTGATGTTCCCTGGGAGGCTGACAATCAACGTGAGCATCCTCACCGGAGAGAAGAGCTATATGAAATCTACGAACGTGAGCTTCAGTCTCGCAACATCCGATATATTGAGATCTCAGGAACTAGAGCGCAAAGAAGAAGCCTGGCAGTGCAATCAATAGAAGCGCTGCTAAAAGAGAATGAATAAGCAGTCAGGCCCATATGCTGCACTAAAAATTAGAGACTTTAAGCTCTTTATTGTAGCCCGTCAGTGTGTTACGCTTGCCATTCACATACAAGCCACTGTTGTGGGTTGGCAGTTATATGAGATCACCCATGACCCCCTTGCACTCGGACTGGTTGGACTAGTTGAAGCAATTCCTGCAATTACGGTATCCCTCTATGCAGGTCATGTCGCAGATATCATTAACAGAAAAAAAATAATTGTTTTTGCTGTATCTATTCTCCTTTGTAGTATGGTGGCCCTGTTATCCTTCACGCTACACCCTGAAAGGTTTCTGTTGGACAATGGCGCTTTCCCAATCTACATTGTCATTTTTCTCACGGGATTGGCCAGAGGATTTTTATCCCCGGCAAATTTCTCCTTCATGCCTCAGTTGATCCCTAGGGCGCTATATAGCAACGCAATCACTTTGAATACCACATTCTGGCTAATAGGCTCTATCATGGGTCCAATGCTTGCGGGCTTTGTTTATGCCTTGTTCGGAATCAGCGTCACCTATGCGGTGAGCGTAATACTTGTATCAGGTGGGATTTTCTTCTATTCTCTTATACCATCGAGGCCAGTTCCGGAGGCAACGAATGATCAAGGCGTGCGCGAAAAAATAAAAGAAGGTCTAAGGTTCGTTTTAAAAACTCAAATCATCTTTGGCGCCATCAGTCTTGACCTATTTGCGGTGCTCTTTGGTGGTGCCGTAGCCTTGCTTCCGATATTTGCAGCTGAAATTCTCTTAGTTGGACCGGAAGGATTGGGAATACTGCGATCAGCTCCGGCCGTAGGCGCGGTCATAATCTCGTTCTACATCACTCACAACCCGATAATGACAAATACAGGAAAGGTGATGTTGTGGTGTGTGGCCGGATTCGGTACAAGCATGATCGGCTTCGGTCTCTCGACCAATTTTATTTTGTCAATCGTTATGCTAATGCTGAGTGGAATGTTTGACAGTGTGAGCATGATCATTAGAAGTACACTAATTCATACCCGTACGCCTGAAAACATGAAGGGTAGGGTTTCTGCGGTCAATAGTATCTTCATTGGCTCATCAAATGAAATTGGTGCTTTCGAATCTGGCTTTACTGCCAAGTTGATGGGGGCGGTCGCCTCTGTGGTATTTGGAGGGCTAATGACGCTTGGCGTTGTAGGCCTTACAAGCTGGAAAGCTGACCAATTGCGAAAATTAGATGAATTGGAGTGAACAGTTCTTTATTGGAACGAACCCATTCATCACTTTCTCTTTCCATATCTCCATGTTTCGATGTAGTTTTTGTACTCTAAAAAAACAGATCGATATGAATAAAGCCATTCTTACAGCCCTCACACTACTTGTCCCACTACTAAGCTTTTGCCAAAGCACGCTAACTGTTGCTGGGTTAAAGGACCAGGTGGAGGTAATCCGGGATAATTACGGAGTCAATCACATATATGCGAAGAATCAACATGATCTTTTTTTTGCGCAGGGGTACTGTGCTGCCAAAGACAGGTTATTCCAGTTTGAGGTGTGGAGAAGACAGGCTACTGGCACCGTGGCAGAGTTACTTGGTCCGAGAGAAGTGACAAGGGATATTGGTGCGCGACTCTTCAAATACCAGGGAAATCTTACGGAAGAACTAAACCATTATCATCAGGATGGAGAAGAGATTATCACAGCCTATACAAATGGTATTAACGCTTATATAGCTGAGACCGAAAAGAATCCAAAGCTATTACCAATGGAATTCGAAATGTTGGGAACAAAGCCACAGCGATGGACACCTGACATTGTCATTTCAAGACATCAGGGTTTGGTGGGTAACTTAAATGAAGAAATTCAAGTTGGCCGAATGGTTGCAAAAATGGGAGCAGAGAAAGTAAATGAAATTCAAAACTATGGCCCCGGAAAGCCCCAATTGGATTTAGATCCTGCCATCAATGCAGCGCGTCTTTTTGATGACGTCACAGAATTATACAGCGCCTTCAGAAAGCCCGTTGCCTTTACGCCTGAAGATCTTGTAGCATCAGCTAATGCCAATCTGGAGGAGTACAAATCACTTGCCATGAACGATGAGAGAGATTTGCAAAATGTGTTAGATCAAGAGCGTCAAATCATTGGAAGTAACAACTGGATTGTGAGCGGGAGGTATTCTCAAAGCGGGTACCCGCTGCTTGCAAATGACCCACATCGTGCACTTTCTGCACCTTCCTTGAGATATATGGTTCATCTCAACGCGCCTGGTTGGAATGTGGTAGGTGGAGGAGAGCCCACTATACCTGGCATTTCGATTGGACACAATGACTACGGAGCATGGGGCCTCACCGTCTTTGAAATTGATAGCGAAGATCTGTATGTATACGAGCTAAATCCTCAAGACAAGAACCAATACAAATACAATGGTGGGTGGGAGAATATGAGGGTTGTAAAAGACGTCATTAAAGTTAAGGGCGCTCCGGACGTAAATGTTGAACATCGATATACCCGTCATGGACCAGTAACTCATATGGATGAAAAAAATAATACCGCCTATGCGGTGCGTTGCGGTTGGCTGGAAAAAGGTGGATCGCCTTACCTCGCCAGCTTGAGAATGGATCAGGCCACAACTTGGGAGGAATTTCGCGAAGCCTGTTCCTATAGCCACCTTCCTGGCGAAAATATGATATGGGCAGATAAGAAAGGGAACATTGGATGGCAAGTTGTGGGCATCGCTCCGATGCGGAAAGGCTGGAGCGGTATGGTGCCGGTTCCAGGGGATGGAAGGTACGAATGGGCAGGCTACTTGCCTATCAAGTCACTTCCAAATCTCTACAATCCAGAAAAAGGATTCTTTGCAACCGCCAATGAAAATCTGGTTCCTGATAAATATGAACATCGCAATGCCGTAGGGTGGAGTTGGGCAGAAAGCTATCGAGCCGATAGAATCAACGAGGTGTTGGCGCAAGGTCGGAAATTCTCAATCGGTGAAATGATGCGATTGCAGGTTGATTATTTGTCGGTGCCGGCACGAACACTTATTCCCCTGCTGCGCGAACTAAGTTCGAATGACAAAACTGTGGAGAACGCCAGAGTTAAACTGATAAGTTGGGATTACGTCATGGACAAAAACTCAATTGAAGCGGCCATCTATGCAGCCTGGGAGAAACGACTCTCTCAAAATATTAAACCTCTATTTGTCCCAGAGGACAGTCGTGAGCTGGTACGCTACTTGCCCTTGAGCAACGTTATAGATTGGATACTAACGGCAAGGCCAGAATTTGGAAAACAATCCGTGCAGGCAAGAGATGAATTTCTTATCCAGGCACTCAAGGATGCTGTGAGCGACTTGACTGGCAAGTTGGGCTCTGATATGAGAAAATGGCAATATGGGCAGCCTAAGAATCATCACGTTTTGATAAAGCACCCCTTGAGTAATGCAGCGGATGCTGCCACCCGTAAGAAACTAGAGGCTGGTCCTCTTCCTAGAGGAGGTTATGGATCTACTCCTGGAATGACGGGAAATGGAGACAATCAAACCAGTGGCGCTACTTTTAGAATTGTAGCCGACACGGAGGATTGGGACAAGACCATGTTCACCAACTCACCTGGCCAAAGTGGCGATCCAGACAGCCAATTTTATAAGAATTTGTTTCCTCTATGGGCAAACGACAAGCATTTCCCGGTCTATTTTAGTCGAAATTTGGTTGAAAAGGCAGCATTTGAAAAAACTATCCTGAGGCCATAAAAAACTTGCAAATCGTGACGAAAGTCACTGTTCTACAATAATCAGGTAGTTATACTTGTTGGAACATTTAAATAAATGAGCCAGAAAATTGCCAAACTTCTCATTGTATGCACTTTATGCGTGGGATTGGTTTATGGCTTGGTTTGGATGTTTGTTAACTAAATACAATAACCCTTAAACAACATTATTATGAAAAAAAATATGGGAGGCGCTGATCGAGTTATTCGGGTGCTATTGGCAATCGTATTCTCAGTACTCTACTTTACCGGTACAATACCTGGAACTCTGGGACTCGTATTGGTTGTGCTAAGCGTGGTATTTGTACTTACCAGCCTTGTGAGCTTTTGTCCGCTTTATGCGATAGTCGGAATGAACACCTGCCCCGCCAAGAAAACAACATAAAGTAAATCGACTTTACTTTTGAAACCGCTGATAACCTCAGCGGTTTTTTTATCCGTTAAAATAGTTCGGGAAACTCCAGACCATCCAGCCATACAGTGCAAAACGAAATACTCTAGCTATCGAAATAAGTAAGAAAGATCGGAATGGAAAGTCTATAGACCCTGCAAGCATGCACATCGCAGAAAAAGGAACTGGCGTAACAGCACCTACGAAAACTAGGTATCCACCGAACCTTCTCAGGGACTTCTGGTATTGTGAAAGATATTGCTCACTTACCCTCTTGAAGAATGGTGTCTTCGAAAAATTCCGGCCGATATAGTATCCCACGATACCTGCACCATAAGAGATGACGGTCAAAGCTGATAAGTCAATGATGTAGTTCTGCAACGGAATATGATTAAGCACATATACATACATAAAAAATTCCGGTGGGATCAATCCAAATACAATCTCAGAAATTGTAAATATCCCGTAGAATAAAATTAGACTGTCATAAATCTCTTCCACATGTGACTGGAAGTTATCCTGGATATACTCTTCCAGTAAAATAAAAACGGTAATTATTACAGCAAACCATACCAGGCCGCGCAGCAGATTCTTAAAAAGAAATGTAGATTTTGTTTCTTCCTCTACGGGTTCCATCTGCCTAGTTCAAAATAGGGTGACGCCTAAACGGCTTGGACTCATCAAAAAGCTTTCTGTATGTGTGATGCGTTTTTGCAACGATTGCTCCTACCTGCTCAACCACTACAATCATTTTTGGATTGAAATCACCAATCCAATTTAGTTCATACTCTTCATACCTTTTGTATTTCACTTGCAAGACCTCCCTTGAGGCTATTACCATGGCGCCATCCAATCCCTTCCCCTGATGCTCTGGAACTATACCGAACAAAATTCCAAATGCTTTTTTGTTCGTTTTCAGAAGCGAATGCCAGAGGAACTTGATCTTGCCAATCAAATCAAGTTTACCATTCACGTACTTGAACACTTGATTGATTTCCGGTAGAGATAAGAAAAAAGATACGGGTTCCCCTTTATAAAATCCAAAGTATAATAGTTTTTCATCCATGATCGGCTTCATCTGCTTTACGATCAAGTCTGCTTGAAGTTGGGTAAGCTCGGGCGTTTCTGCCCTGTTGGCCCATGCATTGTTGTAGACCGTCCTGAGATAGGTAGCCAATTTTCCCAATTCAGATTTTTGCAAGTGTCGAAACTCGTAGTCAGGATCTTTGCTTAACACCTTCGCCTTAGCAGCTAGTTTTTCCGAGACTGGCTCCATTACTTTCCTGGCGAATGTAAACTGCTTGAAGTAAAGTTTGAAACCATACGACTCAAAGAATTCCTGGTAGTAAGGGAAATTGTAATTGCATTGGTAATTTGGATCCCGATCAAAACCATCTACTAGCAGACCCCACCACCGGTCTCGATTGCCAAAATTAATTGGCCCATCCATGGCCTCCATCCCCCTTTCCTCGAGCCATTCCTTACAAGTATCAAAGAGTCTATAGGCTGCTGTCTTGTCTTCGATGCACTCAAAAAAACCCATCCCTCCGGTCGGCTGATCGTTTCCTTTGCTTACCGTCTTGTTGTTTACAAAAGCAGCTACCCGGCCAACGGTATTTCCATTATCATCAGCAAGAAGCCATCTGCAACATTCACCATTTCTAAAGGTCTTGTTGAGTTTTTTGTCGAATACTGCTTCAATATCCTTGTCCAGGGGCCGAATCCAATGACTGGAATCCCTGTAAAGTCTAACCGGGAATTCCAGAAATTCTCTGATATCACTTTTGCTTTCTACCTCCCTTACCTGCATCTGCTATTTTTTGGATTGGTAATATAATGCAACCTGACAACTAAATCTTACTTCTGTTTTAAAAAGCTATCGGCCAGTTTCAACGTGTCTGATAGATTGCAAATCCCAATCGATCACTAAGCCTTCCGCAATTCCATCCGCCACCTTTTTTCCATAGAGATGCTCCACCAGAAAAAGTGCAGGGTCATACGACTTAGCTCCGCCAGCTGAAGTAATCGCTTTTTGATCGCGAACAAAGCTCACTTCTTTGTGCACCTTGAGATGCGGAAATGTTTCCCTAAAACGATCAATGTCTGAAGGAAAGGTCGTGCATTCTAATCCATCCAGGAGCCCGGCCTTGGCAAGCACAAATGCGCCATCGCACAGAGACATAAAATATGTTGCCGTCTCGCCTCTCTCCCTTACAAAGGAAATCAGTCTCTCATCCTCCAAGTCACTATCCATGCTGTGTTTTGCGCTAGGAACTATTAAGATATCAATGTTGGGAAGTGAGTCTGAATCAAAATTAAAATCCGGGAGGACTCGCAATCCTTCAAATGTGGTAACAGGTGCATCAGTAGGGCCCACGGTAAAGACCCTTATCCCATTCTCGGTGTGAAAGATGGTATGTTGAAGCACATCCATGGGCGCAATTAGCTCTGAGTTATACACTCCGGGAACAATCAAGAACGCTGCGGTCAAAACACCGGATGGCATGACGGGAGTCCTGCTGTTCTCCGAGTCAGTCTCTCGAGGCTTGCTGCACCCAAGAATCAGTATCAACACTATAAAAAATGAAATTCGCATAAATACAATTTGGTGTCAAAATACAAAAACCACAGCCCTATTTCGCAATAAATCGGTAGGCTGTGCTGCAAATAAATCCACCATAGTAGAAAGCCTTGAACTCACATTGCAGTCCGTTTCTCAGCAGTTGCTTGCGCCAGTCTGGGAGGGTCGAGGTTTCCAGTGATGCCACAATCTTAAAAAAGCCATACATTAATCTCAGTAAAAAAGTATGCCACATTCTTTCACTAACAAAATCTGCAACCAACCAGGTACAATTCCTTTTAGACTTTCGCTTTAACAACTCTACTAGTTCTGCAAGCGAGGATAAATCAAACATATCAAGGAAAAAGAAGATTATCAGCACATCATATCGCTTGTTCATTGGAATATCCGCCTGAGTCCCATGAATAAATTCTATACTACTATGATCGTACACATTCTTCTTTGCCAGAGAGATCATTTTTGATGAAGCCTCTACATAAGTAATCTCAATGTTGCTCTTTTTTCTTTGAATTTCTTCTATCCAGTCTCCACTTCCTCCTCCAAGGATCAACACATGATCCCCATCTGAAATCCTATTTAGAAAATGTAACTGCGCATTTATTAAAGCTTTGCCAAAAATAAGACGACTGAGGCTGCGGTAGTACGGAGCAATGCGATTGAAGCGGTCTAAATTTTCGCTCACAGCCAATTATAAAACAGAATGGGAAAAATAAAAACTGCATCTCCAGCCATTCTATACCTATCCTCTGAGGCAAGTGCATCTGGCCTTTTAAAAATGAGAAATAGTAGAAAATTCATACCGATGACTATGGATACAGGGAGCGACAGGTAACCATTTAAGCCCGTAACCAAAATGGCAATACTCAGCTGGGTTGCAAAGAGTAAGTAAAGGAAAACGGAAACTGCTCTTTTACCAAATTGCACACTAAGAGAAGACTGATTGTCCATTTTATCGTGCTCCAGATCATACCAGGAAAACAAAGTCAAATTTACAAGAGCCGTTATCGTAAACATTGTAATAAGGCTCAATTCGTAAGTAGAAGCAGACCTGCTTATTTGCACTTCGATGGGAAGGAAGACACCAGCGGTATATAGGATGGCTCCGATTCCTTCTTTCAAAAAGGAGAGGTGCCGCTGGAATAAAAAGTAAAGGCAAACGAGTAAGCTTAGGACTCCCCCAAACATTAAAACGGTTCGCCCTACAAAAAATAGCAGAATTGAATTCAGGAAAATTGCCACAAGTAAAATCACGAAGATTGATCTAAAATTCTCTTGGTGGAAGCGGTGACGAAGCGTGGAGGCCACACCTGCTATCCTCCTTGCGTCAAGCAGATGATCTGCAGTGTAGATAATCCATACTGTAATACCCAGGCAAAGTAGCGAAGCAATGTCTGGCTTGACACGCAAAGCTTTTCCCAAAAAAAGTGCACTCACCACCGCGCCAAGCGCAATATCAATACTGAGTATGTTGATCGTGCGGTAGTATCTTATGAGGTTCATCCAAAAAAATAAAGCCCTTCACACTTGAAGAGCTTTAATTTAATTATTTATGTGCAGTGTTCTAGGAAGCTTTGAGGGCTTCTGCTCCTCCCACGATCTCCAAAATCTCCTTGGTAATCGCTGCCTGACGCGTTCTGTTGTAAGTAAGCTTTAGTTCCTTTAGAATCTCCCCGGCATTATCTGTTGCCTTGTCCATTGCAGTCATTCGAGCTCCATTCTCCGCAGCATTTGAATCAAGAACCGCTTTGAATAATTGGACCTTGAGTGATTTAGGAATCAACCCAGTTACAATCTCCTCTCTATCGGGCTGGTATATATAGTCAGTATTGCTTGATCCTTCGCTTTCTTCTCCGGGTAGAATTGGTAAGAATTGCTCAACCCTCAAGATTTGAGTTGCTACATTCTTGAATTCGTTGTAGATAATCTCAATCTTATCAACCTTCTCATTCTTGTAGGCCTCCATGAGAAATTGCGCAGCCTCTGAGGTACGATCAAAAGTCAAGTCTTGGAATAAGCTCCAAAACTTATCTTCAATTTTGTAATTCCTTTTCTTAAAGTACTCATAGGCCTTCTTCCCAATGGGAAGAATTGTTACATCACCATGCTTGTGCTGTTCTTTGTACTTATCTTGAATCAACTTCAGCGTAGCCTTGAAGACTGTGGAATTAAAAGATCCACAAAGACCTCTATCCCCACTAACAGCAACAATAATAATCCTCTTATTTTCCCGAATGGTATTATACCAGCTTTGCCCATCACTACCAGCTCCAGAAACGCTCTGCAGCACTTCTCCTAGTTTTTGCGCAAACGGTCTCATTTGGACTATCTTATCCTGCGACTTACGCAGTTTCGCTGCCGCCACCATCTTCATAGCTTTGGTGATCTGCTGCGTAGAGACTATCGATGAGATCCTATTTTTTACTTCCTTTAAACTGGCCATGCTACTGCGCTCTTAGTATTTTGACGCCATTTCAGTTGCGGCTTTCTTTACAATCTCTACATCTGCATCCTCAAACTTTCCCGCCCTGAAGTTATCCAACACTCCTTTGTGTTGCGCTTTCATAAGACCGATAAACTCCTTTTCAAATTCCTTCACCTTGTTATCAGGAACCTTGTCAATATAACCTTTAGTTGAAGCCAGAATTATTACGACCTGCTCTTCTACAGGTACTGGAGCATATTGTGGTTGCTTCAACACCTCCGTATTTCTACGACCTCGTTCAATCGTCAATTTGGTTGACGCATCAAGGTCTGAACCGAACTTGGCAAAGGCTTCAAGCTCCCTAAATTGGGCTTGATCAAGCTTCAAAGTACCAGCCACCTTCTTCATTGATTTGATCTGGGCTGAACCTCCCACTCGTGATACCGAAATACCCACGTTAATCGCAGGACGGATACCAGCGTTAAAGAGGTTAGTCTCCAGGAATATCTGACCATCCGTAATGGAAATCACGTTGGTCGGTATGTATGCTGATACGTCATTTGCCTGTGTCTCAATAATAGGCAATGCAGTAAGTGATCCACCGCCCTTTACAAGTCCTTTAATTGAAGGAGGAAGGTCATTCATTTTGGCTGCAATCTCATCGTTATTGATAATTTTTGCTGCTCTTTCAAGAAGTCTTGAGTGCAAATAGAATACGTCACCGGGATAAGCCTCGCGTCCGGGAGGTCTTCTCAAAAGAAGCGACACCTCGCGGTAGGCAACAGCCTGCTTTGAAAGGTCATCGTAAATAACCAATGCCGGACGACCTGTGTCTCTGAAGAACTCTCCTATTGCCGCACCTGTGAAGGGCGCAAAGAATTGCATCGGTGCAGGGTCAGAGGCTGAAGCCGAAACGATCACCGTGTAGTCCATCGCCCCTGCCTTTTCCAGCGTGTTCACGATTCCTGCAACAGTAGACGCCTTTTGTCCAATAGCCACGTATATACAGAAAACAGGATTTCCGTTTTCATAAAATTCTTTCTGGTTAATAATGGTGTCAATCGCTACAGCAGTTTTTCCAGTTTGACGATCTCCGATTATCAATTCTCTTTGTCCACGACCAATGGGAATCATCGAGTCAATCGCTTTGATCCCTGTTTGTAAAGGCTCGTTCACCGGTTGACGGAAAATTACACCCGGAGCTTTACGCTCAAGCGGCATTTCATACAGCTCACCTTTCAGTGGTCCTTTACCATCAATTGGTTCTGCAAGTGTATCGACTACTCGTCCAAGCACTCCGTCTCCAATTTTAATGGAGGCAATCATACCTGTGCGCTTCACGGTGTCACCTTCCCTTATTCCTTTTGACTCTCCCAAGAGTACAGCTCCCACGTTATCTTCTTCAAGGTTAAGTACCATCGCGCGAAGACCATTTTCAAACAAAAGCAACTCGCCTGCTTGCGCTTTGGTAAGTCCATATATACGTGCCACGCCATCTCCCACAGTAAGGACGGTGCCTACTTCCTCAAGTTCAGCGGTGGTTCTTGATCCTGAAAGTTGTTCGCGTAGTATCGCTGAAACTTCCTCTGGTTTAATCTCTGCCATGATATATTAAGTAATTTCTATGTTGATAATCTATGTTCTAATACTCCTTTACAAATGGGTTTTGACTGAACAACAGCTTCAATTCTTTCAGCTTATTGTTAATCGATGCATCAATTTGCTTATCACCCACATTCAAAATAAATCCTCCAATCAATTTCTCGTCTATCTTCTCCTCAAGCTCAATTGTCTTACGGTTGCTAATTTCCTTAACCATAGATTCTACTTGAGTCCTGATATCCTGGTCAATTTCAAAAGTGGTAGTGATGCTCGCCTTCTGAATTCCTTTGTGAGCGTTGTAGGCATTGTGAAATTCTTCCGCAATTGCCGGCAATAGCGACTCTCTGTTCTTGCGCGTGATGATATCAATAATAGCTATCGTCAACTTGTGCACTCGGCCTGAGAATAACTTCACAAGGATGTCATTCTTTTTTTGGTGGCTGATTATTGGGCTACGAAGCATTGCCTTAAGTTCAAAACTATCGCGACAAGTTTTGGCAAGTAGCAACATATCATTGTGGACTGCCTCCAGCACACCTTGCTCACTTGCGAGGCCAAGCAGTGATTTTACATAGCGGGAAGCAACTCTTGAGTCAGCCATTATTAGTTCATCTTAATTTCACCCACAAAGCGGTTGACAAGATCTTTCTGAGCTTTGTCATCGGATAAGTTCTTCTTAAGAAGTTTCTCCGCTACCTCCAAAGAAAATGCCGCAACTTGAGCCCTTACATCACGCATCGCAGCCTCTTTCTCAATGTTGATAATCGCCTTTGCATCCTCGATAATTTTATCAGCATTCTTCTTGGCGTCTACCTGTGCCTGATCATGCAATCGATTAGCAGCGTCTCTTGCATCTCTCAGAATTTTATCCCTCTCCTCACGTGCTTCTTTCAGTAGTTTCTCATTGTCCGCCTTCAGCGATGCCATTTCCAGTTTTGCTTTCTCCGCAGAATCCAAAGAAGATTGAATTGAATCTTCGCGCTCCTTCAAGGAGGCTAAAATTGGCTTCCAGGCCATCTTTGCCAGTAAGAAAAATAGCAAAATGAAAACAACCGCCTGCCAAAAAATGAGTCCAACGCCCGGGGTCAATAATTCCATATGATGTAATCTTTAATGATTAGTGTTTATCCAAATGAAAAATAAGAAACCTGCCCAGGCCCATCGCCAAAGGCAAGTTTCTAAATTTGTTTTACGCTGTACGTGTTGAGATCAAGAAACAAATCACAATCGCAAATAGCGCAATTACCTCGACAAGAGCTGCGATGATAAGCATTGAACCCTGCAATTTATTTGCAGATTCAGGCTGACGTGCCATTGCTTCCATTGCTGAGCCACCAATGCGACCCACACCGATTCCCGCGCCAATTGCAGCAAGACCAGCACCAATACCCGCACCCATGACAGCGTAGCTAATGTCCAATAATAGAGCAAACAACATAGAAGTATTCATTTAGGTTAAACAACTCTGGGCATTTCCCAGATTATCTTTATGCTCATTTTCATGAGCGTCAATTCTTTAATGATGCTCACTCTCCTCCGTAGCCATACCAATGTAAAGCGCAGAGAACAAAGTGAAGACATACGCTTGTATACCTGCAACCAGCAACTCGATGAGGTTAATCAATGTCACGAAAATCGAAGCCCCTATTCCCACCACATAGCTGTGGAATAGAAATCCCATACACAATAGACTTAGCACCACAATGTGCCCTGCTGTGATTGCTGCAAAAAGACGTACCATCAGCGCAAATGGCTTTGTGAAGATTCCTATTATCTCTACGGGAAGAATAATTAGTCTAAGTGGCAGTGGCACTCCCGGAGTCCAGAAAATGTGGCTCCAGTAGTTTTTGTTACCACTAAAGTTTGTTATCAAAAAAGTAAACACAGCAAGCACCATTGTTACTGCAATGTTTCCCGTCATGTTTGCTGCACCTGGAAGTAGGCCCAAAATGTTTCCAAATAATATGAAGAAGAAAAGTGTCAGTAGGTAAGGCGTGTACCTGTCTGCTTTGGGACCAGCATTCGGTTTGATCACTTCATCCGTTACAAAAAGTATGATTGGCTCCATAAAAGATTGCAATCCTTTTGGTGCCTTCCCTTTATTTCTCTTGTAGCCATTCGCCACTGACCTCATCACCATAAATACTAAGAAAGCAGTGAGGAATAACATGGCTACGTTCTTGGTTATGGACAAGTCAAGCACTGGCGTCTCGCCCAGATAGATGTGGTTGTGCTCCAGCATGTATCCATTATATTCCACAATGTTGTGATCCTCATCATAGAAATTGGAAGAAGAGAATACTTCAAGTCCGCGCTCCTCAGAATAGACTATTACCGGCAAATAGAGCGTGCCGTAGAGTCCATCAAAAAAATGCCAGATGTGATCATCTAAAACGTGGTGCATAATGACACCGCTCACGTCTAATTCTTCACCTTCTCCCTCGGCTGGAGCAGCTACGGAAGGGGTGCCTAATCCAACCAAAAACAGGAGAACCACAAGGTACTTAAAAAGGCTGTTTTTGAAGGAAATAGAGCTCATTTAGACTCCTTTTAGGGGTTCAATTTTAGACCGCAAAGGTATAAATTAAAGCTCCAGAAAAAAACAAATCATTTTTTTTTTAGAGTTCCTTAGCGAGTGCTCTAGTGGGTCACTTTTTTGTATAGAAAATAGACCTCAGCGGCTGTGAAAAAGAAGTATACGATCATGAAAAAAAGTGCATTCATATCCGCACCCTTGGGGTCATCCCAAACCACGATTAAAACATAAGCTCCGTATGCGAGAATCTTTACAAACAGCGTGAGTATGTAAAGCTGGGTGAAGTATCCGGGCCGCTCCTTCTTTACCTCGACCAGATAAAAATAGATACCTACAGTGCCGATCGTCACTAGCACCAGCGTTTGATAGAAGTACGATGGAAGTACCTCAAAGGCCCAGACACCTATCACCACTGTAAGAATTGCCATGGTGGCTATGACAAGGGAAAATCGCATGAAAAGACTAGGGCTGATTTAGTGAGCGATACAATTGAACCATGGCGCCCACAAAGGCCCCCAGGCCCAGTGACAACATGAACGCTGGAAACTTCAGTTGGAAGTACAAATCCAACTTGTATCCCAGCCAACCACCCAAGCCTATGACAAATACGAGCTGGATAGCTAACCCACTGTATTTAAGGTAGTTATTATACGGTTTTAGCTTCTTCGGGTCGGAAGGATCTTGATCCTTGGCCATTTTCTCCAAGTTTAATATCCCTAACGGCAGCACCCATCCTACAGCTTCCGTTGAAAACTGCACCAGGCTCCACCACTAGTTTTCCGGTAATGATATCACCGTTAACAACTGCAGTTGCTTTCAGGATTAGCATTTCGGTTATCTCCAGTTTGCCCTTTACTTCGCCCTCCACATCAGCATTTTGTGCGATAATGTTTCCTTGCACATTACTACTGTTACCCAGGGCAATTTTGGACTTGGACTTGATGTTACCAATCACTTTCCCCTCGATGCGAATATTTCCATAGGTTTCTACATTGCCCTCCAGCACTGTACCTTTTCCGATGGTGTTGGTTGAATTGCTAATTTCCTCTGCCACTTTTTTTTGTTCTTTTGAAGTAAACATTTCTTTAAGATTAAAAAGTTACGAACTCTTCTGGATTAAGGGAGCTTCCGTTGTACCACAGTTCAAAATGCAAGTGCGGGCCGTCAGTCATCTCTCCACTATTGCCAACTATAGAGATTATATCACCTGCCGTTACAAAATTACCAACTTTTTTTAATAGTTCAGCATTGTGCTTATATACCGAAATAAGGTTCCCTCGGTGCTGTAAAGCAAGCACGTACCCTGAATCTTGTGTCCATGAAGCCATGATCACGGTGCCATCTGCAATGGCCTTAACCGGCTCATTGGTCTTAGCTACAATGTCAATTCCATAGTGACTCTTCTTCAAATCATAGTGATCAGATATGAAGCCTGTGATGGGAGAAAAGAAAAATGTCTCTTGAAGCTCTCTGTACTTAGAGCTATTCAAGGAAATAAGTGACATCTCATATTGCTCAAACTCTTTTCGAAACTGAGAGTCCGATGCGGCGAGGTTCATGTTTTCAATAGCGGTGATGGGTTTAGCCTCCACGCCTAGAATTTCAACTGGATCAGTAAAGCCACTAGAAGTGTCACCACTGAGGATGCGTTGAAAGTTCATAATGAACCTGTCCTTGTTATCTACTTCTATCGCGAGCGAGTCAACCTTCAATGCCAGCTCGTAAAGTTTTTTGTTCGCCTCCATCTGTGCATGCTTGGGGTCAAACCATTTCGCGAGGACCGTTTTAGACAACAACATACTCAGCGAAAAGATGATAATAAAAACTGTTATAGAAATAACCAGCAGCTTGGCATAGGTGAAGCCAATATTCGACTTTTCAGCAAGGTTCTCCTCGTTTCGGATAACCAACTGGTACTTGGTGGTAAGTCTCTCAGAAAGGGTCTTTTTAGGCTTCAAATCCCACTAAATTTTGGACAAAAATAGATATAATCGTTAATTATAATATTGATTATCTGTTTTTTACGTTTGTAGACTGTATTCACACTATACATCTCGTTTGAAGGCATTTTTCTCCGTTGGTATCCTCTGTGCGCTGGCCTTTTTTGTGGGCTGCTCCTCGGAGCAAACCAGCCTGACGGGCAATGCCTATCACAACGTGACTGCCCACTTCAACAGCTACTATTACGCTAAAGAAATCATAAAAGAGGTCGAGGAAACCATCCTTAGCAGCCTCGATGACGATCACAATCAAATACTGAGGCTTTCACCAAAGCTCGACACCATCCTGGCAAAGTCTTACAGCAAAGACACGGAGGAAGCAATCAAGATGGCCTCAATTTCTATCCAAAGACATCCCAACAGCAAATGGGTGGACGATAGTTATTTGATGGTTGGGCTTGCCAGACTGTATAGTTGCGACTATCAAAATGCAATACAGACATTTAAGTATGTCAACACCAAGAGTACGGACAATAATACACGGCATGAAGCACTGATTTATTTGGCCAGGACCTTCATTGAGAATGAAGAGTTTGAAAAGGCTGAAGAGGTCTTCTTGTTTTTAGCAAAAGAAGACCTCAATAAAAACAACGCGAAAAAACTGTACTTATTGAAGGCGTATCATTACCAGACCCTGGAAGACTATAACAATATGGTTTATAATCTTACTCAGGCTGATACCCTTCTTTCGAATAGCGATGAGAAGGGTAGAATCTACTTTATCGTAGGTCAAGTGTACCAAAAGCTTGGATTCGGATCTGAAGCGTACAACTACTACCGAAAATGTATTGCCACAAACCCAGCCTATGAGATCGATTTTTATGCAAGGCTTAATCTGGCTCAGGTGGCCAGACTCGATGACGTCAGGGATGTAAAGACAGTTAGAAACACTTTCGCGAAGATGCTTGACGATTCAAAGAACGCGGAGTTCAGAGACAAGATTTACTATGAACTTGCAGAGTTTGAGAGAAAACAAGGGCATCTGGAGGAAGCAATTGAAAACTACAAGTATGCAGCCCATGCAGGTCTTAGCAAAAGAATTCAGGGCAGTTCTTATCTGCGCCTTGGACAAATTCACTTTGACTCATTAAAAAAATATAGCCTCGCCAAGAACTACTATGACAGTGCGGTGACTTCTTTGCCTCCCGACTTTGAAGATTATGCCTCAATCAAAAAGCGTCAGGAAATTCTAGGGGAGTTTGTCAAGTACACAGACACCATCGCGTGGCAAGATAGCCTGCTGTATATGGCTTCCCTGGATTCATTGGAGTTGCGTAGCCAGTTGGATTCAACCATGGCTGACAGAAGGCGTCTTGCCGAAGTGGAAGATAACAAGAGGAAAAGAAGGAGAGCGCAAAGTGGTGGCGGGAATAATCAAAACAATCCCTTCTTCTTAGACGATTCCCAGTCCACCAATGACTGGTACTTTGGGAATCTATCAGCAGTTTCGCTTGGTCAGTCCGAGTTTCAGAGAATCTGGGGCAGGATCACCCTTGAAGATAACTGGCGGAGATCAAACAAAAGTACGATCAATGAGTTGGAAGAAACGATAATTGCGAGCAGTGAGGCGACAGACATTGAATCTGAAACATCCGCTGCTGATGAAGGGGCCAATGAAGTCAACCAAATCTTCGCCCAATTGCCTTTGACAGATGAAGCCAAAGAAAAGTCGCTCGCACAAATTGAAGATGCCTACTTCAACCTTGGTGATATCTACTTCCTAAAACTCGGTGAGAAACAAAATGCTACGGATACCTATCACACGTTGCTCAATCGGTTCCCTACAACGGAGTTGAAGCCAGAAGTGCTTTACAAGCTCTATTTAATAAGTAATGAAACTAGAGATGGTAAGGCTGATTCCTATTATCAGGACCTTGTTAACAACCATCCCAATTCAAACTTCACAAAAATATTGCTAAACCCTGACTACTTAAAGGAGACCAGTATCGTTACCGAAAAGCAAGAACGGATTTACAAAGTCGCCTATGAGCACTATGAAAATGGGCACACTAAAGACGCACAAATAAAGTTGAATGAGGCTAAGGCGCTGGGAGAAACCTGGTTTAGTCCCCAGCTGGATCTCCTTAATATTCTGATCACCGGGAAAACTGAAGACATTAATCAATATAAGTTGGAGTTAAATGCATTTATCGAAAAGTATCCAGACGACCCATTAAAGTCCTATGCTGAAAAATTGCTTGCCTCGTCCAACGATCTTCAGGAGAAACTAGAAAAAGGAAGAAGTATAAGATATGCCAAATCCACGGATGAACCTCATTTCTTCATTATTTCTCACCTGCAGCAAAACAAGATTTCGGATCTTCTCTCTAAAAAACTTGATGAGTTTATTAGTCAGGAGTACCGCGGCAGCAAGCTGGCCACCAGCACACTCATAATGAATGAAATCTACGCGCTCACTATCGTTTCAGAGTTCCCTGACCAGCTCAAAGCCACCGAATTTTTCAATAAGTTCACCGAGCAAACCACCACAGACAATACACTTTCCAACTATAAAATCAATATTTTTGTAATTACTAAAAATAACTCGGACATACTGTACCGAACTAAAGCACTGGATGAGTATCTCACCTTCTTTGATAGAAACTATAAAGTCAAAAATCAGTAAGCTACTGAGTATTCAACAGCCGTGGTTTAACAGGGCTTCGAAATGGGTCTGGATGCTTCTCCTCAGCATTCTGCTCGGGCTACCTCTTTATGTCTTTACGGTAAGCATTAACCTCTTTGGCCTGTATGGCGAGATGCCAAGTATCAAGGAAGTGGAAAACCCTGAGAATGATCTCTCATCGGAGATCATTTCTGCTGATGGGGTATCGTTGGGTCGATATTTTAGATTTAACCGAAGCCAGGTCACCTTCGATGAACTTTCGGATGACCTGGTAAACACGCTTCTTCTCTCAGAAGACCACCGGTTTTACAACCACTCTGGCTTAGATTTCAAAGCCTACTTGCGAGTGATCTGGGGTCTGATAACCCTAAATCCTGCCGGTGGGGGAAGTACCATCACCCAACAATTAGCAAAGAATTTGTATACGAGAAACCCTGACAAAAGCCTTGATGGTAGCATTGCAAAGCTTGGCCGGTACCCGAGAAGAATAGTGCAAAAAACCAAGGAGTGGATAATTTCTGTCGACCTGGAGAAGAACTTCACTAAGGAAGAAATCATTTCCATGTATCTCAACACCGCAGAGTTCAGCAGCAATTCGTATGGCATCAAAGTAGCTGCGGAGACTTACTTCAATAAGTCAACGGATAGCCTGAACTTGCAGGAATCGGCAGTGCTGGTTGGAATGTTGCAAAATCCCACCTTCTACAATCCCGCTAGAAGACCAGAAAATGCCATTGAGAAAAGAAATGAAGTGCTTGGAAAAATCTACCGTCACAAGTACAAAATTACAAATAGGGAAGAGCTGGACTCGATCACCTCTCTTCCTCTGGACCTTAAATTTAATATTCAAAATCAAAATGAAGGATTAGCTACATACTTCCGTACGGTGCTTAGCAATTACCTCATGAGATTTTGCAAAGAAAGAAATATAGATTTGTGGAATTCCGGCCTTCGTA
Organism: Cyclobacteriaceae bacterium; assembly: GCA_040216915.1. Classification (GTDB taxonomy): domain Bacteria; phylum Bacteroidota; class Bacteroidia; order Cytophagales; family Cyclobacteriaceae; genus ELB16-189. The sequence continues at coordinate 167,677 of JAVJOD010000009.1, forward strand.
TCTATACCACAATAGACAGCAGAATTCAGAAGTATGCAGAAGAATCGGTTTCGAATCATATGAGTACGCTGCAAGAACAATTTAATGAGGAGTGGAAAAGGGTCGGGCAAAATCCATGGGTAGATGACAATGGAAAGGAAATCCGTGGGTTTCTGAATTCACGGATTCAAAGAACTGATTCCTATAAAAGACTTGTAGAAAAGTACGGTGAAAAATCCGATTCACTGAAAATTATGCTTAATCTCAAAAGACCGATGACGGTATTTACCTGGAAGGGCGAGCGCGACACACTGTTTAGCTACATGGATTCCCTTAACCACTACAAGCGTTTCTTACAAACGGGCATGATGGCTATGGACCCTACCACTGGAGACATCAAGGCATGGGTAGGAGGCATCAATCACAAGTACTTCAAATATGATCACGTGCAGCAAGGTACAAGACAACCTGGCTCAACCTTCAAGCCCTTCGTTTACGGGTTGGCTATGGAATCGGGCTACTCCCCTTGTCATCCGATGAAGGACATCTCACCAAGTTTCAAGGTTTCGGGCGGAGTTTGGTGGCCACCCAATCACGATGGAAAGCGAGGGTCTGGAGAGGAAATGACAATTCGTCAAGCCATGGCACGTTCCATTAATTCCATCACCGCTCAAATGATGCAAGCACTTGGCGAAGAAAATGTAGTGGAGTTTGCCCAAAGAGTGGGAATTTCCAGCAAACTGGACCCTGTGCCTTCTCTTTGTTTGGGAACAAGCGATGTCTCCGTTTATGAATTAGTAGGTGCATACAGTACCTATGTCAATGGAGGAATTTTCACGGAACCATTCTTCATTTCGCGCATTGAAGACAAGCATGGAAATGTAATTGAAAACTTCGTGCCTAAGACAAGGCAAGCTATCAATGAGCAAACCGCCTACAAAATGATTTACATGCTAATGGGTGGTGTAGAGGAATCGGGAGGAACCTCCGCAGGCCTTAGTAAGGACCTGAAAGTGGATAATGAAATTGGAGGAAAAACTGGAACCACCAACAATGCCTCTGACGGATGGTATGTTGGCTTAACGCATGACCTCGTTACTGGTATATGGGTAGGAGGTGATGAGCGCAGCATCCATTTTCCATCCTGGACGTTTGGCCAAGGAGGCCGAAGCGCCAGACCCATCTGGGATCAATTCATGACTCAGCTATACGCTGATGAAGAATCAGGCATTACCAAAGGAAAGTTTAGGAGACCGTCAACAGGCTTGGACATTACCCTGGACTGCGGAAAGGTAAGTGAGAATCCGGATTCAGTGGTAATTGAAATTCAACCTTGGGATATTAATAATTAATTTCCTGATGAGAAATGATGCAATCAAAAGTCAAGTTGCATCGCTGCCTGAGTCCCCGGGCATCTACAAGTACTTCAATGAAAAGGGCGATCTAATCTATGTTGGCAAGGCTAAAAATCTAAAAAAGCGAGTTAGCAGTTATTTCACGAAACAGTCGCAGTATAACAGAAAAACTGAAAAGCTCGTCTCTGAAATCGAAAGCATCGCCTACACCATCACTGATTCAGAATTTGACGCCCTTCTTCTGGAAAATAACTTCATTAAGCAGAACCAGCCCAAGTACAATATTCTGCTCAAGGACGACAAAACGTTTCCCTACCTCTGCATTCTCAAGGAGCGCTTTCCCAGAATCATCTCCACGCGCAAATTCCAAAGAAAAAATGGAGAGTACTTTGGTCCCTACACCAGTGTTGTCTCCATGAATAGTGTCTTGGAGCTCATCCGTCAACTCTACACAATCCGCACCTGCTCATTACCTCTCACTCCTGAAAATATTTCGGAAAAGAAATTCAAGGTGTGCCTCGAATACCACATTGGTAATTGTAAAGGTCCTTGCGTGGACCTGCAGACGGAAGAAAACTATCTTCAGGATATTGACTTTGCAAGAAGCATATTAAAAGGAAACGTAGGCATTGTAGTGGACTACTTCAAAAAAGAAATGAGAGAAGCTTCGGCCAACTTAGAGTACGAGAAAGCAGAGACGTACAAAAACAAATTAGCCCTGCTTGAGAAGTTTCAAACAAAATCACTAGTCGTCAACAGAAGACTCACGGATATTGATGTGATCACCATTACAAGCACAAACAAGACTGCCTACCTCAATTACATGCTTGTTAGCGAAGGAGCCATTATCCGATCCGAAAATATTGAAGTCAAAAAGAGAATGGAGGAGCCCGATGAAGACATCTTAAGCTATGTCCTCCATGAGTTGAGAGCTAAGCACGCTAGCAAAAATCTACTCATCTTCAGCAACAAGCCAGTGTCTACCACACCCAACGATGTAGAGAACGTGGTGCCTCAGATTGGTGACAAACGAAAACTTGTAGATCTGTCATTGAAGAACGCACTGTTCCAAAAGCAGCAAAAAGAATCAGTAAAAAACAATAAGAAGGGCAGGCAAAGCAAAGTTCTTGAGATTCTACAGGAGGATTTGAAACTCAGTGATGCTCCCTCCATTATCGAATGCTTTGACAATTCAAATTTACAAGGTTCGTTCCCTGTAGCATCAATGGTTCGGTTTGTTGATGGCAAGCCTGACAAAAAAGGCTATCGACACTACAACATTAAGACTGTGGTGGGTCCGGACGATTTTGCGTCCATGAAAGAAATTGTGCTGAGGAGATATTCGCGGCTATTAGCGGAGGACCACCCCCTTCCACAATTAATTGTTGTCGATGGTGGAAAAGGCCAGCTTTCCAGTGCGTGTGAGGCCTTGAAAGAATTGAATCTTTATGGTAAGATCGCCATCATTGGAATTGCTAAAAGGCTTGAAGAGATCTACTATCCCGAAGACTCGTTACCCCTTCACATAAGTAAGAAGTCCCCCGGGCTTCTGCTTATTCAGAAACTTAGGGATGAAGCGCATCGATTTGCAATTACTTTTCACCGACAAAAAAGGTCTGGCGGATCATTAAAATCTGAAGTCGAGGAGATCAAGGGAATAGGAAAGAAAACTGCAGACAAATTACTCTCTCATTTCAAATCCTGGAGAAAAATTAAAGAAGCCTCAAGAGAAGATTTAACAAATCTCATTGGCGAGCAGAAGGCAGCGCTGATCGAAAGTGCAAAAAAAAAGGAGCGCTAGGCTCCTTATGAATGTTGTTAGTATTCCCAGAGGTTGTGTTCCTTTTCCATCAACTTCATCTCTTCCCATTCCCTGGCCCAAACAGATTCTTTATAAGGACGTCCATTAGCAGCGTAAGTATCGTAAATACTCTCGTTGTCGGGATTCTCAACCTTCTCTATGGTGCCATGGAACAATCTTAACAAGAAGGCGTCCGCATAGTTCTTATTTTCCGCGGTGTTGTAGCGGTTAAACCATATCGCCTCATCAGGATGATTTCTAAAGAGTTTCTCCAGGTCCTTGTACTTAAACCAACCCAGATCTTTGAATGTGCCTGTATTGATATCAAAAGCGGAAAAAAGCACGGCTTGAATATCATAATAAAGACGAGACCTCCTCTTGTCGAAGATAATGTCCTCTTGCATTGTAAGCTTGTAAATCTCGAATGGCAAAAATTCAATGGACTTCCCTGCAGAAGTCTGCTGCCAGTCGTTGGAGCCTTCAGGGTTAACACCCCTCGAGTCTACAATTGCCTCGTAGTTCTTTCCATTGTAAGTAACCCTATCGCCACCATACCAGTCCTGCGAAGGATCCCATTGAGGGAAGGTTTGACCTTGCTGAGATACCAGAGCACCCATAAACTCATCCTTAGGCATCTTTCTGTCAACAGAATCTTTGTAGTAGATATCGGCAATCTCACCAGACTTCACCGCGTCCAAAACCAACTTCGTGATTTCATTGCCTCGGGCAAAGAAACCTTTGTTTTGCTTCTCGCGAAGATCAATGTTTCTCCACACCCTCACCTTGAACAATTGCTCGTACTTGGGTATGGGAATTAGGGAATTTGGATTAATCTGCCCCTCAGCTTCCTGCGCTACTGCCCAGGAGGACAACCCAACCAAAGCCAACGCCAACGAAATCCTTTTAAACTGCATCTCTAGTTATTTTTTTATTGAATTGGGATGTTTATCACCTCAGAGCGAATGGCGACCTTTTCGTCTTCGCCCTGGAAGGTTCTTCTAGTAACAGATTTGATATCGATGATGATTCTATCGCCAGGTCTAAATTGGGATCTCCAGGCGCCCATATCCAGAATTTCAGAAGTAGCATTAAGAGTGGCCACGCGAGAAGTCCCTCTTGCCAGAATCACTTCCATACTTCTAATTCTATAATTTGCGTCCTTAGGCACTTCCGTCTTAAAGTTCTCATCTGCTTCGGCCGAAATTCTTAAACCCGTTAGTGAAGCACCTCGCACACCATTCTTCAAGTCAATCGGCTTTCTTGCATTATCCATTGCCACGTACTTAGGTGCTGGAATTTGCTTCACATCAAAGTTCTCCGTTCCCAGGGTAGCTCCACCGTTTGCTACAGTTACTGCCATCTTCCTTTCCTTGGGAACCAATATCACCTGACCAGCTTTCGAACCCTTAATTACAGATCCTCCTCTAGCAGAAAACGAAGGATTATAGTTTGTGCCGAGTGCCGGTACCTCAATGTTTACGTTATTTCCACAGTTCATATATAGCGTTGGCGCATTACCTGTTGTTACTCTGATAACGGGCTTAGCCACAAAATATTCTATCGTCTGCTTGTAGATCTGATCTTCGCTATCGCCAATTCTGATCTCTGCTTCAAAGGTCTGCTTTGACAAGCCACTTGCATCATAATTGCTAGCTGATGCTGGGAAAGATACTTTACCCATCATGACACCATAGGCCGGATCCAACTGTACGTCCAGTTTCTGACCGTTCCTAAACATCTCAGGAGTAAGGCCTTCCGCAGAAGCAGTAATAAACATATCTGCTTCGTACTTGTCACCTGCTGCTACGATCGAAGACTTTGGCTTCACCATAGGGACAATCTTATCAAATTTCACCACTCCAGCATCTGCGTCAACTGCCAACTTACCCAGTGCTAGTGACTCCGTAGCCAATATTTCTGTCTGGAATTGGTTAATCGAGGCTATCGCAGCGATGGGAGGAGTGTTCTCAAATGTGAAGGTCAAAAAGTCCTTCTTGGAGTGATCAGGATCTTCCTTAAAAAAATCAATATCAGCTGGCGCCTTGGCTATCTTGTGATAGGTCTCCCCTGTTAGCTGCTGTAGGGTGGCCACGTAATCATTTAGCGCCTTCTCATAATCTTTACCCGTGGTGCTCCTGGGATCTATCATCAACGTAGCTACCTGCGAACCATGATTATTAATCAAAACTTCATCAACCTCTCCGGACGGAGTGGATAGATCAATCATCTTCTTTTTTACTTCCTCGCTCTTGGCCATTATACTCTGGGTGGCTTCCCTCACTTTCTCAGCATTCGCCACTGCGGTCAATACTTTGGGGTTTGTCTTTCCCTGACCGGCCTCTCTTATGGCTGCCAGCACGGCACCATTCTTTTTGTTTTCTTCCGCCACCAACTGGCTAAGCGTAACATTTATGATGGCAAATTTTTCCAACACAGCACTGCTCACCTGAAGGGCCAACAATGCAGTTAGCACCAGGTACATCATACCGATCATCTTCTGTCTTGGTGTTTCTTTACCGCCTGCCATGGTATATTATTTAATGTTAGTGATTGTAATTGAACGACTTAATATTAGTTAGCAGAGCCAGAACCTTTCATTGCAGTGAGCATACTTCCGTATACCTTGTTCAATGAAGTAAGGTTGTCCGTCAACTTTGAAAGCTCTCCAGTAAACTTCGAGGTATTTTCACCCACCTTGGTCATACCCTGCATCGCTCCTGACAAACTCTCGTAGAACTTGTTCATATTCTTTACATGAGAATCAGCATCTTTCAACTCCATCTCATACACCGAATTTAATGCAGCAAGATTCTTAGTTACTTTCTGAACCTGGCTATGGTATTCACTTGTGTCCTTTGACGCATCTGCCATCGCTGACACTGCCTTCATTGCGGTTCCGTATGACTTGTTCATTTCAGCTAATGAAGTAGAAGCAGACTGCACATTCTTTGCATACTCATTGGTAGCTACAGCTGCATTCGAAAGGCTGTTCATTTGCGATGCTGATGTGGCTAAGTTGTTGAGGCCCTTGCCAAGATTGTCAAGAAGATTTTGGTCAACCTTTGCAGTTTTCAACATCTCATCGATTTTGAGCAATGGAGAATCACCTGCCGCTGGCTTGTTGCTGATGCGTGTAGCAGTAGGGTTTACTGGTCCCTCAAAATCCTCAGATAATTCAGGGTAAACCTTTGCCCAATCTGGCTCGGGATGAGGTGGTTCAAATGCACTCAGGAAGAAGATGGCTGCCTCCACAGAAAGACCGATCATTAGCATCTCATCAGCTCCAGTTAAGTGAAGAATTTTAAACAAAGCACCGATGATAACGACTGCGGCTCCAATACCATATACCTTGGGCATAATGGTCTTGTAGAGTAGTTCCATGAATCCGCCTTTTTTCTTGCTCATTGTAGTATAGATTTAAGTTTTAGCCAAATTTGTCTCTAAATATAACTAGAGTTTTTAATTATTAAAATTCTGTTCCGGACGAGCGACCAAGGTGTGTAACCGCACATCTGAAGCCGATATAAGCTCTTGAAGAATCCCTAAATTCGTACGTCCGGGTTCCTGTCTCCAGATAGTAGGCAACATCTTTCCATGAACCACCGCGAATCACTTTCTTAGGTGCTACAGCAGCATTGAATTTTGAACTCTCCGGATCTGTTCGGGGATCAATGTACTGTGGGTTCAAATCCCAAACTGTTGGAACTGAGGCCGGATTGAAATCATCTAGACACCACTCAGATACATTGCCAGAGGTGTCGAAAATTCCGTAGTCGTTAGGGAAGTAGGAAGATACTGGCGAGGTGTAGGCAAAGCCATCATCGTAGAAGTTTCCTCTTCCTGGCTTGAAGTTGGCTAACATACAGCCCTTTGAATTTCTTATATAAGGATTGCCCCATGGATATTTTGCCATGTCTCGCCCACCACGTGCCGCGTACTCCCACTCTGCTTCAGAAGGCAAACGGAATTCCGGCATCGGAAACTCACCAATCGTTTTGCGATAGTCATTAAGGTAGGCAGTCCTCCACTTTCCAAAGAATACCGCAGCATCCCAGTTGATCCCCACTACTGGATAGTCATCATAACCTGGGTGCCAGTAATAATAATCTTGGATGGGATCTCCCATGTGGTGAGCAAAATCTCTTACCCATGAAGTAGTATCAGGGTAATACTCTTGGCGAAATTCCGCTTCACTTACCGTAGGAAACCCTTCAATGGTACCGTTATCAACTAGAAAGAAGTTGGTGAACTGACGATACTCATTATTAGTGATCTCGGTGTCATCCATGAAGAATGGACCGATCGTGACTTGCTTATTGAAGTTAATCTGGGTTGAGGCCGGATCTTCGTCCGCTTGCCCCATATGAAAGGTTCCTGCTGGAACTGGTACCATTCCGTAGGGAATCGTCATCACCCATCCCTGCCTGTTAGGAACACCAACTAGTTCACCTTGGTCGCCACCTCCGCCACCACCGATTCCGAGTAAGCCGCAACTCCCAAGTACTGCAGCCAACAACACCAAAGCCACGTAGCTTAAACCTTTTGGAGAAACCTTGTTATTCATATTGTTCATTAAAGAGTTAAATCCACTTTCATTTGGTTAAAGCCAACCTGAATGGATCCGAAAGTTATCTTTTTTAGCCCTTATTATTAAAAAATGTAGGTCCCAAATTCTATAAAATCCCCTAAAAAGCAAAATTATTTTCCTTTTAGTGCCTGTATCTGGGGGTCCTAACAACCTTTTTGCCGCTACCCGGATTTACCGGTAGTTCGTATGTCAACATAAATTCATGAGAAGTCGGCTGTTTTGCCGCCTGATCCTTGATAATCACGTCCAGGCCGTAGCCTAGTTTCAATGATTTGTCTTTCAAGAAGCTATATCCCAGCATGACAATAGCCGCCTCTGACTGACGAAACGACAATCCTCCCCACATAGTATCTTTCCAATAGGCTAATCCTCCAATATCGAAGGAAGTTTTGGTGAAATCGGTTTTGACTAAACCGGTAAATTGAAATCTTAGATCGAAATTGACATCATAATAATACCCCCCGGTGACATACATATGGCTGGCAAGTGCGTTGCGCTGGTTCACACCAAAATCAAACTCTGATTTTATCAAGTGATTGAAACTCACGCCAGCATAATACTTCTCCTTTCTGAAGAAAGCACCCACCGCTAGGTCGGGCCGAACCTGAGATTGTTTGCCCGCAGCATTTAGTAAGGGGTCGTTCTGATCGGTTGCTCGGTACAAGTCGAAGTTTAGTGTTTGAGAATATAATCCCACCCTCACACCTAAGCTAAGTTTACTCTCTTTGATACCCAGGTGGTAGGCATAAGATGCTTGCGCCTCGAGATTATTCTGTGGGCCTAACTTGTCGTTTACTATATACGCTCCAAATCCACTGTTGAGTTTGTAGATCGGAGTTGTCATACTAATGAGTTGAGTAGTGGGCGCTCCGCCACCACCAAAACTTGGTTGATAGCCAAGCCACTGACTGCGGTGAATGGCAGTGAGCTTCGTTACACCTTCAACCCCAGCGTAGCCGGGATTATAATAAAGTGTATTGAACATGTACTGTGTAAACTGAGGATCCTGCTGCGCGGATACTTCCAGTGCAACAATACCTATGAGTAGTCCAATGAAAAATCTTTTCTTCACGCCTTCTTTACAAAAACCAGTTTTAAATATACGCCAATTATAATCACACAATCAATTACCATGTAATTAAAGTGTAATAAAATCTGATTGTTCGTAAAATCGTAACCCTTAATGAGTTACTTGGTGCCGTTGGCCTTGGAAATATAGAGCTCCAAAGCTCCCGTCATTGAAGGTGCTTCAGGTAGAGGTGCCTCAATATCTAATACCAGTCCGGCATCGCGTACAGCCCTTGCAGTAGCAGGACCGAAAGCAGCGATTCGCGTATTGTTCTGCTTAAACTTGGGAAAGTTCAACAATAGTGAATTGATACCCGCTGGTGTGAAGAACGCAAGAATATCATAGTACACGTCTTCCAGGTCACTGAGATTCGCAGCCATGGTTCGGTAAATAATACCCTCGCTATAGTCAAATCCGTTGCTCTCCAAAAAATCAGGAATGTCGCTCTTGCGAATATCCGAGCAAGGGAAAAGAAACTTCTCGTTCTTGTGTTTCTTTACAATCTCTAACAGATCTTTGGTGTCCTTTGATCCTGTGAAAATCTTGCGCTTTCTGATTACTATATATTTCTGCAAATAGTTGGAGGTCTGTTCAGAAATACAAAAATATTTCATGTCCGCAGGCATCTCAATCTTTAGTTCTGCGCAAATCTGAAAGAAATGGTCCACCGCATTGCGACTCGTGAAGATGATGGCCGTATGGGAAAGGATATCAATTTTCTGCTTGCGAAACTCCTTCACTTCAACAGGTTCTACCTGTATGAAAGAGCGAAAATCGATCTTAAGATTAAACTTCTCTGCTAATTTCAGGTAGGGCGAATTCGCATCAGCGGGTGCTTCTTGCGATACCAGGATGCTCTTCACTTTCAACATCCTATCATTCATAGTTTCAGTCATATCAACACTCAATCGGGTTCAGGCTCAAGAATTTAAGACCTTAATAATGAAAACAACCGGAATCAATTCCGAAGCGCAAAGGTAGGAAAATAATTGAAAAGATTTGAAAGAGGATTGGCTCAATAATTTCAATCCAATAAGAACAATCCAAAATATGAGCGCAATCAACAGCCCATAAATAAGCAAACTATAAGCCGCAGGATTTTGAATTTTGAATACAAAATAGCATAGCGTGGTAACACTAATGATCCCAAAAACAAAGAATAGCAAGCGAACAAAATTGTAAAATTGATACGGTATCGTCTCCCTCGAATCAAAAAGATTTGAAAGCAAGAAAATCAAGATGAGCTTAGCAACGAGTAAACCAGCGACCAGCAATGTGAGTTCTACCCAGAGCAAAAGCCCCTGGACTAAAGCACTTACGTTAAAATGCCTGGCAACTGTAATGTCATCTCCAGCTACATTAAAAACTAGTAGCAAGATGAAGCCACATAGCATGCTTATGAATACATAGTAAAGAATGTTTGCGCTGGAAGAAATTCGACTGTTAAGTAGCGTATCTTCTCTCTCTTTCAGTGAAAATAATCGAGCAAGGTTGAGATAGTCGAGCGTGTGCTTTGGGTTCGTTCTTAATAGGATGACAAAAAAGAAACTCAATATTAAACTCACTATAATCGAGAGGTCCAAAAAATAGCTGCCCCTCCTAAGTGAAGGAGCGTAATCACCCTCGGTGTTTTCTTTAGTCAAAACTATCGTCTGAAGCGCGGCTCTATTGCGCTGACTTATGCTAATCAACCAGGGTGAGGCTTTACGATTCGAAAGACTATCCAGGTCAATTAACAAATCACGTTTACGCAAGTACACCAGCTCGTGATTTATATAAAATGAAAAATCGCTGGAGCTCTTGACTTGCAGTAGCCCTCCGGGATAGGCATTGCGATCTAGCGGAAGGTGGACCACTGAAGTCTTATTGTCTCCAACAGAAAGGTACTGACCCTGCTCGTTTGCCGAGAGCCAGGCATCCGACAAGTCTTTGGCAAGGTGATACCCTTGAAGTTGGCCATGGACTGTAAAATATCCACTACACACTAGGATCAAAAGTATTACTCTGCTACACATCTTTTCTAATTATGCGCAAAGATAAAAGGAAACTGAAGCGAACTGTTCTTTTCTACCTTTGTAGTTGAATGATGCACAGATCTTAATGGCAGGTATTTACATCCATATCCCCTTTTGTAAGCAAGCATGCCACTACTGTGACTTTCACTTCAGCACCAACACTTCAAAAGTAAGTGAGATGGTTGGGGCAATCCAAACGGAATTGCGGCTACAAAGGGCCTACTTCGCCAATTCTAATTCGCGTATTGATACTATCTACTTCGGTGGCGGCACCCCTTCCCTATTATCTCTCGGTCAGTTAGAAAGCATTCTCAAGACCATCAGAGATTATTTCATTGTTGACGATAGCTGTGAAATTACGCTGGAAGCAAATCCTGACGACATGGCAGCTATTTATGCAAGCGGTCTGAAACAGGTTGGGGTGAACAGGTTAAGTATTGGGGTTCAATCATTTTCGGATGAGATTCTTAGGTTCATCAACCGAGCACATGACGCTCGGACTGCCCATCAATCTATTGAAGTGGCCCGTGACGCAGGATTTGATAATGTTAGCATTGACCTTATTTATGCGATACCGGGACTCTCAACGGAGCTGTGGCACGAACATCTCGAAGCGGCCATAGCGTATCGACCAGAACACATTTCCGCATATTCCCTGACGTTGGAACCTGGAACGGTCTTTGGAAACTGGCTTTCTAAAAATAAATTAAAAGAAGTAGATGAAAGTTTGAGTGCGCAGCAATTTGAACTGTTGATGGCAAGGCTTGAAGAAGCTGGTTATCAACACTACGAAATTTCCAATTTTTGCAAACCTGGCTCCATGTCAAGACACAACAGCAGTTATTGGAATCTTGAGCCTTATCTCGGTGTCGGCCCGAGCGCTCACTCATTCAACCTTTACTCTCGTCAGTTCAACATCCGCAATAATGCAAAGTATTTGAAAGAAATAAGCCAAGGTACGATTCCTTGCGAGGTTGAAATATTGAGCATCGAGAACCAGATTAATGAGTTCTTATTGACAAAGCTTCGCACAGCCAAAGGCTGTGATACAGCTACACTCAAAACACTCTATCACTATGACATACTAGAGGAACAGAAGCATTATGTCAGGGAACTGATTCAAAACGGCCTGATGCTTTTAGAAGGTGAAACTCTCAAATTAACATCCAAGGGCAAGTTGTTAGCAGACAAAATCGCGTCAGATCTTTTCCTAGTAACTTCTTAGGTGAAGGTTAACCTGAAAAACCTGATTATATTTGTTCAACACTGAGAAGTCATGACTACCCAAGAGAAACAAGTCTACATGTTGTTGAAGTCCGTGATCTTCTCATATCATGGGTTGGATGAAGAGGAAAAAAATGATTTGGAACAAACGGCTCAAAAACTCGAAGCCGAAAATGAACTGAAGTGGGCAATAGAATTCATTGCCGAGGACTATGTCACGGCTTTCGAGCGTGCACGCGCCTACCTAAATGACATTATTGGTGACTATCCAAAAAAGGAAAGAGTAGCTCTAATAAACATGGTTTGGGATGCCAATAACCTCAAGGGATACGTTACCGAAATGGAAGCAACCGCTATGCTTAAGCTTGCCAAAGACTGGAACGTAGAAAAAGAATTAGTTGAATTAGTGATGCGCTGATTTACAGGGACATCATGTCCTTAAATTTGGCAGCTTGCCTGCGACTAACTTCCACTTTGTCACCACCCTTTAGTTTTACCATCAAGCCCCCGTTAAACCAAGGCTCAATGCTTTCCACCCAACTCAAATTAATGATGTGTTTGCGGCTTGCTCTAAAGAATGCACGTTCGTCCAGTTTTTCATCAAGCGCATTCAACGACTTGTGAATCATCGGACGATTGTTGTCGAAGTACACTTTTATGTAATTACCATCTGATTCGAAGAGTCGGATATTAGTTAAACTCACGAACCAGCATCGATCTCCATCCTTGACAAAAACCTGATCTTCCAATCCAAGTTTTTTGTCGCGCGCACGGCCACCCCTGCTTCTTTCTTTTTCGCTTATCTTCTGTACGGCCTCAGATAAACGCTCAGGATGAATTGGTTTCAGCAAGTAGTCCAACGCGTTTACTTCAAAAGCCTTAAGTGCAAACTCGTCATAGGCGGTAGTGAAAACCACCAATGGAGCCGAATCCAGGGACTCCAACAGTTGAAAGCCGGTTCGGCCAGGCATCTGAATATCCAGGAACAGCAGGTCTGGATTTTGATCATTAATCATTTGTTCCGCCTCATCAGCATTCATAGCCTCGCCCACTACTTCAATAGAAGGATGTTCCTCCAGCAACTTGGACAGCTCTTTACGAGCCAATCTCTCGTCATCTACTATTAATGCTCTCATATGGCGTTTATGTGTGGTATGATTATTTCAGTAAGCACAAAATTATCGTTTTCTGTCAATATTCTAAATGATGCAGCATCGCCATAAACGAGGCGCAATCTTTGTTTTGTATTCTCAAGTCCCAAACCACTCGAGTTGCGTTTTACGCCATTTATATATTGCCCACTGTTCCTAATTTGAATTTTCAGTTTCCCATTTTCTATGGCAGTCTGAATTTGAATCAGTCCACCCTCGGTCAGTCTTGAAATCCCATGCTTAATACCATTTTCTACCAATGTTTGAATCATCAAAGGTGGAACTAGAAATTCTTTGGACTCTGGATCGATAATAAACTCTGTCCTGAGACGCTCTTCAAATCTTATACTTTCTAGTCCAAGGTAGTCTTTTACTACCTTCAATTCGTCTTTGAATCGAGTAAGTCCTCTTTTTTCAGCTACAAGCGAATTTCTTAAAATACTTGAAAGCTGATTGATCGCCTGCTTAGAGTTGGCGGGGTTCTCATCCACCAGCGCTCTGATGCTGTTCAACGCATTGAAAATAAAATGTGGATTCAATTGCGACTTCAGATTTTTTAGTTCGATTTCGCGTGCGTATGCCTCTAACTTTAGTGACTTATTGTATCGCTCAAAATAATTGTAGACGAAGTATAACGCTGACCACAGAAAGAAGATGATGGCGTATATAAAGGTGAACGCAAGTATGTTTTGCGGATCAAGCACCACATCCAAGGAGAACAGGCCCAAAGGTATAGAGACCAGGATGCGAAGCACGTAGATGATGAGGCCAAGGCCAAACACGCTTACAATCACCTTTGGAATCAGGCGCTGCATACCCAAGTTGAGCCATTTCCAACGGTTGATAAGATATCTGTAGCCGTGAGAAACCAGGAAACAAAGCACGGCCTCGTAACCCAGAAATATAATTCGCTCCTTACTAACCCCCGAGCCGCTGGCTGCCACCAGACTAAATCCAATCTGGACGAGTGCGTACATCGTCCAGCCTCCAAACTGTAGTGTCCAATATAGTTTTTGCTTGTTTAGCATGATTGCCTAACAAAAGTACTTAATTGAAAAATTCCGAGGATGCCAGTTTTATGGACGGTCCCCTAGCTGAGTTCTGCCTTGAGGTACTTCCCTGTGTAGCCTGCTGGGTTCTTTGACACCTCTTCAGGCGTGCCCAAGGCTATAATGCCTCCCCCGCCCTCACCACCTTCAGGTCCAATGTCAATGATGTGATCTGCCGATTTGATCACATCCATATTGTGCTCAATGATTAATACCGTATTCCCTTTATCCACTAATTTCTGAAGCACATCAAGCAGGTGGCTTATGTCCTGGAAGTGCAATCCCGTAGTGGGCTCATCTAAAATATAAAAAGTTTTCCCAGTATCTCTCTTTGATAGCTCCGTAGCCAACTTGACGCGCTGCGCCTCTCCTCCCGAAAGTGTAGTAGCATGCTGCCCCAGAGAGATGTAACCTAAACCAACTTCACTTAACGTTTGAATCTTTCTCAAGATTCGTGGCTGATTCTCAAAGAATGCCACTGCCTCTTCCACAGTCATGTCCAATACATCAGAAATAGATTTTCCCTTAAATCGTACTTCTAACGTCTCCCGGTTATATCTTCTCCCCTTACACGTCTCGCAAGGAACATGAATATCCGGAAGGAATTCCATTTCAATCAAACGGAGGCCCGCTCCCTCGCAGGTCTCACACCTTCCTCCCTTCACGTTAAAAGAAAAACGGCCCGGCTTATAACCTCTGATTTTTGCTTCGGGAAGTTGCGCAAACAAATCGCGAATATCTGTAAATACTCCTGTGTAAGTAGCCGGATTCGATCGGGGAGTGCGCCCTATTGGCGATTGGTCCACCTCAATCACTTTGTCCAGCGCTTCCAAGCCTTGCACTTTTTTGTAAGGCAATGGTGTGGCACGAGATCTATAAAAGGTCTGGTTCAGGATTGGATATAGCGTGTCGTGAATGAGCGTGGACTTTCCACTGCCGGAAACGCCAGTGATACAAATTAGAGTGCCAAGGGGAAGGCTTAGGTTTACGTTCTTTAGGTTATTTCCAGAAGCGCCCTCCAATATTAATGATTTACCACTTCCCTTTCTCTTCGACTTGTTATATGTAATCCCCAGCTGATTTTTCAAGTACCTGGCAGTCGTGCTATTTTTTTTCAAGAAGGTATCCGGATCTCCGGCCGCCACCACTTCACCACCATGCCTACCAGCACCCGGTCCAATGTCTATAATGTGATCTGATTCAAGCATCATTTCTTTATCGTGCTCCACCACAATCACCGAGTTCCCTAAATCCCTCAGATCCTTCAAT
This sequence comes from Cyclobacteriaceae bacterium, assembly GCA_040216915.1. Classification (GTDB taxonomy): domain Bacteria; phylum Bacteroidota; class Bacteroidia; order Cytophagales; family Cyclobacteriaceae; genus ELB16-189. The sequence continues at coordinate 183,177 of JAVJOD010000009.1, forward strand.
GCCTTAATCAACTTCACATTGTCCCGCGCATGCAGACCAATACTGGGCTCATCCAAAATATAGAGTACACCTACTAGCTGCGTTCCTATTTGGGTTGCCAGCCTAATTCGCTGCGCTTCCCCTCCGCTCAATGTTCGCAAGGGTCTGTTTAAACTTAGATAGTCGAGTCCTACATCTAAGAGAAATCCTATTCTTTTTCTTATTTCTTTGAGAACCTCTACAGCAATTGTGTTTTGCTTATCAGTTAGCCGATCTTCCAGATTATCAAACCACTTCTTTAATCCATTAATGTCCAACATAGCCAGCTGTGCAATGTTGGTATCGTCTATTTTGAAATGAAGCGATTCCTTCTTTAGTCGTGCCCCCTCACATTCCGGACAAATCTTTACAGATGTAAAGTCGTCAATCCATTTCCGTATCGACTCCGATCCTTCATCTTTCTGCTTTTGAAGAAAATTTATAATTCCCTCAAACTTCGTGTTCCAATCTGTGCCTGGATATTTGACGGAAGAGACCGCCACGGGCACGTCATCCCCATAGAGTAACACCTGTAAGATGTTCTTTGGAATATCTTTGATCGGTGTAGACAGCGTCAATTTATTCCTCTTGAGCAAGGCTTCGATTTTCTTAAAAATCCAAATGTCTCTGTATACACCAAGAGGCAAGATGCCACCCCTACTGATACTTAGCTTCTTGTCGGGAATTACAGAATCTTCAGTGATCTCTTCAATTTGTCCTAACCCATTGCAAACTGTACAAGCTCCGTAAGGTGAGTTAAAGGAAAAATTATTTGGAGCAGGCTCATCGTAAGACAAGCCAGTCTTTGGATCCATTAAATATTTCGAGTAATGATGCACGGTTTCATTTTCCTCCATAGCAAGCAAGACCCCCTTACCCTCCTTCAATGCTGTGCCTAACGATTGAGCAATCCGGTGCCGATCTTTCTTATCGACAATGATCCTATCGATCACTACTTCGATGTCGTGAATCTTAAATCTATCAACCTGCATCTTAGGCTTTATCTCCTCGATTTTTCCATCCACCCTCACTTTGGAATAGCCACTTTTTCTGATTTGAACAAACAATTCACGGTAATGCCCTTTGCGACCCTTGACCACTGGGGCAAGTAGAGAAAGTTTTTTGCCATTGAAAGAGGAGAACATGGCGTCCAAGATCTGATCTTCTGATTGTCTAATCATCTTCTCACCAGAGAGATAAGAAAATGCCTCCCCCGCTCTGGCAAACAGCAATCGCATGAAATCATAAATCTCGGTAACCGTTCCTACCGTTGACCTTGGATTGCGCGAGGTAGTTTTTTGCTCAATAGAAATAACAGGGCTAAGCCCATTGATCTTGTCCACATCGGGACGCTCCAAATTGCCAATGAAGCTGCGAGCATACGCAGAAAAACTCTCCATGTAGCGCCTTTGACCTTCGGCATAAATTGTGTCAAAAGCCAATGAAGATTTTCCGCTGCCGCTGATGCCTGTAATTACAACCAGTTTATTTCGAGGAAAACTTAAGCTTATGTTTTTTAGATTGTGCTCTCTCGCTCCAATGATTTCAATTTGGTCGTTTTGATCAGGAACTGCTTTCTTCTTTTGAGCGGAGCTTCGCGGCATGTCTTTTTGTTAAGAATCTGGAGCGGTTGCAAAATTAACCTATTGAGGGTTTATTCCTTTAATTTAATAGGTTGGGTTGCAAATTCGTTTCGGCTCATTAAATTTGCAGTCCCTAATTAGACAAGCGGGAGTAGCTCAGTTGGTAGAGCACGACCTTGCCAAGGTCGGGGTCGCGAGTTCGAGTCTCGTTTCCCGCTCATAGATAAAGCCCCTCTCTTCGAGAGAAGGGCTTTGTTTTTGGTACCCAATACCCGAGTGGTGGAATTGGTAGACACGCAGGACTTAAAATCCTGTGGCTAGTAATAGCTGTACGGGTTCAACTCCCGTCTCGGGTACTTTTGAATCAAAAATTCCTGTGCTCCTAAGCGCCATTTTTATGGTTCAATGCTGACGCTACGGTCAGCATCATGACATCCGCTAAATTCGGATCGTCAGGACTCCCGTCCCGGGTACATACTTAGTAAATGTAAGCGTCAGAGCTTCTTCCTAAGTTCCAAGAATGCAATTCTAATTAACAGTATCCAAGGTAATCCGTGAAATAGGGCGTCACCCCAATCGATCAGCCCCATCCCTACAGCCCCACCAGCAATCCATTTGAGCTTGCCCCAAATGTGCGGCTCCGGCACAAATGGCGCTAAACCCAGGGTGGCGCACAACAGCAACACCATCTTCCAATCATTGAAAAGTTTCATTGGCTTCGAACGTGGTCAGTGACGAATTGCGAGATGCAACTATTTTTCTAAAGTAGTAGGACAGACATAATCTGTCAGAGGCACACCCGCTTCACCCAGGGCTTTGATGCCGCCTGCCACTTCAATAAAATTATCCCAACCCCGCGCTTTCAAAATTGAAGCTGCCACCATAGAACGATACCCGCTGGCGCAGTGCATGTAGAACTTTTCATCCTTAGGAAATTCCGCAAGATGATCATTGATAAAATCAAGTGGCAAATTAGTAGCACCGTCTACATGCTCAGCGGCATACTCAGTCGGCTTGCGCACATCGATGACTTTTAATTTTTCATCTTTTGCTCGCTTTACAAATTCCTGTGCCGAGATAGACTCAATGCTGTCCATGTCTTTACCAGCTTTCTGCCAGGCTTTGATTCCTCCTTTGAGGTAACCCAGTGAATTGTCATAACCTACGCGGGCCAACCTTGTCACAATCTCTTCTTCTCTGCCTTCATCAGCAACAATAAGCAAAGGTTGACTCACCCCGGGAATGAGTGCCCCTACCCAGGGAGCAAAGCTTCCATCAATTCCTATGTTAACTGAGTTTGGAATAAATCCCTTAGCGAAGACCTGTGCTGCCCTGGTATCTAAGACCAACGCACCTGTTTCGTTGGCTGCAAGCTCGAACTCTTCAGGAGACAATGCTTTCGTTCCTTGACTTAGCACATTATCTATGCTTTCATATCCCTCTTTATTCAATCGTACATTTTCGGGGAAATACGCAGGCGGAGGTAGTAGTCCGTCAGTAACTTCCTTGATGAACTCCTCTCTGGTCATATCTGCTCGCAGCGCGTAGTTCATCTTCTTTTGATTGCCCAATGTATCAACCGTCTCTTTCATCATGTTCTTTCCACAAGCTGATCCTGCACCGTGCGCAGGATACACAATCACATCATCTGCAAGTGTCATGATTTTTGTGCGCAATGAATCAAATAGCATTCCGGCCAACTCCTCTTGCGTCATGTGCGCTGCCTTTTGGGCAAGATCTGGACGTCCCACGTCTCCTAGAAATAGCGTGTCTCCGGAAAAGATAGCGTGGTCTTTCCCATTTTCATCTCTCAAAAGGTAGGTTGTAGACTCCATGGTATGCCCAGGCGTGTGCAATACTTTTATCGTCACCTTTCCGACTTTTATCTCTTCGCCATCCTTAGCAATGTGACAATCAAATTTTGGAGTGGCCGTGGGGCCATAAACAATAGTTCCACCAGTCTCCTTTGCCAGATCAATATGACCCGACACGAAATCTGCATGGAAGTGAGTCTCTAAAATATATTTGATAGTGGCATTATTCTTCTTCGCTCTTTCAATATAAGGCTCAGTCTCTCTAAGTGGATCAATGATTGCCACCTCGCCTTCCGACTCAATATAATAAGCACCTTGTGCAAGGCACCCTGTGTATATTTGCTCTACTTTCATAACTGATTCGTTTTATTCAATACAAAGATCGCAACATTAAGCTTCCTAAAAAGTGATTTTTGTCACAGTGTCACCACCACTAAAACCGATCAAGAATTAACCAAAAATACTTTTCGCTGGTTCACAAATCTTAAGCATATGAGCTACTTCAAACCCTCGGTGAAATGTTTCCTCGACTTCTCCTGACTAAACTTTTCAGCGTTTAACGCATTTGAGCCGCCCTTTGCAATGGACAGCGAACTCCATTGCGATCCTTTTAGCATCTTTCCCATCACCATGATTTGTCCCACGTGGGAGGCATAGTGGGCTAATTGTCTGTTAATGGCCTCCAGCACTGTTTGCTCCTCGTTTCTAATGTAGATTATTCTTGCCAGGTCAGCTTCATCAAGATGCTCAAGTGTTTCCAGCAAACATTTCCAGCCAGCTTCCCATCCTTCTATCATGTCCTTCTTGCTTTCAAAATCAATATTGAATTCAGCCTCTCGATCTCTCCAGGGTTTTTCCCCATCAGTTGAAAGAAAATCAGTCCAGCGCGACAACATATTTCCTTTCAGGTGCTGAACAATCAATCCAATGCTATTGCTGACTTCATTGGGTCGCCAATTGATATCTTGTTCAGACAGTTGTGCGAATGTTTTGTCTCCAAGGCTTTTATAGTAGCGAAAAAGCTTGATTGTGCTTTCTAAAAAGTTTTGATTGACTGACTGCGCCATCATGCAGATTTAAGCACTTCTTCGTACTCTTTCTTTAGCTCACGTGCATGGGCCTTATTCTTTGAAAACTTGATATGCTTTGGAACCCCCTTCAAATCCCAGATCAGTCCTACCCACGAGAATACGTTCAATACATACCACGTAATGTCAATCTCCCACCAAAAAAAACCTTGTCGTGAGGCTACCTCATAATAATGGTGATTATTGTGCCAACCTTCACCCAAGGTCAACAAGGCCAGCCACACGCTATTTCTCGATTCGTCATGCGTCTCATAGCGTTGGTTGCCGAACTTGTGCATGATAGAATTAATAGAAAACGTGCCATGATAAAGAATCACGGTGCTTAGGAAAAAGCCGATCAGCAACGTTGACATGCCTGCCGATGTAAACATCATCATAATGCTTCCTCCATTCACAAGACCTCCCAGGGCTGTCACAATCACAGCTAAAGTCACGGGCGGCACGAGGTAATGTTTGTTGAGCCACACCAGTTCAGGATATTTTGCATAGTCACCAATCACCTTGTAGTCAGTTTCCTTAAAATCGGGACCAACAATCCAGCCCACATGCGAGTACCAGAATCCGTAAATCTTCATGGAGTGTGGATCTGCTGGTGTATCGCTGTGACGGTGGTGATGACGATGGTGCGCAGCCCACCACAGTGCTCCTTTTTGCGCTGAGGTCTGCGCCATAAAGGCGATGATGAATTGAAACCAGCGTGAGGTATTGTATGACTTATGCGCAAAGTATCTGTGGTACCCCCCAGTGATCCAAAACATGCGGAACACATACAGGAAAATACAAACCATCCAATCGAAAAAGGTAGCTCCAGTCCAGATGGCAGCTAAGGGCAGAAGGTGAATAATCAAAAAAGCAATTTCCTGCTTTACAATAGGCTTTCTTCGAACTTCCGGTGTGATTGTGCTTTCCATGTTGTTGTAACAAAATTTTGCCTCGACCAATTCCCTTCGAAGACACAAAGTTATTGCCTTTTGACGCGGTATTCAAATGCAAATTAGCTGTTCAAGCTATTCTGTTTGTTTAAGTGCTTCAGGAATCGCGCTCCAAAACCAAAGGCCGATGAACAGTCTTGCTAGTGGTTGGTAGGTTGATGAAAAAAACTCTATCGCGGAGCCCAGCCCCTCATTTTTAATAAATTCATTTCCAAAGGCAATCAGGTTCACGACTCCCCAGATTATAAAAACCAGCCCCACCCACTTGCGATGAACGAAAGCAATGCCATAGCAGATACAACCCAGACTAAAAGCAACTATGAATATCAAAAATAGCAACGAGCCAACCTTCGGCCAGATATACTGAAGCCAAAAATGTATATCAGCACGCAGCAATTCTGAAGTGGAATGATAGTATTGCACACGCAAATCGGTGACCACAGTGTTCGCCAAAGTCATCCGGACAATTTCAGCAATTCCAAAAATCAAAAAACATAGGAATCCCATGCTAATCCATCCGGATTGTCTCTTGTGCTCGAGTAAGCCCAACCCCAACATAGAAACGATAACAAACGAGCAATGCAGAATGATGATGTCATTTCGAAGCAAGTATTTCCAATTTCGAAATAACAGCACCTGCTCCTCAAAGGAGCTTGTGGGAAAATCTACAAGATGTGCGACAAGCGTTGTAAAAGCCGTGGCGATCAGCATCAATGCTGACATCCTCAAGAACACTAACCTTCTTCTATTCATATTTCAATTTTTGTAAGAATCGAAAATGAATAATTGAAGCAAAACAGAAATCCAGATTCCTAAATCAGGAGAAAATAGTAATCTATACCATTGTCAAAACTAAATCATCTGTGCCCACCATGGCACCCTCTTTCAGGTGAACCACCTTCACCTCACTTGCCTCGCTCGCGGTGATTGTAGTTTCCATCTTCATTGCTTCGATAACAAATAGTGGCTCATTCTTCTTCACCTTTTGCCCTTTCTTTACCAACACCTTAGATAGAAGGCCCTGTAGGGGCACACCAATCTGTTTCGCATTCCCTTGCTCTACTTTTTGATTTTCCACCTTGTCGATCTTCACAGACCTGTCTTGTACATCAATATTTCGGGTTTGCCCGTTTACCTTGAAAAACACGGTTCGCACCCCTTCCTCATTCACCGTGCCCACCGAAAGCAATTCGACTATGATCTTTTTTCCTTCACCAATCTCCACAATCGTCTCTTCGTGAAGCTTCATACCATAGAAAAAGTTGAGTGTGGGAATTCTAAGCACATCTCCAAACTCAATTTGCTTCTTGATCATATCCTCAAATACTTTGGGGTATAATTTCCAGGAAAGAAAGTCTGTCAATACTAAGGTGCGCGCATAGCCAGGCTGAAATTTCTTTTTGAATCCTTCAAACTCTTTATCAAAATCCACCGGCTCAAGATGCGCGTTGGGTCTGTCGCTATAGGGTTTCTTCCCTTTCAAAACTATCTTCTGCAATTGCTTTGGAAAGCCACCAGTAGGTTGGCCAAGGTCTCCTCGAAAGAACGACTGCACAGATTCAGGGAAAGAAATAGACTCGCCCCTGTGTAAAATATCTTCTTTGGTCAGCCCATTAGACACCATATATAGAGCAAGGTCACCTACCACTTTAGAACTTGGCGTCACCTTGACGATGTCCCCAAACAATTCATTCACTTCTGCATATCTCTGCTTGATCTCCTCAAACTTCTCAATCAAACCTAGCCCACGGGCTTGAGGTTGTAAATTTGAGTATTGCCCACCTGGTATTTCGTGATGATACACATCTGCGGTGCCCGCTTTGAGTCCGGACTCAAAAGGATAGTAGTACTCTCTCACAATTTCCCAATAGTTGGAAAATTGATTGAGCGAAGTGATGTCATACGGCTGCTCCCTCTTTTGTCCACGCATCATTTCCACTACAGCGTTGAAGTTAGGCTGGGAAGTTAAGCCCGACATTCCTCCTAGCGCTACATCTACCACGTCCACGCCAGCCTCAATCGCTTTGAGATAGGTTGCGCTTTGCAAAGAAGAGGTGTCATGGGTGTGAAGATGGACTGGCAGTTTCGTTGCATCTTTCAACGCAGATACTAATTCTTTGGCCGCGTAGGGTTTCAGCAATCCTGTCATATCCTTGATTGCAAGAATATGCGCTCCACTATTTTCAATCTGTTTCGCCAACTTCACATAATAATCCAATGAATATTTTGTGCGCTTGGGATCCAGTATATCTCCTGTATAGCATATCGAAACCTCAGCCAGACCTTTAGTCTTTTTATTTACAAACTTGATGCATGGCTCCATGTTCTTAAGCCAATTAAGGGAATCGAATATTCTGAATACATCCACACCTTCCTCCCAGGATTTCTCCACAAACGCCTCAATTAAATTATCAGGATAGGCGGTGTAACCCACTCCGTTCGATCCTCTGATCAGCATTTGAAGCAAAATGTTTGGCACAGCTTCTCTTAGCTCTCTTAGTCTGCGCCAGGGATTCTCTTGCAGAAATCGCATGCAAACATCAAAAGTGGCACCACCCCATACTTCCATGCTAAATGTCTGAGGATGGAGATGTGCAAAACTGGCAGCCACATCCAGCATGTCTACCGTTCGCATGCGTGTGGCAATCAATGACTGATGTGCATCGCGAAGTGTTGTATCCGTATAATGTATTCTTCTCTCCTTTCGAAGCCACTCACTAAACTTCACAGGCCCCAACTTTGTCAGCAGGTCCTTTGTTCCTTTAGGGTAAGGGGCATCCGGATCATATTCTGGGACAACTGGATTTCTAAACTGTTTATTCTCATCTATAAATTTTACATCCGGATTGCCATTTACGATTACGTCTGCCAAATACTTCACCACCTTCGTAGCTCTATCCTGCTTGTGATCGAACTTGAAGAGTTCAGTGTGCTTCTGAATGAAGTTGACTGTTGCCTTGCCTGATCTGAATTCCGGGTGGTTGATGATGTTCTCCAGAAAGGCAACATTCGTCTTAACTCCGCGCGTTCTAAACTCTCGCAAGGCTCGGTTCATTTTCCTGCTCGCGCCATCAAGCGTACGCGAGTGCGCAGAAACTTTAACCAACATGGAGTCGAAGAAGGGACTAATTTTTACACCCTGGTATAAGCTGCCGGCATCAAGTCGTATGCCAAACCCTCCCACACTTCTATAGGTGATAATGGTGCCATAGTCGGGTTTGAAATCATTTCCGGGTCCTCTGTGGTGATGCGGCATTGCATGGCGTATCCAATCGTATGTAGCGACTCCTGAGATGGAATCTTAATTTGCTCATCCGAAAGTTTATACCCACCCGCAATAAAGATTTGTGCCTTGATAAGATCTATACCCGTGACCATCTCAGTCACGGTATGTTCCACCTGTATCCTGGGGTTCACTTCGATGAAGTAGATTCTTCCTTTCTTGTCAACAAGAAATTCAACTGTACCTACATTGTCATAGTTGACTGCCTTGGTAATCTTTAAGGCATACGTGTATAAATCGTTTCTGACACTTTCCTGAAGGCCGTACGAAGGTGCTACCTCCACCACTTTCTGAAATCTCCGTTGTACGGAACAGTCCCTCTCAAAGAGATGCACCACATTGCCATGCTTATCTGCAGCAATTTGCACCTCAATATGCTTTGGCTCCTCCACAAACTTTTCAATAAAAACTGTGCCATCGCCAAAGGCATTCAATGCTTCACGCGTTGCTTCACTGTAGGCATTTTCTAATTCACCCGCAGTGTGCACCACCCGCATACCTCGCCCTCCGCCTCCGGCTGCAGCCTTCACCATTACAGGAAATCCAATGCGCTTACCCTCTTTTACTGCAATTTTGGAATCTGTGAGATCTCCTTTGCTGCTCTCTATTAGCGGAAGCCCACATTTCTCCGCAATCTTCTTCGCAGAAATCTTGTCGCCAAGCATGGCCATGGCTTTAGGGTTGGGGCCTATCCAAATGATTCCATTGTCCTGACACTTTTTGGCAAAGTTTGCGTTCTCGGAAAGAAACCCATATCCCGGATGAATCGCATCCACACCTTTCTTTAATGCGACTTTGATGATCTCATCAATATCCAAGTAAGGCTTTAGCGGATCACCTTCTTTTCCTATTTGATAGCTCTCATCCGCTTTGTACCGGTGTAGGGAGTAGCGGTCTTCATGTGTATAGACGGCCACCGTGCGCAACCCAATTTCAACACTTGCACGGAAAACCCTAATTGCAATTTCGCCTCGATTGGCGACCAGAATTTTCTTAATCTTCATTCCAGTAATTTAAAACCTTTTTGTCATAGGTAATAATTTTCCAGATGAAGTATTAGTGTATTCCAATAGTGGTTTTGAAACTATCTACTTTTTCAATTGGGATATCAATTCATTCAACTTCAGCAAAGCCTCCACAGGGCTAATCGTGTTGATGTCAATTTTGACAAGAGTTTCCTCCAGTTGTTTGAGTTTGGGGTCCACTTCAAATAATCCCATTTGCGTAGTGGGCTTGGGTAGTTCTTCAAGTTTCTTATTCCCCTTGTTCTTGTGTTTATCCTTTTCCAAAAAATGAAGTATCTCGTTGGATCGAATGACAATCCGATTCGGCATTCCTGCCAATTGGGCCACGTGAATACCGAAGCTATGCTCGCTGCCTCCTTCCTTGAGCTTACGCATAAAGATGATTTTCTCTCCCGTCTCCTTCACTGACACATTAAAATTTTTCACTCGAACGAGGTCTTCAGACAACTGGTTGAGTTCGTGGTAATGCGTTGCAAAGAGCGTTTTCGGCTTGAAATCTTTGTGGTTATGAAGGTACTCCACAATTGCCCATGCAATGGAAACACCGTCATAGGTACTGGTTCCCCTACCGATTTCATCCATCAGGATTAAACTTCTGTCGCTGAGGTTATTTAAAATACTTGCGGTCTCCGTCATCTCCACCATAAAAGTGGATTCACCCCGGGAGAGGTTATCAGAAGCCCCTACCCGTGTAAAAACTTTATCTACGATACCAATCTGAGCAGCCTCTGCCGGGACAAAACTTCCTATTTGTGCCATTAGCACAATCAAGGCAACTTGTCTCAGCAAGGCGGACTTACCTGCCATATTCGGTCCGGTAATAACAAGTATTTGCTGTGTCTCGTTGTCGAGATAAATGTCGTTGGGGATATAGCTTTCACCCACAGGCAATTGCTTTTCAATCACAGGATGACGGCCATTTTTTATGTCAATCGCCATTGATTCATTGATCTCAGGTTTAGCATACCGATTCGCTTTCGCGATGAGTGCAAAGGACACCAGGCAATCGATTACTGCAATCGCTTTAGCGTTCTGTTGAATCTGGCTGATGAAATCCGAGGCGTGATTTACCAAAGCAACAAACAGTCGCTGCTCAATGGTGCCCAGTCGCTCTTCAGCAGTCAATATCTTCTCTTCGTATTGCTTAAGCTCCTCGGTGATGTAGCGCTCCGCATTAACGAGCGTCTGCTTTCTTATCCACTCAGAAGGCACTTTGTCCTTATGTGTGTTGCTTACCTCCAGGTAGTAGCCAAAAACCTTATTGTAAGAAATTTTTAACGAGGAGATTCCAGTGTTCGCCACTTCTCTCTTTTGAATTTGAAGCAGGTGGTCTTTCCCTGAAAATGCAATGCTTCGCAACTCATCGAGTTCCGCGTCTACTCCTTCTTTAATGATCCCTCCCTGGTGCATAAGCATAGGAGCATCATCCTTAAGTTCTTTGTCAAGTTTTTCAAGAAGGAATTCACAACGCTCCAGTTGATCGCTGAGTTTGAGTATAGCTGGCGCCTTATGCTTTCCCAGCAATTCCTTAATGGGCAAAACCGCCTGCAACGATTTTTTTAGTTGCAGTAGCTCTCTGGGGTTAATTCTGCCCACAGCCACCTTTGAAATCAGCCTCTCTAAATCCGCCACATGGGTCAAGTGGTCGACCACGGTCTCCGCCAGCTCCAAGTCACTGTAAAAAGTATCGACTACGTTTAGTCGCTCTTCAATGGATTGTTTGTCTTTTAGCGGTAAAATCATCCACTTGCGAAGCTGCCGGGAGCCCATAGCTGTGACCGTCCTATCCAGCACTTCAATAAGTGAGACACCTCCCTCTTGCTGAGCAGCGATCAACTCAAGGTTGCGAATGGTAAACTTATCCAACCAGACAAAACGATCTTCATCAATGCGTGAGATCGAAACAATGTGATGCGTATCCTTGTGCTCCGTGGCCTCGAGGTAGTGTAAGATAGCTCCGGCAGCAACAATAGACTCCGAGAGGTTTTCTATTCCAAAACCTTTCAGACTGGCTGTTTTGAATTGGGATGTTAATTTTTCTTTCGCGTAGTCAAATGCATAAACCCACTCATCCAATGTAAAAGTGGCATGACTCTCCCCGTAGGTAGCTTCGAAACGGTCACGATACGGTTTGCTGAAAATAATTTCCGCAGGACTGAAGCTTTGAATAAGTTTAGATACGTAATTTTCGCTACCCTCTGCGGCATAAAACTCCCCTGTGCTGACATCTAAAAAAGCAATCCCCAGGTTTTGCTTACCTACATGGATGGAGGCGAGAAAATTATTTTGCTTTTTTTCTAATACATTGTCGTTGAAGGAGACACCTGGTGTCACTAGTTCGGTGACGCCTCGCTTTACAATTCCTTTGACAAATTTTGGGTCTTCGAGCTGGTCACAAATTGCTACCCGGTGTCCTGAACGAACCAGCTTAGGGAGGTAGCTATCCAGGGCATGATGTGGAAATCCTGCCAGCTCAATTTCCGAGGCAGATCCATTTCCTCTTTTCGTTAAGACGATGTCGAGTACTTTGCTGGCTTTGATCGCATCCTCACCAAAAGTTTCATAAAAATCACCAACCCTAAACAAGAGCAATGCACCAGGGTATTTCACCTTGATTGCATTGTATTGTTTCATTAGTGGGGTTTCGGATCGCGCCATGTCTGGCAAATATAAAATCCGTCTCCCAGATGCTAGGACGATGTGTCAATTATCTTTGCTTTTGCGCCACGATTATCCACATATTGTCTCCTTTGATTTGCTGGCGATCAATATAGGGATCTTGTTTAAAAGCAATGGCGAATCCCGCCTTGGCCAAGTCTTCTAAGACATAATTCATTCCGATTTCGTGCTTCCGCTCTTGCTCTGCCCTCGAAAGCGCTCTCCTTTCATTGGCAATAGGCTCGCAAATTACCAGCTTGCCGCCAAATACTAATGCTGACTTGATATGCTGAAGTACCTTATCATGGTCATCCATTTCATGATAGGTATCAATGATGAGTGCCCCTTGCAATGAATTGATCGGTAGTTTGGGATCGTCATAATCCCCCTTCACGGTAGACACATTGGCGATTGAACGTTCCTTTAAATGATCTTCGAGTCGATCCAGCTTACTTTGATTAACGTCCACGGCATAAACTCTTCCCTCTTTCCCCACCGCTTTGGCCAGCTTCATTGTCATGTACCCCTCATGACTTCCCACATCGGCAACTTTATCTCCGGCCTTTACTCCCAATTTTCCTATGATCGCCTCCGCGCGTTGCCACTTGTCTCTCTCCGCCCAAGCACTTTCCGAATAAATATTTTTCCACTGATCTTGCGATTGTGAATTACAAGAAATCAGTAAAAGGCATACAAATCCTAATATTCTCATGCTCTCTGAAAACGTTGATTTACAACAAACTGTTACAATCTCCAAAGATTGCTTCATGCCACAAGAATTCATGGTACTTTTGACCTGTGAAAAAACTTAAGCTTCAGGAGTTGGGCCGCGTGGATTTGGCTACTTATAGACAAGCCGAAAAGATACCGGTCTGCATCCTCCTTGACAATGTGAGAAGTTTACATAATGTGGGCTCCACATTTCGCACTGCCGATGCTTTCTCCATCGAAAAGATTGTCCTCACCGGGATCACCGGCCAACCACCACATCGAGAAATTCAAAAGACGGCATTGGGCGCAACAGAATCTGTTCAATGGGAGCATGACGATGATGTATTGCATGCTGTTGAGCAGTTGAAAGCGCAAGGATATGAGATTGCCCTTGTCGAGCAAACTACCCATAGTGTAAGTCTGGAGGAATTCAAACTGGAAGCAGGCAAAAAGTATTGCTTTGTATTTGGCAATGAGGTGCAGGGAGTCAGTGACTCGATTGTTGGGCAAGCAGATTGTGCCATTGAGATTCCACAATCCGGAACGAAACATTCATTGAATATTTCTGTCTGCGTGGGGATCGTGATGTATGATGTCTACCAAAAAATTAAGCAGCTTCGTTAATCTTCAAATCGAGTATTATTTAGCATTTTTGTCGCGTCAACTACTGTAATGTCGGATCGTTATAATCAGAGAGGTGTTTCAGCATCAAAAGAGGATGTCCACAAGGCGATAAGTAACCTTGACAAGGGTCTTTATCCTAAAGCCTTCTGCAAAATTGTAGAAGATTATCTGGTCGGTGATCCTGATTATTGCACCGTGATGCACGCAGATGGTGCTGGCACGAAATCTTCGCTCGCCTATATGTACTGGAGAGAGACGGGAGATTTATCTGTTTGGAAAGGCATTGCGCAAGATGCGATCATAATGAACGTTGATGATTTGCTTTGCGTAGGTGCCATTGACAACATCTTGCTTTCTTCCACGATTGGCAGGAATAAGAATCTCATTCCCGGAGAAGTAATTTCAGAAATAATAAACGGCACTGAGGAAGTGCTACAGATGCTTCGAGACAACGGATTGCAAATTCGAAGCACCGGTGGCGAAACTGCAGACGTAGGCGATCTGGTAAGGACAATAATTGTGGATAGTACCGTGACAGCCAGAATGCGCAGATCGGATGTCATTTCAAATGACAACATCCAAGGTGGAGATGTGATTGTGGGCTTGGCTTCCTCTGGAAATGCCACCTACGAATCAGATTACAATGGGGGAATGGGAAGCAATGGATTGACTTCTGCACGGCACGATGTGTTTGATAAGGTCTATCGCTCGAAATATCCCGAGTCGTATGATAATGCTACCCCCGAGGAACTAGTCTATTCTGGGAGATACAAACTCACTGACTCAGTCCCAGACTCACCATTAGACATGGGCAAGTTAGTACTATCGCCTACTAGAACCTATGCGCCCATAATCATTGAGGTATTGAAGAGCCTGCGCTCGTCAATCCACGGAATCGTACATTGCAGTGGAGGCGCACAAACCAAAGTATTACACTTCATAGACAATCTCCACATCGTTAAGGATAATTTGTTTGAAACGCCAATTCTTTTCAAAACTATTCAAGAGCAATCTGGCACGGACTGGGAAGAAATGTACAAAGTCTTCAACATGGGGCATCGGATGGAGATCTATCTACCGGAAAAAGACGCGGCTGAAGTGATTGCAATTTCAAAAAGATTTGGCGTGGACGCTCAAATCGTAGGACATGTACAAAGTGCTGCCACCAAATCTGTGACTATCAAATCGCCCTACGGGGATTTTTCCTACTCTTAAGACTTACTTTCTTGGTGGAGGCGTAGCGAAAATGGCCCTCCTTCTACTGCTCACGGCAGGAACGTCAATTTCTGAAATATCAGATATTTGAGATCCTACCTTTGTAAAGGTTAATACTATCTCCACGGTGGCGCCTGCACTCTCATCTCCATTCACATTCGCAAGTGTGTAAATACCTGTCCGCGTGAGGGTGGAAACACTTCCTGGCAGGGTGATATCATTAAAAGCGCTGATCTCAAGATTTACATCAACATCATCTGAAGTGCCCTCGAAGTATCGCAAAGTGACACCATAGTTGCCATCAGGAATAATGTTTGGTACTTCAATGGACTCAAATGCCGTCCCAATTTGCTGCGAAGCAGAGATGGGTATCGGCTCATTTGTACTGGCGTTAAAATACCAAAGAATTAAATCCATATCCACATCTCCAGCAGATCCTCCTCCAGCGTCCCAGGTAAGATCGAATGTTAGACCGAGCGGAATTGGATCATCTTCCCTGATCAAAACAGTGTGGCTTAGTTTTGATTCCTCATCTGTCAGAAATGCATTGCCAGTAACGCCCGATAGCGTTATTTGAATTGACTTTCCAAAGAGTTCAAGAATCTCCTCGTCAAATTCAAAAACATCATCATCCAGTAAAGTTATTGAGATGCCTGCCTCCGTAGCGCCAGCCGCAATTTCGACAGACCCCGTAGCCACGTAGTCTTCATCAAGCTGGGCACTTCCGGTCATGGTATAGTTTACCACCAAATTGTTGGAAGGTGCCCGATCCAGGGCAAGCGGTATGGAAACGATTCCATCCGCTTCGCCCACTATAGTACCTTCATTCGAAAATGAAATCGTTGCGGCAGGTGCGTCTTCGTCCTTACACGAGAAGAGTTGAGTAATAAGGGCAAGAAATAGGAAGGTAATTATCTTTTGCATAGTCAAGTCTTAAGTGAATCGACTACGGCTTTGTGCAGAAAGTCAATCAGTATTAAAAGTAGGTTATTTTATAAGGCGATGCACTCCCGTGTAAAGGGTTATTCGCAGTGCGCGCTTAATTCTCATTCTTGAAATACTTGTCTTCGTCAAATGCATCGAAGTCTTTCTTTTGCACCACGCCTATTTCAAGGATCTTAAATTCAGTTCTTCTATTACGCTGGCGTCCCTCAGGATTGTCTGTGCCATCAGGGTTGGTATTTCTAGCGATGGGTCTTTCTTCACCATATCCTTTTGCTACTAGACGATCAGGGGCAATTCCTTTGCTGATAAGGTAGGACACAGTAGATTCAGCTCTTCGCTGCGACAATTGTATGTTGTAGGAGTTGGAAGCGATACTATCGGTATGAGAACTCATTTCTATCTTTATCTCTGGATTATCTGTCAGTAGGTCAACCAGCTTGTCCAACTCCCGAGCAGCATCTGATCTGATGTCAGATTTATCTAAATCGAAATAGATATTATTCAAAACAAAGATCTTGTTCCTTTCAAGTCGATCCAACACCATCAGTGTATCTAGGGTAATGTTTGTCACAAGCTCTTTCAACGATTCAAGTGGCACTGACTTTCCATTGGTCGTAAACTCCTGGCGTTTTACAAGATAACCGTCAGTCTCTGCCACCAGTGTATAGTCTTCATTTTCGTATACCCGGAAGAAGAACTTACCATCATTACCCGTTACAAAATCTTGCATCACCTCCCCACGCTCATCTAGTATGGTAACTTTCGTGCTAGGCAATATCTCGAGCGTACTATCTTTCCTCGGTGTCATAGTAACTCCTTCCAGATAGTAGTTCACCACTTTCAAATTGGGGTCTTCATTCACAAAAGTGTAGATGTCATCGTCACCCAAGCCACCATCCCGATTCGATGTAAAAAATCCACGGTCAGGCCTGAAGAGAAAAATTCCGAAGTCATCCCCAGTGGAGTTTACCGGTTGACCCAGATTTTCAACCACATTCCTTCCGTTTGCTCTCTTTACTTCAAACAAATCCATCATACCATAGCCGGGATGTCCATCACTCGCCAAAAACAACTTGTTACTCTCTGACACGTATGGGAAACTCTCATTTCCAGACGTGTTGATATCTGGACCCAAATTGCGGACGCGTGAGAATCTTCCTCTGGAATCCATTCTAGCAGAATATAAATCAAGTCCGCCAAAACCACCTTTTCGATTAGACGAAAAGTACAAAGTGCGTCCGTCAGGCCCGAACGCAGGTGTAGACTCCCAGGAATCGGGTTGATTAATGTTTATCTGTCGAGGCTCTTCCCAACTTCCATTCCTGTAGCGTGACATATAAAGATCCACATCAGGATTTCCCTTTCTCTTTCCGCTGTTTCCCTTGGCAAAAATCATGATTCGTCCATCCGGGGAAAAAGTGATGCAGCCATCATTCACATCGGGAGTATTAATATTTTCGGGTAATGGTGCAATGGTACTTACGTCAACGTTGGCGCCTGAAGTGGAAGCCTTGTAAAGCTTAGAGAATGGCGTCCCAGTGGCATGATAAATCTTGTAATCACTTCTGCTGGCTGTAAAGTATAGTTCTCCATTGAGGTATGCCGGAGAGTACTCACTCAGGGGTGTATTCACAGCTTCAAGATTCTTTATCTTATAGAAGCTCTTTCTTCTGGCTAACTCCTCAATGTAGTTGATTCCATCAATCTCTCGCTGCACGCGCGCTTTGAAGTCTT
Organism: Cyclobacteriaceae bacterium; assembly: GCA_040216915.1. Lineage (GTDB taxonomy): Bacteria > Bacteroidota > Bacteroidia > Cytophagales > Cyclobacteriaceae > ELB16-189. Next base: position 200,807 of record JAVJOD010000009.1, read on the forward strand.
CATCATCCACATCCAATTCCAGATCCTCAAGCTGCTTTTTCGCCTCCTCGTACTTCCCGTTTGCCTTTAGCGACTGTGCATAATGGAGCATAACGGAATCTCTGTTTACCTCGGGACCCCTTGCCTTGGCATAATACGGCTCCGCCTCTCTGATCCTATTCGTAAGACGATAAGACTCCCCAATATAAAAATTTGCTTTGCTGTTATTTGGCTCCTTCTCGAGTACTCCTTTGTAGTAGTTGATTACGCTCTGATACTTCCCATACCGAAATGACTTCATTACTTTCTTGTCGGGTCCACAGCCCAGCAAGAGGATGAATATTGAAAGTATTACAATGCGAGAACTCATAATCTCCAAAAAAGATAACAAAAGTACGAAATTGCTAGTCGCTTAGGCTAACGTGCTTTTAGGTAGATATTTTCTCATCCAGGAAGAATGTACGGCAATCCTCCAACCTGTTTTCCATTCGCCTTTCGAAGCCACTAAGTTATTAAACGTAATCGAATTGCCATTTAGCGCTCCAGCGTGGAATAAATCTTTCAGGGCTGCCATCGGATAAAGCTTGACTTCTCCGCCAATCTGGAACGGAATCTCTCTGCTGAGAAAATCGATCTTCATTTTCTGACCCAAGTCCTTTAGCACACGAACTGACCCATCGATAGAGCACCCACTCGCATTGCTGGCATTCTCATCCACGGCAAGAATCAAAAACTGATCCTCTTCTATCGCGTAGGAGCTCACCAATGGAGACCCATGCGCACTCCATTGATCACAAAAAGCCCTCAATGTATCATGAACGATTTTTACCTCCTCTTCTGAAAGGACTCGGTCGAGTTGATACACCCACACACGCGAACTATCACTTATTTGATCAAATGCAACAAACATACTTTCAATTGCTTTTATCCCTCCCTATAAACCTTGCGATTTTGCAATTAGTTCGGCAAGGTCTTTCACTTCCACCTCTTGTTCCTTCTCCTTATTCTTCACGCCATCACTCATCATGGTCATACAAAACGGACACGCTACTGCAATGGTTGTCGCTCCCGTTTGCAACGCCTCTTCAGTGCGATCAACGTTAACGTCCTTATTTCCTTTCTCCGGTTCTTTAAACATCTGTGCCCCGCCAGCGCCACAGCACAAGCCGGTAGTCCGGCATCGTTTCATTTCAACCAGGTCAGCATCAAGTGATTCGAGCACCTCGCGTGGAGCTTCATAAACTCCATTCGCCCTTCCAAGGTAGCAAGAGTCGTGATAGGTAATTTTTTTGCCTTTGAACTCCCCTCCACCCTTCATCTTTATTCTACCTTCATTGATTAATTGCTGAAGAAAAGTGGAATGATGAATGACTTCATAATTTCCGCCAAGTTCAGGATACTCGTTCTTAATCGTGTTGAAGCAATGGGGGCAAGCGGTTACAATTTTCTTGACTCCATATCCATTCATGACAGTGATGTTGTTCATCGCCTGCATTTGAAATAGGAATTCATTCCCCGCCCTTCGTGCAGGATCTCCGGTACAGGTCTCCTCCGTTCCCAGCACGGCAAACTTGATATTTACGAAGTTGAGGATTTTGACAAAGGCTTTTGTTACTTTTTTATAGCGCTCGTCAAATGAGCCGGCACAACCAACCCAAAATAGGACTTCTGGAGTTTCGCTCTTAGCTGCAAGTTCCGCCATGGTAGGAACCTTATATTCTTGCTCTGACATTTGCTTACTTTTTTAAGTCGTTTGCCCAGTTGAACCTATCTGATGATGCAAATTTCCAAGGAGCAAAACTTGTTTCGATATTTTGAAACATTGCGTTCCATTGCGCGGGAGATCCTGACTCCTCCATCGCCACATATCTCCTCAATTCTAAAATAATTTCCAGCGGGTTGATCAAGACCGGACAAGCTTCCACACAAGCGTTGCAACTTGTGCATGCGTTAATCTCCTCTTTCGTTATGTAATCCCCAAGCAATGATTTTCCATCTTCCAATCCGGGGCCGCCCTTCAAAAGACTCTTACCTACTTCATCCATTCTATCCCTCGTGCCCATCATGATTTTTCTGGGCGATAGTTTTTTACCGGTGAGATTTGCCGGACACTCGGAAGTGCACCTTCCACACTCTGTGCAAGCATAGGCACTTAGCAAACTTGCGCGGCTTAGGTCATTGATGTCTTTCGCCCCAAACCTCTCTGGCTCTCCAGCTGGTGCTTCAGGTGCACCCAGGCCCAGCATGGACTTAACTTCATTTGTCACCACAGGCATATTGTTCATATGACCTTTAGGTCCGAGTTTGGCGTAATACGTGTTGGGAAAAGCCAAGAAAATATGCAGATGCTTTGAATAGGTTACATAAATTGCAAAACCCAAAATTCCCAGAATGTGAAACCACCATGCGAAACGTTCTACCGCCACCAAGGCAGCTTCATCCAACCCAGAGAATATAGGCATCAAGAACGAACTGAAAAAGAGTTTTCCGGTAGATGCATAGTGCGCGTTCTGACCTTGGAGCAATTGATCAGCCGCATTCATTGTAAGAATTGCCAACATCAAAGTGATCTCGATCACCAGAATCAGGTTACCGTCTAATCTTGGCCAGGCAGTCATTTCGGCAGACCAGAATCTCCTGATCTTCAGCACATTTCTTCGAATAAGAAAAAATATGCAGGCCAATAGTACCGCCACCGCCAAAAATTCGAAAACGTTCATTAAAATATTGTAGAAACCACCCAATAAGGGAGCAAAGACTCTATGCGTTCCTGCGAGTCCGTCAATGATAAACTCCAAAACCTCCAGGTTGATAATGACGAAGCCGACATAAATCCAAAAGTGCAGAAAGGCCGGCACGAAACGTTTAAACATCTTTTTCTGGCCGAAAGCGATCAGGAGCACATTCTGCCAGCGCTGACTGCCATTAGCCATAGGGCCTGTCGCCTTGCCGAGCTGTATTGTTGATCGGATAAATGCAATTCTTTTGAACAAGATAAAGCCTGCGGCAGCTAACACGATCGCAAACAGTACTTGTTGGAGTATGGCCATAAAACGAAATTAGGTGAACGGTGACTCTAAACCAGAAAAATATAGCCAATTTTTGCGGCAATACTAAATTTGTCTAGTTTTGTGCCCCACCTGAAACGGTGGCCCTAAACACCAAGGTGACGTAGCTCAGTTGGTAGAGCAAAGGACTGAAAATCCTTGTGTCGGGGGTTCAATTCCCTCCGTCACCACAAGCCCCAGACTTAGTCTGGGGCTTTTTGTTTGGCCCCAATCTTAGATAGACTTTGCAATATGCTGGGACGCAATAAATGCCGTAGTCCAGGCAGACTGAAAATTAAATCCTCCCGTTTCCCCATCTATGTCAAGCACCTCGCCTGCAAAGTAGAGACCAGGCACTTTCTTGCTTTCCATGGTTTCAGCTTCGACATCATCAACCGCAACTCCACCACAAATCACAAACTCCTCTTTGAAGGTTGTCTTTCCTTTTATTTTGAATGCGCTTCGCGTCAAGTTCTCTACAAGCTTATTCAATTGGCGTTTAGACATATCCGCCCAAATACGTTTAGGCTCAATCTCTGATAGCTCACAAAGGCGAATCCACAATCTTGCCGGCACGTTGTACACTGCATGATTTGCAATCATCTTCATGAGATTAAGTGCCTTGTACTTCTCTAATTCTATCCGGAGCTCGTGCTCTTTTAAGCCACCTACCCAATTGACCAGCACCTTAAATTCATAATTCATGTCGTGGAGATGCATAGCCGCCCAGGCGGATAATTTGATTACAGCGGGGCCACTCAATCCCCAATGCGTAAGGAGCACGGGGCCACTCTCCACAAATGCCGTGCGCTCTATGGTAACCACCGCATTTTCCACCGCCAGGCCCATAAGATCCACAAATCTTTTTTCAGAATCATTAAAGGTGAAAAGGGAAGGAATTGGCTTTTTAATCGTGTGCCCGATCGTCTTCAACCAATCGTAGGCGATCTCTTTATTGAAGCCACCAACGGCTATCAACAACTTCTTGCATTGAAATGAATCGCCAGTGCCAGTGCTGAGCGCAAAACCTTGCTCCAATTGCTTCACCCCAATCACTTCCGCTCTGGTTTTTATTTCAATTTTCAGTCTCTCTGCTTCTTGCAGAAAGCACTGGATTATTGTCTCTGAATTATCTGAAGTGGGAAAAATTCTCCCATCATCTTCCGTCTTCAGGCTTACCCCTCTTTCAACGAACCATGCTACAGTGTCTTTGGCTTGAAACGTCCTGAACAATTGTTTCAACAGCTTTTGACCACGGGGATAGTGCTTACTCAATGGTGTTGGCTCAAAACAATGATGCGTCACGTTGCACCTCCCACCACCGGAGACCCGAACCTTACTCAATAGCTTACTTGTTCGCTCGAGCACAAGGATCTTCATGCCAGGATTCTGCTCTGCGGCATTGATTGCTCCAAAAAACCCGGCTGCTCCACCTCCTACAACCACAAGATCAAAGATTTGATCTTTCATTTTAGGAATGTCTTAGTCAATCTCTACTTGTCCTTGTAGTAGGTCTTCAAATGTATCGCGTCTTCTAATAAGCTTTGCCTCGTTGCCTACCACCATTACTTCTGCCGGCCTTAGACGAGAATTAAAATTAGACGCCATCGAATATCCGTAGGCGCCAGCATTTTTAAAGGCCAATATGTCCCCTTCTCTCACCTCGCTGATTTTTCGATCCGCGCCCAGCGTATCCGTTTCACAAATGGTGCCTACAACGGTATATAGCTTCTGGCTGCCTGAGGGATTAGAGATGTTGACAATTTCATGGTAGGAGTCGTACATCATTGGCCTGATCAGATGATTTAGTCCAGAATTGACACCAGCAAAAGTTACAGAAGGGGTTACTTTCACCACATTGGTTTTCGCAAACAGAACGCCCGCCTCACTTACCAAATACTTACCCGGCTCGATCCACAATTCAAGCTTTCGTCCATAACTCGAGCAAAAATCTGTAAAGGCCTTGCCCAACTTCAGTCCTAAATCATAAATATTGGTGATGTTATCTCCTTCCTTGTAGGAAACTTTGAAGCCACTGCCCACATCAATAAACTTCAGTGAGCGAAATTCCTGTGCCACACCAAAGAGGATCTCGGATATCTTGAGATAAACCTCTGTCTCGGATATCTCTGACCCAGTGTGGATATGCAAACCGTTTATCTCGATGTTATACTTTTTCACTAACTCAACGATCTGTGGGATTTGAAAAACCGATATACCAAACTTCGAATTACCATGACCTGTCGAGATCTTGTAGTTGCCTCCTGCCAGGATATGCGGATTCAGTCTTATACAACACGGATAGGAATCCCCATATTTCTTTCCGAATTTTTCAAGGACAGATAAATTATCAAGGTTTATGTAGATTCCCATGTCTACACCTTCGATGACTTCCTCAAAGTCAACGCAACTTGGAGTAAACATGATTTCTTTTGGCGCAAAGCCGGCCTTCAGTGCCAATCTTGCTTCGTAAATTGACACTACATCGATTCCACAACCCTGCTGATGAATGTGTTTCAATACGGAAATATTTGTAAGTGCTTTTGCCGCGTACTTTATTTTTACATCAATTTCAGAAAAGGCATTCTTCAGGTTTTTGATCTGGCTTGTAATCTTGTTGGCATCATATACGTACAGTGGGGTGCCAAACTCTGCACAGATATCGAGCACGTTGAGCCCCTGAATTGAGTAAGTATCGTTCTTGAATTCCATCTTAATTGTCGTTTGCTGGATAATCTCTGCGCTACAAATAGCAAATATATCATGATTGATCTGGCATTGTTATCTTCGCGGAATGAATTTATTCTATAGAGAATTAGGCGAAGGTGAACCGCTCATCATTCTGCACGGCTTATTTGGATCTTCTGATAATTGGTATAGTCTATCCAAAGTATTTGCTGAGCATTTTCATGTGTATGTCATTGATCAGCGCAATCATGGTCAATCCCCACACACGGAAGATATAGATTATAGATTGTTAGCCGATGACCTCGGAGATTTTATCAAGCAACACAATATTAAAAGTCCAAGTGTGATTGGTCACTCCATGGGCGGCAAAGCTGCCATGAATTTTGCTGTAAAAATGCCAACCGTGATATCCAAACTTGTGGTGGTAGACATGGTGCCAAAGGCATATCCGGTGCATCATGATGCAATTCTCTCTGGACTGCAAGCGATTGATCTTTCCAAAATTTCATCCCGGGGTGAAGCGGACGAGCAACTAAAAGCGTTTGTCCCGGATGCTGGTGTTCGCCAGTTTCTTCTCAAGAACCTCGCTCGCGATGAACATAAAAATCTCGAGTGGAGAATTAACATCCCTGTGATTGCAAAAAATATCGAAGCACTAGGAGCAGACATACACTACGATGAGCAGTTCACCCATCCGACATTATTTGTTATGGGAAGTAAGAGCGAGTACTTTGCAAAAGGTGATGAAGCCATTATTGAAAAATACTTCCCTAATGCCTCCATAATAGTATTGGAAACAGGTCATTGGGTGCAAGCAGAAAAACCGGAAGAGTTTGCCAAGACAGTGATGGATTTTTTGTGATCACTTGCGAAGTTGCGCTATCAAATAAAGCACGATTGAAAGAATGATGCTTATTACAATAGATGAGGTAATTGGAATGTATATTTGGGTTCCCTCACTCTCATACTTAAAATCACCAGGAAGTCTCCCCAAGAACGGCAGCTTAGTAAAATAGTTCAAAGCGAGACCAATCAACATCAAAAAAGCACCAATGAAAATCAAAATTTTTCCCAACGACATACTTGCAATTTACGAATGATGAGAGAAAAGGGGAAACTTTATCTTGTGCCAACTGTGATCGCTGAACGATCGGCACATAAGGTGATATCACCATACGTTAAGGAAGTGCTAAAACCCATTCGGTTTTTTCTCGTGGAGGATATTCGCACAGCGCGTAGATTCTTGAGCAGCCTCGGGATCTATGACTCCATCGAAGATCTCTATTTCAACATATTGGATAAAAACGCTTCGATAGAAGACCTTCCTGATATGATGAGCCCATTACTGGCGGGAAAACCCGTGGCAGTAATATCGGAGTCCGGCTGTCCAGGGGTCGCTGACCCAGGCGCATTGGCAGTACGATATGCACATGAGCACGGAATCAAAGTGGAGCCTCTTGTCGGGCCCTCCAGCATTCTCCTTGCCCTGATGGCTTCAGGTCTAAACGGCCAAAGATTCGCCTTTCACGGATATTTGCCTGTGGATGCAACTGAGTCAGTTTCACTTATTAAGACGCTGGAAAAACAATCTTCCTCTCTCATCCAAACGCAGCTTTTCATTGAAACTCCCTATCGTAACAATTCGCTATTTCAACACTTGCTCAAAGCATTGCATGAAGAAACGTTGTTGTGCCTCGCAATTAACATCACAGGCGAAGAAGAAATGATCAAGACCCAGACTGTGGGTGAATGGAAGCGCAGCGATTATCGGCTTCCCAAGGAGCCGGCCATCTTTCTATTTCTAGCGCCCTAGTTTTGATTTGTTGGCATTACACCTAAATTTGCCTCCGCTAATTCAATACCCAACATTCTATGCCATATCTATTCACTTCTGAATCAGTTTCAGAAGGTCATCCGGACAAAGTTGCTGACCAAATTTCAGATGCCCTGATCGACTACTTTTTAGCCTACGATGCAAATTCAAAAGTAGCATGTGAAACCCTTGTGACCACCGGGCAGGTCGTGCTTGCCGGAGAGGTGAAATCTGAAGCCTACTTAGATGTGCAAAGTATTACCAGAGAGGTCATCAGAAAGATTGGTTACACCAAAAGTGAGTATATGTTTGAGGCCAACTCATGTGGCATCTTCTCGGCTATCCATGAGCAGTCTCCAGATATTAATCAGGGAGTTGAGCGTAGGAAGAAAGAAGACCAGGGTGCCGGTGACCAGGGTATGATGTTTGGCTATGCCACAAATGAGACCGACAACTATATGCCTCTGCCGTTGGAGTTGGCCCACTTGCTATTGCGCGAGCTGGCCAACATTAGAAAAGAGGGAAAAGTAATGACTTACCTCAGGCCAGATGCCAAGTCTCAGGTGACAATAGAGTATGACGATGACAATAAGCCGGTAAGGATAGAAACCATTGTGATTTCCACACAACATGATTCCTTTGGAAAGGACAATGCGGTGTTGAAGAAAATTCGCGAAGATGTGATTTCAATTCTGATTCCAAGAATCAAAAAGAAATTACCAAAGAGAATTCAAAAGCTTTTCTCAGACAAGATTAATTATCATATCAATCCCACTGGCAAATTTGTCATTGGTGGGCCGCATGGTGATACTGGGCTAACCGGAAGAAAGATCATCGTAGATACGTACGGTGGCAAAGGAGCCCATGGCGGGGGAGCTTTCTCTGGAAAGGATCCGTCCAAGGTGGATCGTTCTGCCGCATATGCCACAAGACATATTGCAAAAAATCTGGTGGCAGCAGGTGTTTGCGATGAAGCACTGGTGCAAGTAGCCTATGCGATCGGTGTGGCAAAGCCTGTCGGTCTTTATGTAAATACCTACGGCACTGCCAAGGTGAAGATGAATGATGGCGCCATTGCCAAGGTAATCTCCAAAGTATTTGATATGCGCCCTTATTTTATTGAAAGCAGATTCAAGTTGCGAAGCCCTATCTACAGTGAGACAGCTGCCTACGGGCACATGGGCCGTGAACCAAGAACAGTGGAAAAGGTTTTTAACAAGGGCACTAAGAACGAGATCAAAGTGAAAGTAGACCTGTTTCCGTGGGAGAAACTAGACTATGTAGCGAAGCTTAAAAAGGAATTTAAGATAAGCTAGGCACACCTCAAGAAAACAAAAAACCCTATCTGCCCGATAGGGTTTTTTTATGATCAATGCTTTTAAACCCTTCCGTGTGTCAGTTTAGATTTAAACTTCTTCAGCTGCTTTCTTAAAGCTTCAGTAGCCAAGTCAGTGGCGGCTTCGAATGAAGCGGATTGCTCCTTCGCAAAAAGTTGGTTTCCGGGTACGCGAAGTTTAATCTCCACCGTCTTATTCTCAATTCCCTCATTATTTATTCTCAAGAAGACTTCCCCATCTACCATGTGGTCGTAAAACGTCTCCAGCTTATCCACTTTCTTCTGAATAAAATCAATCAACTTCTGGTCTGCATCAAAGTGGATGGAATGAACTTGTAACTTCATAAGCACAAAAATTATAGTGAAACATTAATTATCCTGAATTTACGCCTCAGTGAGCAATTAGTAAAGTGTTAATTCATAGGCCTCGATAGTTTATGCTTTGGGATGAGCTTGATCAAATACTTTCTTTAGTTTCTCCATCGAATTGTGAGTATATACTTGAGTGGCTGCCAAGCTGCTGTGCCCCAGAAGGTCTTTTACTGCGTTGATTTCGGCACCCTTATTCAAGAGATGTGTCGCAAACGAGTGCCTGAGTACGTGTGGGCTTCGTTTTTCCACCGATGTAAATAAATCAAGGTATTTCTTCACAATACGATATACCATCATTGGGTACACTGCAGCGCCACTCTTGGTCACAAATAGGTGGTCATGTCCTTTGTCCTCAACCTCTCTCCTCCTCACCTTCTGATAGGCCTGAATTATAGAAACGAGACTCTGTGAAAAAGGTACAATTCTTTCTTTATTTCTTTTACCAAGAACCTTGATTGTCCTTTCGTTCAAATTCAATTGATTTTCCTTGAGGCCTATAAGCTCAGCAAGTCGAATTCCAGTGCCATAGAAGAGCTCTATGATCGCACGGTCTCTTAAGCCCTCAAAATTTGACTCAAATGCCACCTGATCCAAAAGCTTGGCCATGTCGGCCTCATTCACAAACTGCGGGAGTTTTTTTTGGGTTTTCAGAATCTTGATCTTAACCATCGGGCTCTTGTCAATCACTTCCTCCTTTAAGCAAAATTTGTAGAAGCTTCTGAGGCAGGCGATTTTTCGGTTGATTGACCTGGCTTCCATCTTTGACTCCACCAGTTGGACAATCCAGGACCTTATAAGGCCGTGAGTCGCTTTGGAAGGATCCTCCTCCTCAAAAGTGATGGACAAAAACTGTTGAAATTGAAACAGATCGTTCTTGTAAGACGATATTGTTCTTGGACTGTACCTTTTTTCGAACTGAAGATATTTAAAGAAAGAGTCCAACATAACTTCCCGGCTTGCCTGCGTACAGCAATATAAAAAAAAATCCCCACCGGCTTACCGATGGGGATTTCATCTATTTACAACAAAGACTTAGTAGTTCTCTTTAGCAAAAAGTTTCTGCTTATAGGCTGCTTTGATTATTTCGTGGCGTCTGGTCACAGATGGCTTTTCAAAAGCGGTTCTGGCACGCAATTCCTTTAAAACACCAGTCTTTTCAAACTTCTTCTTAAAGCGTTTTAGCGCCTTGTCGATCGATTCGTTCTCCTTTACGTTGATAATAAGCATGTTCTAAAATTTCTATTTAAGGGCTGCAAATATAGTTGATTTGGTTCTACTTATGCAAATTTCACTTTAGGATTGCCCTCGAAATCACCAACTTCTGAATTTCTGAAGTGCCCTCACCGATGGTGCAAAGCTTTGCGTCTCTATAAAACTTTTCAACTGGGTAATCTTTGGTATATCCGTAACCCCCAAAGATCTGAACCGCGTCATTGGCTATTTCAACCGCAATCTCTGAGGCATACAACTTAGCCATCGCGGATTCCTTGTTCACATTAATTCCTCTATTCTTCAAATCAGCCGCCCGAAATGTCAAAAGCTTCGCTGCTTCGATCTTTGTGGCCATATCCGCCAACTTGAATGAAATACCTTGAAAAGTTGAAATAGGCTTATTGAACTGATGCCTCTCCTTTGAGTACTGAAGGGCTGCATCGTAAGCACCCTGGGCAATTCCCAGACTAAGGGCAGCAATGGAAATTCGCCCACCATCCAAAACTTTCAGGGACTGCACAAAGCCGTCACCTACCTTTCCGATCACCTGATCCTTATGTACTCTACAGTCGGTGAAAATCAATTCGGCTGTTTCAGAGGCTCTCATACCCAGCTTGTTTTCCTTTCTTCCTGCATTGAATCCCGGTGTCCCTTTCTCAATGATAAAGGCCGTCATTCCATGAGAATCCCCCACTTCACCCGTTCTCACAATGACCACCGCAACATCTCCTGACTTACCATGCGTAATGAAATTTTTGGCTCCATTTATTACAAAGTGATCACCGTCCCGCACCGCTACAGTCTTCATATTGCCAGCATCAGAGCCAGTATTTGGCTCCGTAAGTCCCCAGGCACCTATCCATTCGCCTGTTGCTAACCTGGGTAAGTATTTCTGCTTTTGTTCCTCGCTGGCGCACTGCAAAATATGGCCTGTGCATAGTGAGTTGTGAGCCGCCACAGAAAGTCCGATTGAACCATCAATGCGAGCTACTTCTGACACAGCCGTCACATATTCCGAATAGCCAAATCCTGAACCGCCATATTCCTCTGGGACCAAGACGCCCATCAATCCGAGCGTGCCCATCTTTTTAAACAATTGCACAGGAAACTCCTGGGATTCATCCCATTCCATCATTTTTGGCTTTATCTCCAGGTCTCCAAAGTCTCGCACCATCTGAGATATCATAGCTTGATTCTCATTAGTGTCAAAGCTCACTCCAGCTGCTGATTCTGTCATGACTGTCATTCTTCAATTTTTTTAAAGGGCTTCAAAACTATTTCTATTATACGTGAGAAGCAAACGAATGTTAGTTTGTGTCTGTAATTTCTCTTTTTGCTAATCCTGAGGGCGAAAAACACTATTTTTGCCCCTCATTTTTAAACACTTTTTGATGAAGATAGCGGTAGTAGGTACGGGATACGTAGGCCTTGTTACGGGCACTTGTTTAGCCGAGACGGGCAATACAGTGACATGTGTAGACATTGATGAAAAGAAGGTAGCAAGTCTTAAGGCTGGACAAGTCACCATTTACGAACCAGGGTTAAACCAGCTGTTCGAACGAAATATCAAGCAGAAAAGGCTCTTCTTTACCACTGACCTTGCAGAAGGCATCAAGGATGCAAAAATTATTTTCCTTGCTCTACCTACACCTCCCGGAGAAGATGGCTCTGCCGACTTGAAGTATATTCTAAGCGTGGCTGAAGATCTGGGACCGCTACTTTCCTCCTACACGGTGATTGTAGACAAAAGCACAGTGCCTGTCGGAACCGCGGAAAAAGTGAGAAAGGGAATTGCTGCAAAGGCAAAGGTGCCATTTGATGTGGTTTCTAATCCCGAATTTTTAAGGGAAGGTGTCGCAGTGGAGGATTTCATGAAGCCTGAAAGAGTAGTGGTAGGGACAACTTCCGAAGATGCCATTAAACTAATGGAGACCCTATACGCTCCATTCGTTCGCCAGGGCAATCCGGTGATTTTTATGGATGAGCGATCAGCTGAACTCACCAAATATGCAGCAAATTCATTCCTTGCTACAAAGATCAGCTTCATGAATGAGATTGCAAATCTTTGTGAGTTGCTGGGGGCAGATGTAGATGCCGTGAGAAAAGGCATTGGCTCTGACAGTAGAATTGGAAAGCGTTTTTTATTTCCCGGGATTGGCTATGGAGGCAGTTGCTTCCCAAAAGATGTTCAAGCCTTGGCGAAGTCTTCTCGCGATGCCCAATATGATTTTAAGATACTTAATGCGGTAATGGATGTAAATACCAGCCAGCGCCTGAAGTTGACCAGCACTATCAAAGATCATTTCGGAGGAGCGCTAGAGGGAAAAGTCATCGCAGTTTGGGGGCTCTCTTTTAAGCCCCATACAGATGACATTCGCGAAGCGCCTGCCCTTTACAATATTGACTTTTTGCTCGAGCATGGGGCTAAGGTACAGGCTCATGATCCTGAGGCTATGCCAAACGTGAAAGGAATAGTGGGAGATAAGATTCAATACTTTGATACCCCTTATGAAGCAGCCGCAAATGCGGATGCCATATTGATTGCTACGGAATGGCCGGAGTTTAGGGCACCAGAGTTTGACAAGCTAGCCGCTATCATGAAATCAAGAGTGATTTTTGACGGTAGAAACTTATATGATGTGAATGCCATGAAGGAACTTGGCTTCACGTACTTTAGCATTGGACGAAAAGCGGTATGACAAAAAAAAGAATACTCATTACGGGTGGCGCTGGCTTTCTAGGCTCCCACCTGTGCGATAGGTTTATCAAAGAAGGTTACCATGTAATTGCCATGGACAACCTGATCACTGGCGATCTCAAGAATATTGAGCATCTGTTTAAGCATCCTGATTTCGAATTCTACCACAGCGATGTGTCCAAGTTTGTACATGTATCGGGAGAGCTTGACTACATTCTGCACTTCGCCTCTCCTGCCAGTCCTATCGACTACCTAAAAATTCCAATCCAGACTTTGAAGGTAGGTTCTTTGGGAATTCATAACCTACTTGGCTTAGCACTGTCTAAGAATGCAAGAATACTTATTGCCTCCACCTCAGAAGTGTACGGTGACCCACTCATTCATCCTCAAACAGAGGAGTACTACGGCAATGTTAATCCCGTGGGTCCACGCGGTGTGTATGATGAAGCAAAACGATTTCAAGAGGCGATGACCATGGCCTACCACACCTATCATGGTTTGGAGACAAGAATTGTTAGAATATTTAATACCTATGGTCCACGCATGCGCCTTAATGACGGAAGAGTGCTGCCCGCTTTCATCGGGCAGGCTTTGAGAGGCGAAGATCTCACCATATTTGGTGACGGATCGCAGACCAGGTCTTTTTGCTATGTGGATGATTTGGTAGAAGGTATCTACCGATTGCTCCTGTCTGATTATCACTTGCCTGTGAATATTGGCAATCCGGACGAGATAACCATTCTGGAGTTCGCAGAAGAGATTCTAAAACTGACAAATTCGAATCAGAAGCTGATCAGAAAGCCTCTGCCAGAAAATGACCCAAAGCAGCGTCAGCCGGACATCACTAAAGCAAAATCGATTCTCAATTGGGAGCCAAAGGTATCGAGAAGCGAAGGCTTAAAAATAACATATGAGTATTTCAAATCGCTTCCTGAGGACGTGCTGTATGATAGGGATCACAAGAATTTTGAACAATATATTAAGTGAGTAAGAAAATTCTAATTACTGGAGGAGCTGGCTTCATCGGATCGCATGTAGTGCGTCTATTTGTTATAAAATATCCCGAATACGAAATTTACAATCTGGATAAGCTCACCTACGCAGGTAATCTCGAAAACCTTCGTGACATTGAAAATGCATCGAACTATCATTTTGTGAAGGGTGACATTGCCGATAGCGCATTTATTACTGACTTATTCAACAAAGAATCCTTTGACGGTGTAATACACCTGGCTGCGGAGTCGCATGTGGATCGTTCACTGGAAGACCCCAATGAATTTGTAGTCACCAACGTAATAGGTACAGTAAACCTTTTGCAAGCGTCAACAAAAACATGGAAGGGTGATCCCTCTAAGAGATTTTATCACATATCCACTGATGAAGTGTACGGCTCTATCGAAGGTGCAGCCCTATTTACGGAGCAAACCAATATTGATCCACAATCTCCCTATTCCGCTTCTAAGGCCAGTAGCGATCACTTTGTCATGGCCTTCCACAACAGCTTTAAATTGCCGGTGCTGCTGAGTCGCTGCTCGAACAATTATGGCCCAAATCACTTTCCGGAAAAACTAATTCCATTGATGATCAACAACATCATGAATGAACGGCCACTGCCAGTGTATGGCAAGGGGGAAAACATTAGAGATTGGCTCTTCGTGAAGGATCACGCGAGCGCGATTGACACAATCTACCACAAGGGTAATACAGGCGAGGTCTATAATGTAGGTGGCAACAATGAATGGAAAAACCTGGATCTGGTACAGTTCTTATGTGCACTCATGGACAAAAAGCTTGATCGCAAAGCTGGCGAATCAGCTAAGCTGATCACCTTCGTCAAAGACAGACCAGGCCACGACCTTCGTTATGCCATTGACTCTTCCAAGCTTCAAAAGCAAACGGGATGGTCCCCCTCAGTTACTTTCGAAGAGGGCCTTGAAATAACCGTTGATTGGTACTTGAACAATAAGGTTTGGCTGGAACACGTCACCTCCGGTCAGTACCTGGAGTATTACAAGAAGATGTACAGTCAAAATTGATGTTATGAAGGGAATAATTTTAGCCGGTGGATCTGGCACACGACTACATCCGTTGACTTTGGTAGTGAGTAAGCAGCTTATGCCATTGTATGACAAGCCGATGATCTACTACCCTCTTTCGGTGCTCATGATGACTGGCATCAATGACATTCTTATTATTTCTACACCACAGGATCTTCCTCTTTTCGAAAAGCTATTGGGAGACGGGTCGAAATTTGGTTGCAAATTCTCATACAAGGAACAGCCAAAGCCGGAAGGACTAGCACAAGCTTTTATCATTGGAGAAGAATTCATTGGAAACGAAAAAGTGGCGCTTGTTTTAGGTGATAACATATTCTACGGATCTGGCTTGGTTAATTTGTTACAAGCACATAAGGATCCAGAGGGAGGAGTGGTATTCGCTTATCATGTCAATGACCCCGAGCGTTATGGGGTTGTCGAATTTGATGCGGAGCATAAAGCCATTAGCATCGAAGAGAAACCCAAGAATCCTAAATCAAATTTCGCAGTCCCTGGACTTTACATCTACGACAACGAAGTGGTTACAATTGCAAAATCCCTAAAGCCCAGTCCGCGTGGTGAATTGGAAATCACGGACATCAACAACATCTACTTAAAGAAAGGAAAGTTGACGGTCGCGCAAATGAGTAGAGGTACGGCTTGGCTTGATACGGGCACATTCGACTCCCTGATGCAGGCCGCAACGTTTGTTCAGGTTATCGAGCAACGACAAAACTTGAAAGTAGGCTGTATTGAAGAGGTGGCGTATCGCATGAAATTCATTAATAAGGATCAATTGCTAAAGTTGGCCGAACCGTTGGAAAAAAGTGGCTACGGGCTGTACCTCAAACGGATCGCTGGCTATTCTTCGTAGTACACCACGTTTAGCACGGTAGTGCCCACCGCCTCCAAGGTTTCACGACTTATAAGATCCATGTTGTCCTTTCTGGAGTGATGATAGTCGCCAAAGTATCCGATGCCGGGCTGATAGTGCACAATATCTATCATGGGTATTTTCGCCAGCTCATTGATAAAAACATGGTCATCCGTAATCGCATGTGCATTTTGCTTTATAAAGTAATCGGAGTAGCCTAGTCTTGCCGCAGTATTCCAGACCTTGGCCACAATCTTTGGTGCATAGTACTGCGAAACCTCCTCTCTAAAAAACTGGGAGCGATTGGCTCCGACCATATCCAAGAGAATACCGTAGTAAGCGGAATAATTAGGTTTATGCATATTTTTCGACCAGTACTGAGAACCCATGCACCACCAGCTCTCCCATCCTGCCGGAGGTTTTACCTGATCTTGCTGATTTTGTGGCTCGCCCCAATCTTCACCATCAAAAAAGATGATATCAACCCCTACATCCGGCAATTGATTTTCGCCCAGCTGTCGAGCGATCTCCAGAAGCACTCCAACTCCACTCGCTCCATCATTTGCCCCATCAAATGGAGCAGTGGGCTCCTCGGGATCTTTGTCGGCAAATGGTCTTGTATCCCAATGTGCGGCCAATAACACTCGCTTCTTCTTTTCAGGAGCATACACGCCAATGATATTGCGCAAGGGACGCTGCTGCCCATCAAAGAAAGGCGCACTGAAGTCCTGCACGATTACCTCCGAGCCAAATTCCTCAAGTTTCCCGATCAGGTAATCTCCTGCCAGTTTGTGCGCCTCGGTGTTGGGAATTCTAGGGCCAAAATCAACCTGCTTTTTCACATAGCTGAATGCCGAGTCGCTATTAAACCGAGGTACATTTACATCTCTTGCTGGGGCCTCCTCGGACAACGGCTTATCTCCCCCGCCTCCACAGGAAAACAGGAACATGGCGGCAAGGACACAGTAGAGCAGGTTTCTCAGGGAAATCGGGATCATGGGCATGGTGCCAAATAACACAATATTTTGCTATAAATTAAAAATGACATACATTTGCGGCAACTTCATATTAAACTCAATAGAGGGGACCAATAAGTCCCCTCTTTGTTTATGAGAAATTATGGAATTGAACGAAAAAATTGCGGAAATGACTATGGCTCAGCTGACTAATTCAAGTCAGTTCCTAGTAGATGTGGTCATTACCGGCAATCAGGCCCAGCGAAAAATATTAGTAGTGCTGGATGGAGACAATGGTGTTACCATCGAAGACTGTGCAAAAGTGAGTAGAGCCATTTCTAGCGAGCTGGATGAGTTGGATTTGATTGAGGGTAAATTCACACTTGAGGTTTCAACACCTGGTGTGGATCAGCCGCTGAAGTTGAAGCGACAATTCAAGAAAAATGAAGGCCGTGGGTTTAAGATTGTCCTAAAGGATAAGTCAATTTTGAAAGGGACTTTAGTTGCAGCTGACGAGAGTAAAGTGGAGCTGGAGTCCGAGGAAAAAGTAAATAAGAAAAAGGAGGTACTTCGCAGAAGTATTCCCTTTGATCAAATAGATAAAGCGTTTGTACAAATTTCATTTAAATAGTTTCAAATAGATGGATGCTTCAACATTAATCGAGTCGTTTGCGGATTTTGCCAAGCAAAAGAACATAGACCGACCCACCATGATCAAGATTCTGGAAGATGTTTTCAGAAATATGATCAGAAAAAAATACGAGCATGATGACAACTTTGACATCATTGTAAATGCCGACAAGGGTGACCTTGAGATTTGGCGTTTCCGCGAAATTGTCGATGATGACTCTGAAGACATTTGGGATCATGACAAGATCAGCTTGTCTGAGGCACAGAAAATAGAACCAGACTTTGAAGTTGGTGAAGAGGTAGCTGAGGAGATTCACCTTATCGACTTTGGAAGAAGAGCCGTTACTACAGCTCGTCAGACATTGATGCAAAAGGTAAAAGACCTTGAAAAAGACATCTTGTTTGAAAAATACAAAGAAATCGTTGGTGAGATTATCAGCGGAGAGGTGTACCAGGTACTAAGTCGGGAAGTGCTACTGATTGACGCAGAAGGCAATGAAATTTCTATCCCGAGAAGTGAGCAAATTCCCAAGGACCGATACAGAAAAGGTGAAACAATAAGGGCGATTGTGCATAAGGTTGAGATGATCAATGGGAACCCAAAGATTATTTTGTCTCGCACTTCTCCAGTTTTCCTGGAAAGACTTTTCGAACAGGAAGTGCCAGAGGTTTATGACGGACTCATTACCATAAAGAAAGTGATCCGGGAGCCAGGTGAGCGCGCAAAAGTAGCTGTCGAGTCTTACGATGATCGAATTGATCCGGTGGGCGCTTGTGTGGGAATGAAAGGATCTCGCATTCATGCGATTGTTAGAGAATTGCAAAATGAAAACATCGATGTAATTAACTATACAGAAAATCTTGACCTGTACATCACCAGAGCACTGAGCCCTGCAAAGATTTCTAGCATAAAAGTTGATAAGGAAAACGGGCGCGTAGCAGTTTACCTAAAACCAGATCAAGTTTCACTTGCAATCGGCAAAGGTGGTTACAACATCAAACTTGCCAGCAGGTTGGTCGATATGGAAATTGATGTCTTCAGAGAAGCCACTGAAATTGGTGATGAGGATGTTGACTTGCAGGAGTTTTCTGATGAAATCGAGGCATGGGTGATAGAGGAGTTGAAACGCATTGGACTAGACACTGCGAAGAGTGTTTTGGCACTCGATGTCGAAGAGCTTGTGAAGCGAACAGATCTTGAGGAAGAAACTGTTGAATTAGTGATGAATGTATTAAAGAAAGAGTTCGAATAGCGTTCGAAAACAGTTAAAAAGCAATAAAATACCGATATTTGAGCATGGCAGAGAATAAGATGACAAGGTTAGGGCAGGCTTCCAGAAAACTCAATGTGGGGCACAATACCATATTGGACTTTCTGGCCTCAAAAGGCTTTGAGGTTGAGAACAACCCCAACGCTAAGCTCACCGCTGAGCAATTTGCCATGCTTTCTAAAGAATTTGCTACCTCCGCGTCTGAAAAAAGAGAAGCGTCAGGGCTCACCATTGGAATAAAGCACGTAGAAGACGTAACGATCGAGAGCGAGCCGGAGGCGCATCGCAAGAAGTCTGATGAGGATGAACAGATTTTGATCAAGAACCTCGGCTCAACCGATATCAAGCCCAAGGAGGAGGTTAAGCCCGAGAAAATTGAAAGCGGAAAGACAAAACTTGAAGGCATTAAAGTAGTCGGGAAAATCGACTTAGAAAAGAAGAAAAAAGAGGAGCCTGCAGCCGAAAAGAAAGAATCCGCTGACTCGAAAGAAGAGGTTGTTGAGAAGCAAGCTGTTGAAGAAAAGAAAGAAGAAATTATCAAGGCTAAAGCTGATAAGCTTCAAGGGCTTAAGGTGGTTGACAGAATAGAACTACCTGCAGAAAGAAAGAAGGATCAGCCCGTGGCATCCTCCGATAAGAGAGATGAGCTTCGCAAAAAGAGGCCTCGCAAAAGAATTACTACGGTTAAAGACAGCAAGGGTCGAAGAACACCAGCTCCACGCACTCAAAAGGCAGAGCCAACAGAGAAAGAAATTCAAGAGCAGGTGCGCGCCACTTTGGCAAAATTAAGCGGCAGCCAGAAAAAGACTGGAGGTGCGAAGTACAGAAAAGAGAAACGTCAGGCGGTGTCTGATGCCGAGGACGAAAGATTGTTGCAGGAGCAAGAAGACTCCAAAACACTAAAAGTTACCGAGTTCATTTCAGCTAATGATCTTGCTTCATTGATGAACGTGTCGGTAAACGATGTGATTTCAACCTGCCTAAACCTGGGTATGTTTGTTTCCATCAACCAAAGACTCGATGCTGAAGCCATCACGTTAATTACTGATGAATTTGGCTACGATGTGCAATTCACCTCTGCGGATGACGAAGAAGAGGTAGAAGAGGTGCAGGATGCAGAAGAGGATTTGCAACCCCGCGCTCCTATCGTCACCATCATGGGTCACGTGGATCACGGAAAGACTTCCTTACTCGACTACATCAGAAACACCAAAGTCACAGATCAGGAAGCTGGAGGAATCACTCAGCACATTGGTGCATATAACGTAACTAACAAGAGCGGACAAAAGATCGCCTTCCTGGATACACCCGGTCACGAGGCCTTTACTGCCATGCGTGCGCGCGGTGCCAAGATTACGGATGTGGCCATTATTGTGGTGGCTGCCGATGATGATGTGATGCCGCAAACGAAAGAAGCAATCAACCATGCGCAGGTTGCCGGAGTCCCGATCGTAATTGCAATTAACAAGATTGATAAGCCTGGTGCGAACCCAGAAAAAGTAAAGGAGTCCCTTTCTAAGAATAACATTCTTGTTGAGGATTGGGGAGGAAAATATCAGTGCCAAGCCATATCCGCAAAAACAGGAGAAGGCATAGATGATCTGTTGGAGAAAGTATTGCTTGAAGCTGAGCTCTTGAATTTGAAAGCGAACCCTAATAAACCTGCTGTTGGTTCCGTAGTCGAAGCTTCGCTTGACAAAGGAAGGGGGTACGTAACCACAGTGATGGTTCAGGCCGGTACGCTAAAGGTTGGAGACATACTTTTGGCTGGTTCCAATCTAGGAAGAGTAAAGGCCATGTTTGACGACACGGGCAAGAAAGTGAATGCAGTTGGCCCTTCTACTCCAGTGCTTGTCCTGGGAC
Organism: Cyclobacteriaceae bacterium; assembly: GCA_040216915.1. Classification (GTDB taxonomy): domain Bacteria; phylum Bacteroidota; class Bacteroidia; order Cytophagales; family Cyclobacteriaceae; genus ELB16-189. The sequence continues at coordinate 221,582 of JAVJOD010000009.1, forward strand.
TTGATGGCGCACCGCAGGCTGGTGAGAAAATCAACGTAATGGAGACCGATCGTGAGGCAAGAGAGATTGCAGCAAAGCGAGGTCAAATACAGCGTGAGCAAAATATTCGCACCAAGAAGCATATCACACTTGACGAAATTGGTAGACGCCTGGCAATAGGATCATTTAAGGAACTAAGAATAATTGTAAAGGGAGACTTCGATGGTTCTGTAGAGGCATTATCAGACTCTTTGTTGAAATTATCTACTCCAAAAATTCAGATCAGCATTATCCATAAAGGTGTAGGGCAGATTTCTGAATCAGATGTGCTGCTGGCGTCTGCTTCTGATGCCGTGATCGTGGGATTCCAGGTGCGTCCTTCCGGCTCTGCCAGAAAGATTGCCGAAAATGAAGAAATCGAAATCAGGCTTTATTCTATTATTTACGATGCCATCAACGATGTGAAGGCGGCCATGGAAGGAATGCTAGAGAAGGAGATGGAGGAAGTGATCGTGGGTAACGTAGAGATACGAGAGGTTTTCAAAATTTCAAAAGTGGGAACTGTAGCCGGATGTATGGTTACGGATGGTTACATTAAGCGTAGCAATCCGATCAGAATAATTCGTGACGGTATTGTAATCTACTCGGGAGAGATGACTGCCCTGAAGCGCTTCAAAGATGATGTGCAGGAAGTGAAGTCCGGATTTGATTGCGGTATCAGCATCAAAAACTTCAATGACATCAAAGTGGGTGATGTAATTGAAAGTTATGAAAACCGCGAGGTGAAGAAGGTCTAGTCCTTTCGAATCAGCGTCTTCTTAAAACTTAACTACGGGAGCAGTGTCTGCACCTTCTGCGGCCTCAAATCCCCTTCTTGGAGAAAAATCTTCGTCACCGCCAAAAATCCCCAGTGCCATTTTCTTAAAGAAGCCGCGTACATAGGTATTATAGCCTTTCACGGATTCATTATAGCGCTGGCGGGCCACATTGATTCTGTTTTCAGTACCTTCTAATTGAGATTGCAAATCGAGGAAATTTTGATTTGCCTTTAAGTCGGGGTATCGTTCTACTACGACCATTAACCTCGCCAGTGCTGAGCTCAGCCCGTCTTGCGTTTGCTGAAATTGCGCCATTTGTTCTGACGTCATTCTTGATGGGTCAATGTTTACAGAGGTAGCTTTAGCTCTCGCCTCAATTACACCTGTCAAAGTCTCTTGCTCGAAATCTGCGTAGCCCTTTACTGTCTCCACCAGATTAGGAATCAGGTCCATTCTTCGCTGATAAGTTGCCTGTACATTACTGAATGCTTCATTCACTTCCTCTTGAGATGCTATCGCATTATCATAAACACCCGTGCCCCACATTACAAATGTAAAACCGATGAAAACCAATACACCTACAGTGATCAATACACCTATTATTCCCTTGCTCATATAATTAATTGTTTATGACTCTCTGCGAAATTAACCCTTTTCCGGCAGTGGCTAAATGTTAATTCTAAAATACCAAACTCTTCTCTACCAAAAACTCAGCAATTTGGACCGCATTGGTAGCCGCTCCCTTTCTTAAATTGTCAGCCACAATCCACATGTTAAGCGTATTTGCCTGAGATTCGTCCCTTCGTAGTCTGCCCACAAATACATCATCTTTGCCTTGTGCCATGATCGGCATCGGATACCTGTTGTGCTGTACATCATCCTCTACCACTACCCCCGCGGTAGCCGATAAAATCCGCCTCACCTCATCCAGGGCGTAGTCTTTGTGAAACTCAACGTTCACAGATTCGGCATGTCCTCCAACCGTAGGCACACGAACGGTGGTCGAAGTCAACGCAATCGAGGGGTCATCAAAAATCTTCTTGGTTTCGTTCACCATTTTCATTTCTTCCTTAGTATAACCGTTCTCCAAAAAGGAATCAATATGCGGCAGCACGTTCATATCGATGGCGTGCGGATAAACCTTTGTTCCCTCCACACCTTTGCGCTCATTCATCATTTGTTCCACCGCATCCTTGCCAGTGCCAGTTACAGATTGATAAGTGGACACCACAATTCTTTTTATTTTATACTTCACATGGAGCGGTGCCAAGGCAAGCACCATTTGTATGGTCGAACAATTGGGATTCGCAATGATTCGGTCATCAATACGCAAGACATGCCCATTCACCTCAGGCACGATAAGTTTTTTCTCAGGGTCCATTCGCCATGCGGAAGAGTTGTCAATTACAACTGTTCCTTTTTCTGCAAACTTGGGCGCCCACGAAAGCGAAACTTCTCCTCCAGCCGAAAAGATTGCTATCTCCGCTCCCTTCTCACAGGCCTCCTCAATTCCGATGACAGTTAGCTCCTCCCCCTTGAACTGCACCTTCTGCCCTATTGATCGCTCAGACGCTGCGAGATACATAGCGGAAAAGTTAAATTCTCTTTCCTCCAGGACCTTAAGAATTTCCTGACCTACCAAGCCAGTAGCGCCTACAATGGTTAGTTTCATGCTTTGCCTTACTTAAAAATGAATTGCAAAAGTACTATTTTTGATATTACCTATGAAGCACATTCTCGTTTGGATCTGCCTGGCTTACACCTCTATCGTATCTGCTCAATTCCTAGATACATTCACAGATGGAGATTATACCATGAATCCAACCTGGGCAGGCGAAGACTCGAAGTTTGTAATTGACATGCAACAGCTTCGACTTCAAGCCCCCGCTGTAGCCGGAAGCGCCTACTTATCAACCCCGAGCGGATCAATAAATAATGCCGAGTGGCTTTTCAAAGTAAAATTAGACTTCAATCCATCCAGCTCGAATCTCGCAGAGGTTTATCTCGTTTCGGACCAATCGGATCTTAGTGAGCCACTTGACGGATACTTCGTGCTTATCGGAGATAGTCAGGATGAAATAAGCCTTTATAAACAAACCGGCAACACCAAGACAAAAATAATTGACGGAATGGATGGCTTGCTAAATCTGACTACCGTTGAGGTGGAAATTAAAGTCACGCGAGATGCTTTGGGCAATTGGGAATTGTTTGCTGACGTGGCCATGACCGGGACATTCATATCGCAAGGAACTGCGTTTGACAATGCACACCGATCAAGCGCCTTTTTTGGTGTCCTCTGCACCTATACCTCCACTCGATCTGACAAGTTTTTCTATGATGACTTCAATATTTCCGGAGATGCTTACGTAGATAATGAGCCTCCAGCAGTTGTCAGTGTTAACGCTAACTCCAGCACCTCCCTCCAGATCGAATTCAACGAAGAGGTAAGCGCTTCTGCTGCCAACGCAACCTCAAACTATGCTGTGGACAATGGGATTGGCAGCCCTCAGTCAGCTATGCTACAGGCCGACAACAAGACTGTGTTATTAAGTTTTCAAAAGCCTTTTATCAATGGAGTCAATCACGTTTTAGAAATCAAGAACGTGGCAGACATCAACAACAACGCAATCGCTATTTTGACGACCAACTTTCTGTACTTTAATGCCATTGCTGCAAAAAGCAAAGACATCATCATTTCTGAAGTATTCGCAGATCCCAGTCCGCAGTTCGGATTACCTGATGCAGAATACATTGAGATTTACAACCGCAGTGGCCATCCATTTGACCTGGTAAACTGGAAATTGACAGATGGTAACTCCACCGGCACCTTTACCACACAAATCGTTCTTCCCGGTGACTACTATGCCGTGACCGCCATTTCTAATGTTCCCAAATTTGGCAGCGCTCACCTAATTGGTTTACCTAATTTTCCTACGCTAAACAATGATGGAGACATGCTGCAACTGATTGCACCTGATGGCCTGGTCATCGATTCTGTTAATTATGAATTGAGTTGGTATCGAGATGGCGACAAAGAACAGGGAGGCTGGTCTTTAGAATTGATCGACCCTGATAATCTCTGCGCGGAGGAACAGAACTGGACTGCTGCTGAAAACCCGATAGGTGGCACGCCCGGGAGTATCAACTCAGTCTTTGCAAATAAGCCTGACCTGACCGGACCTAAAATACAGTCGGTGATTGCAGAGGAAAATCAGATAATACTGCATTTCGATGAAAAACTTGAGAACCCCATCAATCCATTTGCTGAATTTATTCTTGAGCCAAGTGTTACAATATCTCACGTTGGGTTCAACTCACCCGATCTAAGATCAATCAAACTGTATCTTGCAAATTCTATTTCTCCCTCCACGCTGTACAAAATCAGGGTAGGAAAAGTTTTTGATTGTGCAGGCAATGAAATTATCTCCGATACGCGGGAATTTGCATTGCCCGAACCAGCGGAAGCTAGTGATGTGATCATCAATGAACTTCTTTTCAATCCACGACCCAATGGAGTCGACTTTGTTGAACTCTACAACAAGTCAAGCAAGTATATCAATATTTCCAACTGGCTTATTGGGAATTTCGAAGAAGGCACTGTCGAAAATGCAAAGACGATTTCTGATCAAGCTCTTATTTTATATCCGAAATCGTATAGGGTTCTGACTTCGGACAAGGATCTACTAAAGACAAATTATCCCCAAGGAAAGGAAGAGAATTTCTTGCAAATCGTTCTACCAAGCTTTCCAAATGAGGAAGGCTCAGTAGCGATTCTCAATGACTCCGCTCTGGTAATTGATTTTTTTCAATATGATAAAAATTTACATTCAGAGTTCATTAATGACGATGAAGGTGTCTCGCTTGAACGAATTTCCTTCGATGCTCCAACTGCCGCTCCGCTCAACTGGAAATCAGCCAGCAGTACCGTAGGCTTTGCCAGTCCTGGCTATGAAAACTCTAATTTCAGAGCGGACGAAAGACTTGCAGAGGGCGAGGTCAATGTAGATCCGGAGATCTTTCAGCCAAATTCTGGCTCAAACGACTTTTCAAAAATTAGTTTCAGCTTTGACAAAGCAGGTCTCATTGGCAATGTCAAAATTTTTGATCAGGAGGGCCGTCTAATAAAGACGCTGGCCAACAACGCCAATCTGGGATTTGATGGATTTTTTCGATGGGATGGAGATAATGAAAACGGTGAAAAAGCCAGATTAGGCTACTACTTCGTTTGGTTTGAAGTTTTCGATGAGCAAGGGCTTGTGAAGACCTACCGAAAAAGGGTTGTTCTGGCCTCTCGATAGGGCTTTTTTGCTCATTTGGAATTAATTCAATTACATTTTTTGTTTAGGGGACGAGCGGTTATTTTTGCGCATCTTTTTCAGACTCATTAAATGCAGGAACATGGCTAAATCAGTAAAAAAAGTGAAGAAAAAAGCAGCTAAAAAGCCTGTAAAAAAGGTTAAAAAGGCTGCTAAGAAGGCAGCGAAAGCGAAAGTGAAGAAGGCTCCAAAAAAGGCAAAAAAAGCTGCAAAAAAGAAAGTGGCAGCGAAGAAGCCAGCTAAGAAGAAAGCTCCTGCCAAAAAGAAAAAGGTAGTGGCCAAAAAGAAGGCTGCACCAAAGAAAAAGGCAGCGCCAAAAAAGGCTGCTGAGGCCAAGAAAGTAGCTAAGGTAAAAGCACCTAAAGCTCCGAAGCCCTTGAAAAGAGCTGCCGAACCTTCGGTACCAAAGTTGAGAAAGAAAGACAACCCAATATCTCCTTTACCAAAAACACCCCCACAACTAAATATTTTTCCAGCATTGACACAGCGACCTATTGCACATAAGCCAGCAAAACCAAGTGCTCCATCAGACAAGACACGCTATACCGATACCGAGCTTAAGGAATTTGAAACTTTGATCAACAAAAAGCTTGCAAAGGCCAAGGAAGAATTTAAGATCCTGAAGGAGACTTTGAATCGCAACAACGATGAAGGAACTGACAGCACATCTGGTGGCAATACCAAGGTACTGGAAGATGGAGCTGAAACTGCTGAAAAGGAAAATCTTAGTCAGTTGGCAGCAAGGCAACTCAAGTATATTTCCAATCTTGAAAATGCGCTTATTCGTATCAAGAATGGTACTTATGGAATTTGCTCCGTTACGGGCAAGCTCATTCCCAAGGAAAGGTTAATCGCGGTCCCTCATACTACACAGTCTATCGAGGCTAAAATGATGAAACAAGACTAATGGATTTTCTTCAAAACCATATTGAGGCCCTGATTTTCTGTAGCCCAACTCCGGCAAAACTGGATGATCTTAAATCCTGTCTGAGCGAAATGTTCAATGCGGAGGTGCCAGAAGAAGACGTGCAAGCAGCTATCTTAAGGATCGATGAAAAATATCAAGCAGAGGAATACGCCTTTCAACTGAATAAAGTAGCGGGAGGATATCAATTCCTCACCAAGCCAGCCTATCAGGCAAGCATTGGCATCATGCTAAAGCAGCAATCGAAGAAAAGGCTTTCTACTTCTGCATTGGAAACACTGTCCATCATTGCTTACAAGCAGCCTATATCGAAAACTGAAATCGAAAACATCAGGGGTGTCAATTGTGACTATGCCGTGCAAAAACTCCTTGACAAAGGTCTCGCTGAAATTAGAGGAAAGGCTGACACAGTGGGAAGGCCGATACTGTATGGCACGAGCCAAAAGTTTATGGAGTACTTTGGTATCAACGACCTTAGCGACCTTCCTACTCCAAAAGATTTTACTCAGGAAGTAAACACGATAGGCGAATCGCCCGATAATCAATAAAAAAATAATCAGGCAGTGAGTGCCTTATACCTTTATGGCACAAAAAAGATCAAGTAAGAGTACCTCTTTCGGCAAAAAGTCTGGCGCTGAAAAATCATTTCACAAGAAGCGATCCAGCAAAAGGGACGAAGGATTTGGAGAAAAATCCAGTAAGCCGCGTAGTCAATTTGCCAAGCGCTCATCCAGGCCATCCGATAGTGATAAGCCCAGGTCAAGAAGAGAATTTGATGCCGGTGAAGAAACCCCCTTTAAGAAGCCTGTGGCGTTCAGAAGGGAAGACTTTAAGAAGAGAACAAAGACTGATTCTCCAAATACTTCAAAAGATTTCAAAAAGGGCAGTTACCGCGAAGAGGGGCAAAAGCGAGCAAGGACAAAACCTACCATCAAGCGGCAGGGAAAGAGCGAGGACGCTACTCCTTATATAAAAAAATCTTCTCCTTCGTTTGATCCTAGAAAAGAAGGTGGCTTCAAGAAAAAGGTGCGACCCCAACTTCCTCCCTCAGCCTACAAGAAAGATGACGGACTGACCAGACTCAATAAGTACATCGCCAATAGTGGAATGGGGTCGAGAAGAGAAGCGGACGAGATGATCAAAATGGGATTGATCAGTGTAAACGGTGTGACCATTACAGAAATGGGCCATAAGGTTAAGGCTGGTGATGTGGTTCGCTATGAGGATAAATTATTAAAAGCGGAACAGCCTGTATACATTCTACTTAATAAGCCGAAGGGCTTTATCACCACCACAGCAGATCCAAAAGATAGAAAGACGGTAATGAACCTGGTGGCGAGCGCCTGTAAAGAAAGAATTTATCCTGTGGGCCGCCTGGACAGAAACACAACGGGCTTGCTGCTATTAACTAATGATGGTGCGCTTGCTGAAAAGCTTATGCATCCCTCATACAATATCAAGAAGATATACAAGGTAGATTTGGACAAACCCCTCGCCAAGAATGACCTTGTGAAAATTCAAGAAGGTGTAAGATTGGAGGAAGGCAAAGCCATGGTAGATGACGTAGCCATCTTGAGTGATGACAAGAAATCAGTTGGCCTAGAGCTTCACATTGGATGGAATCGAATTGTCAGGCGAATCTTCGAAGCACTCGACTACGAAGTGGTGAAGCTGGACAGGGTAGTGTATGCCGGACTAGACAAAAAAGATCTTCCCAGGGGTGAGTGGAGATTTCTCAAGACTGAAGAGATCGTAAGATTAAAGCATTTTAAGTAGCTATTCATTTTTGAGATTTTCTGCTGGATTAATGTAAGTCGCTCGTATTGTCTGTGATCCTATAGTAACCAGCGCAAAAATTAGAAGTATCAACACCCCTAACAGCACCACACCAACATCAAATGAGGTATGGTATGCAATTAACTCTAGCCATAAATTATTGAGAAAGTAAGCAGCTGGCACAGCGATCAATATTGCCAGACCGATTATTTTCAAAAAGCCTTTTGATAGCAAGTAGATCAACACCCCATTACCGGCTCCAAGCACTTTTCGTATGGACACCTCTTTGATCCGTGTTTCAGTGGTGTACGTAGCCATTCCCAAAAGCCCCAAGCAAGAAATAAGAATGGCCATGATAGAAATAATGCCTACCACACTAACCAAATCTCCAAACACCAATTGATAGAATCCTCTTATCTCATCTTCAAACACTTTGTGATCCACCTTTAGCGCAGGGTTTACCTTAGCCCAAGCTGTTTCAACAGCATCGATAGCTGATTGATAGTCTCCCGTATACTTGACTTGGAGAATGCTGTATTCTTCTGGTCTATATACATGAGCCAGCGGAGCCATTTCCGCCATCAACACCTGATGGTTATAATCTTTAATAACTCCAATAATTTGTTTTGATGTAGAATCGATTTGGCAATAGACTTGCTCACCTATCGCGTCCTTTGGAGAAGCATAGTGTAATGCCTCTACGGCAGATTCACTTATCACCAAGAAATTGGCGTTGGATTCTCCTGATTCTTTTGCAAAATATCTGCCCTCCATCAACTCCAGCCCAATGTTTTGTAAATAATCCTCATCTACAGCATAGTAATTCAATTCTGTCCAGTCCGGCTCATCAAGTGATTTTTTAACCCCTTCGCTATTGGTCCTACCTGCTGCCGGCACATGTGACGAAGCCGACACATTCGAAATATTAGCGTGCCGAAGTAGTTCTGTCTTAAGGTCTGCCGGTTTAGTTTCCCCAAGCCTGACAACAATGTTGCTTTCCATGTCAAAGCCGTGATCTGCTTTTAAAAAAAGATTGAGCTGGTTATAAATCAGGATGATGCTCAAAATAAAAATCAGAGACATTGAAAATTGAGTCACAAGCAAGACTTTCCTCAATCCCATTTTTGAAAAAACCTTCATTGTTCCCAGACTCTTCAAAACTTTCACAGGCTGAAATCCAGATAAAACCACAGCAGGAAAAAATCCGGCAAATAAACCCACCACCATTGCAAAAAGGGCAAAGACAGCATACACATAAATATTGGCTTCCAGGTCCCACTTGAGCACCCTGGCAAAATTGAGATTGAGCATCAAAGGCTTGAGCGCCAGCAGAAAAAGCATGGACAACACTAGTGCGAGCAGCGCTGTTATGATGGCCTCCGAGAGGAATTGACCAAAAATCTGAATACGGGCTGCGCCTGACACTTTGCGTATCCCGATCTCTTTTGCTCGGCTCAGCGACCTTGCAATAGACAGATTGGTGAAATTGAAACAGGAGGCAAGCATCACCAATAAAGCGAGTCCTCCCAAAAAGTACACAAATATCCAGGGCAGGAAAGGACCAATGGCGTTGGACAATAGCGGCCCTGGGGTGATAGACCCAAATTTTTGCAGTTTAAACTTCGCCTTGCTTATATCAGGATTCGTTTCAACGGCTATGTGTTTATTGAAAATCTGATCTAGATGAGGCTGAATATCATTTTCATTCTTACCTTCTTCCAAGAGTAGGTAAGTGTATCCATTGTAGTGATTATGCCAATTATCCAAATCATCACGATGATTGCCGGTCGCCTCCAGACTCTTCAAGGTGGACATGCTTGCCAACGATTCAAAAACAACATGTGATTTTGTGTCGGTTGCCTCCAGCACACCTGTGATGGTGAAGACACCGAGCTCACCTACCCTTACCGATTCACCAATCGGATTATCTACTTTGAATAGTTTTTTGGCAGCCTCCCTGGTAAGCACCACACTATATGGTTCAACGAGGGCAGTGCGCTCATCACCTAGTTCCAATTTCAACTCAAATACATCAAGTACTTCAGGGTCTGCGTAAAAACCTCCCAAAGGAATATTCACATCCTGATCAAATTCAACCCATCCGTTCCCAAAGCCTCTTTTTAACCTTGCCACTTTCTGAACTCCCGTGTACGAATTGAGTAATTCTGGTCCAAGCGGGAGTGGTGAGGAAGCAAAATCAAAAGTGCCTTCAAGGCCATCCGCGTCAATTGGAGTACTAATGACCCTATAAATCGAGCTCCGTTTCGTGTTATGCAAATCATAAGTCATCTGATCCGCAACCAGCATGATGATTCCCATGCAAACGGTCATGCTGATGGATAGTCCAAAAATGTTAATAAAGGAAAAGAAGCGATGACGCATCAAGTTTCTTACAGCGGTAAGGAAATAATTCTTAATCATAAAGAACCTATTTGTCCTTTCTATTTATTAGAAAGTAGTAAGTGAGAAAGCCAAGAGAAATAAAAAATGCCAATAACCCATAGGGCAGAGGCGATTCTGGGTTAGTCGGAATAAACTCCATTAGTATCAACGCAAGTCCGCCAAATAAAATAATAAGCCCCCATTTGAGTGCAGCATATTTGTTTTCTTGTGCTTGTTTTTTAAAAATGGCTTGTGTCTCTTCATTAACAAAGCCCTTATCTATCATTTTCTTCTTTAAGATGTAGTCTGTCATCACTTTTGCAAAGAGAATTGTTGAGCCTCCCCCTGTGCCCAGTATTGCGATCGGCATCAAGACTTCCATTAGGTTCTTGTCCATAATTATTAAGTTTTTAAAGGTATTCAGTATGTTATTTGGCTGGTATGACATCAGTGTAGTGCATGAATGTTGCAGTTCAATCGAAAGTTTTTTTTAATTTGATTGGATCCGAATAATGCTGAGTTCCCTGCAACCCTAAATAGTCGAGCTGTGTCTAACTCCCCAATGACAGAGGATGAGGCAATTATCTCCAGGATAATCAAAGGAGATATGGAGTCTTTCGGACAGCTTATTAAGAGACATGAGAGGCTTGTAGGTCATATGATTAGTCGATTGGTGAAGATTAAAGAAGATCAAGAAGAGTTATGTCAGGACGTCTTTCTCAAAGTGCACGAGAAGCTTGGTGAATTCCATTTTCAATCTCGACTATCTACCTGGATTGCTACAATTGCCTATAGACACGCGATCAATCATTTGCGAAAGAAAAGGATACCAATGAGCGATCTTGATGAGGACAAAGAATTTAAAGAGCGATTTGTAGACCAGGGTGATTTAGAAGAGGACTTGGCTGATCGGGATATCGAAGAAAAGGTTAAGAAATATATTGACCAACTCCCCGCGCACTACAGTACAGTACTCACTTTGTATCATGTGGATGGAATGTCGTATTCTGAGATAGGAAAAATTACAGGAATGCCCGAAGGCACAGTGAAAAATTACCTTTTCAGGGCAAGAAACCTGTTAAAAGAAAAAGTATTAAAACACCTTGGCAAAGAAGAAATCAGATGATGAAATCAAGCGACATTTTACTTCAAGAAAGCATAGAAAGAGACAGAACTGGAACGACCAATGGGCCAGATGCCATCGCCTATAAAATAGTCTTCAATGCACTTGAGAAACAGCCATCTTTTTCGTTGCATCCCTCTTTTGCTGAGAAGATCATCCAGAAGATTAAAGATGCTAAAGAAGGGCAGTCGCACCGAAGAGATCTCATTTGGCTAGGCTTAGGGCTATGCGCCTTTATAATGGCCTCCATATTTGTCATTTTAGTCACCAACCTCAAATTCACGCTTGGGGTTTTCACATTCCTGAGCAACTATGGCGGCCTGGTATTTTTTGCAATTGTTCTTGTGGGGGTGCTGCAGCTCGTTGAAAAAATACTCCTAAAAAGGATTTTCTTCTGAGGTTTAAAGTATCAAGGAAGTGCTGTTCATCTTTTTCTCCTCATAAAATTTGGTAAACTAGTGGACTGCTAACAAGCTATCTACTGCGGAATGATCAGAGAGAAGGTGGATCCCAAGTCAATCTCTGACGTTACACGCATCTCCCCTTTCAACTTCGCCACAGCCTCCTGTGCGATATATAACCCAAGTCCAGAACCCTTCGACTGCTCTGTGGCACGGTAAAACATGTTGAATATCATTTTCAAATGTTCCGCGTGAATTCCAATGCCATTGTCCTTCACCGTTATGGTTACTTGCGAATCAGCTAAAGTGGCACTGATTTCAACCGCGGGATTGTCTTTCCTATGATCTGCATATTTGATCGCATTAGATATCAGATTGTTAAGTATGATCCGAAGGCGATGCGGATCCGAGCGAATGGCCAAATCATCATCAATAAACACCCTAAAGTTTATTTGCTCCCCCTGATCAGCATATCGCAAAGAAGAGATCACATTTTCTACAAGAGGTTTCATTAGAAAGTATTCTGCTGATACGATAAGGCGAGAATTGCGAGAATAGTTAGTAATCTCCTGAATAAACTGATCCATCACTTCAATCCGTTCTTGAATTTTCCTAAGGTATTCCGCTTTGTCGCCCTGCTTATCTATTTGAATAATATTGACAAGTCCCTTAATGCTACTAAGAGGTGATCTCAGATCATGTGAAGCGCTATAAACAAATCGATCCAACTCCTCATTGGTCTTTTTTAACTGAACGTTTTGGTCCTCGACCGTAGCTTGAGTTCTCAAAAGTGCTTTCCGGGACTCAAAAGAAAACTTCATAACCATTACCAAGCAGTAAATACTAACGCAGGATGCAACCACGGTGTTGATTACAAAAAACATTAACTCCGTCTTTTCATCATATCGTATGATGGGGACTGCGTCAAACGACACAAACCTTGTCAGAATGAAAAGAGTCAATGATAATAATCCAAATCCTACTCCCGCCTTCCAGTGCTCGTATCCAAATAACGCCAATGCCACAGCACCTATCGCCACATAATAGTGATCAATGCCAGTATAAATCGAGAGGCGTTCCGAAATGAAGAACAGCATGATATTCAGCATTAATAGATCAAAGATGATAGCAGAAATGTACATCTTCCTTATCCAAAGGACTACCGCCACAACCGTTCCCAGAATGAGCGTAGGCAGAAAGAACTTGGTAAAGGTGATATTTAGTGCAAAGAGTAGGTAGGCCAGATAGCCCAAACAGATTGTGATCTGCAGCAAAAGAAGATTCAGCGCAAGCCCTTTTCGATTCTGATCAAATGGAACAGGATTATGTTTCATTATCTCCCTTTTTCTTCACAAGATGCAAAATCTAGAAATTCCACATGAGGCCGTTTGTCAAAGTAAACACAAAGTTATTGATTGGAATGATGGGCTTATCTTCATACTGGCCTGTGTAACTAATCACGTATCCCAGCCTGTCAGTCACCTTCACTCTGAATTGAAAATCAATACTTGTACGATTCCTAAAAATCTCATCTACTCTGTCCCATCCCCCTTGATAATACCCAGCCAAATGAAAGCTTACCACCTCATTAAACGCAGTATTGATCCCCAAGTAGCTAGAAGTCTTCCATATTCTTTTCTCGATGATCGCATTGTCTGCCTGAATATTTTTCCAATTCTCCTGTTCTCTCATCGCGCCAATGCCCAAGTGAACACTTGACTTCTCTGACTTTAAAATGCTTAATCTCATCCCACCGCCAATCAAAAAGCGGTAAGGCATGTTTCTTCCATCATCATATTGCACTTGTGCATACGTTTCGTAGCTCAGCTTGCGCATGCGAAGGAAATTCACTCTACCATGCGCATATCCTGTACTTACTAGTGGTCCGCCTGTAGACTTGAAGTAGTTAACACTTGTGATCAGAATATATGCGTGCTGATTTCTGAGGTATGCCAGATCGCTGGTTGCTTTAAGCCCCACAAAGTAGATCTGCTCCTCAGAGGTCGCGCTTTGATTGTTGAGATTGAAATTTAGTCCTACATTCCCGATTAAGACATTTGTAGTATCCAGTAGCAAACTGCCCTTATCGACCTTCAATATTTGACCTACACTCACATTTAAAGAAAATAGTAGAAGCATCAAGATTAACCTTTTCATGTGCCGCATCGTTAACGAAAAAATATGCGTGCAAATTAGCCAATTGCTTAAGAAAGGAACGCTAAATTCATCCCTTAAAAATAAACTCAATATGTCGAAACGCTTACTCCTCTTACTTATGGTGACTTAGTCTGTTATACCTTCACTCCATGCTCAAGAAAAAGAGGATTGTGTAAAGAGCGTAGATCTCACGGACAGTTGCAGGGGCTCGGATATCATTGGGAGCTTTGGAGCATTGCCTCCGGTGGCATTAGTAACCATGACGCACTTAAAGTATCAACCATATTGGGCGCCACAGCCATTGGGCTGGACAAGGATCTTGGAAGCATTGAGGAAGGCAAACTGGCAGATTTCGTGATTTTAGATGAGAATCCGTTGGACAATATTCGAAACACGAATACAATTCATCAGGTGATGAAAAATGGAAGACTATACAGGGAAATACCCTGGATGAAATCTACCCCTTAAGCCGAAAGGCTCCCGATTTTGGAAATATTGATGACAAGCCAACAGGTCTTCCTGGTGTCAAATAATTCCGATTGAAGGCCAATTGTTCGCTAGCTCTACTCCATTCTTGTAATTTCTTAAAAGCGCCCCATTCTTTTAAGTAATTTCGAGCAATTGTGAAAAAGGTGCTTTCCATACTGATTCTGAGCGCGATGTGCGCGCACCTTGTGGGTTTCTACGTCTATTTTATCGTGAGGCAAAATCAAATCAGGCAGGAAATGCGGGAAACCATCGGCACTCTACCCCATGAAGATTTTGAAAGATTTGTATTCACCAAAGAAGAGTACAATAAGATAAGAGTAAACGACCACGAAGTACGAATAAATGGTCAGATGTATGATCATAGCACTCCCACTTTTGAAGGTGACATGATAGTTTTGCTTGCCCGACATGACGAAGCAGAAGATAATCTAATTAGTTTTTTCCAAGAATTAATTGAGTCTACCACCCAGGATGAGAAACCTATACCCTCTCAACTGACAACCTTTCTTAGCCTGACCTTTATCACTCAGCCCGATCTGCTGTTGCCAAGTATGCAAGGCGAGACCATTAGGTTTCTTCCCTTGGAACAGCGCACACTTAAACCTCTCAGGCCAGTAGAGTCTCCTCCGCCAAGGTTTAGTTAATATTCCCGGTCCGATGAATATTCATCGGTGCGTATTCTTACCTTTTCATAACTGAGATATTACGATGCAAAGAATAATTGCGTCCTTGCTTGTGTTGTTTGCTATTGCTGAAGGCCTGGCACAAGAGGGCAATGACACTACCTATATTTATCCCAAACAATTTCTATTGGATGACCTTGTAGTTTCTGCCAATAGATGGGAACAAAATATGCGAGAAGTTTCCAATCGCATTTCAAGAGTGGGCGTGGAGACTATCGAATTTCAAAACCCACAAACGGCAGCAGACCTACTAGGTATTTCCAATCAGGTTTTCATACAAAAAAGTCAGCTCGGAGGTGGTAGTCCAATGATTCGTGGCTTCTCAACTAACAGAGTTCTTTTGGTAATTGACGGAGTGCGCATGAATAACGCCATCTTTCGAAGCGGCAATGTACAGAACGTGATTTCCCTTGACCCTAATGCCATAGAGGATTCTGAAGTAGTGTTCGGGCCCGGATCCGTAATTTACGGAAGTGATGCCATCGGTGGGGTGATGGATTTCCACACCTTAAAGCCAAAATTATCATCCAGTAAAAAGTTGGAGTTTAGTGGTTCCGGATTTACCCGCTATGCTTCAGCTAATAATGAGAAGACCGGACATATCGACCTAAATTTTGGAACAAGCAAATGGGCATTCCTTACGAGCCTCACTTACGGAGACTATGACGATCTTACCATGGGTAGCAATGGTCCTCAAAAATACACCAGGCCCACCTTCCAAATCTTTGAAAACGGGAGTGATGTAGAAATAGTAAATCCTAAACCTAATGAACAAGTATCTTCAGGCTACAATCAGTTTAATGTAATGCAGAAAGTTTTGTTTAAGCCGAGTGAGGCATGGGATGTAGGCTACGGTTTTCATTATTCTAAGACCTCAAATTATGCTCGCTATGACCGACTGATATTAACAAATGATGAGGGCAGTCTAGCAAATGGCGATTGGTACTATGGGCCTCAAGAATGGCAGATGCATGCGCTTACCACAAGATATAATCCAGGTATCAAATTGATAGATCACCTCAAGTTTACTGTCGCCTATCAAGAGTTTGGTGAAAGCAGGCATACAAGGGGTTTTGGTGAAACAAACCGCACCAATCGATTCGAAAAGGTTGAAGCCATCTCAATTAACCTGGACTTGGAAAAAAACACCAAAAATGGGTTGGCACTCTTTTATGGAATTGAATCAGTGACGAATAACGTCAGCTCCACGGCCTTCAGCAATGACATCGTCTCCGGACAAATGGCCATGGCCTCAACGAGGTATCCTGATGGATCGGACTGGAGAAGTTATGCGGCTTACTTTAGCATCAAAACTCCTTTGGCTAGAAGGTGGCTGCTAACAGCAAGTGCTCGCATCAATCAAGTGATTACCTCGGCAAAATATGATCTCACGTTTTATGACTTTCCGTTTACCGAAGTCAACCTCAACAACCGAGGCGGGAACGGGAGTATCGGAATAATTTATAATCCTGTGCCAAGTTGGAAATTATATGCCAACGCCTCTTCAGGCTTTAGAGCTCCAAATGTTGATGACATAGGCAAAGTATTTGATTCTGAGCCCGGCAATGTCATTGTTCCTAATCCCTTTCTTGAATCTGAACTTGCCTTCGGGGCAGAGCTTGGCGCAACCGGAAACATCAATACTGCGCTATCAGTGGATCTATCTCTATTTTATACCAATCTCTTCAATGCTATAGCAAGGGGTAACACCACCTTCAATGGGCAAGACAGCATTTTGTACGATGGTCAGTTAAGCAGGGTGCAGTCTTTACAGAATATAAGTCGGATATATGTGTACGGTGTGCAAGCCAGTGTGAATTGGGACCTCTCCAGAATCATGAGATTTACCGCAAATATTAACCTGCAGGCAGGAAGAGAGCGAGATGTGGAAACGGGCAGGGACTTCGCCCCTACCCATGTGGCTCCTAACTTTGGAGCCACTCATTTAATCTACACAAAGGGAAAATTAAAAGCAGACTTGTATGCGAACTATAATGGAGAAATAAGTTTCAACGATCTCGCACTCACGGAAAGATCAGATACGCACTTGTACGCAGAAGACGAAAACGGAAATCCCTACTCCCCAAGTTGGGCTACCTTGAATCTAAAAACTTCGTACAAAGCGCACGACCACGTGACCTTCGATTTTGGTATCGAGAATATCTTGAATAAGCGGTATCGTCCTTATGCTTCAGGAATATCTGCACCAGGTATAAATTTTATATTGGCTCTACGACTAAGAATATAATCACATGCACTATAGAAAGATAGTTGACAGTTTAAGAAAATTTAGAACATGGCATCGCTTCTTTGGCACCAGCCTCGTGCTTTTCATGATCATTAGTGCAGTTACTGGTGTTCTGCTTGGATGGAAAAAAGATGTCAACTTGCTTCAGCCGCCCGCGCAGAAGGGTTCTAGTGCAGACCTCCAAAAGTGGACAGGAGTAGATGAAATTGCAAGTTCAGCTATTCACGCGGTCGACTCTGTGGTAGGTAGATCAATTGAAATCGACAAAATGGATGTGCGCCCTGACAAAGGAATCGTGAAGGTTTTATTCAAAGAAGGCTACTGGGAGGTGCAAGTTGACGGGGTTAGCGGTAAGCCACTTTCTGTTTTGCAGCGACACTCTGATTGGATCGAACACATACACGATGGGTCAATCGTAGGTGATCTATTTAAGTTAATCTATACCAACACTATTGGATGGGGATTGCTCATTTTAGCACTTAGTGGAATTTGGCTTTGGTACGGACCAAAGATGGTTAGGAAAATCAAAGGCAACTAACTTACAAGTCTTCCTTCTTCGACCCCAGGTTTGAAAGTGCACGCAAGGACAAGGGGAGGTAATAGATTATGGTGCCTACTACCATGGAAATCACAAACCCATAAGGTAAGCCGAAAGCAATTACCCCTACCATCAAAGTAATCACAAATCCTTTGCGATTCCCTACCACATCTCTTATCAGCAAACCAAGAGCGATGCCTTCGATCATTAGGATCACCCCCAGGACTGGAAGCGGAAACGCCTGAATCACGTTGTGAAAGCCATTAGCAAGAAAAAGCCCAAGCACGATATAGAGCAATCCGTAAATGATCACCGATCCTCCAGTTCTTCCGCCAAATGCATAATGACCAACCATTCCGCCAGAGCCGTGGCAAGTGGGTATACCTCCAAAGAAGGGATTTATCAGATTCATTATGGAATATGTGATTCCGATCTGCTTGATTGTCAATTCAGGCCTGTCAGGAAACAGGTCTTTGGAAACTTGCTTGGTCGCGATGATCGAGTTCCCAAGCGACAAGGGAATCTGTGGTAGCGTCAGTAAGAAAAATCCCTTTGTAATATCTTCAATCGAAGGTATACCGAATTGTGGCATGTTGATTCCAACCGCAGATGAAATGTTATCGGTATCGATTTTGAAAATAAGTGCGTACACAATACCTAGAATAATCACTAGCAGCGATGAAGGATACTTTTCGTTATCCATGAAAAAGAGAATCAGGACAAAGGCAATTGCTGCCAGCACGTAGCCGTACCACGAATCTGAAGATATGTAGTTACTAAAGGCAAGCGTGCAGAGGCTTATCCCTAATCCCAGCTGCAACCCACGCACCACTTCTTTCGGAACCAAGGCTGCAAGCTTGTCCAATAAGCCTGAGAGAGATAGCAACAACATCACGACACCTATGGCGAGGCCTGCGCCAAGCAGCACATTGCCGCCAATCTGCTGCGCGATCACCAGAGTAGCCATTGCCTTTAGCGGCTGAGCCGGCATTGGCATCCGATAAAAATAACCTGTCAGCACTTGCATCAGTCCGAACATAATCAGCGCTCCAGCTACGTAGAGGTTTGCCGCCAGGATCATTGCGATAATGAGGGGCAGATCAGTGCCAATGTCACCGAAGGCACCTGACAGTTCACTGCGATTGAATAGAATTGGATCTTTCTTCATCAAAGTCAACTTCATTCCAGCGCGTCAATGCGCCTCCAGCCAATTATTGCCCACTCCAACTTCCACATCCATTGGCACATCGATGATCACCGCAGTCTTCATCAGTTCGACTACCTTCGGCTTTACAATTTTTTCCTCGTCTTTATGGAGATCGAAAATTAGTTCATCATGCACTTGTAGTATCATCTTGGTCTTCAATTGCTCTCGCTTCAACCAATCATGAATGTGCACCATGGCAATCTTGATAATATCTGCCGCACTTCCCTGGATGGGTGCGTTGATTGCGTTGCGTTCTGCAAACCCTCGTGTAGATACATTACGCGAGTTAATATCTCTTAAGTATCTTCTTCTTCCCAAAATTGTTTCCACATACTCTTTTTCACGTGCCATATTAATGGAGTCGTCCATGTATCGTTTGATGGCGTGAAATTCCTTAAAGTAGGCATCTATAATTTCTGCTGCCTCGGTCCTGGATACATTCAAATTTTGAGCAAGGCCAAACGCAGTACTTCCATATAGAATACCAAAGTTTACCTCCTTCGCTTTCCTCCTCATGTCTGGTGTTACTTTCTGTAGCGCCACGCCAAACACCTTTGCGGCTGTGGTGGCATGAATATCTCGCCCAGTTCTGAAAGCCTCAATCATCGTCTCATCTTTAGCAAAAGATGCCGCAATACGAAGCTCAATTTGTGAGTAGTCAGCCGACATGAACTTGTAATCTTTGTTGCGAGGCACGAAGGCACTTCTAATTTGCCTACCTTTCTCAGTACGAATCGGGATATTTTGCAGATTCGGGTTCATTGAACTTAACCTGCCCGTAGCAGCCACTGCCTGTCGGTAGTCAGTATGAATTCGTCCGTCCGCCTTGCTAATCATACGCGGCAATGCGTCCACATAGGTTGACCTTAACTTTTCATACTCCCTAAAGGAAAGCATCCTAGCTACAATCTCATGATCACCAGCCAATTTTGCCAGCACATCTTCCCCAGTGGCATACTGACCTGTCTTGGTTTTTTTTGGTTTGTCAACTAGTTTCAGTTGGTCAAATAAAACTTCACCTACCTGCTTTGGAGAAGCGATGTTAAATTCCGTACCAGCAAGTTTGTAGATTTCCTTTTGCACCATCTCGCTATCCTTCTTCAAACTTTCAGACATCCAGGCGAGTGTCTCCACATCAACCTTCACCCCTTCCGACTCCATTGCCGTCAGCACAGACACCAAGGGCATTTCAATGTCGCTCATTAATTTGGAATGGCCCTTTGCTTCAAGTTCCTTTCCCAGTTGCTGCTTCAGTGGTAAAATTACTTCCACCCGTTCACATGCATTATTTTTTTCATCCTCACTCCCAATCATTTGATAATCCAGAAATTGATTGGTTAAAATGTCAAGCTCGTGTGAAGATTCTGCTTCGATCAGATAATGAGCAAGCATGGTATCAAAAAGGTTACCAGCCAAATCAATACTGTACTTTCTAAGGGCAAGCATCGACATTTTTAGGTTATGACCACTCTTGGCAATACTTGCATTGGTAAATACTGATGACAGTTCTTTGACAATCGCTTTGGCCGTCTCCTCGTCACTCACGTGTATGTAATGTGTTTCCCCAGGGATAGCGAAAGCGACCCCTTTTATTGTGAAATCATAATGTAATTCATTAGTGATTACTACCTCAAATGAGAACTCCGGTTGCTCAAGAAGTTTGGAAACAAGCACCGCCCTGAGCTCTGCTGTATTTGCATCATGATATTTGGATTTACCAACACTTAGCTCCTTGTCATTTTCTACTGCTGCTGCACCAAACATCGAGAGCTGGGAGGGCTTTGATTTTTTCTCAGGCGCTGGCGCAGTTGCTCCGCCAGACGTGGCGAAGGCTCTGGTCATGATAGCTCTGAATTCCAGCTCCTCAAAGATGGGGCGCAAGACCTCTTCGTCAAGTGCAGTGTACTTTAATTTCTCTTCATCAAATTCAACTGGTACATCGGTGACAATAGTAGCCAGCCGCTTGGAGAGAATGGCTTGCTCACCAAATTCCTCCACTCTTTCCTTCTGCTTACCTTTTAACTCATGTGCATGCTTCACTATATTCTCAACGGTACCGTATTTCTTCAATAGAGTCGCGGCTGTTTTTGGGCCAATTCCCGGTATACCCGGTATGTTGTCGGATGTATCCCCTTGTAAGCCGAGCATGTCAATGACCTGTGACACATTGTCTATGTCCCATTTTTCACAAACCTCCTGGATCCCCATGACATCCACTGCATTGCCCATATAGGCAGGCTTATAGAGAAAAACGTTGTCCTTGACCAATTGACCAAAGTCCTTATCAGGTGTCATCATATACACCTCGAAACCTTCCTTCGCTGCGCGTGTGGCTAGTGTACCAATAATATCATCTGCCTCATAGCCATCCATCTCCAAAATAGGAATATTGAAGCCGGTGATGATCTCTTTTACGATCGGAATGCCGTACCTGATGTCCTCAGGAGTCTCTTGCCTGGTCGCTTTGTATTCTTCAAAGATCTCATCTCGAAAGGTGGGAGCTGCTGTATCAAAGGCCACTGCGATGTGCGTTGGCTTCTGCTTGGTAAGCACTTCCAGCAGGGTATTGGTGAAACCAAACGGCACCGAAGTATTTCTTCCCTTAGAGTTTATCCTGGGGTTCTTGGTAAAAGCAAAATGTGCCCTATAAATCAAGGCATAAGCATCTAATAAAAATAACTTCTTGGGTTTCGCAGACATACAGGCAACTTAATGAACGGGGCTAAAGATTAGTATAAAAATTGTATTTTTATCTGCCATCAATTTACCCTCAAATCTTAAAGACATGAATGGACCTCTCGAATATTTTTTACATTGGGAAAGTAGCGCGCCAAACGACATATTTCTGCGACAGCCATCGGGCGACAACTGGAACACCCGAACATGGAAACAGGCAGGTGAAGAGATCAGAAGAATTGCAGGCTACCTGGAGTCTCTCAACTTCTCCCCACATAGTCATGTAGCAATCCTCTCCAAAAATTGTGCTGAATGGATCATGGCCGATCTTGCAATAATGATGGCAGGCCATGTCTCAGTACCTGTGTACCCTACACTTTCGCAAGATGGCGTCAAACAAATCATAGATCATAGTGACGCAAAAGCCGTGTTTATAGGAAAATTGGATAATTATGATGGGCAAAAGGAAGGAATAGATTCATCCGTCGCGAAAATCAGTATCTCCAACTATGGTGTGAGGGATGGAGCGGTATGGGAAGAACTCATTAAAAATCAACCGCCAATCACAAAGCCCGTCACGCTTTCACCTGATGATGTCCTGACTATCATTTATACCTCAGGTACTACCGGGAAACCTAAAGGTGTAATTCATACCATGGGAAACTTTGACACCACGGTAAAGATGGCTCAGCAAAGTGTAGGATTTCCCGACAGGCCAAGATATATGTCTTATCTACCCATTAGTCATATCGCAGAACGTCTTGGGGGCGAGTTTGAAGGACTTTATAAAGGAGCACAATTTAGCTTTGCCGACACGCTAGACTCTTTTGCAAAAAATCTGGCTGACACGCAGCCGAACTACTTCGTAGCCGTCCCTCGCATATGGGCAAAGTTTCAGGAAAAGATTTTGGAGAAAATGCCACAAAAAAAGCTGGATAGATTATTAGGCATCCCAATTATCGGTTCCGTAGTGAAGAAAACCATCAAAAAGAAATTGGGCTTGAGCCAATGCGAACTGCATCTGTCGGGAGCCGCACCGCTTAGCGTAAGCTTGATGGAGTGGTACCAAAAACTGGGTATCACAATCTACCAGGTGTTGGGTATGACAGAAGATTGCGTTTACGCTCATTTCAACAGGCCCGATGCAAATAAATTTGGTACAGTGGGCCTACCCATGGATGGATTGCAGGTGAAGATTGCGGAAAGTGGGGAGCTTCGTGTAAAGAGCCCTTGCCTAATGAAAGGCTATTACAAGGAGCCAGAGCTAACTGCAGAAATGTTTGATGAAGAGGGGTATTTGAAGACTGGAGACATCGGTGAGGTTGATAGCGAAGGTTTTTTGACTATTACCGGTAGGGTTAAAGATCAATTCAAAACTGACAAGGGAAAGTACATATCCCCTACGCCAATTGAATTGAGTCTCACTCAAAACACAGACATAGAACAGGTATGTGTGGTTGGTATGGGCGTACCGCAACCCATTGCCCTCACTGTGCTTTCCGTACATGGAAAAAATAAGAGCAAGGAAGAACTTATTAAAAGCCTAGTCTCAACCATTGATGGCGTCAATGCGCATCTGGAGTCGCATGAGCAGATTGAAAAGGCGGTGATCATGAAATCTGAATGGACGGTGGAAAATGAAATGCTCACCCCTTCCATGAAATTGAAAAGAAATGCAATCGAAAAAATTCATCTGACCAACTATCCCACCTGGTATGCGCAGCAAGGGCGCATTGTGTGGGAGTAAGTGCCCCAACTGATATAAATCCTCTCTTCACTTGACTTTTGTCATGTTGCTGCAATACTGCGCCTGCTACCTTGTGACTCACCTAAAAACCAAGTCACATGAAAAAGAGAGAGCCAGTAAGCCATATAATGACAGAAAATGTACGGAGTGTTCAGATCAACGAAGACCTAAAGGAAGTAAATGCAATCATCAACAAACACAAGATCCGGCATTTGCCTGTAGTGAAAGGAACTGAACTGGTGGGAATCATCAGTCGAACCGATCTTAATAGATTGACCTTTAGTGGACTTTTTGAAGGTCAAGAAGATGCTGACGAGGCCGTTTTCGAGATGCTCAAATTGAGTCAGGTGATGACTCATAAACCAAAAGTGGTGAAAAGTACCGATTCAATCAAAGATGTCGCTGAGATCTTCGCCACATCCGAATTTCATGCCCTTCCTGTTGTGAATGATTCGGATGCGTCAAAGCTTGAGGGCATTGTGACCACCACCGATGTGATCAAATACATGCTTGCGCAATACTAGGAGTAGCAAATGGACTGTTTCAAAACTCATTGGTCATTGCGATCCCGACCATGTCGAGATGGCAATGACGGCCCTGAACGATTTTTGAGACGGTCCTTTAAAACTTACTTAAGCTTTGCCCGAAAGTACTCAAGCGTCTTTGCTCTGGAGTCTTCGTAAGCTTCCTCATCATACACGGGATTGCTGGGATTGGCAAAAGCATGATCCGCATCGTACTCTAGTACAGTCAGCTTTTTGCCAGCTGCCTTCATACTGACAGCAAAATTATCCATCACTTCCTTGTTGATCCACTTGTCCTGATTTGGCCAGATATTTAGTACATCAGCGTTTAGATTTTTAAGTCGATTTACATCGCTCTCCGGCATGCCATAAAACATGACACATCCCGCAGTTTGCTTTCCCCCTAATAGCGCAGCTTGCAATGATAATCCTCCACCAAAGCACCAGCCCACTGTACCTATCTTTGCATTTTTACCTGCATAGGCTATCGCACCCTTTATTATTGCATCCCCACGATTTTTTTCAAAGGCCTGCATATATTTCCCAGCATTCTCCCTGTCCGTAGCTAGTTTGCCATCGTACATGTCCAGCGCAATCACGTTCACATTGCCCAGCTCCTTATACAAATCCTCAGACCATTTCTTGATATTATCATTTAAACCCCACCATTCCTGAAAAACAAAAATCCAATTGTTGGTCTTTTTTTCTGCCATGATCAGATACGCATTTGCCTTCTTCCCGTCAGCACAATCAAACGTGATCATCTTACCTCCTTCATCACTCACATGCACATAGGCCCGAGGTACCTGATGTTCGCTATTGAAACTTTCGTTGGAGGCCAGCATTGCAAATTTGTCGACAGCCGGAGTGTGACAAATTGTAATTTGCTCCTGCGCTAGAATTGCACCTGAAGCACAAAGCAGCATCATTAACAGTATGTAGTTTTTCATAATCAGAGTTGTTTTATTTTCTTCTAGTCCTGTTTTACATTCCAAAGATCAGTCAGTCCTTCCACTGACCCGTAATCACACGATCGTACGTGATGAAGTCAGTGTTTATGGGCTCCATACCATTTTGCCGCAAAAGCAAGGCCACTTGAGCCCTGTGATAGGACGAATGGTTAACCAGGTGAATCATGATTTGTTCAACATTGTTTGTATACGGATCTCCCACATAATTATGGTAGCTCATCTCCCAATTGAAGTCCTCGTGATTTTGGACAAAATCCAGCCAACGCTTCGTGATCTCCTCGTTCATCCTGTCTAGTTCATGCAACGGATATACCTTCCACAAAGGATAGCCTGCGGGAGACTTGCCCTCAATCCGACTTAGCCAAATAAACAAAGCAGATATCACATGGCTCATAATTTTGAGGATTTCCTCCTTGTCCACATTTTGTCTCTTTAGGCCATCAAGCACCCTCTTATTGGCCCACTCATTATATTGATATAACTTCAAAAAGTACTTTTTCATCTTCCCGATCTAAATTGAGTCATCGCAAGTGATTACCTAACAAAGTTCTACATTTTCTCCATTGGCATCAACTCATCCAGGCATGTCTTCACTTATAAAAGTAAGACATAACTCATTCTTAACGTCTTTGAGATATACTTTTACCGTAATTAAACATAGTTTCGAACTAATAACCTACCAGGCATGAAGTCAATATTACAGCTCTCTATTTCGTTGTCAATCATCTTTAATTTGCTGTCTTGTACACCCGACAAAGAGCGAATTCCTGACACCTACTTCGATCCGGTAGCCGGTCTATACGATTCTACACTAATGCCTTTCTATCATGGTGTCGCTTCCGGTGACCCTCTCCCGGACAGGGTGGTTATCTGGACTCGAGTAACTCCCAAGGAGATCTCAGAAACGATAAAGGTGAAATGGGAAATTGCTGAAGATCCAAACTTCAACTCCATCTACAAATCTGATACGCTTAGTACATCCATCAAGAAAGATTACACGGTGAAGGTAGATGTGGATGCATTGGAACCCGATCGTGTCTACTACTATCGCTTCAATGCATTGGGGAAAAACTCAATCACCGGCAGAACCAAGACAACACCGGTGAGTCAAATAGACAGTTTGCAATTTGCAGTAGTGAGCTGCAGCAATTGGGAGTGGGGATATTTTAATGCGTATGATAAGATTGCTGACCGATCAGTACTTGATGCGGTAATTCATCTGGGAGACTACATCTATGAATATGCGGTTGGAAAGTATGGAGATACCACCATCGGGCGCTTCAACTTGCCTGCTCATGAGATTGTGACTTTGCAAGATTACAGAACCAGATACTCTCAGTACCACACCGACAAAGGTTTGCGCAGGGCAAGGCAACAGCATCCCTTTATTACTATTTGGGATGACCATGAAGTGGCTAACAACTCCTATGTAAGTGGAGCCCAAAATCATCAGCCCGAAGAAGGAGAATATGAGACAAGAAAAAAGGCTGCGCGGCAGGCTTACTACGAGTGGATCCCAATCCGTGAAAATCGTGACTTATATCGATCGATTTCTTTTGGCTCACTGGCTGATCTAATCATGCTTGATGAGCGCCTGGCAGGAAGATCGAAACCCGCTGACAGTCTAACTGCACCAGACTATAATGACGAGAACAGGAGTATGCTTGGTGACGCGCAGCTGCAATGGTTTGAGAATGAATTGAGCAATTCGAAAGCTACCTGGAGACTTATTGGCAATCAGGTAATTTTCTCGGACATGTTGCTGAGTGAGGTCATCCCCAGCATGCCGCGAAATCTGGATGCGTGGGATGGCTATCCTGTAGAAAAAGCCTCCATCAAAAATCACATCGAGTCGAAGCGTATTCAGAACATAGTATTTCTTACAGGAGACACTCACGCATCCTGGGCTATTGAAGTAGCCACCGACATTTATAACACCTATGATCCCGCAACTTCACGCGGTGCCTTTGCGGTGGAGTTTGGCACACCAAGCATCTCCGCAGCAAATAGTAATGAAAGAAAGTCTGATAGTGAGGTCATGGAGTCAGAAAAAAAACTGTTACAGTATAACCCTCACGTGAAATACACCAACAATCGAGACCACGGGTATGTACTCCTTACGCTAAACAATGAAAGTGCCACAGGTCAATGGTACTATGTGGAGACCTTGAGAAAGGAGGGAAGTGAAGAATATCTCGGCAAGGAGTTTTCGGTTCAAAAAGGTTCTAATACTATAAAATCAATTAGTTCAGACTTTTAGCTGAAACTAAAATATCCGTGCCAAGTAATCTGCCGTCCGGAGTAGTGATCCACTTCCTCTTCTTTGGAATACGCATGTCCCTGATAGCAACCTCTTCATCGAGGTAAATAATTTCTCCCTTTTTTGCGGGTTCATCTTTGTAGAACTTGTACGCTCGCATGGCAAAGGTTTGTTTGTCAATATAGAAAAACCAGATATCCTGATCATAGGGCACCCTAACGACATAATAAGTATTTCCATCCAGTTCCTCCTCCCAATACTTCTCATCAATTTGAGTTCCGTTATCCTGTAGTTTCATCGGCAGGCCCCATAAGTACAAGTAGTAGTTCCGCATCCGCTTCGCATTATCACAAGTTTTTCCAGCAGGCACTTGAAAGCACGAATCCATTAGCACGCCCATGTTATTGCCCTCTTCCGTATTTTTGAAGTATCCTCGCGTATTGTCAATTTCCACGGAGTTATCTCTATCGGGACCATTTGGCCTTTCTGACTTGAATACCAGGGTTTGTTTGAAACTATTCCATTGCCCCGAAGGGTCATGGTATTTGATTGAATTATTAATTATTTCGTTGGCGGACAGGTTTTGAGCTGCGCCATTGCATACACAAGTGGCAATAATCGCGATCGTAAGCAGTTTGATATTCATTTCTTAATACGATCTAAATGGATTTGCGTAAGCTGTGGCATTATCATTGCAGCCATTATTCATTTTATCCTTATTTACTAACTTGTAATAAAATTAAAGATATGAGGTTATTCCCACTATTCATTGTCTTGCTGGCTTTTAGTATTGATGCATCTTCACAAGTTATTGGTAAGGTCTTTCCTGATATGGAAGCCGAAACAGTTGAAGACGTAAAAGTAAATATTCCCACAGACACGAAAGGAAAATACACTTTGCTTGGCTTGGCCTACTCCAAAAAATCTGAAGATGAGCTGAATGGATGGTTTGAACCGGTGTTTTACAAATTCATTCAAAAAACTACTGGCCTGATGGCGAGTTTCGGCTACGATGTGAACGTATACTTTGTGCCCATGTTTACCGGCATCAATGCAGCAGCTACCGGCACTGCCAAAAAGAAAGCTTTGAAAAAAGTGGATCCGCAACTTCTCCCTTATATCCTTTTCTACAAAGGAGAGATAAAGACTTATAAGGACGCCCTTGACTTCGAAAAAAAAGATACTCCCTATTTTTTCGTACTTGATCCGGAGGGCAAAATTGTTTTTGCCACCTCAGGGGCTTTTCAAGAAGAAAAGATGGATCAAATTGAGGAAGTCATAGAATAAGTCACATGGGGCTTCTGGCGTTATTAGCTATTGCCCTTGCTCCCGGCCTGGCCATTGGCGTTTACATCTACCTCAAAGACAAACACGAAAAAGAGCCGATAGGGCTATTGATCAAAAGTTTCCTGTTCGGAATACTGAGCATCGTAGTGACACTCATCATCAGCGGGGGTGTCAGCACATTTATCATCATCGATGAAGGAGATGTAGTGCAACAAGCAGGGCATGCCTTTCTAATGGTTGCACTGGTCGAGGAGTTCAGCAAATTTATTTTCGTGAGAGGCGTACTTTACCGCAACAAGAATTTTAATGAACCCTTTGACGGAATTGTGTATGCCGTAATGGTAAGCATGGGATTTGCCACGTTTGAAAATATTTTCTACGTAATGGAGGGGGGCTTCGGCACCGGACTTTTGAGAATGTTCACTGCAGTTCCTGCACATGCTACCTTCGCCATCCTGATGGGGTACTACCTAGGTAAAGCAAAGTTCGAACACAAAAAAGCTTACTATGCACTTCATGCACTTGGCGTAGCCACCTTATTTCACGGAGCATACGACTACTTTCTATTTATCTCTTATGTACCAGGTATTGTGCTTGGTGCATTGGTATCGCTTATCCTGGGCATACACCTCTCTCGAAAAG
Organism: Cyclobacteriaceae bacterium; assembly: GCA_040216915.1. Classification (GTDB taxonomy): domain Bacteria; phylum Bacteroidota; class Bacteroidia; order Cytophagales; family Cyclobacteriaceae; genus ELB16-189. The sequence continues at coordinate 250,731 of JAVJOD010000009.1, forward strand.
CCATCAAGATTCATCAGCTTGCATCGCCTTTCATTATTAAAAAAGAGGTTACCTGACCTCAATGCTGTTGACCATCAAAGTCACGATCTGTAATATGTGATCCAAAAAAGAGGGCATTAAAGAAAAGCTTGTTTCCTCCATACCAATAGCCACGGAAAGTAGGATCATCGGCAAACAATATCGCGCGCCCCCTACCGACACCGCTCACTTGAAGTGAAGAGGTATTCTTTATCTTTTCCAGATTTGATTTGTGAATGTATCCACTCAGGTGCGGATTGGAAGTGTACTTCACCACTGTGCTAAAGGGGCTTTTACTCGGCTCGAGAAACACATTATGATTTCTGTACACAGGCAAACTTCTACTGGTGTAGCCAAATCCCAGGGGATGGGAGATGTCAAGGTCAGTCATGTAGATTGAACCACCAATCTGACGAGACCCAAGATTATCTTGCATGGTGACGTACGGCAGTCGTTGGCTTCTGTCAGGAGCGTCTTCATCCTTCAATAAAGTCTCATCTACGAGCTTATTATTGATCGCCCATCGCACCGCATATCTCATAAAAATCCCAGTCCCTCCTTCCTGCATCCAGGATTTTATTCTTTCCACTCCTTTATCACCGAGCATGTTATAGTTGCCCGACACTAATATCAAAGTGTTGTAGTCGTGAAGGTTCACTTGACCAAACTGGTCAGTATCTACTTTAGTGATCGGCATGCTCACCTTCGTATCCATCATATGCCAAACCGCACCAGCTTCCGTTGGTGAGGCGCCATCTCCGATCAACATGATTGCCTTCGGTGTCTCCAGTGCTCGAATGTTACCACTACCTAAATAGATTCCCTTGGGATTCATGCCGGTCTCCACCGTATAAACATCAACTCCACTGATCTTTGAAGCCTCTTTAACGTGCGCGTATAGCTCATCCGGTGACATGTCCTGATCTGCTACCGATACCACTATGGTGCCGTACCCGAAATTTCTATCCACCCCATTCACCACCGCAGTAAACGGCTTGAAGGCGCCCATAGCATACACCTTATTTTTTAGTAAGTGATAAACTGCTTTGGGTGCGTAGTACTCGTTCCATTCGATCAGGTATGCGTAATTAGCTTTCGGTACAGGAGCCGGCTTTGGGGCAATCGTCTCAAAACTAATTCTATCACCACGGGAAACCTTAGTAGAGGAGGTAAGCGCTTCATGTGGCAATCCATAGCCCAAGGACATTGTCCAGGCGGAGGCATCATAGAAAACGCTGTCATAGAAGTTCGTTACTTTTTCAAACATGCTCCTCACCATCCTGTACTGACGCTGATCTGTAGGCACGACAAATGCTTTTCCTTTTTCATACCTGGTGCCTCCTACGGTCAGATCGCTGGCAAGTTCATACGTTTCTATTCTATGCTTTAGCAGGAGTTCGGCAAACGCATTTGTTCTGCCTTTGTCTGCATTGTCTCCAAACACGTAAGCTTTGATTGACGACTTTCTTCCTTCGTCTAAGGCTGACTTAAAATAGTCCTGCTGATGCTTAAGTAACAATTCTCTGTAATCTATCGATGCCTTAACCGTTGCCAAGCTTGTGCGTACATGGTTTCGAATTGTAAACGGAAACGTAACCACCTTCGTAGCGCTTTGCTGAACATGGCCTCGCGAACTTGCTTGCTCGAATACCAATCCCAATCCACCGTGAATATCAGGGTAGGTAGAACCATATCCCGGGTATGAATTGTCGAATACTTCCTTCGACCAGTATAGCGATCCAATGTCATCCAACGCTTTCACAAAATATTTCTCAAACAACGGATTGAGTTTGTCATAATTATCGCGAGGGACAACGGGATTTTCGGAGCCGTAAGGTTTTGTTGGCTCAAAAAAGTTAGTTCCATTCGTTCCCATCTCATGATAGTCTGTACATACGTTGGGCAACCACTTGTGAAAGAATTCAATTCTATTCTGACTCTCCACATGTGCCAAAGGCAGCCAATCTCGATTAAGATCAAACCAATAGTGATTGAATCTACCACGTGGCCAACCTTCATTATGTTCTCTATCAAAGGGATCCGCCACAGGTGGAAATCCTTTGTGCATGTTGGCCCAATTACTGTGCCTGTCTCGACCATCAGGATTGTAGTTTGGATCCACGTGAATCACACTTTCGCTTAGTCTCTTGTTGGCCTCCTCTCCCTGGCTGGCAATTAGATAATAGGCAGTTAACATGGCAGCCTCGCTACTAGAGGGTTCGTTACCATGTACATTGTAACCCAGCGTGACGATCACCGGCATATTTGAAATGGTGACTGCTTGAGAAGGGTCAGCCAACTTTAGGTGTTCCTTTTGAATTTCATCAATCTTCGCATAGTTCTCTGGACTGGTGATGGTGAGCACAACCTGAGGTCGTCTTTCGTTGGTATATCCGATAATTTGGAAATGTGCCTTGTCAGAAACTTCCGCCAACTCCTCAAAATATGAAACGATTCTATCATGGCGGGTATGCCAATCACCAATCGGATACCCCAAAAATTTTTCCGGAGAGGGAATCGCGGGATCGAATGTGGTGCCCGAGGGAAAGAAGTAATTGTTTTGAGCGTATAGCTGCGAGGCAACAAGAACCAACAGTGCTAAAGTAATCGTGTTTTTCATGTCCATGAATTATGAGGACACGTAAGGTAAACACTAAGTGGCTTTGGAATAATTACATTTTGATGAGTGGCTCTGTAGGATAAAAAAGATAGACCTCAATTAAAAGCCATCATCCTCCAAATTTTCCTCCTTCTTCTTAAGGCGTCTGGTGCCGCCTCCGAGGTTGTAAGGCACTTCCAGATTGTAGTATTGCTTGCGGAATCGATTAATAAAAGTAAGTGTTTCTTCATCGCTACCTGGAATGAATACGAGTTCTCCAATTTTTGCCTTTGATGCATTTGTACGCTTCGAAATCGCATCATTGAATTCATCATTAGAAGAGTGTACCAACAGTCTATTGTCCTCCAACCCAAAATAATACCAAGAGCCCTCCGAGGCTTTGAAGAAGACATGAAACACGGGGCTACCATCTTCATTCTTTTTCAATTCCATAAAACCCTCAAAAGCAGCATTGATATCCGTACGGAGGATACTACTCATGCCTAGTTTTCCTTCGCTGTAAAAAGCTTTAAATTCCTGAGAGCGTTTCAAGTTAAAATTGGAAAATACTATGGGTCGTACGAGTTGCGGAATTGAAACCAGAGGTGTGTATGCTTGAAGGGATCGCTGTTCGAAGTCTTTGACTGCCCGTTCACCCACAATGTCTGCAATCTTATAAAGCAGCTCGGTTTGATCTCCCAATCCTTCCTCCGCACCTTCATTTTTTATCACATCCTGCAGGTCCAATGCCATCATTTGCAGTGCCTGAGGCGGTACATTCATGTCCAGCATCATGAAAGTGTTCATTCTAATATCATTAGTCTCCAAATTGCCGGACCCTAATGCGCTGCTTGTAATATTGAAATCCTTCCCTGTTTCATTGAAAAAATTCACCGAACCTTCAAACCTTACTTCTTGCTTGTCTTCGTTATAGGCAAATACTTTACCGGTGAGTTTTTCGCCTGTTGCTTTCAACCTATCTTCAATTTTAAACTCCTCCGTCTCCTTGTCAAAGAATAGCGAACCACTTGGTAAGAAGAAGTCGTCATCATCTGGATTCTTTTTATCAAACACAAAAGTGATGTATAGACTGTTGTCCTCTGCAAAGTGTAATCCCGCTTCAGCCTTTCGCCCCTCATCGGTCAACGCATTATCAAAGGGAATAAAAACCTCTTTCTCATCTCCACTTTGCTCATATTGGAGCCATGTGTTGTAATTTTTTATTTTCCTTAGGTCCAACTTCACGCTGCCCACCAGCTGCAACGCAGGTCTCGTAGCATACATTACCATATCACCTTTATAGAATATACGTGGGGCGAGAATCAATTTGTCAACTTCAGGCACGGCACCATTGGCCACTGTCTGTTGGGTCGCGATAAGATCAACACTGTGCTTTTTGCTTTTGGTATCTTCATTGATTGGCTCCAGGTGAAAATCCGTCATCTTAATCGCAAACGTGTCGTTCACAGCGTTCACATATTGATAAGTAGCGTAACCTGAGAACTCTTTCCTGGAAACGATATCAACCACTCCCTCTGTTAACCTGTGAAAGCCGTTGAGTGTATCCAATACAATGGTTGTATTCTTGAGCTGTCCGATTTTTGCGTTCTCCAATATCAGAACTTCATTGTTCTCAGGAGTGATCTTTGCATCGGCCACAACAATAAACGGAATACCACTTACTTTTAACTGTTGCGTCTGAATATCGTACTCGGCTCTTTCAGCATTAAAGTTCAACGAATCTAATTCTTCCCTTGTAGTGTAGAAATAGGAATTCTCAATCGGCACATCCGGAGCTTTTGTCATCACAATCTTTTGCGTATTCAAATCCCATCGGGCATCAGGAATGGAGGTCTTAAACTGCGCATAGGGAAATTCTAATGCTGCCTCTCCGGAAATTTCAGGGCTTATATCTGCATAATTTCTTTCCAGATTAAATTTTAACCTCACGTCATCCCCAGCCAAGGCTGGCTTATCAGGATTTGTAGTTTTCACTTGAAAGTCCGCGTGTCGTGCCCCGAAGTCTTTAGCAGAAAACGAAAGTTGCTCGGACACAGCCTCTGACCCCCGCGTAATCAATTTTCCATTCCCCGCCACACCCGTTTTGGAGACGGTAAGCTGTCCATCTAGTTGCGCGGTAGATTCATATAGATTAAATGGATCGCGCAGGTTTTTGAGGTTAAATTTATCTTGCTTAGGCAACCAATTGAGTTTATACTCTGTAAGCGACACTTGTGGATACCAAACGGATCCAAATTGCTTTTCTACGAGTTGACCCACGTCACCGCGACCTACCACCGAGTCTGGATAGAACACGAAGTCTTTGGACTCTACCGTAGCAGCCAGATAATCTATTCTTCCCGTAGCACGGATGCCTGCATTATCCAGACTCAATGCCCCCACAATTTTGCCCTCGCCTTGAAACAATTGATAGCCCGCATCGGGAATTGCGTGGATGAAACCCAACGATTTGTCAGGCATCGTGTGTAGCTTCTCTTTGAAATTTGGGAACATCCCACTGGAGACAAACGTACCATCAAAATTGATTGAGCCCGGATCAGCGTCATTCAAACTATCCAGTTTGAAGGGAGGAACCACAAAAAAGACCGAGCGATCATATGCACCGTCCAGCACCTCTCTTCTGTTGAAGTAGATCACGCCACCGGCCGTTGCATCTAATCGCGGATAATTAGGTATTTTCTCCTTTCCCGATTTATTGTCTGGCCTGCTGATAAACAGTGTGCCTGAAGTCTTAGAGGTGTTGGACATCCCTGCCGCTGCGGCTGCTGTTGAATCCGTGCCCACCATGGCATTGTTAACTCTTCGCCTTATGCTCTGTCCCCTGGCGTTGGTCTCCGTGACATAAAATCGAATTGAGTCGATATGGTTGAGGTTAATGAAGAAGCTGTCATACTTCAGCGTGAAATCTTTGCCATTAATCTCAAAATTACCTGCGTTGATATTTCCATTAAACTTAATGTCTCTGTTTTGTAATAGCGTAATTACACTGCTGTCCGGCTGAATCACCACATTAAGTGAGTCACTCACCTTAAACTCTTCTACACCGCGTACGGTCATTGTTCCCTCTGCAAAATCAACTGTAGCATTGGCAGGGCCATCTACGATGGAGTGAATCTTTAGATTATCATAATCAGCATCACCCCTTTTCGAGTCAAAAAAGTGAATGGCCTTGTCCTTCACTCGCACGTAGCCGAGTGCCGTGTTGTAGTCAATCATTCCCTTTTGGGCCAGAAAATTCATAGCTAAGCGTACGCCATCGGGGCGCTGCCGTGTCGCCATGGCCAGGTCATCCACGTAAAATTCTCTCACCCCATTGTTAATGGCATAATTTGCTACGAGAGCCAGTGGATGAAAATCAAATCCATAACCACCAAGAATTCTAAAATCCTCGGGATCATAAAAATCCACCGATTCCAAAATCATGGGAGACTGGCTACGCCCGCCAAAACTGAAAATATCCAGCGAAGCCGAGTCAACGTTCCATTTAAGTTTATCCGCATTAAAATCAATCTTGTAGTAAGAGGCGGAATACGGTGCATTCTTCAATTGTCCGTTCTCCTTTTGCAGAATCAATTCTCGCTTGCCAAAATCAAAATAAAATTGTGTGGCAGGGTGATAGATCGAATCATTTTGTTGATAGATCTTAACCATTGCATGTGTAGAGGAAATGATCGAATCCTGAAATTCAAAGAGTCGTGATCGTGCTTCGAACTTCTTGTCAACGTCACCCAACAGCTGCAGTCTTGCAGGGTTACCATTTACAGAAGAACTGTAGACCTTTCTTCCATTCAATGCAAAACCACCCGTATACTTCAAGTCCTCGCCACCCAATCCAATGATATCCACATCACTATTAAAAGACATGAACCTGGGATAGGTAGCCGTCTCCGGTGTTCTATGACTTACACTCTTAAATTCAAAAATACCATCAACCTGTCCCGGTGCCTTTCCTTTGTAAGTAAGCTTTCCCTGTTCCGCTTTCACTTCAGCTTTGGTCACATCAAAATTGTACGCAGCAAAATCAAAGTAAACCGAATCTGAACTGAGTCCTGTGGTGCTCCAGTCGAATCTTCCGCCCTCTCCTACAAAGGTGTTATCGATAAGAGAAAGGGTTCCCTTCGTGTCGCGCAGAAATGCAGAATCGTAAGAAGTGGCAAAATTGAAAGTGACTTTATCAAAGACAAGAAGTGGCCCTGTCAGATCTGGCTGCGGGGCTGGCAGCATCCAAAGTGGAATTTCTGGCTCCAGCGCAACCTCCTCCTCTACTGGATCGTCCCAGGAAAAATCCTCCTGCGTATCTTGATTGTCCCACTGATCGAAAGAATCAAATTGATCTTGAGGGGCATCCTGATAATTATCATCAAACGTGCTCAGTGGTTCTTCCTCGTAGTTAGTATCAAAATTGTCAAGTGGTTCATCCTGTGTATCATCAAATGAATCTGAAAGCAACTGCAGGACCTGACCCTTTTTATATTCAAAGTGATACGTATCATCCTGCGCCCTCAGTTCGTACGATCGATCTTTGTGCACAGAATGGAACTCAAAGAATCGTCTAGCATTTGTAAAAAAGATTCCCGCTTTGCCCACCTCTTCATTCTCAATTACTTCGTCCACCACATTGAGGTAACTGGTAAAAGTTGCTGCATCCAGTTGTTCCTGATCTACAGCATAGACGATGGAACCGTAAAAATTCAAAAACTGCGGCCTCACTCCATATTTTTTGCTCTTCATTAATTGGGACTGCCCTTTAATTCGCTGCTGCTGATCACGCGAAAGCCGACTCCAGGCTGAGGAGAAACTTCCCGCTATCACCTTGGCATCTGCATTGCGAGTTGCCTCAAGTACGGCCACCACGCTATCTTGAAATGTTGCCCTTGCGGTAGCATTGTTTGCACTCTGCCCGTGCGTACGAAGCACCGTGAATAGAGATAGAAAAACGTATGGTAAAATCTGTTTCAAACGAGCCGATATATCGTGCCTAGTGACCTATAACCTTCTGATTTTCTTGTGTAAATGGTGAAATTCGCAAATATTGCCCAAATAAGCTAAACGCCTATTCATTAAACGATATACGCCTACTGTATTGTTGTGGAGAGGGTATATTACTTCTTTAGCTGGAATAATACGGAGGCCCAACTTTCTCTCACGTCATGCTGAATTTGTTTCAATTGATGTTGATGTGCACGAGTTACCAATTCGGGTATGTCCTTCTCGTAAAAACCACTCAATAGCAGGTAGCCATCTGCGTTGAGATAGGCTGCATACTGCGGCATCTCATTGAGCAATATGTTTCTATTAATGTTTGCCAAGATGATGTCAAAGTTCTCCTCAAAGGTAAGGTCACTTATTTTTCCCTGCCGAATGGAAATATTTGAACACTCATTAATTTCAATATTTTCCTTTCCATTGATCACACTCCACTCATCAATGTCAAAGGCTTCTACCTCCTTTGCTCCTCTCTTTGCAGCCATCACTGAAAGGATAGCCGTGCCGCAACCAGCATCCATCACTCTCTTATTGGTGTGCTCTAAATCCATTTGTGCCTTGATCATCAGGTAAGTAGTTTGATGATGGCCTGTGCCGAAAGACATCTTGGGTGTGATCGTAATTTCGTAAGGGTATGATTTTTTCAATTGATGAAAGGACGCCCTGATCAAGCACTTATCATCCACAATGATCGGCTCATAACTTCTTTCCCATTCCTCATTCCAGTTTCTCTTTTCAATCTTATCCCAGGAAAAGTTTAAAGGGCTTACCTCCGCGTACTTTTTTTTGATTTCATCTACCTGGTGTTCATTAAAATGATCTACTTCTGCATACGCTTCAAATCCATTCTCACTTTCGAGAAAAGAATCAAAGCCGGCATTAGCAATTTCAGCAATAAGTATTTCTGAAAAAGAGGGGTCGCAGACTACAGTAAGGCGTGTGTGATACATCTGCAGATCTAAACAGCTTCAATAATCGCCACAAAATCAGCTGCTTTCAATGAGGCCCCGCCAACCAGTCCACCGTCCACATCAGGGCATGCAAACAGTTCCTTGGCATTGTCTGGCTTCACACTACCCCCGTATAGAATTGGAATGAGTTCAGCCACTTCGCTTTGATACTTGTTAGCAAGGTGATCTCTGATGACCTTGTGCATTTCCTGTGCCTGCTCAGTTGTAGCTGTTTTGCCGGTGCCGATTGCCCATACAGGTTCGTACGCAATTACAATTTTCTTCAACGCCTCACCATTAAGATGAAAGAGGCCTTCCTCAATTTGCTGCTTCACCAGTCCCTCGTGGCCTCCCATCTCCCGTACTTCCAAAGGCTCGCCACAGCAATAGATGGGTGTGAGCCCATTAGCCAAAGCACCATCAACCTTCTGCGCAAGCGTATTGCCACTCTCGTTGAAATATTGTCTGCGTTCGCTATGACCCAAAATCACATAAGGAATTCCCATAGACTTAAGCATTACCGCAGACACTTCGCCCGTGTAGGCACCCGACACATGTTCACTGCAATTTTGGGCACCTACATCAATGGGTGAGTTGGTTAATATCTCATTTATCTTCTGTAGATAAGGGAAGGGAGGGCAGACAATAACTTTGGCATTGGCACTTTCCTTAACCTGGGATGCCACATCTTTTGCCAGTTGAATGGCCTCGTCATAGGAAGTGTTCATCTTCCAATTACCCGCTACTATTTTTTGTCGCATGCTTAAATGATTATGATGTTGTTCAAAAAGTGAAAGTATCCGAAGTTTTATCACGCATCAATCGCATGCTCTTTACTGGACCCAGGTAGGTCACGTGAACCAGATTAGATTGATCGTCATAAGTCTCCGTAATGACAGAGTTTTCTACTTCTATTGTTTTAAACTTCTTTATGTTTTCAATCTCGATGTAGCAGATCAGCGCAAAATTTTCTTCCTCAAGCCCGAGAAAATTCATCTTTTGGTCCTTGCCATCTAGCCTTACCTTAAAGTGTTCTTTGAGGTAGTTTTCCACGAGGCCCTTCGTGGTCAATCCGCCAGTGGGCTTCAGTAAGTCCAAGCTTGTATTTCCCGTTTGATTCTGAATCGACACTTCCAAATCGTCAACAAAGATTCGGGATATGATTTGAAGTGAATTGGCTTTCTCATTATACTCTATCTCTGTCACAGAGATGTGGAGCGGGTGAAAGAAAAGCAAAAGAGAATAAAGGATGGACATCATATCGTAAAACGGCTTCAAAAATAGGGCCATGCCGTTCCTAAACCAAATTTAAGAGGAGACGCCCTTGATATAATTCGGGCTGTTCTTATTCCGATTTTAACCCTATAATTGCATCCCCGAAAATGCATTTATGAGCGAATTTCAGTTATACTTTGGATTAGGAAAGGATCACATTCTGGATTATGCAAATGGCTACGATCACATCCTTTTCGTAGTTGCACTTTGCGCCATCTACCTTTCAAGGGAGTGGAAGAAGATCCTAATTCTAATCACCGCGTTCACTATCGGTCACTCCATCACCTTGGCACTGGCCACGCTTCAAATCATCTCTGTAAATGCCGATCTGGTGGAGTTTCTTATTCCATTGACCATATTTATTACCGCTTTTGGTAACCTCTTTCGCAAGGAAGAACGTTTTACTACAAAGCCGGTACAAACCAATTATCTTTTTGCGTTATTCTTTGGCCTGATTCATGGGATGGGTTTTTCAAATTACCTTAGAGCAATTTTAGGAAAAGATCAATCGATATTCACGCAGCTTCTTGCGTTTAACATCGGTTTGGAATTCGGCCAGATTGTAATTGTTGGCATATTTATGGTTGCTAGCTTTATCTTAGTTGACCTGATTGCCGTTTCAAGAAGAGACTGGAAGATGGTAATATCATCAGCAATTGCAGGCATTGCCCTTATTCTTATAAAGGACAAAATATTCTGGATTCAATAAAAAGAAATACTCAAGACAAAAATAAAACAATACATGATTCGCACATTCATTCTTCTTTTAGCGTTGGTTACCACCTCGCTTTACGCACAGCAACCCACACAATGGCAGGGAAAATTTGAGCAGTTAGGTCAAATATTGCCAACCCCCAATGAATATCGTACTGGCTCTGGATCTCCAGGCCCAGAATATTGGCAACAAAAAGCAGACTACCTAATTGACGTGGAGTTAAATGATGAAACTCAAAACATCGTTGGCTCAGAAACCATTACATACCACAACAACTCCCCAGATGTGCTCACCTATCTCTGGCTTCAACTAGATCAGAATCTATTTGACAAAGAAAGCAATACAGGCAAAACCAGAAACTACTTCATCAAAGACACCTTGACCACCAAAGAAATGGCGGGCAATTTAGACCTGTACGATTTTGACGGTGGCTACAAAATCAAATCGGTAAAGGATGTCAACGGAAGTGATTTGAAGTATTTCATCAACGCCACAATGATGCGTGTGGATCTGCCCAAGCCTTTAAAAACTGGTGAAAAGTTTGCCTTTAAAGTGGACTGGGGATTCAATATAAATGACAGAATGAGCCAGGGTGGAAGAAGCGGGTATGAATATTTTCCCGAGGATAAGAACTATGTCTACACCATCGCCCAATGGTTTCCGAGAATGTGTGTCTATGATGACCTTGAAGGATGGCAGAACAAACAGTTTTTAGGAAGAAGCGAGTTTGCGCTAGCCTTCGGTGACTATAAAGTTAAAATCACTGTGCCTGCAGACCATATGCTTGCTGCAACTGGTGAGCTTCAGAATCCCAAAGATGTATTGACCGCTGAACAGCTTTCTCGCTTTGAGAAGGCCAAGACTACATTTGATAAGCCTGTCATCATTGCCACACAAGCAGAAGCGGTAGAAAGAGAAAAAGCCAGATCAAAAGAAAAAAAGACTTGGGAATACCATGCAGAGAATGTGCGTGACTTTGCCTTCGCTACCTCCAGGAAATTTATCTGGGATGCGCAAGCGGTTAAGATTGGAAACATGACTCCACTGGCTATGTCCTATTACCCAAAAGAGGGAAATCCTTTGTGGGAGGCTGAGTCTACAAAAGCGGTGAAGAATACCATCGAGACCTATTCGAAATATACGATCGATTATCCCTATCCTGTAGCAATCTCTGTACATACTGCCAGCATTGGTATGGAGTATCCTATGATTTGCTTCAACTTTGGAAGACCCAATAAGGATGGCACCGTACCGGATCGCACCAAGTGGGGAATGATTGGTGTGATTGTACACGAAGTGGGTCATAACTTTTTCCCTATGATCATCAACAACGATGAAAGGGAGAGTACCTGGATGGATGAAGGCGTCAACACTTTTGTCCAATACAGAACGCAAGTGGAAAACTACCCTGACATGCCTCAGCGAAGAGGACCTGCCGCACTCATTGTGCCTTACATGAAAGGCGAAAAAGCAACTATGCGCCCGTTGATGACAAGTGGCGAGCAGGTAGTGCAAATTGGAGCAGAGCAATATGCAAAAGCTGCGACTGGACTAAACATTCTACGCGAGACAGTGATGGGCCCGGAATTGTTTGATGCCGCCTTCAAAGAATACGCCCAGCGTTGGGCATTCAAACATCCTAAGCCTTCAGATCTATTCCGTACGCTGGAAGATGCCTCCGCAGTAGACCTTGATTGGTTTTGGAGAGGATGGTTCTATTCAGTGGATCACACCGAAGTATCGGTAGACAAAGTAAGGTGGTTCAAAATTCGGGAAGAGGGCAACAACGTAGAAAACAAAGGAAAAAATGTGACTCAGGGAGACCTGGCAAGCGGTGGTACAATGGGATACGACAACTTTAACAACGGCCCTGAACCATTTAGTCTGATTCCGACTGACGGAAGGCTCTACGGAGAATTTCTCAGCCGAATTGATGACAAGGCGGTGATCGACCAGATGAAAGGCAAAAATTTTTATGAGATTACGTTAAGCAACAACGGAGGATTGGTGATGCCCGTAATTATCGAATGGACCTACAAAGATGGCACGAAAGAAATTGAGAGATTACCTGCAGAAATATGGAGAACCAATGAGCAGAAGATTTCAAAAGTGTTTGTAAAAAATAAAGAAGTGGCCAGCATCGTGTTGGATCCGCAAAATGAAACGGCAGACATCAACATGGATAACAATGTTTTTCCTAAGGTGGATAAGCCTTCCAAATTTGAAGAACTAAAGAAAAAATAATTACGCTGTCAAGCACACAGAAAATAAGGTTATGAAAAAATTATTATATCTACTTCTGGCAAGCATCAGCCTGTCAGCTTTTGCACAGGAAGGCTGGAAAGGCAAGTTCGAGCAACTGGGAACAGAGCTCCCAACTCCCAACCAATATCGCAGTGGGTCTGGCGCGCCAGGGGCCAAGTATTGGCAACAGCAGGCTGACTACACTATAGATGTGGAGCTAAATGATGAAACACATGTAATTACTGGTGCAGAAACCATTACTTATTACAACAACTCCCCCGATAACTTGAAATACTTGTGGCTGCAGCTTGATCAGAACATACTGGCGGAAGGCAACATGACTGACAAAGTGAAGACCAATTCGCTGAGTGAAACCGTAAGCACCGATCAATTGCAGCGCGACCTAGATCTATATGGAGATTATGAAGGTGGTTATACCATCAAGTCCGTGAAGGATGTGAGTGGAAAGGATTTAAAATACTTCATCAATTCCACCATGATGCGTGTAGACTTGCCACAGCCGATGAAGAAAGGGGACAAATACTCTTTTAAAGTGGAGTGGTCTTACCCTGTCAGTGACAGATTAAACGAGAGAGAGGCCGGAAGACGCGGAGGCATGGAATATTTTCCAGCTGATGACAACTACTTGTATGGCATCACTCATTGGTTTCCACGCATGTGTGTATATGATGATTATGAGGGCTGGCAGAATAAGCAATTTATGGGTCAGGGAGAGTTTACCCTTCCCTTTGGCGACTATAAGGTAAGCATTACAGTTCCTGCAGATCACATCGTAGCTGCAACGGGCAATCTTGAAAACCCGACAGATGTGCTCTCCAAGAAAGAGATTGAAAGATTTGAGTTGGCTAAAAAGACCTACGACAAACCAGTGATCATTGCGACCCAGGAGGAGGCCATTCAAAGAGAGAAATCAAGATCAAAACAAAAGAAAACATGGGTGTATGATGCGAAGAACGTTCGGGACTTCGCTTTCTCCAGCTCGCGCAAATTCATTTGGGATGCACAAGCTGTGAAGATCGGAGATCACACGAGCCTGGCTATGTCTTATTACCCTAAAGAGGGAAATCCTCTCTGGGAGCGCGAATCCACTAAGGCCGTAAAGAACACGCTTGTTACCTATTCAAAGTATTCGATTGATTACCCATACCCAGTTGCCATCTCTGTGCACATGGCCAATATTGGTATGGAATACCCGATGATCTGTTTTAATGGTGGCCGTCCGCAACCCGATGGCACGATACCTGACCGCACCAAGTGGGCAATGATCGGTGTAATTATTCATGAGGTAGGTCACAACTTCTATCCGATGATCATCAATTCAGACGAACGTCAATGGGGTTTCATGGACGAGGGATTTAACACCTTTGTGCAGTATCTCACTCAAGTGGAGCACTACCCTACCATGCCGCAGCGCAGAGGCCCGGCAAGCATGATCGTCCCGTACATGAAAGGGGATCAGGAAACCATGAGGCCTCTGATGACCAGCTCTGAAAACGTGGTGCAATATGGCGCTGAAGCGTATGCGAAAACCGCGACAGCCCTAAACGTGCTACGTGAAACCGTCATGGGACCTGAAGCTTTCGACCGGGCATTCAAGGAATATGCAAACCGCTGGGCATTCAAACATCCGGCACCAGCAGATTTCTTCAGAACGATGGAGGACGCCTCAGCAACTGATCTCGACTGGTTCTGGAGAGGCTGGTTCTATTCTACCGATCGCACCGACCAATCTGTTGATGAGGTGAAGTGGTACAAAGTAAAACAGGAGGAGACCAATCTCGAAAATAGAAATAGAAATGTGAAGAAGGGTGACCTTGCCTCAGGTGGAAGCGATCAAAAGAATTCCGGCAACTTCAACGATGGCCCTCAGCCTTTTAGCTTAATTCCCTCCGATGCAAGTTTCTACGGTGAGTTTCAAAACAGAATTGATGACAAGGCGGTGATGTCTAAGCTTCAGGACAAAAATATCTATGAAGTAACCCTTAGCAACAAGGGTGGCCTGATCATGCCAGTTATAATAGAATGGACCTATAAGGACGGCTCCAAGGAAATTGAAAGAATTCCAGCTGAAATTTGGCGGCTAAATGAGAATAAAGTCACTAAAGTATTTGTCAAGGACAAGGAAGTGGTAAATATCGTTTTGGATCCTCTGGAGGAGACTGCTGACATCAACACTTCAGATAACGTCTTTCCTAAGGTAGATCAACCATCCAAATTTGATGAGTTGAAGAAAAAGGGAAAATAGTCTACTTTTATCCACCATTTTGAAAGTCATTTCGTTATTACGAAATGACTTTTTTATTACAACGAAGAAAAACTAAATCTATGCGGTTATACATTATTCTGATCTGTGTCATAAGTTCTTTCGCGGCCGTTGCCCAGGAAAATTGGAAAGGCAAATTTGAGCAATTGGGCCCTGCCCTGCCCACACCTAATAGTTACAGAACCGGATCGGGCGAGCCTGGCGAAAGCTACTGGCAACAGCAGGCAGATTATGATATTAAAGTGGAATTGACGGACGAAGATCAAATGATCAACGGATCGGAAACGATCACCTACTACAACAACTCTCCCGAGACCCTGAGCTACTTGTGGATGCAGTTAGATCAAAACAAACTGGCGCCAGACAACATGACAGACAAGTCTTCAAACACCATGATTCGGGATTCGGTGCCTGCCAAGTTTTTGGCCGATGCCCTTGGCGGATATGGCTACGACTATGAAGGCGGATACAAAATTAAATCAGTGAAAGATGTCGCCACAGGCAACGCACTTACCTACATCATCAATAATACGATGATGCGCATCAACCTTCCCACTCCCATGAAGAAAGGTGATACCTATAAGTTTTCAGTTGATTGGAGTTACCGTGTTTATGACAGAAACAAATTTGACGAGCGTGGGGGATACGAGTATTTTCCTGAAGATGATAATAGGGTCTACACTTGCGCACAGTGGTTTCCACGCATGTGCGTATTTGATGACTACGAAGGATGGCAAAACAAACAATTCCTTGGCAGAGGGGAGTATGCGCTCACTTTTGGTGACTACCAGGTGGCCATCACCGTTCCCAGCGACTTTATTGTGGGATCTACCGGCTGGTTGCAAAATCCCGATCAGGTGCTCTCCAAAGATCAACTGGAAAGATTCAAGGCAGCGCAGAAATCTTTTGACAAGCAGGTCTTCATCGTCACTGAAAACGAAGCCAGGAAAAATGAGAAATCAAGATCTAAGAAGAAAAGTACCTGGGTATTCAAAGCAGACAACGTGAGAGACGTGGCGTTCGCAGCTTCACGCAAATTCATTTGGGATGCACAGGCTGTAAGGGTTGGAGATAAAACACCATTGGCTCAATCACTTTATCCGAAAGAGGGAAATCCACTTTGGGAGAAGGAATCTACAAAGGCCATTAAGAATACGCTTGAGGTCTATTCTGCACGCTCCATTAACTATCCCTATCCTACTGCATACTCTGTGCATACCGCAGACCAAGGAATGGAGTATCCTATGATTTGCTTTAACTATGGAAGGCCGGATGCGAAGGGTAACTACTCGCAAAGGACCGTGGAACGCATGGTAGGGGTAATTGTACATGAGGTTGGTCACAACTTTTTCCCAATGATTATCAACTCAGACGAGCGTCAATGGACCTGGATGGATGAAGGCCTCAATACTTTTCTGGAAAGGGAAACCGTGCGCACACGCTACGAAGGGTTTGATATCACCAGCGGATCTCCGAAAGGCATTGTCCCTTTCATGAAGGGCGATAAATCCATCATGCGTCCCATCATGGGGCAATCCGATAACCAGGCTTCAAGTTTTGGACCCAATGGCTACACAAAACCATCGGCAGCATTGGTGCTGTTAAGAGAAACCATTCTTGGACCTGAGATCTTTGACGCGGCTTTCAAGGAGTATTCTGAAAGGTGGGCTTTCAAACACCCGAAACCTGCAGACTTCTTCCGTACTATGGAAGATGCCTCCGGTACTGATCTCGATTGGTTTTGGAGAGGGTGGTTTTACACTACCGACAATGTAGACTTGACATTGGAAGAAGTGAAGTGGTTTCAAATGAAAGAGCAGCAATTGGATCCCGAAAAGAAAAATGTGACTGTAAAGCAAGGAGACCTCTCAGCAAGTACTTCAACTGAGCTGGCTTCAGATTTTAGTAATGGACCGCAGCCTCTTACCGTTACTAACACTTCTGAAGATAGCTATCGCGATTTTAGAAGCCGAATTGATGACAAGGCAGTAAAGCAAAAATTGGAAGGGAAGAATCTATACGAAATAACCTTGAGAAACACAGGAGGGTTGCCAAGCCCAGTGATCATAGAATGGACCTTCAAGGACGGAACCAAAGAAATAGAAAGACTTCCTGCCGAGATCTGGAGACTTAATGAAGTGGAGGTGAAGAAGGTCTTTGTGAAGGATAAAGAAGTGACAAACGTTGTGATAGATCCAAATCTGGAAACAGCTGATATAAACGTTTCTGATAATGTCTTCCCTAAGCGCGGTGGATCCAAGTTTGATCAGTTTAAGAAATGACATAACAATTTGAATTTTCATTTTTTTTAAAAGCCCCAGCCATGGGGCTTTTATTTTTATATTTACCTACGATAATTTGCGTCACTATGAAATTTACAATCACACTATTCGCACTATGTTTACTCCTCACTGTCTCATTTGCACAACAGCCTGCCTGGCAAGGGAAATTTGAGCAGCTAGGGAATCTCCTGCCTACCCCCAACTCTTACCGCACGGGTTCAGGTGCACCTGGAACGGATTATTGGCAGCAGCGCGCTGATTACAAAATACAAGCAGAAATTGACGAACCCAGCAACACCCTTTCAGGTAAGGAGACCATTACCTACTACAACAATTCTCCTGACGAGCTCAGGTTCATCTGGATGCAGTTGGAGCAAAATGTAAATAAGAAAGGAAATGAAGACTTTGGCAGTGCGGTTACGAGCCTGAGAGATTCAATGAGCACACTGGCAATGCAGTACTTGACTAGACCTTTGGAATTTCCTGCGGGTTACACCATCAAATCGGTGAAGGATACCGGAGGAAAAGATCTTCGGACCATGATCAACAATACCATGATGAGAGTTGATCTGCCCAGCCCCATCAAACCAAAAACATCTTATACCTTCTCAATAGAATGGTCTTATCCCATCACGGACAGAAGCATGTTTGTACTGTCACGCGAAGGATATGAGCACTTTCCTGCAGACAATAACAATGTATACCTTATCGCGCATTGGTTTCCTCGCATGTGCGTCTACAATGACACGGAGGGATGGCAAAACAAACAATTCCAACGATTGGGAGAGTTTGCCCTTGAGTTCGGTGACTATGAAGTAAGCATCACGGTGCCTGCCGATCATATTGTGGCAGCCACCGGGGAATTACAAAACCCTAAAGACGTTCTTTCTACCAAAGAACAACAGCGCCTGGCTGTGGCGCAAAATTCCTTTGACAAGCCAGTCATGATTGTAACACCTGAAGAGGCTAAGCAAAAAGAAAAGACAAAATCCAAAGCGAGGAAGACCTGGCAATTCAAAGCAGTGAACGTACGTGATGTGGCATTTGCCAGCTCAAGAAAATTTATCTGGGACGCTCAACCCGTCAAGCTTCCTACCAACACCACGATGGCCATGTCTTTCTATCCAAACGAAGGACTGCCCGTATGGACGGAAGAGTCAACCAAGGCGGTAAAGAATGCGCTCGAGGTGTATTCCAACGCCACCTTTGACTATCCTTATCCTGTCGCCATCTCTGTAAATACATCCAACATAGGTATGGAATTCCCTATGATCAGCTTCAACGGAGGTAGGCCTTCAAAGGAGGGCACCATGAGCGATGCCGCCAAATCCGGAATGATTACCACCATCGTGCATGAGGTTGGACACAATTGGTTTCCGATGATTGTAAGTTCTGATGAGCGCCAGTGGATGTGGATGGATGAAGGGCTCAACACCTTCTTGCACACTCGCACAATGATGGAGCGCTATCCGCAATATCCGCATACCACGCCAAGTTCTATTATTCCCTTTATGCAGGGTGATCAATCAGTGATGCGACCCGTGATGACCACGTCTGACAATGATTTGTTTAGTCAATTTGGTGCCAATTATTACCAGAAACCTACAGTGGCCCTTACCATCATGCGAGAGACCGTGATGGGGAAAGAACTTTTTGATCAGGCTTTTAAAGAATATGCCAACCGATGGAAGTACAAGCACCCGAATCCGGCAGATCTTTTTCGCACGTTGGAAGATGTATCGGCCGTAGACCTCGATTGGTTTTGGAAAGGTTGGTTCTTTACCACGGACAAGGTAGATATAGAGGTGGATGAGGTAAGGTGGTTTAAAGTAAAGAAGGAAACCGCTGACCCTGAGAACAAAGCCAAAAAAGTGCAGCAGGGAGATCTTACTTCGGCATCGAAGAACCAGAAGAAAGCTGATGATTTCTCCGGAGGTGCTCAGGAACTTACCCTCACTGCAACAGAAGAAGCTACTTACAGAGAATTTAGAAGTAGGATAGACGAGACAGCCGTAAGGAAGAAACTTGATGACAAAAATCTCTATGAGGTAAAACTTCGAAATAAGGGAGGACTTGTTACACCTGTTGTTATTGAGTGGACTTATGCAGACGGCTCCAAAGAAATCGAAACCCTTCCCGCAGAAATCTGGAGGTTAAATGAGTATGAGATCACGAAAGTATTTGTAAAGGATAAAGAGGTCACCAACATGGTGATTGATCCTAATCGCGCCACAGCGGATGTCGATGCTACCAATAACATTTTCCCCAAAAAGGAAGCCACCTCAAAATTCGATGAGCTAAAAAAGAAGTAGCAATGAACTATTCAAAACTGGATTGGGGTTTACTCCTGCTCCGGCTAATCTTTGGTACTAGAATCGTCTATGGTGTGATCGACAACGTGTTGAGTTGGGAGCAGATGATAGAATTTCAAAATTTTCTTTCTGCCAACGGATTTCCGTTTCCCCTGTTTTGTGCTGTTACATCTGTGTACATACAATTACTCGCTGGACTTAGCTGGTTCGTTGGATATCAAACAAGGATCGCCAGCACCCTGATGATTTTCAATTTTCTCGTAGCCATTATTGGATTTCACCTGGCACAAGGCGATAGTTACCTGGGCACTGCACCAGCCCTTCATTTGCTAACGATCTCAATTTTGCTACTCCTGACGGGTCCCGGAGCGATCTCAGTGGACCAGAAACTCGCTCCAAAACTGGGCTAATTCCCGTTAAGAGAGGCAAACAATTTAAAGGCTCGCTCCAGGTCCACGTTTCCTCCGCTTAGAATTATGCCTACTTTCTTACCTGCGAATTTCTCCTTTTCTTTAAGCACAGCGGCAAAAGGCACCGCGCACGATGGCTCCACAATTATTTTTATACGTTCCCAAATCAATCGCATCGCACGAATGATTTCTTCATCAGTCACCGTTATCACCTCGGTGACCATCTCTTTGATTAGAGGAAAAGTCTTGTCGCCCAGAGAAGTCAGCAGGCCATCTGCAACGCTGCTTGCCTGAGAAGGTTCAATTTTTCCAGACTGCATCGATCGGTAAGCATCATCAGCTCCGGCTGGCTCTCCAGCAATAACTTTTGTGCTTGGCGAAAAATACTTGGCTGCCAGCAATGTACCGCTCAGCAGGCCTCCGCCTCCCACAGGAGCAAGTACGAAGTCTAGCTCAGGCTCATAGTGAAAGAGCTCCATGGCTGCCGTTGCCTGGCCTGCCATCACATCATAATTGTTAAATGGATGTATTTCCGTTGCACCCGTTGCCTTTACAACTTCTGCAAGCGTAGCTTCTCGTGACGCTAATGTGGGTTCACATTCGGTGATCTCTCCGCCAAATGCCCTCACTCCCTTTTTCTTAATGTCGGGGGCAGTGGATGGCATTACAATGTAGGCCTTCATATCCAGAATTTTTGCTGCTCTGGCCAAAGCCTGGGCATGATTACCCGAAGAATGCGTAGCAACCCCTTTCGCCTTTTCCGTTTCCGACAATTTCAATACCGCATTCATGGCGCCCCTTGCCTTAAAGGCTCCAATTTTTTGAAAGTTCTCGCACTTGAAAAAAATGTTACACCCCGTCAGCTCATCAATACTTCGGGAAGTCATCACCGAAGTTTCATGAATGTAGGGCTTTATGCGCTCATGCGCTTGAATCAAATCCTCTCTACTTGGAACGTTATTCATTTTCTAATCGATTTATCCATTTGGTTTTTTCCTTTACGGAATGTCTTTTACTCTTCACCTCAAAGTCTTCCCTAATAACGCCAACATTGAAGAACCCTATAATTCGATCCTCCTTTTGAAGGCCAAAACTTTTCTTGGCTTCCTCAAAGTAGGTGACCCCTCCAGTGCTAAGATAACAACCCACACCATAGCTCGCAGCAGTGAGGTACATATTTTGAATGGCACAGAACACGGCACCGATCTCCTCCACTTCTCTCACTCTTTCCTTCTCATCTCTTTTCATAATTATGAGGATGATATGAGAGGACTGTAGGGGTTTCTTCAATAGGTTTTGGTATCGCTCCTCCTTAAAGGAACCATCAGCGGTCGTCACTTTTTTATAGCAACTTGCCTGAATCTCCGCAAGTTGATGAAGTCCCTCTTTCGTAAAAACGACAAACCTCCAGGGCTCCGTAAGTTTGTGGGTAGGCGCCCAATTGGCATTCTCCAACATTTTTTCAATGATTTCATCCGCAACACGCTCCCCTTGAATGTAGTCTTTAGGGAAAACTGATCTGCGGCTTTGCATCAAATAATTCACGTGCGCTATGTCATCCTTCATCTCCAGCTATTTCGTTTCAATTGCTGAGCAAATGCAAATAGAACCTCCGCTCACTTTGTTTTTCATTCTTTCACAATTCTGGGTAATTTACATAACAAACCCCTATCAACTTGAAGAATATTTATACAAATCCGCTGCGCGCTTCAACAATCGTAGCACTAGTTTTTCTGTCACTTTCCATCCATGCCCAGCCATCGAAGCCCCGTGCTCGAGACCTCAAAATACCTTTTGAAGGCACCCCCGGAAAATTCAATGCGATCACAGATGTCCCAGGTATTGAAGTAGGTCACAAGACCATCATCAAAGGCAGTGGCAAATTAGAAGTTGGCAAAGGCCCTGCTCGAACAGGCGTGACTGCAATTTTTCCTTTAGGCAAAAATTCTATGGACCGCGTGTTTGCCTCCTGGTTTACACTCAATGGCAATGGCGAAATGACCGGCACCACCTGGATTGATGAGTCCGGTTGTTTGGGTTCACCTATACTGATCACCAACACCCACAGTGTGGGCACCGTGAGAGATGCCGTGATTCAATGGTACGTCAACAAGAATGTAAGTGACGGTGGTTATTCGGGCGACTTTAGCTTGCCGGTTGTGGCTGAAACCTGGGATGGGTTCCTGAATGACATCAATGGCTTTCACGTAAAGCAGGCAGATGTGTTTGAAGCGATGGAAAAAGCAAGTACCGGTGCAGTGGCGGAAGGCAATGTGGGCGGTGGCACAGGAATGATTGTACATAGCTTCAAAGGTGGTATCGGCACTTCTTCAAGATTAGTGGAGACCAAGGTTGGAAACTACACAGTAGGTGTACTGGTGCAAGCCAACTATGGTGCACGTGAGCAACTTACCATTGCCGGTGTTCCTGTTGGAAAAGAAATTACAGACCTGCGGCCAACTGCCGGTCGACTGGATGAAGATCAGGGTTCGATTATCGTAGTGGCCGCCACCGATGCACCCATGTTGCCTCATCAACTGCAAAGACTAGTGAAGCGCGTGGCGTTGGGAGTAGGTGTAGTGGGAGGAAGAGGAGGCAATTCCTCGGGTGATATCTTCATTGCGTTTTCAACGGCTAATCCGGAAGCGAGTGCAATGGACAAGCTTGCAAATTTAAAGATGCTCCCTAACGAGATGATCAACCCCTTCTTCGATGCGGTGGCCCAGGCTACAGAAGAGTCAATTGTAAACGCGATGATTGCAGCAGAAACCATGGAAGGGGCAAACGGCAATAAAGTGTATGCTATTCCGCATGATCGGTTAATTACTGTGATGAAAAAGTATAATCGGTTAAAATAATTCTAACTTCACATCATGCGCTTTAATCTATTTGTACTAATTCTGCTTTTTGCGTCCTCTTGCGCACCGATTTACGTGCCCAGTACTCGTAACGTACCGATGTTCAGGGGCGCTGGTGAGTTTCAAGGCAGTGCATACTTGACTACTGGCATAGCAGTTCAGGGCGCATACGCACTCACCGATAACCTGGGAATAATGGGTAGCTATTCCTTTCTATCAGAGAATGCTAAAGACCCGCAGAATACAAGTGAGAACTACACGCGAAAGAATTCACATATTGAAGGAGGCTTGGGTTACTTTAATGCGACTCGCTCCAGACGACTTGAGCTGTACGTAGGGTACGGGCAAGGCCAAAGTACTACCAATGGTCAGTATAGTTTCTTTTTCCCAACCTTCGGGCAGCAGGAACTCATTGTGACTGGAAATTTCAGAAGATATTTCATTCAACCAAGCATCGGCACCAACAATCGTGGATTTAATCTCGCCTTCACACCACGTTTCTCGCTAGTTGATTTTTATGAATTCACCTCTGGTGTAGTTACTGAAAAGCCGGGTGAGCAGCTACAGCTCTATATTGAGCCTGCCGGTACTGCCAAATTTCGATTGGGCGAACATCTCGATGGCATTTTCCAACTAGGGCTCAACATTCCAATACCCAATGATTCTTTTTTTGACTACGTACCCGTGCAAGCAGCAATTGGAATTCAATTGCACCTAGGAGGAAGTCTGCGCACCCGTGTCTATTAAGCCAAAGTTAGGGCTATTCGATCTCACCATGATTGTGGTGAGTCTTGTAATTGGAATGGGAATCTTCCGAACTCCTGTTGAAGTTGCCCAAAAGGCGGAACTTCCCTCAATTCTTTTTGTGGCCTGGATCCTTGGCGCAGTAATCAGCTTGTTTGGTGCGCTCACCTTTGCCGAGATTGGTTCACGCTATCCTGTGGCTGGAGGCTTTTATAGAATTTTTTCACATTGTTATCATCCAGGCTTTGCCTTCATGGTAAACTGGATGACAGTGATTTCAAATGCGGCCTCTACAGCAAGTGTGGCCATCATAGGTGCAGAGTACATTAACCCGATTCTCTTCCCAGACCTCGAAGCAAACATTGGAATCAAGATAACCACACTGTCAGCCATGGTGGTTCTTTACGGAATTAACATGGCAGGAATAAAAATGAGTGCCCGATTGCTCAATGTACTGATGATTATAAAAATCAGTTTGATCGTACTACTCATCATGGCGATTTTTGCTTCCCCAGTGGGGGCTACCTCCACACCTCCTCCAGAAGCGCTCAGCACTTCTGATATCTTCAAAGCATTCTGGCTGTGCTTCGTTCCTGTATTTTTTACGTATGGGGGCTATCAGCAAACTATGAATTTTGGAGGTGACATACCCAATGCCACCCGGACCATGCCCCGTGCCATATTTTACGGAATCGGTATTATCCTATCACTCTACTTGCTTGTCAATTTTTCTTACTTCCGAGTGCTGGGAATGGATGGACTAAAAGAATCCAACGCACTTGCAGCTGAGGTGGCGCGTGTACTCCTAGGTGATTATGCCTTCAAGGCCGTGGCGATTATTATGTTTCTGTCTGTAATGGCCTATGTTAATTCATCTATCCTTTCTAATCCACGCGTTTACTACGCGATGGCGGAAGACAAAGTACTGCCTCCCATTTTTAAAAGATTAAATGACAGAACGCAGGTACAAGAATTTGGGTTGACCTTCTTTGTGGTATTTATTATGCTCACCCTGTTTTTCACTTCGTCCTTCACACAAGTGTTAAGTTATGTCATGTTTTTTGACAGCATCAGTCTGGTGACCGCGGCTGCTGCGATTTTCATTTTACGGCACCGCGCCAAAAAAGATGGAGACCAGGCTGGAATCTATAAGATGAAAGGATATCCATACCTGCCTATCCTATTCATAATCGTCTACTCTCTAGTTAACATAAGTGTACTGATCTCTAATCCAACAGAGTCCCTCATAGGCTTCATTTTGTTCCTTTCGGGACTACCGCTTTATCTTGGTTTGAAAAAACTAGTCGCTAAAAAATAATTATACCATGGATTTATCATATATCCTCAATGAGTTAGGTGAAGACAGGGAGAATTACTTCAATGCCATTTCGCCTCCAATTATTCAAACCAGCAACTTTGCTTTTAACAATATTGAAGCGTTTCGTGCTGCTCTTGCGGATGAATACAATGCCGTTCTCTACTCACGAGGGAATAATCCTACCGTTGATATCCTGCGCAAAAAGATTGCAGCCCTGGATGGTGCGGAAGATGCTTTGATCTTTGGGAGCGGTATGGGCGCCATCTCGACACCCATACTTTCATTGCTCAATCAAGGTGATCATGTCATTAGCGTGGCCAAGCCCTATAGTTGGACGATCAAATTGTTTGAAAAGCTACTGCCAAAATTTGGTATCACTACCACGTTCGTAGATGGCAGAGAAACAATAAATTTTGAAAAAGCCATTCAGGAGAACACAAAACTAATTTATCTGGAATCTCCCAACTCATTTACCTACGAGCTACAAGACCTGGAAGCCGTGGCGAAACTAGCGAAATCAAAAGGCATCACCACAATGATCGACAACAGCTATTGTAGTCCGCTACATCAGCAACCCTATAAAATGGGTATTGACCTGGTAGCGCAAACTGCGACCAAGTTTATCAATGGCCACAGCGATGTGGTATCTGGTGTGGTGAGTGGATCCAAATCTATGATCAAGAAAATATTTGAGGCAGAATTCGGCACCCTTGGAGGAAATATTTCTCCAATGAGCGCATGGCTACTCATTCGAGGCTTACGCACACTTCCTATTCGTTTGAGGCATGTGTGTGAAAGCACCAAAAAGATTGTTGACTTTATGGCGGCTCACCCTAAAGTTGAGCGGGTGATATTCCCGCATCATCCCTCCTTTCCGCAGTATGAGTTGGCCAAGAAACAGATGAAAGATGCTGGTGGGCTTTTTAGTATCGTCATGAATGTGAAGACGGTAGAAGAGATTGAGCTGTTTTGCAATTCTTTACAACACTTTTTTCAAGCCGTTTCGTGGGGAGGACATGAATCGTTGGTTATTCCCGCGGCCGTTTCATTTCCCAGAGATCAATTCGACTCGAATAACGAGCATCATCGCATTGTTCGGTTTTACGTGGGGTTAGAAGATACTGATTATTTGATTAAGGATTTGAAGCAGGCCTTGACTAAGATGGTGTAGCTTAAGTTGTCCGACCGCTGCTTACTTTAGTGGACAGCGGTCTGCTGACTTACGCTGACTAGGTTCTAAGATGCTTCGGAATGAGGGCCTTCTCCAAAAGTTCGAATACAAACTCTACCATGATTGCAAGTACCGCGGCCGGGATTGCACCTTGAAGTATCAACTGGGTATTGTTAAGGGCCAGGCCTGTTACGATGAACTCGCCTAGGCCTCCCGCACCGATAAAAGCGGCTAAGGTGGCCGTGCCAATCGTAATCACAGCGGCCGTCCTGATTCCACCCAGAATCGATGGCATCGCCAAGGGAAATTCAACATACCGCAATCTTTGAATGGCCGTCATTCCCATTCCTCTGGCTACTTTTCTTAAAACCGGATCGACACTCGTTAATCCTGTTGTCGTGTTTCGCAGAATGGGCAGGAGTGCATAAAGAAACAACGCCACAATAGCGGGCATTCGGCCGATGCCGATGAGAGGAATCATCAGCGCTAGCAATGCAATGGATGGAATAGTTTGTAGTAACCCAACAAAAT
The DNA here is from genome assembly GCA_040216915.1 of Cyclobacteriaceae bacterium. Taxonomy (GTDB): domain Bacteria; phylum Bacteroidota; class Bacteroidia; order Cytophagales; family Cyclobacteriaceae; genus ELB16-189. The sequence continues at coordinate 277,449 of JAVJOD010000009.1, forward strand.
AAAGTACAGGTCTGGAAATAGACGAGAAAAGGTAAAGTAGAATGCCCAAGGGCACAGCAACAAGAATCGCTAATCCCAATGACACGGCAGTAATGCCAAGGTGTGCAATCGTCTTCTCTAGAATCTCTCCCCAATAGGAAGTTTGATTCATGACCTGAGTATTACCAATGAGCCTTTCAGAAAGCAAAAATTCATTAACCACTTCGTTAAAAGATTTTTCCTCAAAGAGCACCGAAGCATTCATCGTCTGCATCTCCTCTTCGCTTATCTTCCCTGTCAATTTAGATACGATTGCCTTAACTCCTGGATCAAGATCCGTGTGATAAACGGAAACGGGATTATACTTTGGAAAATAGTCAAGGTCATCTTCCAGCAATACCAGGCCATATTTCTTAATTTCTCCATCAGTTGAATACACATCGGTGAGTTCAACCTTGTCACTGGTAATCGCCTGATATGCCAACCCATGCTCAATACCCACCGGGGATATGCTTAATCCATATGCCGACTTAAGGTTGTCCCATCCATCCTGTCGCTTCAGGAATTCATAACTCAACGCTGCGGTCAAATCCGGATGATCTCTTAAATCAGAAATAGATTTTAGGTTGAGCTCGCTAGCTTTGGCACCAGTGGTGGCCAGCGCATATGTGTTGTTGAACCCGTATGAACCTGAAATCTCAAGCTGAAGATCAGTTAGCAATCTTTCTTTAAGCGCATTGTAATCAAGTCGGGTTTTTGATTTTAATACCTCTTCAGCCAGCGTGCCCGTATACTCAGGATAGATATCTATTGACCTGCTTTTTAGGGCTTCATAAATGACGGCAGTACCTCCGAGATTAAACTTCCTCTCCACCTCAAATCCTTCCTGCTCCAAGAGGACTGCAATCATCTCACCCAGAATATATCCTTCATTAAAATGTTTTGCCCCAACAACAATTTTTTGCCCACTGACATTCAGTGCGAGTAACAGAAGAAATATTGTTGTTGTCATTCTCATCCTTGCAATGGCTTGAGTTGACCTTCCTCAAATTGCAATACCACATCGCCCAACATTCTTGCCTCGTTTGGATCGTGGGTCACCATCACAATGCATCTGGGCTCTAGCTCCTGAAGTTTTTGCACTTCAGTGTGTATACCTTCCTTGGTCTCAGGATCTAGCGCTGAGAAAGGCTCATCAAGTAACATGAATGGAGGATTCAACAAAATGGCGCGGCACAAACCTACCCGCTGCTGCTCACCACCGGATAACTGATGAGGAAACTTATTCTTATGACCTAGCGGTAGGCTCACCAGGTTCATCAATTCCTCCGCTCGCGCGTTCTTTTTCTCCTTGTCCCACTTCGCAAGAATGCCCGGCAGCGTGATATTCTCCATTGCGGTGAGGTGAGGAAATAAACCCACTTGCTGAACTGCATAACCAATCTTCAGCCGCGTCTTATAAATGTCATCATAATTCAAAGGCTCCCCTTCGAGGAATACCGTTCCCTGATAGGGCCTGACGAGTCCATTAATGATCTGCAAGATAGTGGACTTTCCACTACCACTTTTACCTAAAATAGCCGTCAGCTTTTTAGACTGTATCTCCAACGATAGATTTTCAAATAGAATTTGGCTACCGAAGCGGTGCGAAACTTGTTCCAGTTTAATGGCTGCCTTACTCACCACCTGGCATTAGTTCTCCCACTAATTTCAATCCATCAAGCGTGAGGTTGGGTTCCACTTGATCAAAGAAGTCCTTGAGCGGAGTGATGATAGATGAAAGACCTCCTGTAGCAATTGCGGGACAATTTTCATTCAATTCCTTTCTAATGCTCCCAACCACCGACTTCACTAGCCCTTCATATCCAATTAGTATCCCCGATTGAATGGCGGTGATTGTATTTGTACCCAGCGCAGATTTCGGCAATTGCAGAGGTACATCAAAGAGTTTCGCAGTATTCTGTGTGAGTGACTTGATTGCTGTTGTTAACCCAGGTACAATGGATACCCCTACGATTTTGCCAGTAGCGCTGATGGTAGTAAATGTCAGGGCTGTTCCGAAGTCTACTACGATGCAAGTTGTTTTGTAATAATGATATGCCGCCACCGCATTCGCTACAAGGTCAGAACCAATTTCATAAGGATTAAGAACTTCTATTGGCAATTTCTTGTAGACCTCCGGTCCAAGAATGATCGGCTTGCAATTGAAAAGACCTTCAACTACGTTCTGTATTTTTTCGGTCAGGGAAGGTACCACGCTACTAACCACCACCTTGGCAACCTCACTCATGCCAAGGTTTTCCTCAAAGAAATGATCTCTAATCTTAACAAGATAAAACACTTCTGGCTGATCGGGCTTGGATGGAATTCGCCATTGGTTACACCAGCGTTCTCCATTCCAGAGTCCAACAGTGATGTCACTATTCCCTATGTCGAGTGCGAGAAGCAATTATCTTAGAATCTGTGATATGGAAAGATACAAATTCGTGTTTAGGAATCTACTTCTGCTTTGCGGCCCGGTCCTAAAAGTTGCTAACTCACGACTTCTACGCCTTTCCAAAAGGCCACACGATCTTTGATAACCTTAGCTGCCTCCTTAGGCTCAGGGTAGTACCAGGCAGCATCCGCATTTTCTTTACCATCTACTTTTACAGTATGGTACGAGGCGATCCCTTTCCATGGACAGGACGTTTGCGTACTCGATTCCGTAAAATATTCCTTTTTGATTGAGCTGACAGGAAAGTAATGATTGCCTTCAATGACTACCGTTTCATCACTTTCTGCTATAACTGTTCCGTTCCAAATTGCTTTCATGATTTCTGTTTTAGTAATACCTAAACCTCCAGATGTCGCGAATTGTTCCTGCCTTGCAGGCGAACAATAGATTTGCTGTCCAGCCGACAGTTAGTAATCCGTTTTAATATCCTTGTTGATAGGTATTCTTAGCTGATAGCCCACATTTTCATCGAAGCTTCCATCAAGGACATCTAATCCGTACTTGATCTTTTTTGGATCATCGTATACGAAAGTGCCAAAAAGTCTATCCCAAAGGGAAAAAATATTTCCAAAATTGGTGTCTGTCCAGGGTCGTTCAAAGTGGTGATGAAACTTGTGCATATTTGGCGTTATAAAAATCCAACTCAACACTCTATCCACTCCCTTTGGCATATTGATATTGGCATGAGAAGCGTAAGTAAAAAATATGGTGCAGAACCTGTACAACAGGTAGAATGAAATTGGCGCCCCGATGACAACAATTGCAATGAGGGCAAAGGCTTCTCTTAAGAAATAGTCACCCGGATGGTGCCTCGTTCCAGTGGTGGCATCCACCTTTGTATCGCTGTGGTGTACCATATGTAATTTCCACATCCACTTCACACGATGCAATAAATAATGCACCACATATTGAGCCATGAAGTCAAGAAACATAATAGCCAAAAGCAACTCAAGCCCGATGGGCCAATTGACCAAGTGAAGGAGACCAAATTGATTGGCGTCAAGCCATGCAAAAATTCCTACTGTAAAAATTCCAAACAACAGATTTATTACAAAAGTAAAGCCCAGGAAAACCAGGTTAATACCATCGTGCCTCCACTTGTTATACTGATGGCGGACCAGGGGAAAATTCCCTTCCAGGAGCCAACTGGCGCTGAGGCAGATCACTACCCATAGTAGTCTCTGCCACGTAGGCATCTGCTCGAAAAATCTTAAAAAATCCTCCATGTCGTTTACTCGAAAATAACAATTTATTGTCACTCTTTAGTTAATTCGTACGTCTTACTGACATAGGGTTGTCATGCCTGTGAAGCATCTTTGAAAAACGATCTGCCAATAATTAAACAGAATGACTGTAGACGAATTTTTATATGAGCTGCCTGACACAGAAAGGAGAATCACACAGAAGGTCAGAGAAATAATTCTTGAATGCGGACCGCGTCTGAGGGAGAAGTTATCCTATGGGGTTCCTTACTACTCACAACATAGGAGGGTCTGCTTCATCTGGCCATCATCCATTGCGAATGGGCCAGTGGGCGGCCTTACTACAATTGGGTTCTGCCACGGCACTCGCCTATCAAACAAACACAGACTCCTTAGTACAAATGGAAGAAAGCAGGTCTCCACGATGGCGCTACATTCCGTACATCAAATCGATGAAATCGCATTAAAGGAAACTATTATCGAGGCATTACTTCTTGACGAATCTCTTTTCAAAAATTGAATGGCACAACCCTTAAAAGATCTGTACTCCCCCCTATTCTTCGAACGCCTTTGCAAGGTGCTTGAAACTTGTATCCCCGCCTTTCCTAAACGCGAATTTGTGCATAAAGTATTTACTCCGGATTGGGCTGATCTTGAGCTCAAACAAAGGACCAGAAGGGTCACTGAGTGTTTGCATTGCTTTCTTCCCAATGACTTCTGCGAGGCAGTAGTTCAAGTAGTAAAAATTGCAAAATACTATCAAACAAATAAGGTTGAAGCGTACACTTTCCCACTCATCTTCCTTCCTGAGTATGTGGAGTTGTACGGGCAAAACCACTTTACTGAATCCATGCATGCATTGGAGGATATCACGCCTCTGATTAGTGCCGAATTTGCTATTCGTCCATTCATTGTTAGATATCCCCAAAAGACATTGGCACAAATTAAAAAGTGGGCAAAGCATGAAAATCATCACGTGAGAAGATTGGCCAGTGAAGGCTGTCGTCCTCGATTGCCTTGGGCAATGGCCCTTCCCAAATTCATAGAAGATCCAACCCCAATTCTTCCCGTACTTGAAGCTTTAAAAAAAGATAATTCCGAATATGTGAGAAAAAGTGTGGCCAATAACCTAAACGACATCTCGAAAGATCATCCTGACATTGTTTTGCAAATTGTCAAGCGATGGAAAGGGCTTAGCGCAGAAACAGACTGGATTCTTAAACACGCAAGTAGAACACTTCTAAAAAGAGGAGAAGCAAATGCGCTTGCTCTCCATGGATTTGATCCCAATGTAAAGTCTGCCGTTTCACAACTTAGCCTCGAAAATAAGAATATTAAAATCGGAGAAAGCACAACTTTCAATTTTAGCGTAACAAATCGACAGCGCAAGGAGGTTAAGCTTCGCATTGAATACGCAATCACCTACCTTACTTCAACGAGCAAGTCTTCTAGAAAAGTATTTCAGGTCAGTGAGACGTCCTTTGCGTCAGGCCAGCAGATTCAATTTAAAAGGAAACAGCGCTTCACTGATTTTACTACAAGAAAACATTTTCCTGGAAAACACAAATTAGAGATCATTGTGAATGGAAAGATTAAGAGTAGTTTGCTTTTTACCCTAATGCGGTAAATTTGTGCCCGTGCCGCTATGCCTTTTCTCTAAAGAAATCGTAAACCGATCTTGCCTCCCCACCACATATTTAGAATGTCTCCATTGTCAAAGGTGTGTGTTCTGATAATGTTGGGCGAGTAATTTTTAAACAGTTGCGGATTCTCCGCAAAGTCAGGATCATACAAGTAGCCGTTGAGGGTGGCTCCTGCCGTGACGGAGAACTTTTTTGTGATGTGAAAGTCGAGGCCCACGTACAACTTGCTTAGTAGGCTTATTGATTCTGTAACGCCTCCCTGGTTGACCTGGTTTGCAGTCACATCAAAATTCAGAGACAGGCGATTGGAGATTCTTGGCGCGGTTCCCACTCCGTAGCCTACGGACCATATTAATTGCCTCTCTGGCGAAAGCATGGGAGGTGTAACTGGTCCGTCAACCGGTTGTGGGTTTAGTCCCGCAGTGAAAATATTATAGAACTGCCTTACCCCGGTGCGAAAGGCCGCATTCACATAAAAGATTTCATCTGCGGAAACTTCTATCTTATGGTAGCCCTTCGCCACGAAGCTTAGAAAGCCGATCGGAACACCTTTGATGCTATCCGCAAAATTTACAAACCCCAGTTGCGTTCCCTCAACGTTGTCGGCAAAATTGATTAATCCGGAAACCTGAGCTCCATGAAGTTGTCCCACAGAGGTATTGATCACTCCAGCTACTTGCGCTCCCTTAAAGGTTCCCGGCTGAACGTTAAAAAGTCCTGCCAGCTGTGCGCCTTCACCACTCCGACCATTCACATTAAACAAACCGGCAAATTGGACTCCTTGCAGTTTCCCAAAATTTGTATTGAAGAGGCCAGCGAACTGAGCTCCTTTGGCACCGCGACCATTCGCGTTGAATAAACCTGCGAATTGACCTCCACTAATAGAGTCCAAATTGGCGTTGAACAAACCTGCAAATTGCCCACCATCCACTTCCCTCTTGGTCAGGTTGCCCAGGCCAGCCATTTGCACACCGCGTGTCCTGCCGCCAACGGTATTAAAAAGGCCAGCAAGCTGCGCTTGCTTTACGTCACCACGATCAATGTTGAACAGTCCTCCTACTTCTAGCATGGATGTACCCATGGAGTATCCGCCCAATACATTAAATGAATATGTATTGACAACGTTTCCGCTCAATTTATGATTGGTCCCCACGTAAGGAACAAACGATACCTGATACTTTCTGTAGATCGTATCCCTTATATTCTTGACGTTCACGCCACCCTTCTTTTTTGAAAAGATATCGCTGGAAAAAATGCTTGCTGCGAAAAATTCTTTGATGGTTTTCTTCTCTTTAGCGGGTACCTCTGTGACAGCAATTTGTGTAGGGGTGAAATCCTGAGACGGACTCACCTGCACGCTATCAATTACCTGTGCAATAGTTGGGGTTTCAATTACTTCTGGCCGCAAGCCCACATTGATAAATTGGGTTGATCCCGGCTCCACAGAAATAAGCGTGTCCAAAAAACCTCGTTTGCTAAATGAAAGTGTCGTCTGCTCCGTGGGATTATCAATGAATATTTTAAAGAATCCGTAGGAATCGGTAACCACTGCAGACAAAGTGCGCTTGTCATACACGCTAGCCTCACCAATCTTCTCGTTGCTTTGTTCGTCAAAGACGTATCCGCTAATCGTTGCTCTATTCACCGCGACTGCCTTCTTTGGAGGAGGTGGTGCTTTGGTTAGAATTACGTAGTTCCCCTTCGCTTTGGCTTCGATTGTTTCAGCAAAAAATGAATTGAGTATCTCTCTTACAGATTCCCCAGTATGCGTGCTCGTGATCCTTTGATTTGCATCAAGAATTGACGGGCTATAGGAAAATGTGCAGTTGGCTTCTTTTGAAAGTTTAGACAGAGCCAAATCCACGCTTTCATTTTGAAAAGATATGGATACAATCCGTTCCAGCGGTGGAATTGTCTGACTCCAGCTATTTTGAAAGAGCAGAAGAGAAATTACGAGTACCAGTATTTTATACATAACCTAATCTCCGCAGCTTACTCCGCTAAGTATATACTCTTCGCCTTCTTTAGTCACGGACAGCTTTAAGGTTGCAGCAATGATTTCCACAATGTCATCTATGTTCTCATTGCGAAAGCTCACATTAAGCCGACAATTTTTTAATGCCTCATTGCTGAGTCTCACCTTTGTATCGTACACCGCATTAAGGTCTTCTACGATGCTAGCTAAGTCTGCATTTCGAAAGAGAAATACGCCTGTACTATAGGCCAGTTTGTTGGTATCCATTTGCTGTAGTCGCGTAAATGATTTACTTGTCTTGTCGTAAACCCCTGTTTCACCAGCAATCAGATTGAGGCCAGGGTCATCAAGCGTGTAGAATGCCACTTCGCCCGATTCCACATATACTTCAATCGTTTCACCCTCTGGATTAGCTCTCACATTGAATTTTGTTCCCAAGTCCTCTATGAGTACTTCTTGCGACTCAATGATAAAGGATTTTTCCTCATCGTGCGCCACATCAAAGAAAGCCTCGCCTGATAGTTGTAACCTCCTTTCATTGCTGCGCGGGTTATAAGCATAAGAAATGGTTGTCCCTCTATTGAGAATTGTCTTGCTGCCATCGGGAAGCGTATCTCTCACAATCACATCATCCGCTTTATAGGCCACAGTCTCAACCGGCACGTCCCCCCACTGATATAGTAGATAAGCTGCACCCGCGACAAAAAGTAGGGTGGCTGCCACTCTCAGTACTGGCCAATAAGCACTAATGGAAATTGTTTTTCCTCTACGCTGTGACAGGCGGCCCTTCAGTTTCATCCATGCTTCATCCGTATTGAATTCTTGATCCGCACTTGAATGAGATGCTCTTTCAAAAATTATCTGGAAGTGCTTGAAGTATGCGCGATTGTCTGGGCTCTCTTCTATCCACGATTCTACCTCAGTTCGCTCAGCACGCGTAGCTTCACTTGCGAGGTACTTCCCAATCAGGTCGTCAATATGGTTTTGATTCGTGTTCAATTGATAAATCCACTCATTAAGATGGCCAGTATCGACAAATACTCCCTCAGCTGTTCCCGCATAATGCGCAGCGCCTTTCCTATTTGATTTTCAACCGTCTTTATTGATATATTGAGTTGATCGGCAATCTCCGCATACTTGAGCTCCTCAAACCGGCTAAGTTTAAATATGAGCCGGCATTGCTCTGGCAAAGCAAGCATGGCGGTTGCAATCTTCTGATCGAGTTCTTCACCGATAATCGACTCTGCCACCGTCTCATGTCCTTCACTTGAAATGGCCATCGTTTCCTGCTCATGCTTAAGTTTAATCTTGCCGTGCTTTAAAGCGTTGAGGCATGAGTTGCGGACGGCCCGGTACAAGTAGGATTTTAAGGAGCTCTGAATGGAGATGTTTTGCCTCTTCTCCCAGAAATTGAAGAAGGTCGTTTGTACGATCTCCTCTGCTTCGTCTCTATCCCTCAGAAAAGAGAAGGCGTAATTGCACAGGGCCTGGTAATGTGTCCTAAAGATCATCTCAAAAGCAGTCTCGTCTCCCTGTTTTAGGGCCCTAAAATGTTCGATTTCCGTCAATTCCACTGCTTTGATTGAGCTATAGCGCAATTTACGGTTTTAGGGCAACTAGGTTCTAAATAAAGACAACTGAAAGGTAAGCAGCCCCTATTGCCTGCTTTCTGGTAGCAAGTCATAGTGGCCATTTTCAATTGCTGTTGTTTGCAGTGTGTATATCAGAATCATCAGGCCAATCATAGCGACTTGCAGTTTTGTTGCTTATTACACTTCCTCCAGTTGGTGTAATGCGCCATTGCCACCAGGCATCCGCCAGCAGGAGTTAATAGGATCTCATACTTTTCCACAGGTGCGAGGTTGCCGATTGCGATCAATAAGAATCCGGACACGGCCCATATCAATGGTGCAATGCGATGGTGATGACTGAAGTAGCAAGGAAGTAGTGAGGACATAGCCAAAATAAGACTAATGCTAATCATGGACAATTCTATCACGGGGTCATCCATAAATGTCACACTCCCTAAGGCAGAGAAAGTAAGCAACAGCGGGACAATGGCACAATGCAATGCGCAAATGAGCGAAGCAGAAAACCCAATGACATCGAGATGAAAGCTTAAGAATTTTTTCATATACCAACCCTTAGAACTGTTTCAAAAAAGTAATTTTTCCAATCACCTGCTGGGTGGCCAATGGTCCTTCAGTCAACTCCGTGCGCGTGTCGTTAAATACGAAATAGATAAAAGACAGCGGGCGATACTCCCAGCTCGCGCGCACATTCCATCTCCCCTGGTCATCGAAAGAGTTGTATTGGTAGAACAACGATAGTTGCACACGGGGATTCAGCGCTAACCTTGCTCCGCCCGTCACGAGATGTGTTTCCAAATTCTCGTTCGACTCTCCAACACCCTTCAAATGATTGTATTCGTAATCTGCAGTAAAAGCCAGATGAGGGTCTGGCACAAACCTCAGCCCTGCAGTAATCGTTTCTTTGTGACCGTTGTAAAACCCACCCCAGTCGTAGATGCCGCTTAATGCATACTTCCTTGACTGGTCTGTGTTGAACTTGATGCGCTGGTTGACGTAGAAGTAGTCTCCCTGTGAAATCTGGATTCCCAATGGCGCAAAATCGAAGTTGATCTTTTGCCAGTTGGTGTAGGTCGAAAATTCAAAGAAGCTATTGTCTTTGAAAAAGATGTAAACGGGAAAAAGGTAAATATTGGCCTGCTGAAAATTGGAGGGGTCATCGGCATCGTGGTAATAATTCACAAAAAAACCAGGATCCCAGCGCCTGATCCACGGCAGCGATTTAGGACGCCAAATCCAGTACCCACCTGGACTATGGTATATTACATTTTTCTGCCTGACGAAACCCATGGCAGGATTGTAGTTTTTCCCAACATATTCCGCTATATAGCCGAAGTAATGGGTGTTTGGATTGTGGGCCACCCACAGTCTGCCTGCCGCATCGTTTGTATTCGTTTCATAATCGCGTGAGCCACTTACCATATATTGAATTGTCCATTCGTCCTTAGGCCTGATCAGTCCATCAACCGTGACGGTGCTATTATTTGCCTCCTGCAAACCCAACGCCTCCGAATCCTCATCCTGACGATGAGTCACCATGATCCCCACATTATTCTGACTGCCATAGTTTTTCAAATAACGCCCCACAGCAAAGTTGGCGGCAGGTGAAGCATCCGTCTCTCTCTGTCGCATAACCAACCCCGCAATCGCTTTCTGTTCGTCACGAAGTGTAAAGCGAGCGCCCGCATCGATAGGGGCAGGTGTGGCATTAAAGTTTCCTTGCAGCCCAATCCTCCGGCTAAAAAAGGGTCTGATAGATGTCTGTGATCCTCCAGACCATATTCCTGAGTTTTCTAAAAAAAACTGCCTGCGCTCTGGAAAAAAGATGTTGAACCGCTCCAGGTTATTGACGGCCCGATCCACATCTGCCTGGGCAAAGTCTGTGTTGATTGTGAGGTCGAGAACGGCATTGGGGTTGATTGCCCATTTCGCCTCTCCCCCTAATTTAAACTGGCTGGAATTTGTTTTTCCCGACACCGGATCATCCGTATGTTCATCCTGGAATAGCAGGTAAGGTTCTATACGCACATTGGCAGAGGGAGGCGGCAACTCCAGTCCTTCCAGCCGTGCCGCATAGGTCATCCTGTATATCGAATAGGCCTGTGGTATGGGTGGAAAAACCGTTTGCTCGTAGTCGCGCCTTGCCAGCCGGTTTAGGGTAACACCCCAATACGTGGGCTGACCTGGTGAAGACAAGTCATAGCGTAGTGATTTAAATGGAATGGCAAACTCCGCGTAATAGCCCGAATCAGTTTGAAACGTTCGCACCATCCAAAGGGAATTCCAATCGTTGTCGATAAGATTATCATTAAAATTCTGAAGGTCTCTTTGATTGCCGTATGGTGTGGTCTGAAAAGAAACGCAATACTGTTTTAGGTTTTGCGGATCCAATTGGATACTTACGATGTCGTTCTCTCCCCAGGCGAAGTCTCTGCGAAGGTCCTGCGCACGAATTCCTTTTCTTCCCAAAGAGTCTCCGCAAAAAAATCCTACATAGAGATTTCTGTCGTCAAACAGGAAGCGCGCTATGGTTGGGTAAGTGTAGTCGCCCCCCTGCCTTGGCTCAGTTCTGAAAAAGTTGTCGGTCGCCTGTGCATTCTGCCAATCCGGTTCGTCTAGTTTCCCATCAATCTTTATGGGACTAGCCGTTCTGATTGCCCTGATTATCGGTGGTTGATCGGGAGGAGGAAAATTACCATCGTTATCCTGCGCACAGAGGTTTATGGATAATTGAATTAAAATGAATACAGTAAATAGTCTCATGCTATCTCTTTCCTAAAATTTGATTATTTGAATACCTGGAGAATGGCAATGCCATTCTCATAGAATAATAATTGTTCAGGACAGAGCGGGAGGGCCTCGTAAGCATACTTTGCCTGGCACCTCAACGTAGCATCTATTGTGATATGCTAATTCTAAAAACGAGCTAAAGTTTCTGGCAAACCCATCATGAAGGTCAGGCTGGAAAAACGGTTCTTGAAAGGAGAAATCGCAGATATAACAGGATGAATTTTCTTCAAAGGTGTGCTCAGTAGCTAAATGGATCCCTGGCCCAGTCTCATGCACATGCAGGTACACGGTGACCAACTGGGTCATTAATGCAGTCAGGAGTACTGCAGAAGCCAAATGAATTAAATGCTTTTTCATTCTTCTAAGCACTCCACCCCCGACAGGTCGGGGGCAGAATGCATGAACCTAAACCAAACCTAACCCATCAAGATTTCTCGGGCATATGTTCGGTACACCCACACGCTAAGTATCAATCCAAGACCCGCAAAAAGTGCAAGTCCAAACAAGTCACTGGCATATTGCGACTTCACCTCCTCATATCGATAGGTAAATAAAGGGAGCGCCTTGAAGTCTGCTGCTTTCATCTCCTCATCTCTAAACATTCGGGGCAGAAAATAACTGCGCCATTCTTCCGCATATCTTACCACCTGCTCTCTGTACGAATCATAGTGTCTGGTGGACGTTCCGGCCAGATCGTTAAATGCATTTTGAAGAAGAAGCGAAGGAGACAAATAACGCAAGGTGGAAATCCAGCGCTGCTGGGCCTTCAATTGGGCCTCATAGGTGGAGAGGACAGGCTTAACCTCTTCCTTCACCACATCCTGAGAGGCAAAAAACTTCAAGTAGTAGCTGTAGCTATTCTCCCCTTCGTTTGTCTGCGCCAGTTCCGGATGATCCCGATAAAAGTTTTGCAATATCGTGTCGGCTTTAGTTGTGGCTTCTGCCTGGGCCGCGCGCATTTCATTAACCATATTAATGCGGCTCGGAATAGGATAAATGCTATTCCCAGTTTGCGCCAGGATAGCCGGCAGCAACAACACCAATACTACCCAAATCGAAATCAAGGTGACTGCGTTAAGTCCCGATGATTGTCCAAAAGCATTTACTACCAGGGATACAACAAACCAGAACAAAATGTACAAGGCCACAATCAGAAGCACTTGAATAATGCCTGAGATACTTCCGAGCACATCGCTACTAAACATCATTGCCGCCAGAATAGATATCCATACGATCGCAGTCATGATAATGAACCGCAGTGTTAATTTGTGGAGCAACCAACTGTAAATGGATACGGGCTGTGCCATCATGAGTCGCAGAGAGCCCAACTCCTTCTCCGCAGAGAGTACGTTGTAGCTAAATGCAAGGACCAACAATGGCAACATATAGATACATAAAAACGCAAGGTCAAAACTTCCAAAAAGCAATTGAACAGGATTACTCATTTCCGTGAAGCTTAGCATGTAGGAGTCTCCCGTCAGTGTAGGTTTCACAGCATGAGTGAACAAGTCGCTCTGGCCCGTGGCAATAAATGCCAGCGGAGCTGGTGGCAATGCGGCCACGCGCGCGCCCTTGTTTCCAACTACCGAAAGTCTCTGTGGATTGGTCCAGGGAGATACATCAGGTTGCAAGCCTGATTCAAGAGAGTCAATGATATGCTTTGCACTACTTTCATACTCATCAACAGCCGCCACCGATGACGCAATTTCATTTTGACGTACACTTACTTTCTTCCTTCCATTAGAAGTGGCAAAAAAGCACAATGTCAAAAAGACCAAAAGAAGGATAACAACCCAGCGGTCACGCTGCAGCTGCATCCACTCGTACTTAAAGTTATGTTTATACATGATGTGCTAATTAAATGGTTTTGATTTGCGATACACCGCGGTACAGTAATCCTGAGGAAATCAACAGCCAAAGCAGTAGCGCCAGGATATTACTGCTATTCGTCTGTATGATGGATGCATAAGAAACCGGCTCGTAATCAAAGTCGGGAATATCCTTCCACAATGATTTATCAGCTTTGTATTTCCAATCTCCATAGCTCGATGCTTCTGCAAAGTGCATGTTGAGTGCCTCCATCATTTTGATCCTGTATTTCTCCGCAGCATCGTTAAAATGCCAGTGCGATTCATAGTCGGTTCGGCAAAGTGCCATAGAAAGGAATCTTGCTGGCAGATAGGGAGAAAGTACCGAAGCCGTACGATACACATCGGTCTGTGCCTGATTGATTGACTTCAATTCCTCGTAGTGCTTAAAAAAGATCTCCGCTGTGTGCTCCTCCCCTTTCTGCATGAGCAACCCGTCAAAGTTGAAAGGCAATTGCTCCACACTATCCACTCCGTACGCTTTCAACGTTTCTTCTTCCAATTTTTTCGCCTCCAGGCTGAATGGGTCGTGACCATCAAGTCCGTTTCGTTCGTCCTCATGTATCGCAGCCATAAATTCATTTTGAGTAGGGTAAGGATGAACAGACTCTGCCAGTCGATTGGCCACCTTGGGCATACCCAGACATGAAACCATCCAGACAGCAAGCAAGATCACCAGTGCCACACCAGACCTTTTTGAAAGTGAAGAAATCCACAGCGTAAGATTGGTGAAGACTGCATAGTAAATCAGGAAGAAAATGAAAAGCAGGGCGAATGCGCCAAAGTGGAATTCTCCAAAATCGCGGACGCCCAGCAGCAGCAGCAATGACAGCAAAGCCACAATGGAGGTCACAATTGCTACAGGCAGAAACACACCTAACCATTTTCCAATGGTCAACTTCACCGTGGAAACGCCCTGACTTCTAAGCAGTCGAAATGTGCCGCTTTCCTTTTCCCGCGTGAATGCATTGAATCCCACCAGAATGATAAACAGCGGCAGAATGTACAACAATATGAAGTCGGGTGTCAGATCTCCAAAACGGGCAGCAGCAGTTTGGTCCTGAGCGGCCATGTATTGTGCCTCGTTTCGTTTGTGGGCTTCGAGGTAGATGCTCAAACCCGTATACTTATCCACGCCCTGATCGATTAATGACATTGGGTATTTGGGCTTAAATGCATAAGTGCCATAATGCGCAGCCGAATGAGGGTTCTTATTGTCCTGGCTAACCCAGACGTTGCGCGCATTTTCTTTGGCAGCGGTATGCTGGGCATTTACCCACTGATAGTAGTTGTAGCTGATAACGGTAGCTACGATCAACAGGGCCGCTATCGCTCCGCTCATGATGCGGAAGCGGCCTTCACGAATGAGCTCTTTAAATTCCTTGAGTGCTATTTGTAAAACCATAGTGTTCAAAATTTGTATAATGAAATAGTCTCACACCCATTTTAATAATGGAGGTGAACCTGACATAGAGTGGGCTAAGCCCTATACAAACTGAACAGGTGGGGCCCGATCTTTGGCGTAAGAATCGGAAGCGTTAGCTTTCAGGGAATCTCCGGCTACAAGATAAACCAGCGCAGGGAAGGAAAATTCCAATGAACGGTTTTGAACGTCAAAGTGCTTGTTGAACATATCAATCCCGCAAATATTACAATGCTCACCGTGGGGCACTATTGATGTTTGGTTATCAATGGTAATACTTGCTTTATGCTCATCATGAAGTGTATGGAAGAAAGTTGCTCCCAACTGCCCAAACAACAGGCAGCCACCAAGTAAATAAGCGAGGGCAATATGTAGACGCGTTTTGCGCACTTTTTAATTCATGTGTTTAAGGTACAGGTTCTCCAGGTCTGAATGGTTGATCTGAGCAGTGGTCATTTGTTCTACAAGCTTACCCGCTTTCATAATCCCAATGTGTGTGCCAGTTTCTTTGGCTCGAAAGAGATCGTGGGTAGCCATAAGAATAGCTACGCCCTGCGCGCTTAATTGTTTCAATAAGTTTGCAAAATCGTTGCTTGCTTTTGGGTCAAGCCCTGAGGTTGGCTCATCCAGCAGCAAAACCTTTGCTTCTTTAGCCAACGCAATTGCAACGCCTACCTTTTGTCTCATCCCTTTAGAGTATCCTGATACACGTTGATGATGCGCATCTTTTTGCAACCCCGACTGATCGAGAAATCCCACATAACTGTCTTTTTGATACTTCTTGCCTGCCAGTCCGGAAAAGTACTCCAGGTTCTCAAGGCCGGTGAGGTTAGGATAAAGCATCAGGTTTTCGGGGATGTAGGCAAGCAATTTCTTAGTCTCTAAGGGCTCCTTTACTACGTCTTTGCCTCCAATGGTTGCCACACCATCAGTAGGGTCGATGAAATTAAGGAAGAGGTTAATGGTGGTGGTTTTCCCAGCACCATTAGCCCCTAGCAAACAGAAAATGTCACCTGATTGAACTTCAAATGAGATGCCGTCTAAAGCAGTTTTCTCATTATATGTCTTCGTTAAGTTTTCTGCCTTTAGCATTTTAATTCACATTTAGCGTGAACGTAACATCCAAATCACTTTCTCCGGTGTTTACATCAGAAACTGCGGTTTTCAAATCGGGCTGATGCTTCAATACAATGCGGAAGGTGCCCGACCCTGCTGCTCCGGCAGTCCAGGTAGTTTCTAAACCGAGCGGGAATCCATTATCATCTTGATCCTCATAGTTTACATCATCCGCGCGATTGTCGGTATTACCATTCCCCGCAGGATCTGAAAACAAACCGTCTGTCCAGCCATAGAAAAACATGTGCTCATCGGCTTCCTCTTCTACTTCCTCACTGATATTGTACTCTTCATCAGTGGGATCGGCCAACTCATTGATTAGTTCTACGGTGAGCGTGTAGGTGGTACCTGCCGCAAGGTTTATCGGCCCATCAACTTCAATGTCCTGTACACCTTCACCATCGGGATCCGTGGCCGATGCAGTTACTGCAGTTCCCCCGCCTGCTGGGGTAAACACCAATGTGGCTTTGGTGATTAGCTCAGGAACATCCTCCTTCACCGGATCATCATCATCACACGATACCATAATCAGCATGCAAAAAGCCATCGCAGCTATCACCATTTTGTTCAATAGTTTCAAATCAAAAACTCTCATTTTCATCTTATTAGTTAATTATTGGTTAAAAAATACATTTAATTGAAATCATAAAATTCCTACCGATATCATCGGCATAATATCTAAATCGGTTAGTATACTCTCTGTACGATGCGTTGAACAAGTTTTCGACCGCAAGGCGCACATCGTACCGCACACTCTTGCCAGGAACTGAAAATCCGGTGCTCACATTCACCAATGTGTATGCCGGAGGAGCTCCCATAAAATCGAAATTTGATTTATCGGTTTCGAAAGGATCAACCCCGGCTTCTCCTGCCTCCACGATCTCTCTGGGAGTCACCACACGGGGTGCCCTGTCTTGCCTGGCCACGTACTTCACTTTAGCCTCGGCAAAGAAACGTTTCAGCAGTAGCTTGTTTGGTTCATCATAGCGCAGTGCCAATTCAAACTTGTTGGCAGGAATGAATACTAGAAAATCATTATTTGTGACGTCAGAAGCTCGTATCAAAGAAGCCTGGGGCCGCAGCTTAATCTGATCATTCAAACGCCACTCTGCGGATAAATCTATACCAAGGAACAAAGCATCAGTCTGTGTATACCTAAAGTAGGGATAAGTGCCTCTCAAATTTTGCGTAATCCCCGTTGGCTTGAGATAAATGTAATTGAATATGTAGTTGGCATAACCGCTCACCTCCAATTGGAAGTTCGACCAATCTTTACGATAGGTAGTGACACCCTTCAAGGCTCTTTCAATTTGAAAGGAAGCGTCATCAATATCAATTACCTCGTTGGTACTGTCATTGAGCAACAATCCATACTCGATTGCTGCCGCACTCTGATGCGTACCCACACTGTATAACTCCGCCACGTGTGGTGGTCGCCATGAACTGCTCAAATTGAAGGCCATAGAACTCTTCTGATCAAGTTGCACGGTTGCCCCAGCTGTAACACTTACGTTTTGAAAGTTTAGCGTCTCATCATACCGTGTATTCTTAAAATCAAATCCTTTGACGGCATAGTAACGGTAGTCATACCGGGCGCCCACATCATAAATCCAATTACCTCGCACGAACTTGCCCACTCCAAAGGCTCCCACCGACAAATTTTCGTAGTTTGGGATGAATGGGATGCGCTGCGTGCCCGGAATATTATCGTTATTCTGATACATGCCATTGATACCCAGACAAAAACTATTGGCCTGATCTTGAAGTGACTCCCACTCCGCTTCCATCGTGTGCGTGTTCAATTTTAGATCGATACTGGGCACTCCGGAAAGATCTCCTCTCCTGATGTCAAACTCCTGCCGGTTGTTGTTTTGGAAACCATATTGCAGCCGCCATTCTCCGCGATCAGTCTCAAGGTGTCCGTTCACTTTCACCAAATTGTGACTGACTTGCTGGCGAGGCTCATCAATATTGTAACTAAAGTCTGCTGTGCCTTGTGGCGGCTCCCGTTCCATGGCCGCGATCAAATCATTAAGATTACTAATCGCAGTGCCTTTCAAGATTCCCAATTCAGTTTCAAAATGGCTGAAGAAAACCTCAAACCCTTTGTTTTCCTTGTGATAGCCCGTAGCTAAGGAATAATTCAATTCCTTAAGACCAGTGTTTGTGAGGGAGTAATCAGGCGCATGAAAATCGCCAGCTCTTTTTCCTGTTCCTTGCACGCGCCAGCCCCATCCCTCAAGATTCTTGATGCCGCCCTCCAGCAAACCAGAAACCGTACCTGACCGTCCGTTGCTTTGACCGATCAAATTCAGCGACCCACCAATGCCAGGAGATTCAGGTAGACCCGCTGGGTTTACAATTACCACTCCCCCCAGCGCATCAGTGCCATACTTAATGGAAGAGGCATCTTTCACCACAATAATATTCGATGCGATGAAAGGATCAATTTCGGGAGCATGCTCGGCACCCCATTGTTGTCCCTCTTGTCTGATACCATGATTGAGAATTAACACACGCTGACTGTGCACCCCATGAATCACGGGTTTAAAAATTCCAGGGCCTGCCTGAATGGTATTGACACCAGAAAGTTCCTTCAATGACTCACCCAGGGTTTTTCCAGCCGTCTCCGCCAATTTCTCGCCACTCAACACGGTGTAGTTCTGCGCATTCTCAAGGTGCTCCATTTTATCTTCCACCACTATCTCTCGAAGCGTCTCTATGTCCGGTTGCAGCTCCACGATTCTTTTTACTTTGCCATTGATGGTTATTTCAAAAACCTGCTCTTGATAACCCAGGTATTGAACGGTGACATGGTATAGCCCTTGGCAGATTTCTCGCAGCTCAAACGCTCCATTTAAGTCAGTAACCATACCCTTTCCTGACGGATCCAGGACAATAGCCGCCCCTACGAGGGGATTTCCAGCCTCGTCTCGAATGCTGCCAGAGAAAATGCCGTCACATTGTGTTTGGCCAAAGCCAAGAATGCGCATCAGCAAAATCACTGAAGTAAGTGTGATTCTTCTGCTCAAGTAAAAAAGTTTAAAGTGCTATCAATACTGCCATCTGCCACTGCAGCGGAGTATACATGAACCTGCGGTTCGAATTTTGTGGAGACTAGGCTAAGGGAGGTGCACGCGAAGGAACGTACAACTGTACATCGATGGTGAGGAGCGCATCGCTCACACCGGTAAGAAGTGCATTAGGAATTTCGAAACTGCAATTCGCCCTGGTCACAAAAAGGTGAAGAGACTGCATGGAAAGCTGGCAAAGCGAACACTTCTTGCTAGCTACTACATGCGACTTGTGCTCACATTCCTTTTCTTTCTGATTGTGATAAATGCGTTGATGACAGGCGTTGGTTTCATTGGCCTCAGAATGGAGCTCTTCCTCATCAGGTGCGCTGTGCAATACAGAGTGGAGTGTACCAACCTCCAAACTTCCCAGAAGATAAAGTGAAAGCAACAGCAATATGGCCACCATGGAGGCACCACTCTTACTGCTTCTTCTCAATCCCTTCAGGCTCATTGCTAATCTGATCCAGTTAATAGAATGACAAAACTAGACAGAAATATATCTTCCTGCAACCTCATTGCATCAAGCAGAAGCCGCTTATCACCTTGATTATCAGAAAGAACACGCTGATTTAGGAGGTTAAGGCTCAGATCGTTGGATCCGACAGATCAAATTGATAGATGGGATCAATCGGGGTATTAGGTTCCATTAAGCAAATCTCACTGATTAAGCCTTCCTTCAATCCATAGACCCAGCCGTGTAGCGTGGGGCGTTTGTGCTTATGCCAGGCTCGCTGAATAATTGACGTCTTTGCCAAATTCAGCACCTGCTCCTGAACATTATACTCAACCAGCCTATCAGTGCGCTTTTCTTCATCTTGTTCCGCATCCAGTTCATCGCGGTGAAAGCGGTACACATCTTTAATATTTCGAAGCCACTTATTTATCAATCCCAATTCGTTGTGTGTCATAGCCGCCTTCACACCTCCGCATCCGTAATGTCCGCAAACAATTACATCTTCTACTTTCAGCACTTCCACGGCATACTGAAGCACGCTAAGCATATTAAAATCTGTGTGCACCACCATGTTTGCAATATTGCGGTGAACGAAGATTTCTCCCGGTTGCGTGCCTGTGATCTGATCGGCCGGCACCCGACTATCAGAGCAGCCAATCCACAAGAACCCAGGCGTCTGAATCTGCGCCAGTCTATCAAAAAAGTGCTTATCCGTTTGTTGGCGCTCTGCTGCCCATGCCTTGTTCTGCAATAAAAGTTTTTCGTACGGTTTCATGCTATATATTTTAAGAAGTAACTGTTTTAAAAAAATCGTGTGTAGCCAAGTTAGATCGTTTAATCTCCACATCTTGCTCGCGCAAAGGTGCGCTTTGCACAAAGTCACGCAAAGTTTCAATGATGTCAGCATCAATAAACTTCACCGCATCACCGTCAATAACAATGTGAGAAGAGTCGGGAATACTAGAAAGTTTGTTCTTCAGGGAGCGCTTATTGAGAAAGGAAGCATCCCTGATAAATTTTATCATATAGTTATTGTTGTGCTGCACCACCACCACTGACTCAGTAAAGTTTGTAAGCATTACAAATACCACTCCCACTAAAATACCTATTAGCACACCGATCAAAAGATCTGTAACAAGAATCGCGAGAACGGTAATAATAAAAGGTATGAATTGAGACCACCCACGAGCATACATCTCTTTGTAGAGAGATGGCTTGGTAAGTTTGTATCCCAACACCAATAGCACAGCCGCGAGTGAGGCTAGCGGAATCATATTGAGTACATGCGGAATAATTAACACGCATACGGTAAGAAGAACACCGTGCGATATGGCAGAAAACTTAGTCTTCGCTCCTGCGGTTACGTTGGCAGTGCTTCTGACTATCACAGAAGTGACTGGCAATCCCCCGAAAAGCCCACTTATCGCATTACCGACTCCTTGTGCCTTAAGTTCCCTATTCAAGGGAGTAATGCGCTTGCTTGGATCAAGTTTGTCACTCGCCTCAATGCTCAAGAGCGTTTCCAAGCTCGCTACAATGGCGATCGTAAATGCAAGCGTGTAGATATCAGAGTTTGTAATCACTGAAAAATCCGGAAAGGTAAAAAAGGACTTTAGTCCGCCTGCCTCTGCAATGATAGGTACGGCTGCAAGATGTGAGGCCCCAATGGTCATCGATGGAAAGAATTGTCGATAGATTAGATTAATGACAATGCCCATCACTACCACCATCAATGCGCTTGGAATCAATCTGAAAAATCTAAATCTCTGAAATGAGGGCCTCGCCCACGCGATTAACACAATCAATGACAAAGCGCTTACAAAAAATACTCCCTTATTAATTTGACGCAGTGATTGCCAGATTTCCGTAAACGTGTTCCTGCCATCAGCCTGCAGGAATGCCATATCCCCGATAAAGTCCAGATCATCACCGATGGCATGAGGGATTTGCTTGAGTATCAAAATCAATCCAATGGCGGCTAGCATGCCTTTGATTACTGAATCAGGGAAGAAATGCCCTAAAGATCCCGCCCTCAAAAATCCTAGCGTGAGTTGAATGATGCCTGCCAAAACCACGCTAAAAAGAAAAGCAGGATATCCAAACTGCGTAATTCCTGCCAACACAATGGTAGTTAATCCTGCAGCTGGTCCGGTCACACTCACAGATGAGCCGCTTAGTGATCCCACTATCATTCCACCAATCGCGCCAGCAATCAAACCCCCGGCCAGAGGCGCACCTGAAGCGAGCGCAATGCCCAAGCAGAGCGGCAACGCCACAAGAAAAACAACTACGGATGAAACAAAATCGTTTGCAATATTACGTCTCCAATTCATAAAAACTTAAGCATAATTAGTTGAGAAATGTTGAGGATAGGACCACACCATTTAAAAAATTGAACCGCAAATTACTTTAAAGCTTTAACGGCATCAAACTGATAAATTCTCGGCAGGTCATCGTTTTCATTCAGGGAAACCTTTAGGTCTTTGATAAGGCCGTTGCGAATGTCATATACCCAGCCGTGAATGTATGGGCTCTTATCCCTCTTCCATGAGTTTTGTATGATAGAGGTTTTGCTAAGGTCATACACTTGCTCGATCACGTTTAGTTCGATGAACCTATTTTCTCTCTCTCCCATATCAGTAATCGCTTCCAATTCGTCTTGATGATATCGATACACATCCTTTATGTGTCGAATCCAGTTGTCTATAAGACCAAATTGATCATGTGACATGGCTGCCCTAACTCCTCCGCATCCATAGTGCCCGCATACGATGACATGCTGCACGTGAAGTACATTGACCGCATAATCCAGCACACTCAGCATATTCATGTCGGAGTGTACCACCATATTTGCAATATTGCGATGTACGAATACTTCGCCAGGAGGAGCTCCGATAATTTCATTCGCGGGAACGCGGCTATCCGCACATCCGATCCAGAGTACCGGAGGCTTTTGACCTCCCGCGAGCTTGCTAAAATAATTTGGGTCTTCTGATAATTTCGTTTCAACCCAAACTCGATTATTTTCTAATAGCTTATTATATAAATCCATAATGTAGGCTTAATATTATTCGGTCTTGTTTGCAAATCAGACGTGATGGCACAGGCACTAACGCATCTAAAGAAAGCATGAAAACTGGATGTGAATGGTCTCTTTAGACAGCATCACGCTTTGACTTACCTCCGGGGTGGCGGGGTGGTGATATCTAATTGAATAGGCGGGTAGTACCTACTTCCTGAAATGACTCCTAAATTTTCACTTGCACCACTGAAAGAAGTGGAAATGCGCATTTCTCTATTACTATCATCATCATCTTCTTCAAATTCCTCCGAAGGTGATTGGGAATCAGATGGTAAGGGAGATTTAGTCTGCTGATGAACTGGCAGAGGATGGACTGACATGAACACTTCTCCCTTCAATATGGAGGTCGAAGGGGCGCTTATGCGCTCATTGATATTAAAGTAGCTAAAAGTCAAGATCCCAAAAAATCCAATCGAAACAGCAAACTTATAAAAGAGTGATGACCTAGGTAAGCAGCTCATTATGACCAAAGATAACGAATTTGCCACTAATGGGTTGTCCTTCCGGGGATAATGGGGAGGATGATTTTGGAAGGATATTTCTTTGAATGATGAATGGTGTTTTTGGCAGGCATCAAATTAGTTTCCGTAGCAATTTCGTTACCCGTATTTGGGTTAGGGTCGTAGTGAGGCGCCTTGCTACTTGTAATCGCCAATCGGATTCGGTGGCCTTTCTTGAATAGAATCGATGTATATACTTGTCCTATCGTAATCTTATAAATTTTATCCGGCTCTACTAACTCCTGCTTGGATGAGCCATTTCGGTACCTCATTCGCAGATAGCCTGCGTCAAGACCCGACACGTTAACAGACTTGCCGTCAGTGTAAACATCTGACACTGTAAACGAGAAATCAGTGTCTTTTGCTGATGTGCTTACAAATAGTTCTGCCATAAGCTCTCCCGTAACCTCCAGGTCATCTATAAGTACGTCACTAGTATATACCAAAACATCTTTCCTGCTTTCATTGTCACGTTGATCATAGGGATAAGAATTTAGATAAGACACATCCCAAAACGGATTGTTTGGATCAAACACATAGCTCTGACTGGATATGCCTCTTGGAGTATCATTCGCAAGCACCCCTGATTGACCATCAAACTGTAAGTGGTAGGCGGTGGGCACTGCGCGGGACAGCGGCCATTCCTGCTCTGCTCGCCACTTGTTTTCCCCCATCACAAAAATGCTGACAGGTGGCAGGTTGCTACTTCCTGGGTCGTCTTTTAGCAATCCATCAAACCATGAAAGAAGCTCCGCATCATAATCAAACCCGGCTGACGGCCCAAAGTCAAGTTCTCCAAACTCGGTCTTTCTGGTATTCAGCCAGGTGTGATTCCAGGGACCAAGAATCAGTCGCGTTTTTTCCCTGGCCACTTCCGTTCCTGCCTCCGCTCTCATTTTGTTAAATCCCTTTGTGGCTCCTTCGGGACCATAAGAAGCGTCATACCACCCACTAATCAAAAATGCGGGCGCCTTCATTTTGCTAAAATCGTTTTCAACGCTCGCAAAATCCCACCAACTGTCTTTGTCAGGATGGGTAAGCCATTCAAAATACTCGGGGCCATAAGTCTTCAATATCGGCAGGTCTTTCAATGGTCGATAACGGTACCACTTTCTTTTGTCTGCGTTCTCCCACTGCTTTCTGGCAGTAGGGTTATCCCAAGGTCCCGACTTATCACCCGCGCGTCTGCGCTTGTCTGCAAAAATAGAAGGCATAAACCAATCCAGCCAGGCAGTAGAAAATGCCCCTCCACTGTAGAAAAAGTCATGACTTGTGATTGGCGTATTTTCCGGGGCTGCGGCCATCAAGTGAGGTGGCGACTGCGACATGGCCAGCCATTGCACATATCCACGGTATGAAATACCATAGGTGCCGACTTTACCATTGCAATATTCAGATTCTCCTACCCACTCAATTACATCATAACCATCCTGTTTTTCATTTCGGTATGCTGAGAACTCACCTTCACTTGTGTACCTTCCACGTACATCCACAAAGTAGACAATGTAACCTTGCTTTGCGGCCTTCCGAGGAAATTCCATGTTTGTATCATCCTGCGCTGCGTCATAGGGTGTCCTGAGCACTATCGCGGGAAATTTGCCCTGTGTATCGGGGCGATAGCATATGGCGCCAAGGGTAATCCCGTCACGCATTGGAATTCTAACGACCTCTCTGATTATGTTCTGAGGATGCTGCCCCTGACAAACCACCTCAACTAAGAATAGAAAAAATACGATGGACTTTTTCTTCATTGTCAATTACCGATTATCGGAAGCACGATCCTGGACGGATATTTTTTTGAATGATGGATTGTGTTGGTTGCCTTAACTAGATTTTTCTCCGTGGCAATTTCAGTGCCTGTGTTTGGATTAGGATCATAGTGCGGAGCTTTACTGCTTGTGATCATCAACCGAATGCGATGTCCTTTTTTGAAAAGATTTGCAGTATAGAGTTGATCTATTTTAACCTTGTATATCTCTCCCGGATTCATCAGTTCTTGTTTGTCAAAACCATCTCTATAACGCATGCGCAAATATCCAGCATCCATTCCAGAGAGGTTAATCGATTTTCCATCCGGATGCACATCAATTAGTGTGATAGCAAAGTCCGTATCCTTTGCAGAAGAACTCACATACAGCTCTGCAAAAACTTCACCGGCAATTTCCAACTCCTCTTCCAGGGGCTCAGAGGTGTAGACAACCACATCTTTTCTACTTTCATTGTCGCGTTGATCGTATGGATACGATTTCTCGAACGACTTATCCCAGAACGGATTGGCGGGGTCAAACACGTAACTGTCATTCTCTCCCTTCGAAGGTAAACTGATACTCAGTAGGCCATCATTCCTATCGATGGAAGCATTTCCGGAACTGCTCAGATAGAAATTTGCAGGACGCGCTGCAGACATAGGCCATTGTTCAGCGGATCGCCATTCATTGGCACCCATAACAAATAAGCTTACCGGAGGCAATGTGCTCTGATTGGGAATCCCCTTCAAGTGCTCATCAAACCAACGAAGCAGTTCGTGGTCATAATCCATGCCCGCAGATTCTTCATATTCCATTTCGCCAAAGTGCGTCTTGCGCGTGTTTAGGGAAGTGTGATTCCAGGGACCAAGTACAAGTTTAGAATTTTCCTTTGCATACTGACTGTTTGACTCCTCTTGCATTTTACGAAAGCCACGTGTTGCACCTTCCGGTCCATAGCCTGCATCATACCACCCGCTCAATAAGAAGACGGGTATGTCAAAACTCTTGAAGTCCTCTTCTACATTCACAAAATCCCACCATGCGGTTTGCTCAGGATGCTTTAGCCAATCATAATATTCAGGCGCGTACTTTTTCAGAATCGGAAGATCGTACAGTGGCCGATACGCGTACCATTTCCTCCTGTCACTCTTTACCCATTCTTCATATGCTACCTCGTCATCCCACGTGCCGGATGTATCATTCGCCCTTTTGCGCTTGTCTGCAAAGATCAACGGCATAAACCAATCCAGCCATGGCATAGAAAAGGCCCCGCCATAGTAAAAGAAATGATGACTGCTGATCGGTGTCATTTCCGGTGCTGCTGCTGCTAGATGTGGTGGCTTTTGCGACATGGCCAACCACTGTACAATACCGGGGTAGGATCCTCCGTAGGTGCCTACTTTGCCCGTGCAATAAGTCAAGTTACCCACCCACTCAATCACATCGTATCCATCTAACTTTTCGTTTTTATATGCCACAAATTCTCCCTCACTGCGATACCTACCTCGCACATCAACAAGAAAAACCAAGTAGCCCTGCTTTGCGGCCTTTAGTGGAAACTGCGCGTAAGCATCGTAGTCGTCAATTCCATAAGGAGTCCGATAGACAATGGCAGGAAACTTCCCAGGTCTATCCGGGCGATAAACAATGGCTCCCAATTTGACACCATCGCGCATTGGAATCATTAATTCTTCCCGAACAATGTTTTGTGGGTGCTGCGCTCTTAAGGAAAAGCCAGCAAGAACAAGGATGAGGAAAAGTAATTTTTGCATAAGATGATATTACCTAATGGAAAGTAGCATAAAACATTCACACTCTAATTACTACTTTGATAGTGGGTTTTCAATTTTTGCCAGCGGCACTAGAGATCCATCGACAAAATAGACTAATCACCGTTCTCAATGTCCCTTTGCCCGAGCCAGTGCACACTTGGGCCAGCTTCACCGTTTACTTTGCAGTAGGAAGTTTCACTAACCCAATTTTTATGATTCTTAGAATCGCATCTTTTATGTCTTTAGTTGTGCTGATAGCAAGTTGTGATTTTGGCCGCAGGCAGCAAGAGTTACTAAGTCACCAGGTAGACTCGCTTATCAACGAGTTGGCCCTGTCTCAGCAAGCAGCCAACTCACTTGAAGAGGTTGGCTCGCTGATCGACTCCATAGACAGAAACAGAAATGCGCTACGTACCAATATGCTGGAGGGAACCACGTATGATCAATACATAGCACGGATGGAAGATATCAATGCTTACATCAAGAGTTCCGAAGCAAAGATTGAAGCACTCGAAAAGTCCACGAAGTCGTCAAAGTCTGTGGCGCGTTCCTATGCAGCCACCATTAAGAAACTAAAAGCAGAGGTAAGTAGTCGGAATGAAGAGCTGGCTTCGCTTCAAGCGCAGGTGGACAAGTATAGAAATGAAAATGAAAACCTCATTCATACGGTAGCGTTGCAAAAAGCGGAGATTGAAGATAAACTGAGCAAACTCTCCAGCAGTAAGGGAGAAATTGAAGGGCTTGAAAAGAGCATCAACGAGTTGCTTATTCAAAGTAAATTGGATGAAGCGGAGGCGTACTTTCTCAGGGCGCAAGCGGTAGAAATGGCTGCAAACCGCACCAAGTTTGCCTGGCGCAAGAGGAAGGAAACAAGACAGGAGGCATTGGAGCTTTACAAGCTTGCCAAATTCTATGGAAAGGAAGAAGCCCAGCCCAGAATAGAGGAGTTAGAAGCTAAGATCTGATTATGCTAAGATTCGTCACTGCGATCCCGACTATGTCGGGATCGCAGTGACGGCTCTGAATTCACTTTTGAGACAGCCTCTTTGATAGGCCAAACTCTAATTCGCCATCTGAGTAATCTTGGCAATAGGAATGGAATTGGCGATAGATTGAATCTCACTCTCGCTGGTTTCGTCCATCTCCACGGTATACAAAGTGTTATTTACAGGAATTTGAATAGTGTAACCCACCTTGCCGGTTTGCTCGTTGGCATTCTTGTTCATCACCGCCTTATAGCCTTGCACCTTAATCACTTTCTGAGTGCCGTCACCAGAATTCCCCACAAAGGGAATTGATAGCATTGCATTCAAAGAGGCGATTAGTGGAGAGTTGTTGATCACATCAATGCGTCCGGTATTCATTTCCACACCATACGAACGATGCACGAACAACCCGGTTCCCATACCAGAACCACTCGTTACATTGTCGTCCGCCTCATTGAACTTCAAGGATCCCAATTGTGTGGGAAGTTGTTTAAGAATTTCCTTGCCTATTATTATATCAAGTTCCTGTAGCGCTCGCTCCAACTTAAAGCGAGTGTTCTCTAAGTCTCCAGACGAGTACGATGACTTGGCCTCCGCGACATGTGCGTTAAAGTCCTGACCAAAGGACGTGATTGCGTAAGCAAAGGCGATGATTGTAAATATGTTTCTCATTGCTCGTTTCATTTTATTGTTCACCTAGCATTTTCTTAATTCCATCAATGTCCACTGTTTCGGCTGCGCTCATCATCTCAGCCTCGGTGGCAAAGTTCACCCCTTCGTATACTACCAAAGAAGATTGGCCAATCGGAACGCTTAATTTATATCCGCGACTCTCATCGTACTCAATGATAGCACGGTGACCCTTTAATTTGGTTTGTTTCCAGTTTTGCTCCCCACCCGTAGTCTGAGAGTATCCACCGCTGCTGAGATACATGTTCACCGATGACATCATCATGGAATTATTGGCGACCATTACCTGAAATTCCTTGTTGCCGTTCCTGTATTCTCTTTGAATGGTGAGACCGACCCATCCAAAACCAGTGCTGGTTACTCGATCTGCCGAGGCATCTTTGCCAAGTCCAGCAATAGATTCTGGCAACGACTTTAGTATATTATTCCCGATCTCCATTTCCACACCGAGCATCGCTTGCTGCACTGCATAACGCGCCTCGCCATAACTCCCCGACCTATAGCTGGACTGTGCATCTGCAATATTGGCCTGCACGTCTGGTGGAGTTGTTACCAATCCGCCCCCCGTTGTATTGTTTGTACCGCTGCCATTATTTCCCCCATTTCCAGGGTCTCCGGGGTTGCCGGGTGGCGTTTTGTCATCTATTCCCAGTGTTTTATCCAGCGCCTTATCCATTTGCTGAGACGCTTTCTGCTTCAGTTTGTTGAGAATCTGTCCTGAAGAACTACTAATACTTAGAGTGCAAATCATAACGATTGCAGTAAGGTATTTGACTCGCATAATGATCTGTTTTAGGATCGTAAAGTTAAGTAAAAATTGAAGTCAAGTGTTATAAGCAATTGTGGTGCCGAATAACCTTTATTAGCGACCTTTGAAAGCCAAATAATTGTTGGAACTTGTTTTGAAGTAAACGAATGAAAGACTTTAAAAAATATTTTATAATTCCCGCTCCGCCAGAGGATGTTTACAACGCGCTTACCAATCCTGCCACCATCCATTTGTGGTCGGGCGAGGAAGCCGTAATGTCAAGAGAACCCGGCTCGGAATTTTCTATGTGGGAGGGTAGCATTACAGGCAAAAATCTTGAGTTTATTGAGCACAAAAAGATCGTGCAGCAGTGGTATTTTGGCGATCAAGAAGAAACCTCAATTGTTACCATTATCCTCCATCAACACCAGCAGGGTACCTCTGTAGAATTAAGGCATGCGAATATCCCTGATGAAGCTTACGAGGACATAAAGGAAGGCTGGGTTGAGGTTTTCTTTGCCAGCCTGATTGACTTCTACGAAGAATAAGTCTGTAGATTTGTGAATTGACAAAAATAAATTGTCCAATCACTGCAAACTAAACTTGCAGTAATTGGGCAATTTAAGGGTTCTATTTTTTCAAAGTCGGATAAGTAATTCCCAATTGCTCTAAATAGCTATCATATTTTGTTTCATCATAGTAGAATTTTTTCAACTCCGGCTTATACTCTTTCATGATGCTTTCATTCAAATGGATGGCGGGCTTATCTTGTTTGCTTATCATGGGCTGATACTTGATTTTACCGGACTGCTCTTCTTTGAAATATTTCCATGCATTGTCAACCAGTTCCGGCTTGATGATCAGATCGAGAATCGTCATGGCCTGCACTTTGGCTCCGGCTACTACTCCTTTGTGTGCAATTGGTGTGGCCATCGCAATGGCATTGGACCAATGGTGACCTTGTAACCCAGGGATGTTGGAAGGATAACCCAAGGTAATAGTGGGCACCTTCCACGAGATGTCACCGATATCATCAGAGCCACCACTTTGCGGGCTTTCCACCGGCCCACGAAGTTCGCTTATTTGATCAGGCATTCCCGTAGTGTCGCGTCTTGAGTTCACCTCACGTTGCACTGCTTTCGCCAACATCTGATCCTCCTTACTCCAGGTCGGCAGGCCTACGCTCTTGATATTCTCGTACATGGTCTCAGCAACTACCTTATTGTAGTGACGCGGCCAGGCCGAGCCCAGGATTCTGCGCTCCACGGTTGTATTGGTCATCTTTGCTGCACCCTCCGCAATTTGGTTTCCTCGCTCATAAAGGGCCATGATCTCCGGATAGGTTATCTGCCGGTAGTAAAACCAAATGGAAGCCTTCGAAGGAACCACGTTAGGCTGATCGCCTCCATTGGAAATTATATGATGCGAACGTTGCAGCGGGTCCAGATGCTCTCGCTGGTATTGCCAACCGATACTCATCAATTCCACCGCATCTGCTGCACTTCGCCCTCGCCATGGCGCGCCAGCCGAGTGAGCTGATTCTCCACTAAAGGTATACTCTACAGAAATCAAACCTGTTCCCCAGGCCTCTCCCCACGATACACCAAGATTTGAACTGACGTGTGCGAAAAGGCAGATGTCCACATTATCAAAATAACCATCGCGCGTAAAGTAGGCTTTCGTGCCGAGTTGCTCCTCCGCGATTCCCGGCCAGATCACTAGCGTACCTGGCAGTTTGTCCCGTTCCATTATTTCCTTTACAGTAATGGCAGCTAGGACATTCATAGGCACACCAGAGTTGTGCCCCTCCCCATGGCCTGGTGCTCCCTCAACGATCGGATCGTGGTATGCCACGCCAGGTTTTTGCGAAGCCTTTGGAATACAATCCACGTCACTACCTAAAGCAATTACTGGCTTGCCGTTTCCCCACCTGGCTATCCATGCCGTAGGGATGCCCGCAATACCCATTTCGATCGTGAAGCCATTCTCCTTAAGTATATCAGTGATGTACTTTGATGTCTCGTATTCCTGAAAGCCAAGTTCAGCAAAACTGAAGACCTTGTCGACCATCACCTGAGCCATCTTTGATCTTTCGTCAATCTTAGTGGCGGCCTCATTTTTGACTGCTGTAATCTTTTTTGATGACCACTTGGGTGCCTGACTAATTCCCATTGTATACACCGTACAAAAAAGAATAGTATAGATAAATTTCATAAGTAGTTAGTTTGATAGGTATTCCGAAAATAGTCATTAATAATATTGGATCGCAGCAATAATTACATGTGCGGAAAGTAAATGCATATCTTGTAACGCCATTGATTAAAATCACACTCAAATGAAGCAATTCCTTGTACTATCTGCTTTGACGCTAAGCTTGGCCACCGCTCTCATCACACCTGGCTATGGACAGCAGACACCTGAACAGCGCTACTTTGAATGGACATCACTTCCATTCCCCAAAGAAGAGTATGCGCAGAGAAGAGAGAAGATGCTTCGACTGCAACAAGAAAAGAAAACCATCTATCTATGTCCCTCCAGAGACGGGCTATCGGATGGTGAGTCATATCGTCAACTGGACGATTTTAACTACTTCACTGGCCTTGAGCTTCCCAATTCGATGCTGATTATTAATGGCGCGAGTAAAGAGATCATTTTGTTTGCTCCAGCGCGTGACTTTAGATTTGAAAGTCCTTCACGAAGAAATGATTTTCCTGGCAGACCGCTGGGAGACGATCCGGAATTAAAAAGTAAAAGCGGACTATCGGATATTCGCTCCATTGAGCAACTCAAAAGCTACCTCGAGAAAAAAGACCACCAAGATCTTGTCTTGACAGTCAATATCGGATCTCCTACTCCAATTACTAAGCTCGAAACCGACTTCATCACATCCTGGAGTCCCGAGGTTTCCCTGGTACATCATCTGCAACGCACTTTTCCATCGGCAAAATTGGAAAATGCCTACCACGTTGTGGGGAAGCTTCGCATCATTAAGTCTGAGCTTGAAATTGAGGCGCTTCGAAAAGCGGTTGATATTACGGTGAAGGGCATTGAAGTGGCGGTTAAACGCATCAAGCCAGGTGTTGATGAGCGGACGCTTGAAGGTGAAATGGAAGGCGAATTCAAAAGGCAAGGTTCCCCTCGGATTCCTTTTGCCTCAATCATCAAATCGGGGCCCAATTCGTTGTGGCCATGGCGCATACTAGCTGCACACTATGACAGAAGGAATCGCCAGATGCTGGCTGGAGAATTGGTAATATTTGATGTGGGTTGCGAATACAAAAATTATGTGAGTGACATGGGACGTACTTTTCCCGTGTCAGGGAAGTTTACTGACGAACAAAAACAAATTCTGCTGATGGAAACAGCGGTCTCTGATGCAATCATTGCGGCAATAAAACCCGGGATTACATTTGCCGACTTGAAGAAAGTAGCCGATGCAGCAATTCCGGAAACCGAGAAGAAGTATATGCAAGTGGGTCTTTTTTTTGGACATCAGCTAGGACTAAGCACAGGCGACCCGAACGATTCGCAAGCTCCGCTTGCAGCCGGTATGGTTTTCACCGTAGAGCCCTGGTACTATAACCATGACAAAAATATCTCTGTCTTCACGGAAGATGAGGTGTTGGTAACCGCTACTGGAGTAGAGGTACTGACCGATGCACTACCACGAACACCAGTAGCATTAGAGAAAATGATGAAATGAAAATAGTAATGAAAAAACTCTCGCTTTTACTCCTTTTCTGTTGCCTGCTGATTGCCTGCAGTTCGCAAAAAACAAAAGTTGATGTAATGATCCAGCATGGATCAATCATTGACATTGTCAATGGAGAAGTGTCCTCCAATAAGATTCTACTTCTAAATGCTGATTCGATCTACGGTATAATTGACGAAGTTCAAAAAAGTAACTACACGGCTCAAAATGAAATTGATGCGTTAGGGAAGTTCATTCTACCAGGGCTATGGGACAACCACGTACACTTCGGGGGAGGTGACTCATTAATTCAAGAGAATAAGGATCTGCTACCACTATACATTGCCAATGGCATAACTGGTGTTCGGGATGCAGCCGCAGACATCGCTCCTTCTGTTTTACAATGGAGGGACGAAATCAATCGGGGAGAGCTATTCGGTCCCAGGCTTTTTACATCTGGTCCTAAGCTCGAGGGATACAATTCCGTTTGGCTGGGCGATTTAGAAATTGGAACCAGGGCTGAGATGCTGGCAGCGTTTGATTCCCTGCAAAAACTCAAGGTTGACTTTGTGAAAATCACCGACAACACGATCTCATCCGAAATCTACCTTGAGTGCCTTAAGGAAGCGAAGATGCGAAAGATGAAAATATCTGGACATATTCCATTTGCGCTGACCCTCGAGCAAGTATCAGATGCAGGTCTTGCCTCAGTGGAACATCTCGGATATGCATTGAGGGCGGGCTCTCCACAAAGAGAGGAGGTTATGAAAAAAGTGGCGGAAGGAAAAATGAGTCCCGCTGATGCTACTCAAATCTTTATTGAATCCTTTGATGCCTCACTAGCATCCGCTGCTTATGCTAAAATTGCAGCAAACGGAACTGCCATTACTCCTACTTTAAAAATAAGTAAAACACTTGCCTATCTGGACAAAGATGATCACAGTCGCGATGAATATTTAAGTTACGTTGGGCCAGGCCTCGTCAAGACTTATGAAGGCCGGGTGATACGTGCGGCACAAGCAGACGAGGCAGAGATTGCTCAAAGACATGCTCGTTATGAAAAAGTAAAAACGCTGCTGCCATTACTTCATCAAGCTGGTGTGATGATTATTGCAGGGACAGATTCAGGTTATCTTAACTCATTTGTTTATCCAGGATTGGCACTACATGAAGAATTGATTCTTTTTGTCGAAGCAGGTTTAACCCCTTTGCAGGCGCTGCAAGCGTCCATCTTGAGCGGGCCAAAATATCTTGGCGTGCAAGACCAATTTGGAACTTTGGAAACAGGAAAAAGTGGGGACGTGCTTATCCTCAATGGAAATCCCCTCGAAGACATTTCCTCCACTCAAGACATTAGTACCGTTATCCTAAGAGGAAAAATCTACAATCGCCAATCTCTTGATAGCATACTCCTGACGGTGAAAGAGAAGGCAACTCCTTGAACAATCGGGAATCTCAAATTGAAGCAAAATTGACTAAAACTACTCGCAACGCTCTAAGTCGAATGATTCTACCGGGCATCATCCTCCAATCGGTATTGATTGGCGGGGGCTTTGCCACTGGACGCGAGATAGTAGAATATGGCGCGCAATTTGGAGCTAACGGATGGATTAGCGGGCTCGCCATATTCTTTGGGTTTTCACTCCTGGCCATTCTCACCTTTGAAGCATGCAGGCAATGGCAAGTGTATGACTACAAATCGCTATTAAACAAACTCATCGGCAAAGGTTGGATTGCCTATGAAGCTTCATACCTGGCACTTAGTATCCTCATAATTGCTGTGATGGCATCTGCTGCTGGTGAGATTCTGAATGACACTTTAGGTTTCAACCAGTGGGTGGGCGTCATACTGATAATTTTACTGGTTGGTTTTCTCAATTACAAGGGAGAAAACTTCATCGCCCAAATGAAAACAATTGGCACCGTGGCGCTCTTTGGAGCTTACACAATTTTTGGCATCGTAGTTTTCACTGATAGATCCGAACAAGTGGCTCTGGTCTTTTCCAATTGGGACACCAGCTATAGCGGGGGCTCCTCGGGAATTTTGTTTCTCATCTGGACCGGCATCACCTATGTAGGATATAACCTCGGGGTCTATCCGTCTACTTTTTTTACGATAAAAAATATCAAGTCGCAGAAGGAAAGCATTGCCGCTGGACTAATCGCAGGGTCGCTCATGACAATCCCCTGGTTTTTAACTTATGTGGCCATCATGGCCTATTATCCTTCTGAGCAAGTACTAGGAGCCACGGTTCCCTGGCTCAAGATGCTAGAGCCTTTTGGGTCCACCTTCGTGATTGTCTTTGGAGTCGTGGTGGGTTGGACGCTGGTTGAAACCGCTACGGGAGTAATACACGCGTTCATTGGCCGAATTGACGTGGAGATATACGAGAAAAGGCAAAGACATCTTTCTGGTAATCACAAAGCGCTGATATCATTTGTGGCTTTGATAGCCGCCATGCTATTGTCTCAGGTAGGCATCATCGATCTAATTGCAAGGGGATATTCATTGATGGCCTATGCCATGATTTTATTTTATGGCGTGCCCCTTCTTATAGCAGGTCCAAATCTTTTTAAGTTAAATCAAAAGAATAGCTAAATGGAAAAAGAATTTGTGTCCCAATCTGTTTTCAAAATGAAGGAAAGCCTCGCACGAGTAGAGAAATGCATGGGCGAATTGACTGAAGAAGAAGTCTGGAAAAAACCCAACAGCCAACTAAACAGCGTGGGAAATCTGATTATCCACTTGTGCGGCAACATCACACAGTACATTATCTCCTCCATTGGAAACGAGCCCGACAATCGTGAACGTGATGGTGAATTCAGTATTTCAGGAGGCTTTACAAAAGCCGAACTAATATCAAAACTTCGCAACACCGTGGAGCACGCTTGCAAAATCATAGCTGCTCAGGAAGAACCCTCATTACTGAAACTTAGGAGCGTTCAGGGTTATGAGCTCACGGGTATTGGTATCATCATCCACGTGGTAGAACATTTCTCATACCACACCGGTCAAATTGCCTTTTGGGTGAAGTTACTAAAAGAAAAAGATCTTGGCTTCTACGCTAGTAAGGACCTCAATCAAAAAAATAAGTTGGACCTTTAGTACTAAGCTAAATATGAAGTGCCCCACTGAGGTACTAACGACCAAATTAGATTTAACATCACGCTGGTTACTTCGCAAGACCTGCCTCGGCCACTGTTAGCAGCAGGATAAATTTAATGGCATCAGATCCATTTTTATTCATCCACCATTCATGCAATGAGTGAGCTCCCCCTCCTTCGCCACCGCTTCCCAAAGTAACGGAGGGAATTCCCTTTGAAATTGGAATATTTGAGTTGGTGGAACTTGGCCCCGTCTTGATTTCACTTTCATCTACAAAAAGTTTCGCTGAAGCAATCGCGCGTTGCACAATTGGCAGATCGTCAGACTGAAACCCTGAAGGACGCAATCCAATCTGCTCCACTTTCATCGTTAGCTTTGGGCCCTTGTTTACATTCTTGTTGTAGTCATCCAGCGCCCTCTTCATCGAGGAGTTGAATATCTCATCAATCTGGGTTAGCCGCTCAGGATCTACAGAGCGCATGTCCACCTCCATCCAAGACTCGAAAGGTATTGAATTGATGGAGGTACCTCCACCCATTACACCTACGTTGAAACTTGTCTTAGGTCCAGTGCTGGTAAACTTCGCAGCAGTTTCAGAGAAGTAATCAATGGCTTTTCCAATGGCGTGATGAGGGTTCCCTAATCCAAAGGCGCCCCAGGAATGTCCTCCCGGTCCTTCAAATGTCACTTTGTAGCGCACCGAACCCAGACCTGCGGTCACTATTCGACCAATCTCTCTCCCATCGACAGCGATCCACGAATCAATTTTTATTTCTTCGTTGTTAAATAAGTATTTCATTCCACGGAGGTCTCCTTGACCTTCTTCTCCCACACTACCAATGATGAGTAGATCTGCCTCCGTTTCGATATTGGCTTTTTCCAATGCTTTTAATACGGAAAGGATGGCTGCCAGTCCTCTTGTATCGTCACCGATGCCAGGTGCTTTGAGCGTATCCCCCAACGTTTTTACCTTCACATCTGTCTCCGCAGGAAATACGGTATCGAGGTGAGCGTCCAAGCCCACGGTGCGTCCGCCCTTCTTTCCTTTTCGTTCCGCTATGACATTTCCCTCCTCATCGATCCAAACCTTATCTGCTCCTGCTGCCCCCATCATTTTTTTGAATTGCAACCCACGTGCTGTTTCGTTAAAAGGAGGCGCTGGAATTTCTGTGAGGAGAATATGATCCTTTACCGTCTCACCATCCTGCTGGTCAATAATTTCAAAAGCTTTAATGATGGATTTTTGCTTCGACAGCTTTTCAATCTCTTTGTTATAGTCGCTCTTCTGGGCATGGCTCATTTGAAATAGCAAAACGAGAATCAAGGTAATAGTGGATTGGATAGCCTTCATAAATACGGTTTGGTTTAGAAGCCCAAGGTACTACTTATTGTAAATTGTTGCTTCGTAGGTTTATACGGACGGAAACGAAGTAAACCAAGTATTGCCCTAATCTTTCATTCGAAAATATCGTATCTTCAAATAAGCAATCTGAATTATGAAGTTCCTCTGGCCATGTATCTGGTGCCTATTGCTTATTTCCTGCAAGGAGGTATCTTTTGAGGTGCCGCAGCCCAAAGGAGTTGCCTCACTAAAAGAAATTCCTACGTCACTACAAGGTCAGTATTTATCATACAATGAAATTTCAGGAGAAGCGTCTGACACGTTGATAATTGAGGCGCAGGGTTACCATTTTAAAGATAAAAATGACAATGATTGGCTTGGGCAAGGTCGCCTTGGAGATTCGTTGGTAGTCAAGCTTTACCAAGACATCTATTTTATCAACTTCAGAGTAGAGGATCAATGGGTGTTGCGACTCATTCGCAAGAAACATTCAAAAGCCATAGAGTTCTTGTCTATCGATATCAATGATGACACAAAACGCAAAGAGTTGCTTCGAAAGCTTTCCAAAAGATTTGAGGTGCTTGAAGTTCAAAAGGGTGATGATACGTTTTATCAGATAAACCCTTCCCCGCGTCAACTAATGAGACTCATTGAAGATGACTTCTTTACTGCCCAAGAACTGAACAAGATTAACTAATTGTTCTTTTTCTTCTTTAGCAGGCTATTCAATTTATTCTGGAGTTGTTGCTCTATCGGGGGAGCTTTCTTTGTGGTATCTTGAGCAGCCCCCTTAGCGGTGTCCGTAGGCTGTGGAACTTTCAGAATGTTGTTGAGCACATCCTTACTACTGCCGCCACTGAGCACATCCTGTACAGCTTGCTTTCCCTTCTCTTCTGCCACATTAGTCACCGCATCTTTCACTTGCTGCTTTTGCTCTTGCATCATTAGCTTGAAGGTGGGATTGTCATAGGTGCCACCCAGTCCAAGAGGAATTTCAATTTCCGAAGTCGAGTTATTAGTACCTGTATACTGATTGAGTAGGCTCTGCGCCTGACTGCCCATCTTTCCTGCCGGCACTTTCATTTTCAATTGGTAGTTAATAGATCCATCAAGTCCAGTGCTTCCGCTAATGTTGGTGGCGTAGTCTCCAAACTTGACATCGAAAGGCTTCACGCTAAGCCTCCCATTGTCGATCGAAGTTGACATGAGGACATCCGTCAGGGTTACCTGATCGCTGTTGTCCAATTTGGTGAGTGAAGTTACACCTGAAACGAGCTTCGATTGGGTGAGCGCAGCTTGTGCCACTTTTACTAAACCGCCTCCATTCACTGTCGCAAGATTCGGCATCATTGTGGGGAGCAATTCACCGCTGATCTTGAAGTCTGTGTTGAAGTCACCAGTAACCAAGCCGGCAATGGGTGCGTAGGTCTTCACGATGCTGAAAGAAGTTGCGGCCTGCTGTATGGCCAGGTTTTCAATCTTAAGGTCCATGTCATACTTAGGGTGTGCGATGTCCTTTGTATTGTAAGTTCCCGTCATTTGGAATTTACCTCCAAGCATGTTGAAATTCAGACCTCTTAGGTTTGCAATGCCATCTTTAACCACTACATCTCCGGCAGCGTTGGTGATGGTGTAGTCCATCATTTTGATCGTTTTGATATTGGAATGCAAAACGAAGTCAATATTCTCCGGCACAGGAACTACCCCGTAAGCCTCTTCAGACTCAGAAGTGGCAGGGGCGTCAGACTCCGTCATGAACTCATTTAGATCCAATAGGTTTGATTCAAACTTCATGTTTCCCTCAATCGTCTGATTGTCTTGAAATATGTAAGCAATGTAGTTGCTCACACTGCCACTCAACTTGAAGTCACTCTTTCCTATTGTTCCTTCTGTGTTTTTTAGATCAATTTTCTTTGGATCAAAAGCAGCTTCTGCGGAGCTTATGCTCACTGCATAAGGCAGGTCACTGGCGCTGTATTTAAAATTGGTTAAGTTAGCTGTGCCACTGGTAGGCAGGCGATCATATCGACCAGCATCCAGATCTGACATTTTGCCTTTTGTTTGAATATTAGCGATCACCTTTCCTGCAAGACTCATGCCTGCAATAGGGAATATCTTTGTCATTTTTTCCAGGTCGATTCCACCATTTGCTTTTACATCCCATGTATAATCGTCCAGATTTTGGATATGCATGTCAGCCACAAACTTTTCCCCATCCATGAGCATGGAAAGGTCGTTCACATTGATAGAAGTTTCTGCCATTCTTCCTGACTCATTCACGATGGTGCTGCTAAAGTGCAAGTCCTCTAATGGCCAGGGCAGATCAGCTGATTTGATGTAGCCGTTGGAAAGACTCATTGCCATATTCACCTTTGGAATTACCTTTTTGATGCTGTCATAAACACCCTGAGCCGTTGCATCAAGCGAAAAGCTCCCCTTCATCTCCAGACCTTCCATCGGGAACATCTGGCTGAGTTCGGCTAAATTAAGTTTGGCCTTTACGTTAGCATCCATCCTATAATCTCGAAGGTTCTCAATCAGCATCTTGGCTTCTACCGGGTTCCCTCCGAAGTCAAGATGTAAACGTTTCAGGTCCACCACCGTATTTTCGATGACACCATCCTTATTATCTATCAAAAGATTCATACCAATATTAGTGATGGCAGTCGGAAGGTCAGGATA
This sequence comes from Cyclobacteriaceae bacterium, assembly GCA_040216915.1. GTDB lineage: Bacteria > Bacteroidota > Bacteroidia > Cytophagales > Cyclobacteriaceae > ELB16-189. The sequence continues at coordinate 317,409 of JAVJOD010000009.1, forward strand.
TTTGAACATGCCCTTTTCCACATCTGCTAGTAAATTGAAGGCGGGCATTTGAGATTCCGAATAGCTTCCTTTGACGAATCCTGCAAAGGACAAATTCCCATCTGTTTCAATATCGCCAAACTCACTGGTATACATTCCAGGCACAAGGGAAAGGAGGCTCTTGAATGTGCTTTGCTGAGTTTCGTAGGTAATATCCATATCATAGCTGGCTTCATTCATTTTGAACCAACCGTTAAATCCTAAACCGAAATCATTGAGTTTGGCAATGTTTTCTTTAAAAGTAAAGAGAGAATAATCCTCGCTGATCCCCAGTACCATATCTGCTGCTAGTCGCTTATTACTAATATATTCTACACCATCATAAACCACCGTAAGTGTGTCAGCTGCCGTATTTGTTTTCAGATCGAAAGCCTTCTCATTGAAGTCTCCACTACCCGTATGGTTCAGGCCCTTAAGGGACAAAAGGAAAGGAATCGACTTATCGTCATACACCACGTCTCCATCGATAATTTCCCAATGATCAATTCCAAATGAGAATGAGCCAGCCTGCTCCTCCTCAACCTGCACCGTATCAACTGAAGGATAGGTGATGTCCCAATTGGCTCGCCCGTCTTCCAACACCTTGACATTTATCTGAGGACGTACAAGCGTAATGCCTTTCAGCCGTAACTCTGAACCGAAAATCAGCTCCTTCAAATTCACTTCAATGTCTAATCTTTCAATCACGAACAAGGGAGTGCCTTCAAATGGAGCTCTATTAAAAACACCAAGGCTTTTGATTTCTGCTGTGGCATTCGGAAAATTCCTAAAGAGTGTCAGGTCAAAATCATCAACATCAAACAGGACGTCAGCATTGATTGCAGTAGCAATCTCTTTATCAATTGCTTTCTTGATGTCATCCTTGAAAAAGAAGGGAATAGCAATGGCGGTAGCAATCAACAGTACAAATAAGATGGCCAACCCAATTAGAACCTTTTTGATCATATGCATACCCGTTTCTTAATGAGGATGTAAAATTAGCAAATACCTTTATGAACGCATTACCACAAAAAGTGTGCTCCTCTAGTCTTAACGAAAGTATAATGCAAATGGTGCCTTAAAACCACCTCATGATAGGCTCTATCCTTTTTCTCATGGCAGCACTGAATGGAGGGTAAAAGAAGTAACTAAGGGCAATTCCCCTCCTTTGCTTCAGTACCGGTTTCTGGTTTGAAAAGGCCAAAAATCCACTAAAGCCGTGAGACTTACCTATGCCGCTATTATTAACTCCGCCAAAAGGCAAGTTGCCATGGGCAAATTGCAAGACACAGTCGTTGATGCAAGCCCCTCCTGATGAAGTTGAAGTCAAAACGGATTCTACAAATGACTTATTTCTGGCAAAAACATACAGCGCCAACGGTTTTGGCTTGCTATTGATCAGGTTAACTGGCTCCTGGGCATCCTTGAATGGAATTAGGGGCAGCAACGGGCCAAATATCTCCTCCTCCAAGATCCGCGAACCTGATGAAACATTTGAAATTAAAGTTGGTGGAAAAAATAACTTCTCAGAATCAGCCTCACCCACCATTTCTACATTCGCTCCTTTTTCTATTGCTTCATCCAGTAATTCGTGCAATCGCTGGAAGTGCTTTGAGCTCACAATCTTTCCATAAGATTCGGAATTTATCGTGACCCGCTCTCCATCCCCAAAAAGCTTCTTTGTTTGGAAAATGATCTGCTCCTTTAAAGCGTCTATCACTTCTTCATGTACCAGCAAGTAGTCAGGTGCAATACAGGTTTGTCCGTTGTTCAAAAATTTGCCAAACGCAATACGCTTACCTGCGTCCTTTAGGTCTGCCGTCTTATCGACAATCGCAGGTGATTTGCCCCCCAGCTCCAAGGTCACTGAAGAAAGGTTTTCAGCCGCTGCTTTCATTACGATTTTACCCACCCCTGGGCTTCCGGTAAAAAAGATATGATCAAAAGGAAGTTTAAGTAGTTCCTTCGAAGCATCTACATCCCCATCAAATGCCTGCACCACGTCAGGGGCAAAGACTTCCGAAACCATCTTGCAAATCAGTGCGGAAGTATTCGGAGTAAGTTCAGAGGGCTTAAGGATGGCAGTATTCCCTGCGGCCAGGCACGAAATAAGGGGTCCTACCGCCAGTAAGAATGGGTAATTCCACGGAGAGATGATCAGGCAATTACCTTTAGGCTCATAGCGTACCTCCGAACGAGTGCCCAGGTAATTCAGGGGTGCATCAACCTTTTCAGGCTTAGTCCACTGCTCTAAATTTCTTAATGCGTTCCGTAGCTCATCAATTGCGGGATAAACTTCCGAGATATCGACTTCCGCTGCAGGTTTTCCAAAGTCCTCAAAAATGGCTTTATTGATACGCTGACGGTTATTTAGTATCCAATTCAGCAACCTCTTCAGACGCTTTCTTCGCTCAGCTATTCCCTCATTTCGAAGGGTAATACTTCGCTTGCGCAATTGCTCAAAAATCCCTCCAATCTGATCGGTACTTGGTTGACTTGAGAAGGTCTGTAGGTCCATTTCGAAATTTATTCAAAATTCGCGCCTAAGCCCAATGTTAAGAAATTGTTAACTCTATTGACATAATGTTACGTTTATGTTAATTTCATGTTACCTGATTTTAACATTGGACTGATTTGATGCGATTTTTGACCTTAATAGCATTTTTTACCATTCTGAGCCATTGCGGTTTTGCTCAGCATGGTTCGCTATTGGCTTCTTATTCGGAGTCAATCAAAACGGTTCAAGGTGTCGGTGTAGGTGCAGAGGTTGAGGCAGTGCTTGAGAAACTGCGCGCTAAGAGGACAAAATCTGATCATCAATTTCTCAGGGCAGTATTTAGTATTACCCATCGACAGTTGCTGAAGCAGTATGAGCAATACGCGTCTTTTGACGAGATTTTTAAAAGCGGAAAGTACGATTGTCTTACCGCCACAGCCCTATACAGTGCACTGCTACAAGACCTGGGCTACCAGTATACCACGATCGAAACCGATTTTCACATTTTTATCCTTGTGCGTTCCGTTGAGGGTGACGTGCTGTTTGAATCTACGGACCCTTTGGATGGCTTTGTAAACCAGCCCGATCAGATTGAAGCAAGAATTGCGAGCTTCAAAGCAGATGCAATATCTCCCCTGTTCCGAGAGGTTTCAAATACCGAGCTTATTGGCTTATTATATTACAATCAATCCGTGAAGGCATTTAACAACAGGGAATGGTCCCGATCGTTGGAGTTGTTGAGTGCAGCTCAGAACTACTACCAGTCCCCACGTATCACCGAACTAAAAACGCTACTTGCAAATGTAATGACCGAAATTGCTGCCTTAGACCAGCAATCCGCTCGGAGCATGCTGGCTTCAAAACCCTAAGGTTTTAACAAATCAGTTCTTAAGAATTCGAAGTTCCACCCTTCTGTTTAGGCGGTGAGCCTCTTCTGTGTCTTCTTTGGACACCGGCTGCGTACCACCAAAGGCCTTGGTCTTGACTGTCTTCTTAGAGATCCCTTTGGATACCAGGTAGTCCTTGACTGCCTCCACTCGCGCTTCCGACAGTTTTAGATTTTGCTTGGGATCTCCACGGGTGTCTGTATGTCCTTCAAGCTGAATGATCATATTGGGATTCTGATTCATCATCATCACTACTGAATCCAATTCCGCGTGTGATCTTTCGTCTATTTTCGCTCTACCAAGTGCGAAGATCAGATTGTCGAGCACGAGAACCTTTCCCTCCGTATGAGTGTCATTTGCAACCGCGGCAGCGCTGCTTGGCAATCCCAATTGTACATCTCTTCGAACGATCCTTTCCGCATCGGCTTCCGCAGGATCCAGCATGTATTTGGCTGGGGCATAACCTACTGCCTCCACGGTTATAGAATACCTTTCTTTGTCAAATAGTGGGAAACGAAATTCACTGCCCCTCAACAATCCAACTTTGCTTCCGTAAGGCAAGCTTTCATAAGAAATACGGGCCTCAACGGGCTCATTCGTTGCCGCGCTTGTAATGTTGCCCACAGCGTAAATGAGCGTATCTGCGGGTTGGGCGTATGCGTATGAAGTAAGGCACCACGCAGCCAATAGGATAAGCTTCACCTTGTTCGTACTCATTAGATCTTGATTCATTTTACAACTTCAATATCTTAAATTCTACGCGCCTGTTCTTTCTTCTTCCTTCCACTGTGCCGTTTGATTCCAATGGCATGGTCTCTCCATAGTATTTGATCGTTACTCTTCCGCTACCCACACCTTTGTCAGTCAAATACTTTGCCACGGATTTCGCCCTTCGCTCCGACAAGCCCAGGTTATAAGTCTCAGGTCCTGTAGAATCCGTGTGACCCGCAATTTCAACCTCCATGGTGCCTCTGTTTTGCAGAAGTTCAACGATTCGATTGAGTTCAGGGAAGGATTCCTCCTTAAGCACCGCCCTATCAAAGTCAAAGAATATGTTATTCAACCTAATCTTGGCATCCGGCTCAATCTTCGCCACTTCAATAGGTTGCAACTGTATGTTCTGGCTTCTCACTTCACCATCGGCAGTTACATTGCGTAGATCCAAACTTTGGTTTTCAGAAATATGTCCATCTGCTTCAGCCCTTACTCCGTAGAGATAACCCCCTGGCAAATGAATTTCATATTCACCAGTTTCAGGATTGGATTGGATTTCTCCTACCTTCTTGCCCTCCGGAAGTTGCTCGTAAATTATCTTAGCAGCAATCGGTAATCCCGTTTTCGCATCGATAAGTTTGCCCTTCACAATCACAATTGGTTCAGGAGCTAAGAACACGGGCATCTTCACGCGATAAATATCTGCGTTGTCCTGTGCTACTTCCCTTGAGTAATAGGCATATTCACTGGTGGAGGGAATATTGAAGAATAAGTCATCCAACTTGGTATTGATATCCGGGCCCAGGTTTTCTGGCTCTGACCAATTGGTCCAGGTGTCATCCAGGCGCTTGCTCATGTAGACGTCACTGCCTCCAAATCCACTGAATCCATTGGAGGAAAAGTATAAAGTCTTGTTGTCAGAGGCTAAAAACGGGGCAGTCTCTTCGCCTGCGCTATTGACCACCTCTCCCAAGTTGAGTGGCTCGCTCCACAGGCTGTCATTCTTTTGAAAACTCACATACAAGTCTCTACCGCCTTTGGAATCTTCACGCTCCACTGACATCAGCAAGGCGGTGCGGGTATTGGCCATAAAATAGTTTGCCTTCTCATTAAAGTTATAGTCGTTTTCGATCTCCAAGGGTTTGGGATCCGACCAGGCACCATTGAGGTTATCACTCACTGAAACTCCGGCCGTCATTTTCCCCTCTTTACCATATTTGTTCCCTAGCAATATGATCACAGATTTGCCATCAGGAGTGGCAGAAACGGCATTGATAAAGTTTGGATTTTCGTTGTTGAATTTTGGACCCATGTTTTTTGCCAGACTCCACTTGCCATCTGGCCCAAGTTCAGAATACCATATGTCTTCCTTGTCGTTTACTCCTCCCATATTTTCCGGGTGATTACTCCTGCTGAAGTAAAGGGTCTTTCCATCCGGAGAGAGCAGTGGATTTAACTCGCTATTGTCACTATTGACGGCATCATCCAGGCGCTCTACAAGAATGCCTTTTCTCAGCAGCTCCGGTATAGATATATCAGCTATTATGGGATAGTGAGAGTCCGAAATCGCCACCGCATCAATAGAGAAGTAATCTGGCAACGCGGCCCCATCAAATTCAAGCTTCACCGCAGCTACCTTGTATGGCGTTTTCTCCACGAACACGTTGAGCATCCGGCCTTGGAGGGGTATGACATTGGGGTTAAAAGTGTGCACTAAATACTCCCGGTCTGCCGCATCATATAGGTACACATTAACAAGACCACTAGGGTTGTACGACTCGGCAATGGCGATTTGTTGAATCTCAATTGGGTTCTCATATCCGATTTTGATGAACTCTTTTCGTTTTGGCTTATCCGGTGTCCAAGCGCTCGGATTTTGGCCTCCCGCAGGCAACACGTTGGGCTTACCTAAAATTTGATTTGCTGAGTACTGTACAGGCGTTAGTTCAGAAGAGAAGTCCACTACTTTCGATCCCCATTGCACAACCTGGGCAGTGCTCCAGGAGTAGGTGCAAAGCATCAAACAAGCCACAACTATAAGTCTATTCATATAGGAATTGCAGGTAATCCTGATTTAAGGATTAAACATACTTAAAAAATTTAAAAATGGAGAAAATAATACATTGTCAACTTAAATTCTCAGCAGTCAAATTCGGGGAAAAACGCACGCCAAGGACCATTTTAGTCCATCGAACTCTTGTTAAATAGGAGAAAACCTACATGGAGTAATACCCCGAATTGATTCTCAGGATCATCGTAATAGTTGAAGCTTAAACTGATAGGACCTATCGTGCTATGAAACACCATTCCTGCTGTACCCGCAAAGAATATTTTGCTAAAATTATCGTCCAAGACCGCCTCTTGATTTTGGCCAGCCACGATCGCTTCAAACGGCTTGAACACGTACCCTTCAACTCTGAAATCGAGGTTATTGCGAATGTTGAACACGTTGCGCCAGCCCCCAGAGACAAAATTAAAAGCCCTAAAGTTTTGTAGAAACAGCGTCTTGCTATCCTGCAGGGGATAAAATGCTGGTGCATTGATTAGCGAGCCCTGGTAGTTGGTAAACAACGGTTGATTGGAAAACACGCCATCGACATAATACCCCGAACTATATATTCCTGCTTTGAAATATTGCTCCAGCGTAAACCTCGCTCTCACCCAACTGCGTGTATTGTCCTGGCTTTGGGTTTCAATGGAAGTGGTGCCAGGCAAAAAGTGTTCTTTCATCGAAAACCAATCGCCCGCAAACTCAAAATGCCTTCCCTCTGATGCATATTGCTTTCTGTTAAGAGAGTTGCTTGAAAAGCTTATGCCCGTTCGAAAGCCACTCAGCTTTAAGTTGTCTAGCGTATCACTAGAGTTAAGAACTGCACTATTGATGTAGCGGTCATTGTTGTTTACGTAATGACTGCGTATTGTCGTTTTGAAATGTCTTCCCGCTGGGAATCCAATACTTACTCCAACCTTTCTATCGATCCTGGATAAAACCGTGGGTGTGGACTCTGTAACGATGATATCCTTGCCTTGAAGAAAGTCCCAGTTATTGACAAGCGCTTCTGGCTCTACGTAGAATTGTCCCAGCCTCGGCATATCAATTCTAAATTTTGCCTCTATCGATTTGTAAAAATTGCCAGCATAAAAATTTAGTGTTGAGTTAATCAATGCACGATTAAAATAATAGTAGTTTAATCCAAGAAAAATGTTGCTGATACTTCGAGTGGCAATTACACCTCCAAAGTCAACTTGAAAATTGTTGTTAGGTCTTTTTGACAATTTGAAATTGTATTGATCCTGCGCTGTATCGTACAGAATATTTGGATACACATTTCTGAAATAATCCTCTGACACGATTTTGAAGTAGCCTTTCTTCACATCACTGTAGTAGAGGGGGCGCCTTCCTCTATCAAAATATTTATTTAGATACCGCTGCTGCCGAGGATTAAAGCCCTCATATTGAATCTCTTCAATAAGTAGCGGCTTGGCTTTGCTGTTAAAAATATTTCGGCTGATTGCTACAGATTCACAAGTCCTCCTTGCCGCCACTTTCGCCTTGATTTCATCCATTTGTCGCATTGTTTGAACATATCCGCTATCTACAAGGCTTTTTGCCTTTGTAAAGTCTAGCGCTGTGTATCCTGCGAGGTTAGGCTGAACGTAGATACCACCCTCGGGGATCTGGGAGGGGTCAGATTTATCAAGGAGAAGGTATAGAAGAGATTTCGAAATCAACTTTTCATCTTCATCATAAGGATACTCCTCAAATATTTTTGTAGAGACATTGGACCCGATAATAATATCAGGATTAAAATCCTCCTGCATCACATCCACGGGAAAGTTGTTGTAAACCCCTCCATCAAAAAGATATTTGTTTTCGACTTTGATTGGGTTGTAGAAGAATGGAACCGTTTGGGTGGCGCGCAGGGCATCGCTCAGCACACCACTACTTAGTACTATCTCATTTTGTGTAAAGACATCAGCCGCCACTACGCGCAACGGTACCATTAAGCTATCAAAGTTATTTTTTGAAACTGATGAGGGCAGTGCAAACTTTTCTGCCAGTGCAAAATTCAAAGACTGATCACTGGCAATACTACTGTTGAACAGGAAACTAAATGTCGAATCAAGTGAAAGGTTCACCTTAATAAAGGAAGGGTGATCGTCCTTCTTGCTGTAGAAATAATTGAAGTCTTCTTCTTGCTTCCCATTTATCCATCGAAGTAATTCCTCCGATAAAACAATGTCTTCAATCTGATCCGGACTCATGCCCGCTGCATAACTTCCCGCGATGATGCCACCCATCGATGTGCCAGTCACATAGTCAATCGGAATCTCATTTTCTTCAAGTGCCTTTAGCACTCCCACATGGGCAAGGCCTTTGGCGCCACCACCACTCAACACCACTCCTACCCTTTGTGCTGTTGAAGCAAAGGCAATGCACATGATCGTACATAGAATGGTAAAATGTTTGTTCATCCGCTACACAACCCACGCGTTGATTAATCTAACAAAAAAACGCAATTAAAAATTACCCTTGAAGCGTAAACAGGTAAAAACCTTATCTCCCAGCGGCAATGCTTTCTTCTTCTCTTGAAACTGGGAAAGAAATTGCTTTCAGTCGGGCCGAAACACCCTTCATCTGATTTTCAAATTGAAGCTTGTTTTCTTCCTTTATAGGTTGAGAAGGGGGAAGGTCAACGCGCAGGGCGTCCACCTGGACGCCATTTCTCCAAAATCGGTAGCAAAGATGCGAACCGTTAGCCAGCCCAGTGCTCCCCACATATCCAATATTTTGACCCTGTCGCACCCTTACGCCCGGTTTCATCCCCGAGGCAATCTTTGACATGTGAAGATATTGGGTGGTATATGTGCTGTTATGCCTGATCTTCACGTAATTCCCATTGTTGGCAGTGTAACGGGCCTCGAGTACTATACCATCCCCCACAGACCTGATGGGTGTGCCTGCAGGTGCGGCAAAGTCAGTTCCTAAATGCGCTCTGAACACTTTGCGGACAGGATGGAAGCGACTTCTGGAATATCGTGAACTGATCCTGGTAAACTCAATAGGATACTTTAGTAGGGCTTTCCTTAGGCTGTTGCCACGCTCATCAAAATAGTCGAGGCCGTCACCCTGATCATACGGAATCGCATAGTAACCATTGTCGTAGTGCTCGAAGTAAACTCCCTTAATGGCCCCTATGCCGATGGTGACATCATCTACAAGTTGTTCCTCATAGATGAGCTTAAATTTGTCTCCTTTTTGTAGCCGCTGAAAATCAACTTGCCATGCAAAAATATCAACAAACTTATTCGTTAGCTCGTGGGTAATGCCTAGCTCCTCTATTGTTTGGGAGAGGCTCGATTGAATCACACCCGCAATACTTTTTTCAGCTATCACCACCTCTCTTTGGCAAGGCTCTACCACCAGGCTGTCCTCCAAGTGAAAGATCACATAATCAATGGCACTGGGCTCATATATGATGGCGCGCAGGGTCTTTAAAGAATCGTTTCGCGAAAGCAGGGTATACTTTTTACTTGAGACTATTTTTCGAAAATCAAATAGATCTCTAGGCACAAAGTTAAGCTGTCGCATGACGTCTGCAGAGACGTAGTGTCCGTCCAGCAAATCAATGAATCTTTGGTTCCTCTTTACCCTCGCCTCAGTTAAAGTCAAACTGTCAATAACCATTCCGTACATAAGCGTGGGCTCCACTATATTAACTTCCACAACACTTGTGCTCTCTTCTTGCGTATCAAATTCTCCTTTAAGGGAAAAAATATCCGTGGCGGAGTCGACCGCAAAAAGTGTGGCTATCAATGCCACCACACCCAGCGATATAATTAATACTTTGCTCCTCATAGACTTTCTTAAATGCATTTAGTCAAAAAAATGACGCGAGCTGGCATTCAGGCAAAAAAATCAAAGGAGGGGTTCCAGCAAGCAAGGCAAAGCTAGTGAAAATCATGCAAAAAACCCCAAAAACTGCCCTCAGTAGAGTTCCTCGTACTTTTTCAGTCCTGAGTCGAGGAATTTCACAAAGTTTTCCGGGTTCTTATCATAGCCAAACGGCCAGGCCAACACACGCTCATCTTTGCCAACCAACACGTAGAATGGCTGCGCATTATTCTCAAGGTTAGCAATTTGCAAGTCAGCGTTTTGTTTGCCAAGTGTCTTTTTCACCTTACCATCATAAGACGAAGTAAACCATTCCTTTTCTGGCAATACCGTTTTGTCATCCACGTAAAGCGCGACCATTACAAAGTTATTCCTCAGTCGTTGCAACACCTGTGGGTCGGACCACACCACCGCCTCCATTTCGCGGCAGTTTGTACAACCATGACCAGTAAAATCAATAAAAAGTGGTTTGTCCAGTTTCCGTGCACATTCGATAGCTTGATCATAGTCAAAGTATCCTTTTAGTCCGTGTGGAATGTGAAGAAATTCAGCATAGCGGGGTTCCTCGCATAGTGAATTTCCTACCTGATTGCTTTCGCTCACCAGATCAAAGTCCAACGTGTGCTTTGGGGGTACATATCCAGCCAGCGCCTTTAGCGGAGCTCCCCATAATCCTGGAATCAGGTACACCACAAAGGAAAAGGTAGCGATGGCCAGAAACAACCTCGGTACTGTGACTTTCTCCACGGGGCTATCGTGCGGCAAGCGAATTTTACCAAGAAAGTAAAATCCTAACAACACAAAAATTACAATCCAGATGGTAAGGTTGGTATCTCGATCTAGTAGTCCCCAGTGATAAGCCTGATCAGCGATACTGAAAAACTTGAGACAAAGGGCCAATTCCAAAAATCCCAAAGTCACTTTTACAGAATTCAACCAACCTCCAGATTTTGGTAAGCCCTTGATCCACTCAGGAAATATTGCAAACAATGTAAAAGGAATGGCAAAGGCCAAAGCGTAGAAAAACATGGCGAGAATGGGCTTGATAACTGCCCCGCCTGCAGCGAGCACCACCACGTTGCCTACGATTGGTATCGTACAGGAGAATGAAACGAGTACCAGCGTAGCCGCCATAAAAAACACTCCGACCAAACCACCTCGTTCGGCCTGCTGATCCACCTTATTGACCAGTTGATGCGGGGCGTTGATCTCAAAAAGTCCCAGGAAGGACAGTGCAAAGACTATAAATATGACAAACACGAAGAGATTTGGAGCCCAATGGGTTGCCAAAGCATTCAGCCCCTCTGCACCCAGCGCAAAAGCAAATATGGTACCTGCCAACGTGTAGATGAGGATAATAGAAAACCCAAACAGGAAAGCGTTGCGCACGCCTACCCGCTTACTTTGTCCTTCCTTCAGAAAGAAGGTCACTGTCATTGGGATCATCGGGAAAACACAAGGCGTGATAAGAGAGGTTAGACCAAGCACAAAAGCAAATAGCAAATAGGCGATGAATGAATCACTTTTTAAGGTGTTCTCTCCTTCGAGTATTGACTCATCAATCCTTGGCCCTTTGTTATCATAACTCACTACGGCCTCATCCGTTTTTGTAATATCCTCGTCAGTGGTGATAATCGGATTAGTATCTGTGCTAGCCGGTTCGATCGCGGGAACCGCAGCACCACTCACTTGTATTTTATCAAATACAAATTCCCCATCCCCAGGTACACATCGACCATCCACTTCCGTACAAACCTGATATTCGTACTCTCCTTTGATCACCACTCCTGCGCTGAGAATTCTCACCTTCTGTTTGAACTGTGCAGTCTTCTTAAAGACCTTCACATCGCATTCAAAAATGTCATCGTACTTGTCCACGGGATTGATGGCAACCAACGTTCCTACAAGTTCATATCCCGCATTTGGCTCTAATGTCACTGACGTTTTGATGGGGCCATCTTCGCAATCAAATTCACTTGAATACAAGTACCAATCCTTGTCAATCGTAACATTGAAAATAATCTCAATCTCCTCACCGGCCTTGACGCTGTTCGATGAAATGGCAGGAGACCACTTTGCCGGTTGCAATATTTGCGATACTCCTGAAAATGTGAGTAAAAGCAAGGAAGCTAAAAGTGAGAATCTTGTACCCATAGTATCTTTTGAAAAAAATCGAGTCAATTGGCTAAACGAACAGACGAGTTAATGGTTGGTTCACTTCTTCCCGAATCGTCATTACGGCATCTTATCTCTTGGCATATTGCTCATAAAAGGCAACAATGGTCTCGATCCCCAGCAAGAAATTCTTGATGCCATAGTGCTCATTAGGTGAATGAATGGCATCGCTGTCCAAACCAAACCCCATCAGCACAGTATCCAAACCCAGTTCCTTCTTGAAAAGTGCCACGATTGGAATACTTCCTCCATCTCGGGATGGAATAGGGGTTTTACCCCAAACTTTCTCAAACGCCCTGCTTGCCGCCTGGTAAGCTGCGGAGTCCGTAGGCGTAACAGCAGGTTCTCCACCGTGATGAGCTGTCACCTTTACCTTCACGTAGGGCGGTGCAATTCTATTCATATGCTTTGTGAACAGTTCCGTTATCTCCGCACTTTTCTGATTTGGAACTAAGCGCATGGAGATCTTGGCATTTGCCTTCGAAGGCAAGACCGTCTTTGCGCCTTCACCGGTGTACCCGCCCCAAATACCATTTACGTCCAACGTTGGTCGAATTCCTGTGCGTTCTAGAGTAGTATAGCCCTCCTCACCTTTTACCTCCTCTATCTTCAGGTCTTTCTTGTATTCCTCCAAATTAAAAGGCGCCAGATTCAATGCTTCTCTTTCGACACCACTTAGCTCTGCAACGTTGTCGTAAAAGCCAGGTATCGTGATACGGCCTTTTTCATCAATCAACGAATGAATCATATCGCATAGGGTATTGATCGGATTAGCCACCGCACCACCATAAACGCCCGAGTGAAGATCTCGGTTCGGACCGGTTAGCTCAACTTCCATGTAACTAAGACCTCGCAAACCGACCGTAATAGAGGGATGGTCAAGTGAAATAATTGAAGTGTCCGATATGAGAATCACATCTGCCTTCAGGAGCTCCTTATTTTCGCGAACGAATATTCCCAGGTTATCCGAACCAACTTCCTCCTCACCCTCAATCATAAACTTGAGATTGCAAGGTAGATTGTCAGTCTTCGCCATTATCTCAAGAGCTTTGATGTGCATATACATCTGTCCTTTATCATCACATGCGCCTCGTGCATAAATCTTTTCATTTTTGATCACAGGCTCAAAAGGAGGTGAATCCCAAAGATCTAATGGGTCAGGTGGCTGCACATCGTAGTGGCCATAGACCAAAACCGTAGGCAAGTCAGGTGCAGCCTTTTTTTCCCCGTATACAATTGGGTGTCCCTTGGTTTCATAAATTGCCGCAACATCCGCTCCAGCATCCTCAAGTTTCTGCTTGATGTATTCTGCGGCCTTACGTACATCTTGTTTATGCCTGCTATCGGCACTTACCGATGGAATGCGAAGAAGTTCGAATAGCTCTTCTAGAAATCGCTCCTTGTTGTCCTGAATGAATTGTTTTACCATGACCAAAATTGTTGGCTTGCAAATTAGTTGATGTAGGCATGGTTGCAATAGCTTTTACATACTTTCAATCCCACGCAACATCCATGGTAATGACCTCCTTTGGTTAGTCAGTATCCTTGATCTCATCGTGCTCTAATCACCCTATTGTCAATACGCGGCTGGTGGTGATAGAGAAAGTGTTTTACGTGTCCACTCGTAATTGTAGTTGAGGCAAGTAATTTGGGGCAATTCGATCTAGCTTTCTATTTTTACCTGCAAAACAATCGCATTATGAATTTTCGCATAGAAAAAGATACAATGGGCGAGGTTAAGGTGCCTGCCGACAAATATTGGGGCGCTCAAACGGAGCGTTCGAGAAATAACTTTAAGATCGGCCCCGAGGCTAGTATGCCTAAAGAAATCATACATGCTTTCGCCTACTTGAAGAAAGCTGCAGCGCAAGCTAATACGGAGCTTGGTGCATTATCCAAGGATAAATCAGAATTGATTGGTAAGGCTTGTGATGAAATACTAGCAGGAAACCTCGATGACCAATTTCCGCTGGTGATTTGGCAAACGGGCTCAGGAACACAAAGTAACATGAATGCAAACGAAGTGATTGCCTATCGAGCGCACGTAATTAATGGCGGACAACTTGCAGACGAAAAAAAAGTGCTTCACCCGAATGACGATGTAAATAAGTCGCAATCTTCAAATGACACTTTCCCCACAGCGATGCACATCGCCTCCTACAAGCTCGTAATGGAGACCACCATTCCGGGGATCCAATTGCTTAGGGACACTCTGCATAAAAAAGTGGCAGAATTTAACAATGTGGTGAAGACCGGCCGCACCCATTTTATGGACGCCACCCCCCTGACGCTAGGACAAGAGTTCTCGGGCTATGTGCAGCAACTTGACAACAGCATACGAGCAATCCACAACGCACTTGAAATGGTAAAGGAGCTGGCACTGGGAGGCACTGCTGTGGGCACCGGACTCAATACCCCAAAGGGCTACGATGTTTTGGTGGCAAAAAAGATTGCAGATTTAACTAAGTATCCTTTCGTTACCGCGCCAAACAAATTTGAGGCACTGGCCGCACATGATGCTATGGTGGAGTTGTCAGGGGCATTGAAGCGAGCTGCTGTTTCGCTCATGAAAATTGCAAACGACATACGTATGCTTAGCTCAGGTCCTCGCTGCGGGATAGGCGAAATTGTGATTCCTGACAATGAACCAGGATCATCAATTATGCCAGGTAAGGTTAATCCGACACAGCCAGAAGCACTGACAATGGTCTGCGCGCAGGTGATGGGCAATGATGTAGCGGTCTCGATGGCAGGGGCTACCGGTCATTTTGAACTCAATGTCTTTAAGCCCGTGATCGCTGCGAATGTTCTTCAGTCGGCCAGACTCCTTGGTGACGCATGCGTGTCTTTCACCGAGAAGTGTGCTATGGGCATCGAACCAAACCTTCCCATTATCAAGCAGCATTTAGAAAATTCCCTTATGCTAGTGACCGCATTAAATACGCACATTGGATACGAAAATGCTGCCAAAATCGCCAAAAAAGCCCATAAGGAGAATAAAACGCTAAGAGAGGCCGCTGTTGAACTTGGGCTCCTGACATCAGAGCAATTCGATGAGTGGGTAAGACCAGAAAAGATGGTGGGATCAGGAATATGAAGACTTTAATTTCTATAAGTTGACGTCATTCCCGGTTAGAAAGAGCTCTAAAAAGCCCCAAATCAAGTTTTTTTATTACTTTTAAGCACAAACAACTGATATCATTATGAAAACTAGAGTATTATTTCTCTGCCTGGCCATGATTTTTTCCGGCTCCCAAGTTTTCGCACAACTCTCAAAGCAAGAGAAGAAGGAGTGGAAAAAAAGAGCGAAGCAATACGCCAAGAACCCCGAGTCCCTGAAAGGTTTCGTAGATGCTAAGCAAGAGGCAGATAGTCGAGTAAGCACGCTATCAACAGAAATCAACCAACTAAAATCAAGCGTAAGTGACAAAGACGCCAGAATCGCAGAGTTGGAAGATCAGATTTCCAGGATGAGAAGTGAACTTACAAGCGCCAAGTCAGAACTGGCTAAGCTGCAAGCCAATCCACCTGTGAACGAAATGGACTATTCAAAAGGAGTGGTTTTTAAGGTTCAAATTGGTGCGTTCAAGAACAAAGACCTCTCGAAGTATTTTGAAAACAATCCAAACTTTGGTGGTGAAAAAGCAGAAACAGGCGAACAGAAAATCACTATCGGCATTTTCCGTGATTATTGGGAAGCAGACACCTTCAAAAAATACATGCGCGAAATGGGCGTAAGCGATGCCTGGATCGTACCCTACAAAGACGGAACAAGGGTAGAGATCAAAGACGTACTCGAAGGCGTTGTTGATGGGCAGCCTCCAAAAAAAGCAGAAGAATAAGTTCGGTATAGAAAGCATTAAAGAGAGCAGTACGTAAGTGCTGCTCTTTTTTTGTTTGAGCAATTTCCTTTTAAGATCGTTACTTTGTGGTATGAAGTCGATGCGCATAAGTACGGTACTCCTTCTTGCAACGTGCGTGCTTGTGCAAGCTCAAATCAGACAAGAAAAACTGGTGATTGGGCAAAACCAGCGTCATGAGATTATCGGCTCCGACATCATTGTGCTAGATACTTTGATAATGAAAGACTCCGCAGTGCTGGTGCTAAATCGTGACAAGGCTGACAATTTCATTCATGCAAAGTACATTCGATTTGAAAAGGGCAGTAGAATAGAGGGGCACGGAATAGATGGCATTGCGGGAAGACCTGGCAGAGACGGCTATACCTCTGATGGCCCATGTAAGGACGGC
The DNA here is from genome assembly GCA_040216915.1 of Cyclobacteriaceae bacterium. GTDB lineage: Bacteria > Bacteroidota > Bacteroidia > Cytophagales > Cyclobacteriaceae > ELB16-189. The sequence continues at coordinate 333,847 of JAVJOD010000009.1, forward strand.
ATTGCCGGAACTTCCGGGGCGCGTGGCACTGCAGCCAAAGGTGGCGTGAATCTTTATATGTACTTTGATCAAATTGTGATTGACGCGAGTGTACTTATTGAACTTAGCGGAGGTGACGGTGGCGATGGGGGTAAAGGCGGACGTGGAGGTGGTGGAAGCCCGGGAACAAGGCTGTGCAATGGTGGAAATGGCGGAAATGGCGGAAATGGTGGGGCAGGTGGAAATGGTGGAAATGGTGGAAATTTGACCTTAGCATGCAAGCCCTGCCCGGATCTTCGTGCCTGGATTGGCAACCGGATCGTGGTGAGGGGCTATGGAGGGAATGGAGGCCTTGGAGGAGCTGGTGGCCTTGGTGGATTGGCCGGACTAATTAATTCTGGCAACTCAGAAGATGGCGAACGAGGTCAAAAGGGAAGGACAGGAACCGATGGCGAGCCAGGCAGAAATGGTGCAATCAACTTTGAATGAATTGATTAATGAATAAGCGATGGCTTCATAAACCAGTACCTCCGGTTGAAGAGATAGATGCTTTATCCAAGAGCATCAATGTAAATCCACAACTGGCCACGCTACTTGTTCAAAGAGGCATCAAAGACTTTGATGAAGCTAAAAGGTTTTTCCGACCGTCCCTGACACAACTCCATGATCCCTTCCTGATGAAGGACATGGACAAAGCAGTTAGCCGACTCAAGTCTGCAATTGATCGAGAAGAGAAAATTCTAATTTTTGGAGACTACGATGTGGATGGAACCACCTCTATAGCCCTGGTCTACAGCTACCTTCGCACTTTTTACACCAATTGCGATTTCTATGTGCCCGACCGGTCAAAGGAAGGTTATGGTATTTCAAAAGAAGGCATACTGTGGGCCGAAGCAAATGGGTTTACATTAATTATCGCGTTGGATCTTGGGATCAAAGCCAGCGACATGGTAAGTCTGGCGGACCATAAGGGAATTGATTTCATAATCTGCGACCATCACCTTCCGGGAGACGATTTGCCACAGGCAATTGCCGTGTTAGATCCCAAGCGACCTGATTGCAAATACCCTTTTAAAGAGCTAAGTGGGTGCGGCCTGGGATTTAAGCTCATTCAGGCTTTTGCTCGGAGGCATCGGCATGAAAATGAGATCTTCCAGTTCTTGGATTTGGTTGCTGTAAGTATTGCATCCGATATCGTCCCGGTCAACGGAGAGAACAGGGTGCTCTGCTATTTCGGACTAATCCAATTAAATGAAAATCCCTCACCCGGCCTCAAGGCGTTAAAGGAATTGGCAGCTATAACCAATGACCTTGATGTCTCAGGAGTTGTATTTACTTTGGGGCCTCGCATCAACGCTGCGGGGCGAGTCGCTCACGCCAAACATGCGGTCGAGTTACTCATTGCGGAATCCTATGAGGAGGCGTTGCACCTGGGAGAGCAAGTAAATGTCAAAAATGATGAGAGAAGGGAATTTGATTTAAGCATTACTGAAGAAGCCATCGCCATGATCGAGGCGGAAGACAAGTCCGCCAATATGAAATCCACGGTGCTCTTCAAAGACTCATGGCATAAAGGCGTTATTGGAATAGTAGCATCGCGCTGCATCGAAAAGTTTTACCGTCCCACAGTCATTCTGACTGCCTCCAATGGTTTGATTACAGGATCCGCGCGAAGCGTCAAAGACTTTGATTTGCATCGCGCCATTTCAAATTGTGGCGACCTCCTCGAAAAGTACGGGGGACACAAATATGCCGCAGGTTTAACATTGAAAAAAGAAAATCTTGATGCGTTCAAAGCGCGATTTGAAGAGGAAGTTGCCAGTACGGTCACTGAAGAAATGCTTATCCCTCTGATTGAAATAGATCTCGGATTAAGATTTGACAGCATTACAGCAAAGTTTAGGTCGATCATAAAACAAATGGCGCCCTTTGGACCTGAAAATCAAAAGCCGGTTTTTGAATCGGGCGAGGTTTTTGTAGTCAATTCCCTCACCAACTTTAAAGATCGACATGTGAGGTTTCTTGCAGGTCAGAAAGGAAATGAGATGCTGATCAACGTGATTGGCTTTGATATGATTGAGCATTATGATCGCATCGCCAATGGAGACCCTTTTAGGATCGCTTACACGATAGAGGAAAACACATATAATGGCACCACGAGCCTTCAACTCCGACTGAAGGACATTAAATTTGAAGACAATGATCTTAAAGGCAAATAACCTTATCAAGAAATACAAGAAGAGAACCGTGGTTAACAACGTGTCGGTGGAGGTTTCACAAGGCGAAATTGTTGGACTACTCGGACCAAATGGTGCTGGAAAGACCACTAGCTTCTACATGATTGTCGGTTTGATCAAACCCAATGGGGGGCAGATCTTCCTCGATACCCAAGACATTACTGAACTTCCGATGTATAAGCGTGCAAAACTTGGCATTGGGTACCTGGCCCAAGAGGCGTCAGTCTTTCGCAGACTTTCCGTAGAAGAAAACCTCATGGCCCCTCTTGAGATGCGCGACATGAGTAAGAAGGACAGAAAAGAAAAAGTAGAGCAACTGCTGGAAGAATTTAGTTTGACGCACGTTCGTAAGAACCAGGGAATGGTACTCTCCGGGGGCGAACGCAGAAGGACGGAAATTGCAAGAGCACTTGCTGTTGATCCGAGTTTTGTGTTGCTTGACGAGCCCTTCGCAGGTGTTGACCCCATCGCAGTAGAAGAAATTCAATCCATTGTATCAAGGCTCAAGAAAAAAAACATTGGTATTCTTATTACTGATCATAACGTGGATGAAACGCTATCGATCACAGATCGCGCTTACCTCATGGTAGAAGGTAAATTATTCAAGGCGGGCTCAGCAGAGGAACTCGCAAACGATCCTATGGTGAGGAAAGTTTATCTAGGTCAAAATTTCCAACTGCGGAGAGCAAAAGTAGATTCCTAGAAAGTCTGCCATTGTGAACTCATCCTCTTTCTTTCTCAGATTGATTTGAGTTTGTTTTATAGCTCCGATCGGTTTTAATTTGGGTTTTACTCCCCTATGCAAATACTGAATTCTATTCTCACCTGGGTCATGAAAAAGAGGATGCACCAAATGGAGCTCTTCATGAAGTATCCCAACGAAGTGCAGGAAGAGGTATGGAAGAAGCTACTTTCCACTGCCAGAGACACAGAATTTGGAAGGAAGTACGGCTTTGAGGACATCAACACTTATAGCGAGTACAAGAATCGCGTACCCGTTTCAACTTACGAAGAAATATTTCCTTACATCGACCGCACCATGCGTGGAGAACAGAATGTACTTTGGCCAAGTGAAATTAAATGGTTTGCAAAGTCATCTGGAACCACCAATGCCAGGAGTAAATTTATCCCTGTTTCTACAGAAGCGATTGAAGACTGCCACTTCAAAGGTGGCAAAGACATGCTTTCAATCTATGTGAATAATTACCCCGACACACAAGTTTTCTCAGGCAAGGGAGTAGCTGTGGGTGGTAGTCATCAGGTCAATGAGTTTGACCCTACTTCTACCTCTCACTATGGAGATGTTTCAGCTGTAATCATGCAGCACCTCCCTCCATGGGCGCAGTTTATTCGCACCCCAAGTTTAGACGTAGCGCTCATGAACAATTGGGAAGAGAAGATTGACAAGCTGGCAGCAGAGACTGCAAAGGTCAATGTGACGAACATCGCAGGTGTGCCCACCTGGACAGTGCTGCTTATCCAGCGCATACTTGAGCTTGAAAAGAAGAGCAACATCCTGGAAGTTTGGCCTAACCTTGAAGTCTTCTTCCATGGGGCTGTGGCTTTTCATCCCTATAAGAATCTGTTTAAGTCCCTCATTCCATCGGAAAAGATGCAATATTGGGACACCTACAACGCAAGTGAAGGATTCTTTGGCATCCAGGATAGAAAGGACTCTGATGATTTATTGTTAATGCTTGATTACGGAGTATTCTATGAGTTTATCCCGGTAGAAAAACTTGACGATGAATACCCCGAGACAATTGGATTAAGCGAGGTCGAGATCGGAAAGAACTACGCAATGGTAATTTCCACGAATGCGGGGCTCTGGCGCTATAGCATTGGTGATACGATCAAGTTTACCTCTACTTCTCCGTATCGGATCAAAATTTCTGGGCGCACCAAACACTTCATCAATGTTTTTGGTGAAGAGGTAATCGTTGAAAATGCCGAAACTGCAATCACAGAAGCCTGTGAACAGACCGGAGCGGTAATGAGCAACTTTACTGTTGGGCCGATCTTTCTCGAAAAATCTCACCGTGGTGGTCACGAATGGATTATTGAATTCAAGACGGAACCAAACGACCTCATTGAGTTCACTAAAATTCTGGACAAATCACTAAGAGGAGTAAATTCAGACTATGATGCAAAGCGGGCCTTTGACCTTGCCCTAATGCTCCCGAAAGTACATAGCGTTGCTGAAGGCACATTTTACAATTGGATGAAAAAGAGAGGAAAACTTGGCGGTCAAAACAAAGTTCCAAGACTAAGTAATTCCCGAGAATATGTGGAAGACATTCTCAGCATGATTGCATAAAAAAGGGCCAATTCAAAATTGGCCCTTTTACTTGAGTCTGTTCCACTCAGCTATTCTTCCACTTTATCGTGCAGCCGATGGCCTTAGTCTTTGTGGTGGATACATTCTTCTTCTCAATCAACGCATCTACTGCATCTTCCACGTATCGCTGAGAAACGGCTGAGGCATTTTTTGAATTGTCGTCAATAGCACCGATGTACTCCACCTTGAGTGAATTGTTCTCCCTATTTAGCACAAACACATGTGGTGTATTTGTAGCACCGTAAGCTCTTGCTACCTCTTGCGTCTCATCTACCAGGTAGGGGAAGTCGTATTTCTTGCGCTTGGCCAGATTCTTCATCTCTTCAAATGAATCCCCGGGAGAGACCCCAGGATCATTGGGGTTTATGGTTAACACTGGAAATCCCTTTGAGGCATACTTCTTGTTCAAAGCAATGATGCGATCGTCATATGCTTTGGAGTAGGGACAAGTATTGCAGTTGAAGATGACGATATAGCCTTTTGCATCTTTAAAGTCTGCCATTGATACCATCCTGCCGTCATAATTCTTCAATTTAAAATCCGTAGCCTCATCCCCTACCTCATAACCTGGGGCTATCGGGGCGCCTGCAAAAAGTATTGCAAGCAGCACCATAGAGATTATTGTCTTCATTGCATTCATGATCATTTAGTTTAATATTTATTTTACACTTTCAATCAATTCTTCAAGCTCACCTTCCTTCAACTCGCTGGCAGCAAAACTACGCTTGCCGTTCTGACTATTTACTACTAACGTGGCGGGAATAGCCCCTGACCAACTCTTTTCTATTTTATCAATCCATTCATTAGGGTTGTCTTCATTCAGGATCAATACCCTGGACTTCAATTTCTTCCGATCAATAAAACGATACACTTTGGCTGGATCCGGATCGAGATCCATGTCGACACTGACCAAATTGATGTCCACATCATTTCTGGTGGCGTTCAATTTCTCAAAGAAGGGAAGTTCCTTAATACAAGGTGCACACCAAGTAGCCCAAAAGTTGATTACAGTGATCTTATCTGACTTTCTAGCGATCACTTCCTCCAGGTCACCAATCTTTATCACTTCGGCTTTCTGAGCCTCCACATTGACAGCAGTGACGAAAAATAGCATTAGCAGGATAAATACTGATTTCATCATTGGATTAAAACGATATGTATTGACTTAAGTTCACGGATTCCAATTCAAATATAGTTGCAGAAATTCTATGTAAGTTTTGGTCGCGAAAAGTACAAAAAGCGCTTAGATTCAGAGAGTTATAAATTGCCAAAAACACATCGATTTTTTTTTCCACAAAATGTTGCAGTTATCCACATTAACTGACTGTTATGCGTTAATCTCCTGTTTACCAGTTATTTAGGTAATGATTTATGAATCGCTTCTTTGTGGACAACTAAATCCGCCTCTATCCGGAACTAAAATTCCCACAGAAAATCTAAAGTTCAGATTTTCAGCATTATAGCGTTATTTTGAAGTGACAAGACTAAAAAATATGGCAGTTTCTAGAGTGAGCAAGCTTTTTGGAATCGAGTATCCTATCATTCAGGCGGGCATGGTTTGGTGCAGTGGTTGGCGGTTGGCCTCAGCGGTAAGTAATGCTGGAGCACTTGGCTTAATCGGAGCAGGTTCAATGCATCCCGAGACTTTGCAAAGTCATATTCAAAAATGCAAAGCTGCCACTTCAAAACCCTTTGGCGTCAATGTGCCGCTTCTTTATCCGGAGATAGATAAAATCATGGACATACTCATAGCCGAGAAGGTCCAAATTGTTTTTACCTCAGCCGGCAATCCGGCCACCTGGACGCCCTTCCTAAAAGGACATGGTATCACTACCGTGCATGTGGTCTCTAGCGTCAAGTTTGCTAAAAAAAGTGTGGCAGCTGGCGTTGATGCCGTAGTGGCGGAAGGATTTGAGGCAGGTGGACACAATGGACGTGAAGAGACTACTACTTTCTGTCTCATACCCATGGTCTCCGAAGCCATAAGCGTCCCGGTGATTGCAGCGGGCGGCATCGGCTCAGGGCGGGCAATGCTAGCCGCAGAGGTGCTGGGTGCCGAGGGTGTGCAAATCGGAACTCGCTTTGCTGCTAGCCAGGAGTCTTCCGCACACGAAAATTTCAAAAATAGAATTACGAATTTGGAAGAAGGGGAAACCATACTTACCATGAAGCAACTTACGCCAGTACGTTTGATAAAAAATGACTTCTACAATAAAGTGCACGAGGCCGAGCAAAGATGCGCCAGTAAAGAAGAACTAGCGCAACTTCTAGGTAGGGGCCGTGCCAAGAAAGGAATTTTTGAAGGTGACCTTGTGGAGGGTGAATTGGAGATTGGCCAAATTGCAGCTACGCTGCGAGTGGTTCAACCTGCTGAGGACATAGTAAAGGAAATCTGGGACGAATATCAGGCACTAAAAAGTACCTTGAATTAGAATGAAGTTCACGCAAATAAAAGAGACCTGCTTATACTTTGAGGATCTGGAGGCTGCACGTCAGTTTTACCATGACCAGCTTAACCTGCCCATTGTAAGCTATGTGAGAAAAAAGCATATCTTCTTTCGGGCGGGAAATTCCATGTTACTCTGCTTCAATCCACAAGACTCGAAAAGCAAGCACAGCCCACCCGGGCATTATGCCAGCGGCAAATATCATTTTGCACTTGAGGTTGCAAGAGAGGATTACGAAAATCAAAAGGCTGAGTTCATAAACAAGGGCATGAACATCATCGATCAGGTGATTTGGAAAACCGGGCAAGAGTCGTTCTACTTTGAAGACCCCATTGGAAATGTAGTTGAAATTGTCCCCGAAGGAATTTGGGATTAACTGCTAAAAGAAACCCTGACGCTCGGCTTGCTTTCTTTTGTATTCTCCGTTGGCGGTGTTGCAACCTTTTCTACCTGTGCTGCATAGTGGGCATCATACCAACTGCAGTAATGCTTGTACTGCACACAATCCACGACCAGTTCCTTATCCATCAGAATCTTGATTATATTTTCGCGAGCCAGGGTGCTCGCTAACTGGTCACGTTGTGCTAAGGGTAATTTTGAGATTCTAATAAACTCAATCCCTTTATAGTGTTCTGCTTTCTCTTTCATGTCGCCACCTATAAAGTGTCCTGATCGGGTGAATATCCCCACCGCAATTAGTTCCAGTCGTAAATCTAACTTTAATCATTGTTAGATACCATTGGTAACCTTTAGTTTAATCCAATAATAATGAATTTATAACTTTAGATATGAGTTAGAGAAGAATACAGCATAATTGAACTTCTTCAATGAATCAGATAGCACTGTTTCTCTACTACACTCACTCCAAAATATCACTAATTAAAATGAAAATAATTAAAACTGAATTCTTTGCTCTTTTTCTTCTTCTTATCGCCTGCAACGAATCAGCCATTTCCCAAAATGGAAATCCGGGTTTGTATGAAAGTGAACCCTTTGCGGAGTATTGGTATCAAGGTAAGGCAGAGGTAAACTCCTATAATTTGGATCAGCCGCGCTATGGCGAGACTCATCCGGGAAAGGCCATGCTCATCTTTGTTACCGAAAGTTTCTCGAAAAAGAAGCAGGTGAAGCTTGACAATCCAGACAATGCAGGAAGTGATAAAGTCTCTGTGATGAAGTTGAACTACACCAAGAATTTCGTCACGGGAATTTATCCCTACTCGATGATGCTTTCTACATTTACGCCTATTAGCAGAAATCAATATCCAAACACCGTCAAAGTGACTATGACTTCACAGGAGTGGTGTGGTCATGTGTTTAGTCAAATAAATTTGAACAATAACAAATACAATGTTGAAAGCTATTCCTATTTTGAAAGTGAGGGTGACGCTGAGTTTAGCACTGAAGTCACCCTACTTGAGGATGAACTATTTAATTTGATAAGGGTAGATCCACAAAATATTCCGGAAGGAAAAATAAAGGTACTGCCTGGTCTGTTCTTTACAAGATTGAAGCATGAGAACTTAAAACCTCAGGATGCTACACTTACGAAAGACGAAGGTGCACTTCAAGTTAATTGCACACTGCAATACATTGACAGAACCTTAACCATCCATGTACAAAAGGAATTTCCGCACAAAATTCTAGGTTGGGAAGAAGAGTTTAGCGAACGAGGGAAAACCTTCAAGACTGTGGCTACATTAGATAAAACACTTCATACAGACTACTGGCGGCAAAACCAGAAGCAGTATACTCCCCTCAGAGATTCTCTTGGTCTATCCGACTCAAACTACTAGAAATGATTACAAACCAGCGTTCAAAATTTTCACTCCCTTCTCAATCCATCTATTTGAATTGCGCCTACATGTCACCTCTTTTGAAGAGTGTTGAAAAAGCAGGCATCAAGGGCATCAAGGGCAAGCGAAATCCATTTGAAATTGGACCCAAAGATTTCTTCGAATCCGGAGAACAGCTGAGAAAAGAATTTGCAAAAACGATCAAGGCAAAAGAATCCAACAGGATAGCTATCATTCCATCTGTTTCCTATGGAATCGCAAATGCTGCCCGCAACATTAAGATCGGTTCAGGAGAAAATGTGATTGTGACCGGAGGGCAATTTCCCAGCAACTACTATCCATGGCATAGGCTGTGCCTGGAAAATCGTGCAGGCCTCCACATCGTGGGAGCAACTGACACCACAGAAAACAGAGGGAAAACCTGGAATGAAAATATTCTTAACGCCATCACCTCAAGTACACGGATCGTAGCCATAGGAAACGTGCATTGGGCGGACGGAACCCTTTTTGATCTAATGGCTATCCGAAAGAGAACTTGGGAAGTAGGGGCTCAATTGGTGATCGATGGCACACAGTCAATTGGAGCACTTCCATTCAGCGTAGAGTCCATCCAACCGGACGCCTTAATTTGCGCAGGCTACAAATGGCTAATGGGGCCTTATTCAATAGGGCTGGCCTACTATGGTCCTCACTTCGATAATGGAAGTCCTATTGAGGATAATTGGATTAACAGACAAAACAGCGAGGACTTTGCCGGGCTTGTCAACTATGAGTCGAACTACCAACCCGGAGCACTACGCTATGAGGTGGGCGAGCATAGCAACTTCATTCTTGCACCAATGATGCTTGAGGCCCTAAAGCAGATCAACCGCTGGAATCCAAAAAATATTCAACAATACTGTAAAGCGATCTCTAAGACTGCTATAAAGGACTTATCAAAGGAAGGTTTCTGGATTGAGGATGAGAAGTTTCGGGCAGGCCACCTGTTTGGCATTCGTATTCCTAAAGGTATCGACATGAAAGTGCTAAAAAAGAAATTAAAGAAGAACAAGATCTCCGTCTCCTACCGTGGCGATGCGATACGTATTTCCCCACATGTCTATAACAAGGAAAAGGACCTGCAAAAACTGGTAGAAGTCCTTCTTTCTTAGGATGAGCAAGTCTCCACGTTACTTCATTGGCGGTATTGTCATTACCGTGTTGGGATCCATCTGTTTTTCTGCCAAAGCAATATTCGTGAAAGTAGCTTATGTGGAAACATCCATTGATCCCGTTTCGCTTCTGGCCTTGCGGATGATTTTTTCCATCCCCTTCTTTATCGTTACCGCGTATATCTCTTCCTCAAAAAAAACCAACGTAAAGTTTACACTCAAGCAATGGATATACATTGCCATCATTGGCTGTCTCGGCTACTATGTAAGTAGCCTCCTCGATTTTCTCGGACTACAATATATCTCTGCAGGAATGGAGCGACTTATTCTCTTCATGTATCCTACCATTGTGGTTCTCATGTCTTCACTTTTGTTCAAAGAGCAAATCAGGGCGCGACAATGGGTGGCGCTTGGTCTGACCTACGCAGGCTTACTGGTGGCATTCACGGGCGAGGTTTCCTTAGGTGCCTCTGACAATCCAAATTTTTACCTCGGCTGTTTCCTGGTTTTTGCCTGCGCCATCACCTTCGCTACCTATATCGTGGGAAGCGGAAAATTGATTCCGATGGTAGGAGCGGCCAAGTTCAATAGCTATGCTATGAGCTTTGCAGCAATTGGCGTGTTGACGCATTTCTTCCTCACCAGTGAGAAATCGTTGTTGAATCTTTCCAACTCCGTTTACCTGCTCAGTTTCGGAATGGCTATTGTCTCTACGGTGGTGCCCTCCTACTTGCGTTCTGAAGGAATAAAAAGAATTGGATCGGAAAATGCCGCCATCGTAACCAGCATTGGGCCTGCTTCCACCATCATACAGGCTAATATCTTCTTAGATGAACCAATCTTTGCGCTGCAGATCGCGGGAACAATATTGATTCTTTCAGGAGTGCTACTCATTGGATGGAAGTCGAAGGCGATCGCGCTACCCAGGATCTAGATATCAATTCGTCTTGTCCCCTGCTCTTTCCGTTTGAGTGTCACTAATCGCCTTGTGGGCAAAATATTCTTGAGATTGATCGCAGGAATAGAAATTTCTGCGTTAGTTAGACGTAGCGATCCATTTGCTTGAGCACATGAAAAAGATGAGAACAATACTGGCCCTGCTTCTGTGTCTATCGATTACCGCATCCTTAGCACAGACCTACCCTTACACGTTTGTATTCCTCACGCTTCACAATGACAGGCCAGAATTGCCTAAGGAGGAATTAGATAAGATTATGGAAGGGCATCTGGGCAACATTCAACGCCTGGCAATGGAAGGGAAACTCTTAGTCGCTGGTCCTTTCGATGGTGGAGGGGGAATCTACATCTTTGACAGCCCTTCCTCCGATTCAGTGAGACATTGGATTAGCACTGACCCTGGTGTAGTGGCTGACCGATGGAAAATTGAAATGTTCGCTTACCAACCAAGAGTCGGATCCGTCTGCGTAGTAGACCCTGATGCAGAATTGGTCAATTACACTTTCATTCGATACATCACAACCATTACCAAATTTAATGTACATCAGGCAGACGTGACTTTTGATACCCACGATGAATACCTTCGGAAGATCACCAAAACCGGCAATGTCGTCACCGAAGGGATTTTTGCGAATCGGGATGGGGGAATCTTGATTATGAAGGGCAGTGTAGATAAGGAACTCATTGAATCTGATCCTTCTATGAAAGACACTATTTTCAGGATCGAGCATAAAAAGGTTTGGTTAGGAAAGGGCAGTTTCTGCGAGAAGTAATTTCCCTACTCCTCACTTACCAACGCCAATTTTTTCCCGTCATGGCTTATGGCGAGACGCGTCACGTTTTTAAATTCAACTCCCGCACTCTCAACTTTAACTGGCCTCCATTTTGAGCTTCTTTTCGTATCAAAGAAAAATAATCCTTTGCCATCGCTCATTAGGATTTTTCCGTCCTCCGTCCATGCCAGGTCTTCCCGGCCATCCAAAGTTTTTGTGATAGAAGAAACTTCTCTGGTTCTAATATCTAATCGTTTGATCTCCCAAAATTTTCCTTCCGCTTTCTGAACAAAGCTCATGGCGGGCTCTCCGGGAATCTTGTGCAGTGATCTGCCAATATTTTGACCAAGAACCTCATTACTCCCAGACTTCAAATCGTACCATCCGAGGGTCGCGGGTTCACCCAGCACGAATAAGATCAAATTTTGTTGATCAACCCACGCATGATAGCCAACGATAAGGTCGTCAATCAGTGTAATTGGCTCACCTCCCCCTATCGGATATTTGCCCAGGTCCTGCGCATCGTTGTCGCGCTGAATAATACAAGAGATAAACTCCCCATCAGGAGTTACGGTAGGCGAGTACTCTCTTTCTTGCGTATTGGTAAATGAAATACTTTCTTCAGTTTCAAAATTATAGGCCTTGATGTCGGCTCGGCCATCCTCATTAAATGATGAATAGTATAAAATCGATTCGGACTTATGGAAAGAGGGTTGATTATCATAATCCGGATGGTTGGTGACATTGACAGGGTTGCGAACCGTGATCTCACTCTTTGAGACCTCCATATCAAACAAGTAAATCTCTGATCCGACTTGAGCAATTCCTGAGATAGATATCGAAATACAAATAAACCAAAGTGTTATTCTCATCATGGGTGATTTCTCTTTTTTTTAAGCTAGCAAAAAAATATATTACTTACTGCCGCTCGCTGTCACTTTTAAGTACTTTGTATCTTGAAGAAGGTTGGTGTTGAAGCACTTGTGCCCCCGAAAATGAGAAAACGATGGAAGAAAAATACGATGTAGTAATTATTGGAGGTGGGCCGATTGGATTGGCGTGTGGAATTGAGGCAAAGAAGGCCAATCTCAGCTATGTGATTATTGAGAAAGGGTGTCTTGTTAATTCATTGTATCACTATCCTCATGGCATGACCTTCTTTTCTACATCGGATAAACTGGAGATTGGTGGAGTGCCCTTTATTTCACATGGCGCCAAGCCGAATCGTTTCGAAGCCTTAGAGTACTACCGCAGAGTGGCCTCCAGTTGGGATCTTAATATTAGGCTATATGAAAAAGTAGAATCAGTTGAGAGAGAAGAAACCTCTCATGTGATAAACACAACCAAAGGTAGCTATCAAGCATCCGCCTTGATTCTCGCACTTGGCTTTTATGATTTGCCCTATTTGTTAAACGTGCCCGGGGAGGAGCTACCGAAAGTTAGACACTACTATGATGAGCCGCATCCTTATTTTGATCAGAAAATAATTGTGGTTGGCGCAGCCAATTCAGCCGTAGACGTAGCGTTGGAGACCTGGAGAAAAGGAGCTGAAGTAACTATGGTCGTGAGAGAACCTGGAATACGCGAGACAGTAAAGTACTGGGTGAGACCCGATATTGAAAACAGAATTAAGGAAGGAAGCATTAAAGCTTACTTTAATTCGGAGATTACAAAAATCAATGAGAAGGACGTGCAGATCAAGACGCCTGACGGTGCACTAACCATTGAGAATGATTTTGTACTGGCCATGACGGGCTATCAACCTCCCTTTGACTTCATGAAATCTATGGGAATAGAATTCGGTGAAGATGAATTCCATACACCTAAGTACGATGAAAGCACCATGGAAAGTACAGTTGAAAATCTATACCTGGCAGGAGTGGTGTGCGGGGGTTTGAAAACCAACAAGTGGTTTATAGAAAACTCCAGAGTGCACGCGGAGATGATCATACCGGACATAAAAAAGAAGGTCACCTAATTGGTGACCTTCTTCAATAACTCTAGTATCTCTTTCTAAAGTGCGTCAGCGGTAATGGTGGCGTTGATTGTCACCTCTACTCTAAAGCTTGCCGGTCCCTCAGACAAGGTGCCGGACACAAGCACCTGAACTGATTTATCATTCTTCAACAGACCTGCAATTGTATTAACATCAGTCGGGCTGAAATCTAAATCAAATGATGTCCCGGAACTTGAGGCCTGGCTCAAATCTAAATCATTAATTGTTGCCGCTATAGTAAAGCTGCTTGCCGAGGCCTGTGCAAATGCCATCTCCCCTGAAAAAGTAGTGCCTGCAGTTCCCACAAAGTTAGAGATCTTATAAGTGATCTTGTTTACTTCCACTTCGTTGATCTTCTCCTTGTACTTGTCTACCTCCGGATCCGCGGTGGCATCTATGATGAAGCTTTCCGAGTAGCTTAGATTTGTTCCCGAGTTTGATTCGCTGACATTGAGCGATTGAGTCAAATCCCTGGTCAAAGATATGTCATCAGCCTTATCAAATAAATCACAAGAGCTAAGTAGAATGGCAAGCGAAAAAGCAGTTGCTAAAGACAGAAGTGAACGTTTTTTCATGATTGTGATATTTTATTGCAAGTTACGAAGTAATGACTATTACTTGAAGTGATTAGTAATACGATTTACCTCGCTAAGGTAACTAGGCCCGAAGAGATTCGCATGCACCAAAAGTGGGTATAAATTGTAGATTTCAACCCTTTGCTCAAATCCTGCATTCAAAGGGAAAATGCTCATGTAAGCCTCATAAAATTGGCTTTCGAAACCGCCAAATAGCTTTGTAAAAGCCAGCTCGGCTTCTCTGTGCCCATAGTAGACTGCAGGGTCAATCAAGCAGGGTTTACCATCCTCACCTACCAGTAAGTTCCCGCTCCACAGGTCACCGTGAAGTAAAGCAGGAGCTTCTTCAGGAAAAAAATTGGACAGCCTTCCACATAGTGCTTTGAGTGCCCTGACGAGACCAGGTTCAATTTTGTTAGAATCCACGAGCATTTTTAGCTGCGGCTCCAGCCGATTACTCACAAAAAAATCAGGCCATGACTGCATTGGCAAATTGATCTGCGCAAGAGAGCCAATGTAGTTATCATATTCCAGCCCAAAATATGGGGACGAATGTTTGTGTAGTGCTGCAAGCCCTGTGGCCAGCTCCACCCAATAATCTTCGGTTCTTCTCCTCGACTCTACGTACTCCATCAACACAAACTGAAAATCACCAACAGCACCTGTCATCAACACTTCCGGAGTTTGCATCGTCTTCGAGTTTCTGAGCAGATTCAATCCCCTGGTTTCCAATTTCAACATATGGGGAAATTGCGATTGCAAATTCCATTTCAAGAAGTAAGTGCCGCTCGTTGCGGAGAGCTGCCCGCCATGATTGATACATCCTCCTGAGGCAAACACAAATCTCTGAAGCTCTACCTTTTGTTCAGTCGTCCTCTTCAAGAAGTCAACAATACGATTTTGAATAGGCTGTGGAATTTGATTGAGCATGGATCAGGTTGATTGTGGTGTCCATTCATATAAATGTACGCAACAGTGTTTCAATCTACCCCAAAAGAAAGTCAGTCATTTTTTTATCTTCGCCTAAAATATTTGCTGATCTCAAAATAATATGAAAAAACTTCTCGCCTCTCTCGCGGTCCTGCTCACCATAAACTTATACGCACAGGAAACCAAAGTACTTACCGGTGCTACACTCATCAACAGCAACGGCTCTAAGCCAATCGAAGGAGCGGTTATCGTTATCGAAGGCAATATTATCACAGAGGTGGGTAAAGTCAACAAAACAAAAATTCCGGCCGGTGCCGAAGTAATTGATCTGAAAGGCAAGTATGTAATACCTGGATTAATTGATTCGCACGTCCATTTTTTTCAGTCAGGAGGGCTGTACACTCGACCGGATGCCCTTGATCTTCGCTCCCACACTTCCTACGAAGAAGAACTTAGACAGATAAAAGAAAGACTCCCAAGAACTTTTGCACGGTATCTCAGGGCTGGAGTAACGGGTGTTGCCGATGTGGGAGGTCCCATGTTGAATTTTGACATTAGAAAGCAGGCTAATAGTACTGAGCTTGCACCGAGGGTGGTTGTAGCTGGCCCACTGATATCCACAGTTGCAAATCCCAAACTTGATATCGGAGATCCTCCCATCGTAAAAGTATCATCCCTAAATGAAGTAGATCAGCTTGTTCAAAGGTTAGCAGATCAAAAAGCAGACCTTATTAAGATTTGGTTCATTGTCTCACCACAACTCAATTTTGAGGAGAACCTCAAACTAATTCAACGCACCATCGATCAAGCGCACGCAAAAGGAATTCGTGTAGCGGTACATGCCACCCAATTAGAAACGGCCAAAGCTGCGGTGCGTGCTGGCGCAGACGTCCTCGTGCATAGTGTAGATGACGTGGAAGTGGATAAAGAGTTCATCAAATTACTAAGGAAGAATAATACAATTTACACATCGAGCTTAAGTGTGCTGGACGGATATCAACGCGCCTTTGCCCAACAGTTTGATTTTACAAAAGTCGATTTTGATATTGCCGATCCATTTTTCATGGGCTCGCTCTTTGACTTAAAGAAAATCCCAAGTGAAGATATTCCGGAGAGGGCAAGGCTGGCGATGGCCGACCCAGCAAGAGTAATTACATCTGCTAACGAAGAAATTGAACTTGCTATGGTGAACCTCAAGACCCTGCAAGATGCAGGAGTCGCGATCGCGACAGGAACTGACGCAGGAAACATTGGCACGTTGCATGCCTCCTCCATGCACCAGGAACTCAACATCATGGAAGATGCCGGACTTAGTCCGGAACAGATACTTGTCAACTCTACACTGAATGGAGCCAAGCTTATGGGGATGGCCGATAAGATCGGATCTATCGAAGTAGGCAAGTGGGCGGATATGGTAATTCTCAATGCCAACCCCCTGCTCAACACCGAAAACTACAGTACAATCTATCGTGTGGTAAAAGATGGAAATGTATATTCTCCAAATGAGATATTAGCAAGTACACCGGAAGAACTCGTTCAAAGGCAAGTGGTGGCTTACAACGCAAGGGACCTGGAGGGCTTTCTATCGGTGTATAGTAAGGATGTAAGACTTTACTCATTTCCAGACAAGCTAATTCTAGAGGGTATGGAGCAGATGCGTGAACGATACGCTGAGCGGTTTGGCAGCTCACCCAACCTGTACGTTGAAATCGCTGATCGGGATATTATGGGTGAGTATATTGTAGACTACGAGAAAGTGCAGGGAATGACTAATGGCATCGTGGAGGCTATGGCGATTTACCATGTCGAAGACGGGCTGATTGACAAAGTGTGGTTCCTCTCAAAATAATTGCGAAGCCTTTTCATCGTGATTAATTTTTCTTCTTAAGGTATATGGTGATTGAGATAAGTTTCTAACTTCGCGCACCCTCATTAAACCAGTATCATGAAATTAACAGCCCGAAATACTCACCGCGACATCGCCTACTTCTACATCGGTTTGATAATCGCTTTTTCATTCTCGGGAATCTTCCTGAATCATCGCAGGGTACTGAACCCGCGCAAGTACACTTATGATATCAAGAATGTTCAGTTGCCCATGTTGACTAAAGAAGAAATAACAGAGGAGTTCATCGCGCGGTTTACTGATGAACAAAATATCGAGGATGAGTTGAGGCGTTTTAATGTGGCGGAGAATGAATTGACGATTTCCTATGCCTCAAATGATGTAAAAATTGATATGGTCTCCGGGGAAGGAACCATCACCACCTACCGAACAATACCCTTACTGGGTCAAATGACTATCCTTCATCAGGACACAAGCAATTGGTGGATCTACTACTCTGATCTTTTTGGCGTGGGTATGCTTGTGATTGCTTTCACGGGCATGTTTATCGAAAAAGGTAAGAACAGTTTCAGGTCAAGAGGCTTCAAGCTGGCACTAATCGGCATTATCTTCCCACTGATATTCCTCTTTCTGCTTTCATAGCAGGTAGTATAAGTTTTTTTGCTAGGGTGTGCGCCTGTCATACCTAATAAATCACGTTCACCATATCTTTATTGTAAGATAATTTCTATTCTTACACCTTAGGGTATAATTCGAACTAACAAATACCAGGTATATGCGACTATTGATTGCGACTATTTTTCTACTCGCCAGTGTGGTGTTAATTAATGACTCCTTTGCTCAAACTACATCCGTAGACTCGTCTTTCTTCAATGCCCTCACTTTCCGAAACGTGGGTCCGACCCGTGGTGGCCGCTCCACTACAGTGCAGGGAGTGACTAAACAGCCAGGCACATTCTATATGGGTACTACCGGTGGAGGAGTGTGGAAAACGGATGACTACGGAATAAACTGGACTAACATCTCTGATGGTCATATCTTTTCACCGTCTATAGGCACCATCAAGGTGTATCAGGAAGATCCAATGATCGTGTACGTTGGAACAGGATCGGACGGCATTCGCTCCAATATTATAGTTGGTGATGGAATGTATAAATCTGAAAACGCAGGAAAGTCGTGGACGCATATTGGATTGAAAAATGCCGGGCAAATTGGCTCAGTGGAAATCCACCCTTCGAACCCTGATGTGGTGTACGTTGCCGCGCAAGGGCAACCATTCAATCCCAACGAAGAGCGAGGGGTATTCAGAACAAAAGATGGTGGAAAAAGTTGGCAGAAAATCCTTTACCTGTCGGATAGTGTGGGCGCGGTAGACATCGAGTTTGCCCCCAACAATCCAAATATTATCTACGCAGCCATGTGGCGCAATGAGCGCAAGCCCTGGACCATCATCAGCGGTGCCAATAAAATTGGCGGCATTTACAAATCAACAGATGGCGGTGACACTTGGAAAAAAATGAGTAAAGGCTTGCCGCAAGGTTTGATTGGAAAAATTGATTTTGCGGTTTCTCCTGCAGATCCCAATAGACTATATGCATTGATTGAAGCCCCTAAGGAAGAGCGAGGCGTCTATCGTTCCGATGACCAGGGTGAGTCGTTCCGATTGGTGAGCAATAAGAAACAACTTACTGATCGGCCTTTCTACTATTGCAATATCGAAGCAAACCCGCAAAATGCAGATGTCATCTTTGTGTTGGCCACAAACTTTTGGAAATCTACGAATGCCGGACAGACCTGGAAGGAAATTGAACCACCACATGGAGACAATCATGACATTTGGATAAATCCAACCGATACTTCTCAGTTTATTCAATCCAATGACGGAGGCGCCAACGTTACAACAAATGGGGGCAAGTCATGGTCATCAATAGAAAATCAACCCACCGCAGAGTTGTACCAGGTTGAAGTGGACGACCAGTACCCTTATTGGTTGTACGCAGGCCAGCAAGATAATACTACGATCTCTGTTCCATCACTTCCACCTTATGATTCCCCTGGCGGACCGCGCGCCTTCTGGATGGCGGTAGGTGGATGCGAAACGGGACCAGCAGTGCCCAAGCCCACTGATCCTAACATTGTCTACTCCAACTGCAAGGGGCGATTTGGAGTCTACAACAAAACCACCGGACAAGAGAGGCAGTATTACGTGGGAGCAACCAACATCTATGGACACAATCCAAAGGATTTGAAGTATCGCTTCCAGCGTGTATCTCCAATACATGCCTCATTTCATAATCCAAGCGTGGTCTATCATGGTTCGCAGTTTTTGCACAAGACTACCAATGATGGAATCACCTGGGAGACGATTTCTCCTGATCTAACAGCAAACGAACCAGGCAAGCAAGTGATCTCCGGGTCTCCAATTACCAGAGATGTGACAGGTGAAGAGTACTACAGTACCATCTATGAGATCAATGAATCAAAGATAAAAGAAGGCTTAATTTGGGTTGGCGCGAATGATGGTCCGATACACGTGACGCGAGACGGAGGAAAGAATTGGGAGAATGTCACACCAAAATCATTGCCACCTGGAGGGAGAGTAGATTGCATAGAGCCGTCCATTCACAAAGAGGGAAAAGCCTACGCAGCAATATTGCGATACCAGCTGGGTGATTGGAAACCTTATATCTACAAAACGCTTGACTATGGAAAGTCATGGACCCTATTGACCGATGGCACCAATGGTTTGCCCGACAGCTATCCAACACGCACCGTACGCGAAGATCCTGATGTTGAAGGATTACTCTACGCAGGCACGGAGTATGGACTCTTCATATCTTTTGATGATGGTGCCTCATGGAAATCCTTTCAAAGAAATCTTCCCATAACTCCGATCACTGACATAAAAGTATTCCGCAAGGACTTGATACTCTCCACCATGGGCCGCTCCTTCTGGGTAATGGATAACATCTCGAGCCTGCACCAAATCGCCAATGCAAAAGCAGCAACATCCGCATTTTTGTATCAACCAGATGAAGCGTTTAGATATCGTTTCCGCGGTACAAATCATAAGGAAACACCCTACTATCCCGAAGCGGGCGTAAACATAGACTACCACCTTAAACAAGTGCCCGGTCAGGACATTAAATTAGAAATCATCAACCCTGACAATGCGGTAATCAGAACATTTACCAGTGCCACACCTCCTCCTGACTCTACAAAAACAGGTACGGATATGGCTACCGGGTTCACCACGAAGAAGATGAAGGCAGACCTAAGTAAGAATGTCGGCAGCAATCGTTTTCATTGGGACTTAAACCTTGAGGGACCGTGGGACAAAGATCCAGCCCGAAGTCTGCGAGGAGGACCAATGGTAAGGCCAGGAAATTATCAGGCGCGTCTTACCGTGAACGGTGAAGTGCTGTCGCAAACATTTCACGTGAAGGCTGACCCAAGGATGAATACCGCCAAGACTAGCATTGAGGATTTGAAAGCACAGGAAACTTTAGCACTTCAGGTCGTAGCCTTAGAAGATTCCAGCAAGAGGGTGGCAGAACAAGTGAAGGCAAGAAGAAAGGAACTGGCAAAGCTGATCGAGGAAGGCAAGCGCAAGAAGCAGTACATGCAAGAAGATGCGAGGCTGGCACAAATAGAGGATCAATTGGTAACCCCTGACGGGATCTACATGACCCCTATGCTGATTGACCAACTCCGCTATTTGCGGTCGATGCTCAATCAAGCCGATCAGCGTCCGGGTAAAGATGCCTACGAAAGATATGACGAGCTAAAAAATAGATTTAACACGATTTTGAATTCGTATGTCAAACTTGGGCCCAAGATGTAGGCCTAGCGTTGAAGCTGATCATTGATAGCCTTCAACGCTTTTGGGAATTCGCGTTCCTTTAGTTGCGTGGCAAGGTTAATCTCAATATCCAAAGCACGGTAGATCCTTTGAAAGGATTCCCGTTTACCGGAGAGAGTGCGTAGCTCTGAGATGAGCGTATTATCAAAGCTGTTGACTTTCTCTTGTAAATCGTAAGCGGACTCAAGTGTGAATGCCAGTTCAAAATGAATCGCTGCTAGAATGCCTGTGCGATGCGTGGTATTCCACGCCACCTCCGAAAGCTGGAAAAGCTCCAGATTTATTCTAACACCGGCACCGTCCGCGGAAAGATAATCCGAGTACTTTTCTACTAGAGGATTTAGTCTCTTCTTGCTCAGTTTTGCGTTCATGTCTTCATCAATGTGCTCGAGATACTCCTCTAGCATGTCACGCTGACGCTTGTTTATAATAAGCACGGAATCCATAGTGCCAAGATTTTTTTCAATTTCAAATTTTACATTCCTGAGGGCAGTCTCCACACTATCCCTCTCCTTCCTGGATTCATTCCAATTGTTTAGCCAAAAGGCAATCAGGACTCCGAAGAGCACACCCAGCAATCCGACCAGGTGATTGATCCAATCAATCTTGACGTTCTTGATTCCCATAATTAGATCAGTAATTTATTAAATATTTCACTTCGGGAAATAGATCAGCTAAATTGGTTATCCAATTTGACCAGAACAATCGTTTTTTGAATGAATCTAGTATTAAAAATTCTGACATCCACATTACTCCTGCTGGCCATCGCCCCGACTGCGCGATCACAAAAATTGAAACTTTCCACTTCCTCTGACTCTGCCGTATACTACTACTATGAAGGCTGGAGACAGGTAATGGACGTGGCAGATTATACCGCCTCAGAAAAAGCCTATCGAAAGATGATGAGTTTTGATGAGAAATTTTTAGTAGGCTTGAGCTTATTAGGAAGAATCACCCGTGATCTTGAAGAGCGCCTGGATATTGAAAAAGAACTGGACAGGCGCAAGCATGAATTGGTTGGACACGAGCGACTACTCCTGGACGACTATATCGAGTTGGTGAAGCTTACAAATCTGAGAGAAACTGATCCGGAGGCAGCAGAGAAGCAGCTTGAAAAGGCATTTCAAACTAGCGAACAAAATTTAGGTATTATTGTGCCCGCCTATCCCGATGAGATTTATTACAAGGCGGAATACATCGAGGTGCTCCATCGCAATTATGGTCCTCAACGAGCATTAGACTCTTTGTATAAAATTGCGAGCATAACGCAGCAGAATGAACCCTTTCTGCTAGGATATGCTGCCCACATGGAAGCCGAAGCAAAGAACTTTGACAATGCATTAGCCAAAGCTTCAGAATTAGCTAAGCGAACTACAAATGAATCATCCCCCAAGCCCCATGTCGTCTATGGAGACGTTTACTTCGAAATGGGTAATTTAGCTGAATCTCAAGTTCATATCGATAAAGCACTGGCACTTGATTCTGGCAATATTGACGCGCAGCGTCTAAAGAAGAAAATTGACGAGGCACTAAAAAAAAAATAATATCATGAAAAACTTGTTCGCTCTCCTACTTTCATTCGCACTTCCTCTCACTGTTTTTTCCCAGGAGCTCATCAAAGCGAGCCCGGAAAGAATGGAACAACGGATCAAAGCGCTGTCCCAATATGGAGCTAATCCCGAAGGCGGTGTAAGTCGAGTGGCCTACAGCGATGCAGATATTGATGGTCGCAAGTATGTGATGGGCTTAATGCAAGAGGCTGGCTTAGAAGTGAGCATCGATGTCGCTGGAAATATTGTTGGGAAAAGAAAGGGCAGGAACAACAACCTTCCGTCAATTGCCTTTGGATCACACATTGATAGTGTGCCAGGAGGTGGCAACTACGATGGCGATGTTGGTTCGCTTGGCGCAATTGAATGTGTCCAGCTGATGAAGGACAACAACATTGTAACCAATCACCCTCTTGAAGTTTTTATTTTTCAAAATGAAGAGGGCGGGCTCGTAGGCAGTGAAGCGATCAGCGGCATACTCACTGAAGAAGAGCTCTCACTGGTAAGTAGCAGCGGAAAAACCCTACGTCAGGGAATGATCGATATTGGGGGTGACCCAACGAGGTTTCACGAGGCAGCTAGAAAAAAGGGCGACTTCAAAGCATTCCTGGAACTGCATATCGAGCAAGGTGGCTTTTTAGATCAAGAGGGGATAAATATTGGCGTGGTAGAAGGAATAGTGGGGATCAAACAATGGATGGTGAATTTTCAAGGGAAGGCAAATCACGCAGGCACCACACCAATGGACCAACGACAGGATGCCATGCTGGCCGCTGCGAAATATGTAGTTGAAACCAATCGCATTGCGCGCTCCACTCCTGGCAGGCAAGTGGCTACCAACGGAAAGATTAAAGCATTGCCCGGTGCACCCAATGTAATTCCCGGCCTAGTTGAAATGACACTGGAGATCAGAGATCTGGACTTTGATAAAATGCTTTCACTTTATGAAAAGATCAAGGTAGCAGGTGAAGAAATCGCAAACGAAACCGGGGTCTCCATCACATACACTCCACTGAATGAGGATATTCCCGCAGTAACTGATAAAAGAATTCAAGATATGATTGCAGCCTCCGCGAAAGACCTGGGATTGACACACAAATATATGCCGAGTGGCGCTGGTCATGATACACAAGATATGGCGCGCATCACTCCCACCGGAATGGTCTTCGTTCCTAGTAAGGATGGAATTAGTCATTCTCCAAAAGAATTTACCAGTGCCCAGGATATGGCAAATGGCGCAAGCGTTTTATTGCAGACCATTTTGAAACTTGACAAAGCCAAATTTTAGGTCTTAGAACCTTCCTTGCATGGCATACAATGAAAAACTAGCGGGCAGAATACGAGAAGAGCTTGCTGAAAGAAAGCACGTAGAGGAGAAGAAAATGATGGGTGGCTTATGCTTTCTTTACAAAGGAAAGATGTGCTGCGGCATTGTCAAGGATGACATGATGGTGCGCGTGATTGAAAGCAAAACTGAAGCGGCACTTAGTCACAGGCATGTCCGCGAAATGGACTTCACCGGAAGACCGCTCAAGGGTTTTGTCTATGTAAGCCCAGACGGGTACAAAAAGATTAAGGACCTTTCGTATTGGGTTAATATGGGAATCGAGTTTGTGGATTCTTTACCTCCAGAAAAATTTAAGCAAAAGGTTAAAAAGAAAACGTCTAAAAAAGTAACCAAGAAGATCAGTCGGAAGGCGGCACCAAAGAAGGATTCTCTAAAGAAGAAAACAGGCAAATAATACTTCCTAAAATTCACGGAGCCCTTATACTTAGAGATAATATTTATATCTTCAATAACCTAAACCTAACTATTGAATTATGAATTCTATCATTTACATCATTGCCCTTATCTCAGCAGTCTATGTTATCTATGATGTTTGGGCTGTAAACAAAAAATTAACTGGCGGCATGAAGGTTGTGTGGTCTATCGCTGCACTTGTCTTCAGTATACTAACGGCAATAATTTATTACTTCACACAAAAGAAGTAAGCCTATTTTTAGAATTCCGAAATCAACTCTTCAACAGTTTTATTGGTCTGATAGAATTCAAGCAGGCGCAGCATCACCCGGTCAACCAGCGTATCTGGGCAAGAGGCTCCGCTGGTTAGCACAACTCTTATGGGGTTTTTATCAGGCAAGAAATCTTTAGTATGGATTCGGCTCTTCGTATGAATATCAAAATGATGGATCTCGGTAGATGACGAAATCTCCCTTTCTGTATTAATAAAATAGGTTGGAAATTGTCGCTCGCACAACTCTACGATGTGTGAGGTATTAGAGCTATTGTATCCTCCTACCACGATGGCGATGTCTGCATCCGTCTTTAGAAGTTCATAAGTCGCATCCTGATTGTCATTGGTCGCATAACACAACGTGTCACGCGTATCAGCAAAGTGATTCTTAATGTTAGTGTTTCCGTGCTTTTCTACCATCAACTGCTTAAAGTAATCCGCTATTTCCTGTGTCTCACTGGCTAGCATGGTGGTTTGATTGACTACTCCAACCTTTTCTAGATCTTTTGCAGGATCAAATCCTTTTGAACTTTTCTCTTTAAATAAATCTTGGAATTCCGAAAGGGGTCTGATCCCCTTGATAAATTCGCCTAGCAATTGGGCATCGCGAATATCGCTAACGATTACTGAGGCTGTGCTTCTTTCACTGTGCGAAAACGTAGCGCGTGTTTCTTCATGCTGAGGCTTACCGTGAATAATCACAGTATAATCGTCCTTGCCCAGCTTATCAGCTCGGTTCCAAACCTTCTCCACAAATGGGCAGGTAGTGTTATACTTTTGCACTTCAATGCCCATATCTATTAGCTTATGTTCAATTTCAATAGTAGTGCCGAAAGCAGGGATAATCACCACATCATCAGAAGTCAATGACGCCCATGGAATTAATTGCGTGCCATCCGTATCCATGATAAATTGAATGCCTCTGCTTTCCAGATCATTGTTCACTTCTTGATTGTGAATCATTTGGCTTAGTAGAAATACGCGCTTGTTGGGATTCTCTTCAATTGCCTTGTAACTGATTTCAATGGCATTTTCCACACCATAGCAAAACCCAAAGTGCCTGGCGATGTAAAAGACAATAGGACCAAAGTCTAATACAGCAGGAGAAAAGTCCTGTTTGCGCAAGTCATTTTGCCTCCTGGACTCCTTTATCCTCCCAGTGATGGAGGATCGATAATATGCGGGGATGTCAAACTTTTTGATAACCAGAAATTTATAATAAAACCTGCATTAGGCTGCTAATGTTTTGCAAAGGTATGAGCTTACGCCAATTGCACCGCATCTTAGCGCATGAGTAAAGAAAAAGCCCCTTTCGGGGCTTTGAATTTATGCTGCTTTTGAAAGTTTGTCTTCTCGAATCTTGTTTGTTCGGATCTCTTTTTTCTCCATGTCAAACCACCTTACCTCGACCAAGTTCTTCTTCAGATACTTCAGGACCTCCATCACTTTACCATCAATCTTGCTTCGAACTCGCTCTCCTTTTCTAAAAAGTCTTCTCATCGTTCTACATTTTTAGTTTACATCCTAACCGCATATATATACTCTCTTGGAAAGTCTTCATAGATCCCAGCAAAGGTGATAAGGTCACCCTCCTTTTTCTTTTCCAGAATCTCATTTACATCATCCACAGACTTAATGGCCTTATCGTCAATATGCGTAATGATAAAGCCTTCCTTCATTTCAGTGTAACGCGCCAGTTTTCCGCGCCCCAAGTCACTCACTCTGACACCGTGTTTTATTTCCAGCCGTTTCAGTACTTTAGAATCAACTTCCTCCAGTTGTAATCCTAAGGTAGCAGCAGCGCCTTTTTCTTCTCGTTTGACCATGCTAAGGTTTCCATCGCGATTCTTAAGCACCACCGGCATTGTAAGTAGTTTTCCCTGTCGATCCACAGTTACAACAATTTTATCACCAGGCCTTTTCGTACCTATGTATTCTATCAAAGCAGTGTTTGACTTTATTTCAATGCCATCCAACTCGATCACCACATCTCCTTCTTTGAGGCCGGCTTCTTTGGCAGCGCTGTTGTCAGCAAATCCTGCGATGTAGGCGCCTTCATTCCTGTCCAGGTCTTCCTGCTTAGCCAAATCGCTAGTGACACTTTGAACGGTTACACCCAACCAACCGCGTTGCACTGTACCAAAGCCGATCAGATCTTCAACCACTTTGCTAACAATATTTGAAGGCACGGCAAATCCATAACCTGAATAAGCTCCCGTAGGACTTGCAATTGCTGTGTTGATCCCTATAAGTCCGCCATCCAGGCTTACCAACGCTCCCCCGCTGTTTCCGGGATTTATGGCTGCATCAGTTTGAATAAAAGATTCAATGGCCGTATTGCCCAACTGCTGATCTTCTCTCCCGCTGGAGTTAGAGTTTATGATATTAATGTTTCTGCCCTTTGCACTTATAATTCCTGCTGTTACTGTTGAGTTTAGATTAAAGGGATTTCCCACGGCTAGCACCCATTGTCCCACCTTTGCCTGATCTGAATCTACAAACGACAAATGAGGTAGTCCTTTCATAGCTACCTTAATTACTGCCAGGTCTGTATCAGGATCTGTACCAATCACCTCAGCTTTATATGTACTATTGTCTGATAGCGTTACCTCAACAATGTCTGCACCTTGTACCACATGGTTATTGGTTACGATGTAGCCATTCTCATTGACAATCACGCCCGATCCAGAACTTTGACTGGGGCCACGCTGAGGAGAAGGTCCATAAAAAAATTCCCTCATTGGGTCACGAGAAGAATCAAGCCGTCCAGATTCTTGCGTAGAACGAATGTGAACCACCGCGGGAGTCACTTTGTCTGCCGTGCCCGTAAAATCTAATGGAACAGCCTCGCCATTTTCGTTCACAGTGTAAGCCACTGCAGAGGCCGGTACACCATCAATGTGTTCAATTCTTACGCTCTTGTTCTCCTTGCCATACCATTCTCCTGCCGCCATTGTAATGGCACTTCCAATAACTGCTGCAATAACAAGCTGAAAAAACTTATTCATAATCATTTAGTAATTTAGGTTTTACATAAGAGAATGAGGGTTTCACTCTCGCTGACTTGCTAAAAATTCAATCTTCAATTGTCTCCTTTTCAACGCCTATTACGCTCAAATTTTTAACTGGTACTCTAAATACGGATTTGCTATCAAATAGGTTCAATTTGCGTTAAAAAGCGCTATTTTTTAACTAATTCGCCATTAATGTATTCATATTCTATGGTCACATTTCCCTCCTGATCATACCACCTGGAAACCCCATCCCGTGTACCATTTCGATATACTCCCTCCTCCATAATTTTCCCGTTGTCATAGTACACTTTGGTGGTGCCTTCCAGCTTTCCTTCATTGTAGAACCGTTCCTCTTTTACTGTATTATACCTATACTCGCGATATGGTCCATGCAGTTGGTCGTTGTGGAACATCGATCGCTTTTCCAATTGTCCATTTGTACTTAGTTCTACTTGCAGCCCTTCACGCATCCCGCCTACGTAGGAAGTAATCGTCTTTACCAGACCATTGGAATGATACTCTGTCCATGCGCCAGACCGCCTGCCGTCAAGAACTGTGCCTTCGAGGCTTATCGATCCAGAGGCATCCTTCATTGTGACCTTCTTCAGGCTCGGGCTATCCTCATAAGCCACCACCTCGGCACCAGCAGGAATATCAGCTGTACCAGCACTAACAAATGACGCTGAGTTGTCGGTTTCTACGTTGGAACAATTCCAAAGCAAAATTACGATCAACAATAAGATGTTTTTCATGGTCATAAATTTTCGGAGTCAAATATAAAAATCATCATTCTTTTCTGTCAAGTCTCACACTTAAATCGCACTTATTCGTGTAATCCCCAATTCTCAGCTACCTTTAATTTTTGAGTCGAAGGATATGGATATTTTAGGAAAGGTGCATCTAAGCAAAGGACGGGATAGCTCTATCAGGCGGAGACATCCGTGGGTATTTTCGGGAGCCATCAAACTAGTGGAAGGTAACCCAGAAGAAGGCGATTGGGTAAGCGTGGTCGATTCCTCCAATGAAATCCTGGGATACGGACACTACCACTCTGGGACGATCGCAGTTCGAATACTCCAATTGATGGGCGCAGCTCCTTCAAATAACTTTTGGATCGACAAGATTGGCCACGCTATTGAACACCGAAAGTCTGTTGGCTTGCCTTCGGATGTGACAAACGCATACAGACTCGTTCATGCGGAGGGGGACGGGTTATCTGGATTGATCATTGATGTATACAATGGCGTAGCCGTTTTGCAAGCTCATTCTGTTGGCATGTTCAACGACAGAGAGAAGATAGCCGCGGCTTTGCAGACAGTTTTTGATGATGAGCTCTCGGCCATCTACTTGAAAAGCCCCTCCACTTCAAAGCAAAGTGATGAATACCTTTTCGGAATGAGCGCAATTCCTCACGTAATTCACGAGTACAATCATAAATTTTATGTGGATTGGGAGACCGGACAAAAGACTGGCTTCTTTCTCGATCAAAGAGAAAATAGAAATTTGCTTGCAGGTTTTTGTGCGGAAAAATCAGTGCTCAACACCTTTTGCTACACCGGTGGCTTTACCATCTATGCTTTGCATGCCGGTGCGCGCGAAGTTCACTCGGTGGACGCTTCAGAGAAAGCGATAGAGTTGACGCGCAAGAATATTCAATTGAATGGATTTGACAACCAGGCGCATCCCTCATTTGCGATGGACACTTTTGAATTCTTAAAAGACAAGGGAGATAAGTATGATGTGATTATTCTTGATCCACCCGCATTTGCGAAGCATAAGAGCGCACGACATCAGGCGATGAAAGGATACCAAAGACTAAATGCAGAAGCTTTCCGAGTTATTCGTTCTGGCGGAATCATCTTTACGTTCTCTTGCTCACAGGTGGTCTCACGGCAGCTATTCTATGATACGATAGTTTCAGCAGCCATACAGGCAGGTCGCGAAGTGAAAGTGCTCCATCAACTTTCGCAACCTGCTGATCACCCGATTTCTATCTATCATCCCGAAGGCGACTACCTAAAAGGATTGGTCCTCTATGTCAATTAGACCCCACCGCAGGTGGTGTCTCCGGATGTTTCGCGTAGCGTTCAAAGAATTCAATTATTCTTATTAAGCGATCCATCATTCGCAATGGATTGCCACTGCGAGAGAGTTCATGCCCTTCATCAGGATAGCGAATATATTCGACCGGCTTTCCCAAAATCTTTAAACTCTTGTACATCATCTCCGATTGGATCACCCCTGTTCGTAAATCCTGATCACTGTGCATGATCAAAAGTGGTGTGTTGATCTTATCTATAAAAGCATAAGGCGAATTGGCGTCCAGTAACTTTTGAACGCCCTCTTCCCAAGGGTAGCCGAAGTAATCAGGTACCAGTCTCCATGCATTTCCTTCTCCCATGAATGTAGTCAGGTCGTATACTCCTCTCTGGGCATTGGCCGCTTTGAAACGCTGATCCTGGCTTACCAGCCATGCCACCATGTAGCCGGCATAGCTTCCGCCAGTTACAAAGTACTGGTCCTTGTCGATCCAAGAATGCTTGCTCGCAGCATCATCCAGAGCAGCCAGAATATCGTTGGCCGGGCCCGTTCCCCAATCCTGATAATTTCCCCGCTTGAAGTCTTCTCCATAGCCTCCACTGCCACGAGGATTACAAAACACCAATCCGTAACCCCAGCCCACCTGCATTTGAAATTCATGCCACATGGAAAATCCCGAGGGGCCCCACATGGCTGTCGGTCCACCATGTATATTAAGGATGGTGGGGTACTTGGTTCCATCTTTTCTGTTCATAGGCTCCATCACCCAATACTGCACCTTCACACCATCAGGCCTTGTAATCCAATATTCCTTTGGCAAAGTCACCTTTTTCTCAGCAAGCCAATCCGCATTGAGCTTCGTGAGTTTCGTTGTTTTCTTGTCTTTGATCGACATCATGTACACATCCCAGGGATTAGCAACCTCAGTTTGTGCATACACAATCTTGTCTCCCTTCAAATCGTAATCCATCACTCCCTTGTCGTCCCCAATTACTATTGTTGGTTTTCCACCCTTTGCAGAAATGTTGTACAACGGCACATCCCCTTCTGCTGACGCAGTAAAGTAAATCATCTTGCCATCGGCAGACCACTTTGGTGAGGATACGTCTCTGTCAAATCCTTCCGTGAGAATGGTAGGATTACTTCCTGAAGCTGTCATTACGCCCAATTCAAATTGACCACGCAAAAAGCTCTCGCCACTCCTGGTTAGAAAAAGTATTGAATTGCC
The DNA here is from genome assembly GCA_040216915.1 of Cyclobacteriaceae bacterium. Taxonomy (GTDB): domain Bacteria; phylum Bacteroidota; class Bacteroidia; order Cytophagales; family Cyclobacteriaceae; genus ELB16-189. Next base: position 364,581 of record JAVJOD010000009.1, read on the forward strand.
ATCTTTGGAAAAGGATGGCGCAAGTGCAGGATATTCTTTATAAGTCAAAAACTCCCTTAGGCCCTTGCCGTCTGCATTCATTATCCAGATGGACGATTTTCTATTAGTGTCCGGCTCCACGCTGGGAGGTTCAGATGTACAGATAATCTTAGTGCCATCTGGTGACCAGTTTGCCTGCGAAAAACTTTGAAATCCACTGGTAAGCTGCGTGGCCTCACCACCGGCAGCCGCAATCACAAATAGGTGACCAAATCGTTGCTCCGGTTGCAGTCCCTGCTCCCCCTGAAACTGAAGTCTGTTCAGGACTCTCGGGTTTTTCTCACTCGCATTCTTCGCCAGCCAGGCCCTGATTTCTTCTATCGATCCGTCAGGAGAAGCCTTCACATCTTTCTTCTCCTCATCTTTCATGTTTAACCAATTCGGCTCATCATTGTATGCTCTACCTGGTCTTTCGTTCTCCCACCCCGGCTTTCCGTCCAGCTTGTGAGCTGGAATACTTGAGGAGAAAAGAATCTTAGACCCACTGGGTGACCACAGAGGCTGTGAAGCACCCGTTTTCACTTTCGTGAGTGGGTAGGCTTCCCCGCCATTCAGCGGCAAAATCCATACCTGCGAAGCATCTCCGTCCTTTCGTACAAAGGCAATATGCTTACCATCAGGTGACCAGGTGGGCTGACCATCATTGCGATCTCCAAAGGTTAGCTGCACAGGGTCTCCGCCATTTAGGTTGGTCATGTAAAGGTGGCGCGTGTAGTAATACTCCGTCTCCTTTCGGACGGCTTTCCTCGTCACCACCATCACCGCTTTTGTTCCATCGGGCGACACTTCGATTTGATCTGCTGTGGCCAGTTTTAGTACATCAGATGTAACGACTGGCTTGCTTCCATTTTGCGCAAGCGATGAGAACGCAATGGCGCATAGTAAAATCAAAAATCTTGCTTTCATCTTTTTACTTTTCTTTTTCCTCAATTAGTGGTAATTCAATGTCTTCTCCCCAAATATACTTGTTGAACCATTGCCAGTTATGCCAATTAGCTGCAAGTCGTTCCTTTGGTTTTGTAATTCCGTGCCCAAATCCTTTGTACACAACCAGCTCGCTCTTTACTCCGTTGTCGCGAAGACCCTGAAGAAGTTGATACGCGTTGGGAATAGGAACACGCTTGTCAAATTCTCCATGCTGAATTAAGGTTGGCGTCTTTGCCTGCTTGATATAAGTAATTGGAGAGGTCTTGGCATAGATCTCTGGGTCAGTCCATGGAGTAGCTTTGAGATATTGTCTGGTGAAAGGGTGGATATCCGTATTTACATAGTAGGTAGACCAATCAGAAATTCCCGCGCCCACGGATATCGCTTTAAAAATATCACTTGTCGTGGTGAGAAAGGCAGAGATATATCCGCCTTGGCTCCATCCCATACATCCCATTTTCGATGTGTCGATCAGGCCCTTTGAATCCAGGTATTCTACTCCTGAAATTACATCCCAGGCATCTCCGACACCTAGGTTCCTGACATTGAGTGAGCGAAATGCTTCACCATATCCGGCCGAACCTCTGTAGTTAACTCTCAGCACCAGGCTGCCTTTGTTCAACCACTGAACGATTGGATATACGTAAGCCGGAACAGGAGTGGGGTAATCAATGCCGGTAGGGCCACCATGGATGACTACAAGTAGAGGATACTTTTTCTTGGCATCGTAGTTAGCAGGTTTATGCAGTATGCCTTCAATTGTGGCGGCATCTTTACTTTCCCATGACACCACTTCGCTCTGCGCCACGCTCCAGTTCATTATCTGATCGTTCATCGTAGTCACTTTTGTAAGTTTTGGAGACGTGACTGGTGAGACATAAATTTCATTCAAGCCTGCAGATTCTTTTGCGTTCACTGCAAAGTGACCAGACTTGGAAAACGATGAGGCAAAGATTTGGTCTGGAACACTCAAGAAGATGGAATGGCTTCCGGTTTTTGGATCAATTTTATAGAGAGGACGATTCGTCTTGTTCCACAATGAAAAGAAGATACCATCACTTGTCCAGCTAAATTGACCTCCAAAGTCCTCGTCCAGCTTGGCGCCCAGCCTTCTTGTATTCTTATTGACTACATTGATAGCTATTAATTTTGCATTCTTGTAAAAATTAGAGACGGTGTCGTCCTCATTTGAAACGTACAGCAGTTCTTTAGAGTCTGGCGACCAATCTGCCAGTGCATCCATACTCACATTGGTCACCAACGGATTGATTTTTTTAGAGGACATTTCGATTAAGGAAATATCGGCCTTCAAAAATGAATTAATCAGTGGGTTAGGCTGATGATTAACTGCAATGTGCTTTCCGTCTGGGGATACTTTGAAGGATGTAACCGTAAATGATCCATCTGTTAGTCGTTTGGGCTTGACTAGCTCAATACACCCTGCTTGCGATTTCAAAGAGTCAATCTTTTGATAACAGGGAAGCTCGTTGGGGTTGCGCTGATTGGGGTTGAAGTCCATTTCCCACAAATGTGAATTAGTAAATTCCGTATCATCAAATGCAAAACCTCCGTACCTCTCCTCCCGTTCCTTTGTCGTTTTCTTCTCTTCTTTAATGAAAAAGATCTTATTCCCTGATGGTGACCATTCCAGATCAGTAATATTTTCCTTCTCCTGCGTTAGCGCAAATGCTTCGCCCCCTTCAAGTCGTATCGCGTAGATTCCCTGCTTCTCTTCTCTACTTGACAGGAAGGCCAGCCACTTTCCATCTGGTGATATTGCAGGAGAGGTACTCGACCCTTTGACAGCATATGTAGCTTGATATGCATTACCTCCATTCTTAGAGATCCAAATTTCGTTATCAAATTCATTTTCACGCCAGTCCGCAGTGCGCACCGTAAATGCCACGGTCTTGCCATCTGGCGAAATCACCGGATTTCCCACGCTCCGAAGAGAAATGACTTCTTCGAAAGTTGGATCTTTTAACTGCGCTTGTGCAGCGGCCAGGGTGGCAAGGAAAAAACAGGTGGTGGTAATTTTCATTGATCTTATTTTCCAGATTGTGTGGGAGGCGGACCGTCAGAAAGATAAGCCTTATAGACATGGCCCTTTCTCCGCTCGTCAAACTCAGCCCTGGCGTCCACTCTAAGTTTTTCATTTTCAAAAGCATCAACGATTGTCATGCCAATGGCCTTGGCCGCGTGCATCATCCCTTTATGACCGATAGACATTCCTGCGCACGCCACTTCCGCCCAGGAGTGCCAAGGTGCGTTGACAGCGCCCGTAGTGGCTGACATTCTGATCGTGGGCACAATCCAGCTGACATCGCCTGTATCCGTTGATCCACCACCTGTTTGATCTGAGGTTTCTCTTAGTGGTCCTATCTCGCCAAGCAATCCCTCCTGCTCCACACCTGTTGCCTTCTGAATTGCCTTGGCAAAATTTTGCTCCTCTTCTGTAAACTTGATGGGACCCAGCGCCATTAAATTTTTGTGCATGTATTCTGCTCCAGTTCGATTAACCAGTATTTCGTAGGTGCCACTCAGCAAAGTAGATTTCACCTCCACACCAGCCATGATGCCTGCTCCTCTCGCTATTTCCTTCATGCGTTCCACTATCTTATCCATTTCTTCGCGTTTCGAGTCCCTAATCCAAATCCATGTTTTAGCATACTCCGGTACTACGTTGGGTACATCTCCTCCGTTTTGAATCACATAATGCATTCTTGAAGAAGGCTTGATGTGCTCACGCAACATATTGATTCCATCGGTGAACAATTCCAGTCCATCGAGTGCACTTCTCCCATTCCAGGGGTCACCAGCAGCATGAGCGGCTTTCCCAAAAAATTCTATGTTGTACTCCACCAGTGCCGTGGAGCTTTGAGTGGCAGCTTGCGTCTGCGTCCCGGGGTGCCAATCAAAACATAAATCTAAATCGTTGAATAACCCTGCTCTTGCCATATACACCTTGCCATTACCTGACTCTTCCGCGGGGGTGCCAAAAAATTTGATCGTTCCCTTTAGTTTGCCTTGTTCAATAAGTTCCTTTATAGAAATAGCGGCAGCTAAGCTTCCAACACCAAATAAGTTGTGACCGCATCCCTGCCCAGCACCTCCTTCTTGATATGCCTCCTTGGTGGGTTGTGCTTTTTGCGAAATCCCGGGCAGCGCATCATATTCGCCAAGAACTCCAATCACAGGTTTTCCTGAACCATAGGTTGCCACGAAGGCAGTGGGCAACTGCGCTACACCTCTCTCTACCGTGAAACCCTGCTTTTCTGCATAGTCAGCAAGGGCTTTCGCAGATTTTTTCTCCTGAAAGGCCACCTCTGCATAAGCCCAAATCTCATCGCTTAAACTGGTGAGTTCATTGTGCCTGCTATCTACCGAAGTAATTACTGCTTGCTTGGTCGAACTTATTTTCGTCTTCTTTTGGGCGATTGCATGACCAAATGCCAGAATCAAACACCCCAAAATACATAGCTGTTTCATAAAATTGTTTTTAAGTAAAGAATACCTTTTTTGTCCGGGCCTCGTTTATAAATCTAGTTTATTCAAATGAAGGTTAGAAGAGTATGTTTTTAAACGCAAAATGACTGGTATGAAGGGAGGATTTTTTACACTATTACTGCTTGGATTACTGCAATGCGACAATAATGACAATGCATCGGATTGCACAGGGAAGTGTGAGGTAGAGGCCACTGTGGTCGACATGACTGGATTGGACGGTTGCAGTATCATGTTTGAACTTGCGGACGGTACAAGGATTGAGCCTGAGCGCAGAACCTACGTCACCGCTCCCTCAATTGCTGAAGACCCACTTTATCATTTCGATTTGAAGGTTGGTCAAAAGGTGAGAATCAGCTATGAAGAGTCTTTAGCACTCAGTATATGCATGGCAGGGCCGATTGTCTTCGTAACCTGCATCTCAGAATGCGAAAAGCCCGCTAACTAGCGAGCTTTTCTTATTAACAACAATTCAGTTCTACTTTTTCATGCCCAGGCTCGCGCTATTAAGCGGACTGTTCATGTAATCTACCGTGAGATTCAACATGGCGCGCAGGCCAGTTAACATTCCACTTTCATCAATAAAAAAATCAGGCGTATGGTGTGATGGCGTCTTTGTTGGATCTGCGTTGGCAGGCATGCCTCCCACAAAGTAAAAAAAGCCCGGCACCTTTTGCGAGAAGAAGGAAAAATCCTCTGCACCAGTCACAGCCTTGATCACTACCGCTTTATCTTTTCCTGCAACGCGCTCCATGATTGGCTTTGCCCACTCAGTAAGGGCAGGGGAATTGTACGTGACGGGATAGCCTCTTATGATTTCCACTTCAGCTGTAGCGCCTGCACTCTCTGCAATGTTTTCTGCCGTACGCTTTATTCTTTCGTGTAACTCATCTTGCATCGTGTTATCTAATGTGCGGAGCGTCCCCGTCATCTCCACTTCCTCGGGGATAATATTGTTTCTAACCCCACCATGTATGGTGGCAATGGTTAACGCCACTCCGGCTTCTGTTAGGTTAAGTTGTCTACTTACAATCGTTTGAAGACCGGTAATAATCTGTGCAGATACTACCACGGGATCAACTCCAGACCACGGTGCGGATCCATGCGCCTGCACACCCTTCACTTTTATTCTCACCATATCTGCTGCGGCCAACAAACCTTCAGGCTTAAAGGTCACCGTACCCACAGGTGTTTGAGAACTTATGTGCATGCCAAATGCCACGTCTACTTTTGGATCATCCAGCACTCCCTCCTTGATCATGAGGGCCGCACCTCCTTCTTCACCTTCTGGTGCTCCTTCTTCGGCAGGTTGAAATAAGAAGACAACTGTTCCCTTCAATTCAGACTTCATGCCCGCAAGTACTTCTGCTGCGCCCATCAACATGGCAATATGCGTATCGTGACCGCATGCATGCATCACTCCCACATCCTGACCCAAATAAGTCGATTTCTCACTGGACTTGAAGGGCAAGCTGTTGCGCTCTACCACCGGCAAACCGTCAATATCGGCACGAAGCGCAATAGTAGGACCCGGCTTTCCTGTTCTTAAGATTCCAACTACACCGGTCTTGGCAACTGGATATTTCACTTCCATTCCCAATGACTGCAGATGTTCCGCAATCATTTTTCCCGTCTTAAACTCCCGGTTGGACAATTCCGGATACTGATGGAAATGTCTGCGCCATTCAATAACCTTTTCTTCAATTGCTTGTGCTTCCTTGTCTAGCCTAGCTTGCATTTTTGCACTCTTCTGCCCATGTGCAAATACAAGGCAAGAAGCCATAAATAATGTGAGGTAGATTTTCTTCATGTTGTTAACTAATTTTGATCAAGTTATAAAAAACACGCATCGGGTAAAAATGCAATGGTGCAATGGATTAAGATCTTTTCGAACCTTCCAGAGGCATTGGATCGAATTGGAGATGGCTCAACACAACTTCTTGTTGTGCACAACGAACGCATTTGTCTTGCCCGCATAGGAGAAGAGTTTTATGCTGTGGCTGATAAGTGCACGCACAATGGTGAATCTCTTAGTAAAGGGAAAATCAACTATCTCGGGGAAGTTGTTTGTCCCTGGCATGGTTATCGATTTCAGCTAAAAACCGGGCGAGAGTGTGAAGAACGCTCACAAGACTTAAATACCTACCCTATTGAAGTTCGCGATGACGGTTTTTTCATTGGGTTGTAATGATGAAGCGAATGCAATACTATCTTCGCGGTGACGTTTCTGTTTTAGGTTTTGCAAGAGGTATGAGGATTTGTGTTATACTACTGTTCTTTCTAATCCAAGATTTTGCTCATGCGCAAGGCTTGGAGAATCCGCTGGTAAAAAAAGTAACGGCCAGTTTCTCAGTTCCAGAAAACCTTCTGGCCAAGCGATCATTCGCTATTTACAATTCCAGTTTCTCGAAAGAGGAATTAATACAAATGCAAGGAGTGTTTCAAAAAACAGGGATAGATGCCAGTGGCTACTTCCTAACTGATATGGTCTTTGCCAACCAGGATGCAAAAGAGAAGGTAGCTGCATACCTGGCAAAGCGAGAAGTCTCCTTTCTTATATTCATCGAAAAGGAAAACAATAATTACACCTTGTACTTTACACCTTTCAACGGTGACAACAATTTTGTGAATGAGGGTCAAAATGCATGGAAAGTATCGCACGAAAACCTAAGTGAAGCATTGCAGATCATCTATCGCACCGCAGTGAACAACCAGCCGATAAAGAATTTGCTTATTAACAACTATCCTGAAACCAACTTTGGTATCGAGTTGATTGATGGCAGACGCTCCGATTTTTTTGCGATTGACTTAAAGGTGGACAACCTGGCCATTCCATGGTTCGAAGATCCTGAGATGGATTCCACAATCAAAGAATTTTTCAGCTCCTCCTATCCCTACAAGTATAGTCACACCTCAAGGGAAATGTCGATGAACGAACTACAGAGAAATGGGTTTCATTACGTGCTCTCCTACGTTCACACACAAGGCGCCATCGCTAAGGAACTTCTTGAGTACGAAATTTCTGATAATGAAAGTGCCATCACCTCTATCACCTACCCCAATGGATCTGAAAGACTAAAAACGATCGCCTCGGACAAGCTCGTGTATAAATTCTATTTTAAGCATATCCGGTCCGGCAATGTTTTTTTAGGCACCAAATGGGATGCTGATGTGAATTGGCTTGACGCACTTCGCAATCACATCAAAGGCTTCAAAGCTGAACTAAAAATTCCTTAATCAACTGTGACCTATCAGTCCTTTTTACTTCCTCTTCGTTTTGATATGACAATGGCCAATACTATTACGAAGGCTGCAAGCACAAATCTATTAAAGTGGAAATGCGGAAAAGAAAAACCTAAATCATAGTTGCCCCAGCCAAAGATTCCAGAAAATATAAAATCAAGCAGCCCGCCAACTATTCCTACCACCAAACCAAATGCCCCAGCAATTACTCCGAATATGGCTGCAAAAATTCCCACCACAATTCCAAAACCACCGGCAATTAAGCCAATCCAAACTGGAAATGTAATCAGCATTACGAATGCTAGAAGAATTGTAGAAAGTCCTTTGGTCATGATCGATTCGTTTCGGTGTCTTCTCACAAAAACCATTCTAGAATGCAGTCCTCTTAGAAATGTTGGCTTAAGCTTCTTAAACGAGGATCCTGCAATCTTTAAAGGAAAATACTGTTGAATTCTGAACAGTCTAATTTTCAAAAATGAACGATGTTAATTTCTCTTTTTGTAGCTGAGCACAGCCCAACTGTTGAGAAAAATACCAAATCCTGCTACCGTGAGTAGATGAAATCTGATGTCGTAGAGCGTGCTGCCTTTGAGGACCACCATACGCATCACTTCGATAAAGTATGCCACCGGATTAAATTTCGTAGAGATCCGAGCCCACTCGGGCATGCTATCAATTGATGTATAAAGTCCACCCAGCAAAATAAAAATCATGATGATAAAAAATGAGATAAGCATTGCTTGCTGTTGGGTCTCCGTGTAGGTAGAAATCAATAGACCTAATCCTAAAACAGAAAGCAGGTAAACCGCTGCAAAAATATAGATCGTAAAAAGGCTACCCTCCGGAATGATCCCATAAAAAAGCCTCGCCAATATCATGCCTATGGTTAACACCACTAATCCCAAAATCCAAAACGGGATGAGCTTGCCAAGGATAAACTGGTATTTGCGAATAGGCGTTACGTTGATTTGCTCGATGGTGCCAATTTCCTTTTCCTTCACAATATTTAGTGCTGATAAGAAGGAGCCAACCAAAGTGACGAGGATGACAAGAATTCCAGGCACCATGAAGTATTGATAGTTTAACAATGGATTAAACCAATTTAAGGACGTTACCTGTATTTGAGGCTGCAAATTCTGCCTTGGTGGTTGAACCCAAGTCAGCCGTATGTCTTGGTTAAAATCGTTGATTATGCTTCTAAGGTATACTCCACCCAAGTTGGCCTTGACTCCATTGATTGCATTAAGGGCCATAAACAACTCGCCTTTTCCTTCCCTCACCAGTTCTCTTTCAAAGGAAGAAGGTATTTGTAATACCACATCTGCTTTATCATCCTCCACATCTTCCAGCGCTTGTGTGTATGAAGACGTGTAGTTGACCAATTCAAAATAGGAAGAGGCGGAAATCTTTTCGACAAGCTGTCTGGAATACGAAGATCTATCCTGATCAACAACTGAAATGCTGATGTTCTTTACTTCGTAGTCTGCTGCCAGAGGAAGGACCAGCAACTGAATAGCCGGCATGATGAAAATAAGCCGCAGTATAGCAGGATCTCTGAAGATCTGTCTAAATTCCTTTTCTAATAAAAACCTTAGTGTCCTCATTCTAACCTGACTTTAAACTTCCTAATACTTACTGTCAGAAGAACCACCAGCATACCTGCGAGGATCAAGGTCTCCATCCAAACGGTTTTGAGACCAGTTCCCTTAATCATTACATCCTTTACTATATAATAAAACCACTTTGCCGGCACCAGATTGGAAAGCACCTGTAGGGGAATAGGCATATTCTCTACTGGAAACATGAATCCGCTGAACATAATGGTTGGCAAAAACAGACCCATTAGTGAGATCAGCATTGCAACCTGCTGTGATCCTGAGACGGAGGAAATGAGCAAGCCCAGAGCTAGCGCGGTAAGTGTGAAAAGAAAACACTCAGCCACCAGAAGCACTAGGCTTCCACGGATAGGTACGTCTAGCGCATAAACACTTAGCAACAATATGCTGGCAATGTTGACCATTGACAAAATCAGATACGGAATCATTTTGGCGATTATGATTCTCATTGGCACGATGGGTGAAACGAGTATAACCTCCATGGTTCCCAATTCCTTTTCCCTAACAATTGAAATGGAGGTCATCATGGCTCCCACTAACATCAATACCATGGCCATCACACCAGGCACAAAATTGTAAGAGCCTTTCATTTGTGGATTATACAGCATCCGCATTTCAGTATTGACCATAAGTGGTATGGGGATCCCATTGCTTAGACTCTGCTGATAGTCCATGATGATAGATGTGGCATAGGTAGTAAGCGTATTGGCTACGTTTGGATCGGTGGCATCTGCAATAAGTTGTACTTGTGCGAGGTTATTGTGTAGCAAGCTTCTCTGGAATTGTTCAGGAAAAACTACGGCCATCCGAATTTTTCCCTGCTGAAATGTGGATTCCAGCTCAGCGTTAGAGTTGATGTTTAGCAAGAGATCAAAATATTGGCTGGCTTCCAGTTGGTGAATAATAGCAGCAGTTGCTTCATCCTTCGAGTTATCAAGAATTGCGATTGCTGAATTCTTTACCTCATTCGTTAGGGCAAAACCGAAAATCAAAATTTGCGTAATCGGCATGCCAAACAAAATGAAAAGCGTTCTCCTGTCTCGCAACAAGTGGTAAAACTCCTTTCTGATGAAGTATAAAAACTGTTTCATGCCGGTGGTTGGTCAACTAATTATCACTTCTTGTTGCTTTACGCGCCAATTGTATAAATACTTCAGTCATACCCTTCGTTCCAAATTGCTTTGACAATGCAGATGGTGTATCGAGTGCTTGTACCTTTCCATCTACCATGATTGAAACACGATCACAATATTCAGCCTCATCCATGTAGTGAGTAGTTACAAACACAGTTGTACCCCGATCAGCAGCTGCATAGATCATGGTCCAAAACTCCCTGCGCGTGACGGGATCAACGCCTCCCGTTGGCTCATCCAAAAAAACGATTTTAGGATCGTGCATTAGCGCCACCGCAAATGATAACTTCTGCTTCCAGCCCAGAGGCAATGACTTCACGAGGGTATCTGCCTGACTTTCTAATTTGAGATGATCAAGCATTTCCTGGGTTCTTTGTAGAATCTGCTGGTCTTTGAGTCCATAGATTCCCCCATAAAACCTGCTGTTCTCTCTTATCGTCAAGTCTTCATATAGGGAGAACTTTTGGCTCATATAGCCAATACTTTTTTTGATTTGCTCTGGCTCACTAGAAAGGTCAAAACCTGCGACCGTAGCCGTTCCGCTCGTTGGCAGGGAAAGTCCACATAACATTCGCATGGCGGTCGTTTTTCCCGCACCGTTTGCACCAAGAAATCCAAATATTTCTCCTTGATGTACATCAAATGTGATTTCATCCACTGCGGTGAAGTCACCAAATCGCTTCGTGAGCTTTGAGACTGAGATAGAAGGTTGGCTGCTCATTGATTCATCAGTTCCATAAAACGATCTTCTATCGTAGGCTCTATTTGTTGAACCGTCAAATCCAAATGTTCACCACCCCCAAGCGACTTCCTCAATGTTTCAATTTCTATATTCTCTTTAAGTGTGATGTGATGAAACTGCCCAAAGGGATAACAAGTGGCCACTCCATCATTTGACCTTAGCGTGGACATCAACTGATACATATTTTTAGCCTTGGCTGCCCATAGCGGTTTCTCAAACTTTTTGGTTATTTCATCCGGTGAATCTATTTCCATTATCCTTCCCTCTTGCATCAGCGCAACTCTATCGCACATGCTTGCCTCATCCATGTAAGGCGTTGAAACTACAATCGTGATTTGCTGCTGTTGAAGGTTGCGAAGCAACTCCCAAAACTCTTTTCTGGAAACTGCATCAACACCGGTGGTAGGCTCATCCAAAAAGAGTACACTCGGCTTATGGATGAGCGCACAACTCAAGGCCAACTTTTGTTTCATTCCACCCGACAACGCACCCGCCCTTCGATGCTTAAATGGCTCTATCTGTCTGTAGATGTCTTTTACTAAATCATAATTTTCTTCAAGAGAGGTGTCGAAGAGTGTGGCAAAAAATGAGAGGTTCTCTTCAACCGTAAGATCTTGATACAAGGAAAACTTGCCGGGCATGTAGCCAACCCTTTTCCTTATTTCTTCATAGTCACCAATCACCTCAAGGCCATCTACCCAGGCATTTCCCTTCGTGGCCAACATCAGCGTGGTAAAAATTCTAAAAAGTGTGGTTTTACCTGCACCATCGGGGCCGATAAGACCGAAGAGCTCGCCCCGCTGCACTGAGAGGGAAATATTTTTCAACGCCTCCAATTGCACACTTCCCGTGTGAAACGATTTATAAATTCCCTCGGCTCTTACTGCGTACTCCATTACTTAAATTTCACTTCTCCATACATGCCGAGCTTCAAGAAGCCCTCATTCTTCACTTTTATCTTTATGGCGTAAACCAGATTAGAGCGTTCTTCTTTCGTCTGAATGGTCTTGGGTGTAAATTCGGCCTTATCGGAAATCCAGGTGATTTCCCCGTCATAGCGCTTGTAGGAATCTTTGTCCTGGTCCACGAGCACGTCTACCTTTTGCCCAAGCTTCAACCCGGAAAGTTGATCGCCTGAAATGTATGCCCTGAGAATTATTGTCGAAAGGTCTGCGATCTTATACAAGGCCTTTCCGGCCCCTGTGATCTCACCTGCTAAGGCATATTTCACCAGCACAGTCCCATTGATTGGATTGGCGATGATAGATTTATTGATTTGATCTTCTATTTGCGCCACCTGCGCCTCAAGGGGAAGCACTTCACTTTGCAAAGATTGCGTAGTGGTGCCAAGGGACGACTTAGTCGCCTCATATTGTTTCTGCAAGTAGGTAAGCTGCGCCTCAATGTCATCCACTTGCTTTTGCGTGGCCGCATCTTCTTTTAACAAATTCTCAAATCGTCTCTTCTCTCGCATGACTGTTGCGATTTGGTCCTCGATTGCCGCCAATTGCACGCTGGTGTTGGGCTGCTTTGCCAGCACCGCTTTCATACTATATCGCAATTGTCTCTTTTTGAGATGCAGCTGAGTCGTGTCGATGTACCCCACTGCCACACCCTTCTTCAGTTCTTGACCTTCCTCCACATTCAATGCCATAATCTTTCCCGCAGCCTCGGCAGATACTATGACCTCATCCGCTTCAAAGTTTCCCGTGGCGTCAAATTCGTTGGCCCCCTGGCCGCACGCTCCGGTCATGAGAGCAACAATGAGTATGATGATATTTCCTTTGAACATATGTTACATTTTGTGTTGCTAGTTTCCTGTAGTGTACTTAAATGCATATTGGGTCAGCAGCAGTTGGGTCTGATGAAGCAGTTTGCTTTGTTTAGCTTGATCTTCTGCATTAAGCTCTCGTAAATAGTCATTGGTGGTGATTACTCCATTTTGCTGTTGTACTTCTGCTGTGCTCCGTATTTGCGCCCTAAGCGCTATTATCTTCTCGTCTACCTCTATTAATTTCCTAAGCTTATCCAACTCTTGTTCCTGCTGGCTGGTCATCAGGTTCGTATTGAAAGTGAAAGTCTTGCGCTGCACTTCTAATTGTTGAAGATTTAGATCCAACACCTCTTTGTCCCTTCTGGTGTTGTAGAAACCAGAAAGCGCCCAACTGAGTCGGATTCCTCCCTGATAGTAGCCGGCAAATTCGTTCTTCAGCATGTTGAGGCCTGGCCTACCATATCCTCCCTGTAAGAAAAAACCTACTCGTGGAGCAACCTTGTTCTTGCCCATAGCATACTGCGCCCCCAAGAGGTCTGATTGAAAGCTATATAACGTGAGCTCTGGACGGTGCAATTCCACCTTTGAGGGAAGAGAAATTTCTGCTGGCCTAAGCAGGCTTGTAGATGGCGCCAGTGACTCGTTGATGAAATGCCCAAGCATCGTCAGGTATGCAATTCGCATCGATTGCATTTCTATCTTCCGTTGCTCAGCTTTGAGATATTCGGCCTGAAACTGATCCAGGCTCATTCTAAAGGCTGTGCCATTCTTTATCCCAGCCTCGGTCCGCGAAATATTATTCTCCAGGTCCTTTTGCAGCAACCCTACCTGGGTCAGTTGATCATCGATAAGAAGGATTCCAAAAAAAATTTGATTGATTCTTTCCCTTATCTTGTACAGCTCCACTTCAATTTTCTGATCCTCAATTCTTGCTGCTGTCTCTAATATTTGTCTTTGATCAGCATTGGATCCACCATCATAAATAGTTTGGTTGACTTCTGCATAAATCCTATACTGATCTTTTGACAACGGTTCGACTTCAAATCCTGGCACACGGGTCGGCACTTGCGTCACATCAGATTGATACGTTGCTTGACCGTATACTGCAAACTGTGGCAATAACCCACTCTGCACATTTGCTACATTAAATGCTGTGCTCCTGTCGATTAACTCCTTTTGTGCAATGAGTGGATAGTTTGATCTCGCCTGCTCGTAGCAGTGCTCTAGCGTAAGCAGCGATTGGGAAAAGCCAATTTTCGTGATTAGCAGAAAGGAGAGTAGAAATCCTGAAGTACGCATTGTATTATGGTGTTATCGCTTTGATAATGAATTGATACACTTCGCTCTTTCGCTGTTCCATCATGTCCCCGAATTTATTTTCGTCCAATTGCATCAGCGTTTTGATAATGGGTCTTGCTGCAAATGGGTACACGCACAAGGACATGATATTCATAAGTAGTTGTCTTCCTTCAATTGGCACGATGGTTCCCCGTTGGGCTTCGTCCATCACTTGTTGATTGAAGATTTCCAGAATTTGCCTCGGATTGATTCCCATCTTTTGTCCATACTGGATCAATCGATCTGGTTGGGTCGCCACCTCCACGATGATGAATCTTGGCAGGTCAGGATGCTTGGTCAGCACATCAATTTCATGGCATACAATTTCCTTTATCTTTTCAAACAAAGGCTTCTGAGTATTTAGAATTGTCCCAATACCTGAAAAGAATTCCTTGAATTGCCTTTCAAATATCAGGTTGAACATGGTTTCCTTATCGCGAAAGTAATAGTGAAGGAGGGCCCGATTAATTCCTGCCTCTTTGGCAATCTCTTCCATTCTAGCACCTGCAAACCCTCTTCGTGTAAATACCTTTAATGCAGAATTTAAGATGAGCTGATCGCTTGGTTTGGTGTTCTGATTCGCCATTTTAACAAAATTGTTAAACAATTATGCTAAAGTACGGATTAGATAGAATAGTGGATGAATTTTTTTTAGAAAATTTGCTAAAAGCGCTATTAAGGGCAGAAAACGAAGTTTATAAAGAATAAAAAAGGCCGGAAAATCCGGCCTTTTTTGGAAATTTTTCACAAGAAACTACGCTTTAGAAAGGATATGTCCCTTTCTCAATTATATAATCTGCTACCTTCCTTCTGGCATTCTTAAGGTTGTAGGGTTCAATCTTCGTAAACCTTTTCAAGCCCAATAACATTAGTCTTTGTTCGTCTCCCTCTGCAAATGCATAGATGGCTTGCCTTCCAGCAGATGCCGCCTTTTCAATAGCATAGTGTAGGTAGATTAGCGCCATCTCCTTTTGAATCTCACAGGCTGCTTCCCCTTTTATTCCGATCAATTTTTCTACTCTCAGGATTGCAGACTCTGCCAGGTAACCCTCTATGAGCATATCTGCCAAACTCATCAGGACTTCCTGCTCTTCCGAAATCTTTTGCATGTACTTCTGTACTGCTGCGCCTGCCACCATTAGGCCTGCCTTTTTTAGATTCAAGAGCGCTTTTTTCTCCTTGACAAAAAGTCCTTCCTCTTCTGCTGCTCCAAAGTCAGGAATAGAAACCAACTCCTTCTGAACAGCCATGGCAGGATTCATCAAATCAATGTGGCCTTTCATTGCACGCTTCAATAGCATGTCAATGGTAAGCATTCTGTTAATTTCATTCGTTCCTTCGAATATTCGATTTATTCTGGCATCACGATAAGCTCGATCCATAGGCCCCTCAGCTGAAAATCCCATACCACCGTAAATCTGAACGCCTTCGTCCACAGAGAAATCCAGCACTTCTGATCCGTTCACTTTTAGTATTGCACATTCGATAGCAAACTCTTCAGTCGACTTTAGTTTTGCCTGGGCCGCATCCATCCCACCAGCTACCATTGCTGCATACGAATCATCAATGTTTTGACCTGCCCGGTAGTGTGCAGACTCTGAAGCAAAAATGTGCGTAGCTACTTCTCCAATCTTGTGTTTGATCGCACCAAAATTGGCAATAGCCCTTCCGAACTGCTTCCTCTCTTTCGCATAATTCACAGCCTTTGAAATTGCCATTTTGGATCCTCCAATAGCAGCGACTCCAAGCTTAATTCTACCTATGTTTAGAATGTTAACTGCTATCTTAAAACCATTCTCTCTCTCACTCAATAAGTTTTCCGCGGGTACTTTGCAGTCGTTAAAGAAAATTTGGCGCGTTGAAGAGCCTTTGATTCCCATCTTGCGCTCCTCCTCATTCATGGTAATGCCACCAAATGATTTCTCAACGATGAAAGCACTTAGGTTCTTGTCGTTATCAATCTTTGCAAAGACGATAAACACATCAGCAAAGCCTCCGTTGGTGATCCACATTTTCTGGCCGTTGACAATGTAGTGTTTGCCATCCGCAGTTGGCACTGCTTTGGTTTTTCCTGAGTTTGCATCTGATCCAGAATCTGGCTCGGTCAAACAGTAGGCTGCCTTCCATTCTCCTGTAGCTAATTTTGGCAAGTACTTGTTTTTTTGCGCGTCATTGCCGTAATACAAGATAGGAAGTGTTCCAATGCCTGTGTGCGCAGACAATGCCACGGCAAATGAATGCCCCGCACCTATTCGCTCTGCGACTAGCATACTGGTATTAAAGTCCATCCCAAATCCACCATACTCCTGAGGCACCGAAGTCCCCAACAATCCCAGTTCTCCTGCCTTGTCCAGAAGTTCCGGCATCAGCTTTGGATTGTTCTTAATGTCATCTATCTCATCCAGCTTTGGATATACCTCCTGGGCAAGGAAATCATCGCATGTCTTTGCAATCATTAGTTGCTCTTCGGTCCACTCCTCTGGAATGAAAATCTCATTTGCCGGAGTTTCCTTGATTAGGAACTCGCCTCCTTTAATGACCTTGGTTTTTTCTGCTGTTTCCATTTCTATCTGATTTTCTGGTTATCTAGTCTAATTCAAAAATTCATACACACCGGCAACGCCTTGTCCTCCTCCGACACACGCAGTTACCATTCCGTACTTTTTCTTTTGTCTTCTCATTTCGTTGAGCAGTTGTACTGAAAGCCTTGCGCCAGAAGATCCCAACGGATGCCCAACTGCTATAGCTCCTCCATTCACGTTGAGCTTGGACCTATCTATGCCCAACTCTTGCACCACGGCAAGCGACTGTGCTGCAAATGCCTCGTTCAATTCAATCAAGTCAATATCATCCAGTTTTTTGCCTGCGATCTTCAGTGCCTTCGGTATGGCTGCTACTGGACCTATGCCCATGATTCGCGGATCAACACCGGCAGTGGCGTAGCTTACCAATCTTGCAATTGGTTTGAGATTCAATTGTTTCACCATCTTCTCCGACATCACCACAACGAATGCTGCCCCATCAGATGTCTGTGAAGAGTTACCTGCCGTCACGCTTCCTCCCACAGCGAAAACTGGCTTCAACTTTGACAATCCCTCAGTTGTTGTATCCGGGCGAATACCCTCGTCTCTATCCACTACATATTCACGCGTTTTCTTCTTCATGTCTCCGTCCACATAGGTTTCCTTGACGGTAATGGGAACAACCTCGTCCTTAAATTTGCCTGCCTGCCAGGCGGCCTCCGCCTTCATGTGCGATTCGTATGAAAACTGATCTTGCATCTCACGCGATATCTTAAATTGTTTCGAAACTTCCTCCGCAGTCAAGCCCATACTTGTATAGTATGTAGGATTATCCTTAGCAATGGCATAGTTTAATGCCGTCTTGAATCCCATGACAGGAACCAGCGACATAGACTCCGTGCCTCCCGCGATAATCACATCAGCTTGACCCGCGTGAATACGGTGGCTGGCGATAGCAATGGTTTCCAAGCCAGAGCCGCAGTAGCGGTTCACCACCATACCAGGCACTTCTATCCCTAATGACAATAAGGAAATGATTCTTCCCATCTGCATGCCTTGTTCCGCCTCGGGCACCGCATTACCAACAATGAGGTCATCTACCATTTCATTTTCCAGTCCTGGTACGGACTTCACCAAATGTTTGATCACATCTGCAGCCAAGTCATCAGGCCTGGTAAATCTGAAGCCACCCTTCTTGGCTTTTCCAACTGCTGTTCTGTATCCTGCTACTATATACGCGTCCATGTTATTAGTTTTAATGTGTTATTTAATATATGTCAGGGCCACAACTGTCAATTACGAAGTGGTTTACCACCAGTCAATATCGATTGAATTCTTTCCAGTGTTTTCTTCTCACCACACAGTGATACAAATGCTTCTCGCTCCAGATCCAGCAAGTATTGTTCGCTTACTTCCTGAGGGTAACTCAACTCACCACCGCACATTACGTTGGCGATCTTCATTGCGATTTTCATATCATGCTCAGATACATATCCTCCCATCTTCATGCCGTTAACGCCAGCGGCAAACAAAGCCATTCCTGTCTTACCCTGCACCTTGATATTAGTTGCTTGCACTGGCATAGTGTATCCCGCATCAGCCAATTCAAGGATCGCAGCTTTCGCATCTGCAATTTGTCGGTCTTTGTTCATGCTGATACGATCCATTCTCCTCAGTACGCCCATCTCTCTCGCCTCTTCGGCCGATAAGGCAACTTTAGCTGTTGCTATATTCATAAAAGCATTTTGTAATGCATTAAGTTCTACGTCTCCCTCTTGCAAAGAGTCACTCACTCGCTTTGTAAATTCCTTCGTGCCTCCTCCTCCAGGAATCAGTCCGACACCGACCTCCACCAGTCCTATGTAAGTTTCCGCTGCTGCTTGTGCAATGTCCGCATGCATCGTCATTTCACATCCACCACCCAGCGTTCTCCCGTGAGGAGCAACAACTACCGGCACCGAGGAATACCTTATACGCATCACGGTGTTTTGGAATGCCCTCACCATAAAGTCCAGCTCATCGTAGTCTTGTTCTATCGCATACATGAATACAAGGCCAAGGTTCGCTCCTAAAGAGAAGTCGGAACCTTGGTGGCCAATGACCAAGCCGCGGTAATCTTTTTCTGCCAAGCCGATTGCATAATTCATACCTTCTACCACTGCGCTTCCTAGGGTGTAGCTCTTGCTGTGCCACGAGAAATCAATTACCCCATCGCCAAGATCCGTGATTTTGGAGTCAGCATTTTTCCAAATCACCCTATCGCTTAGGTTCTCAAGAATAACAAAGTCTTCTGTCCCAGGAATTTTTACGTACGACTTCGTTGGGATATCATAAAAAGTCTTCTGTCCATCCTCCACTTTATAAAAGTTACTATGACCGGCACTAACCATTTCATACACCCATTGTGCAGGCTTATAACCGGCCTCTTCCATCGCTTTGATAGATTTTTCAATGCCTACTGCATCCCAGGTTTGGAACGGACCCATCTCCCAGCCAAAACCTGCGCATACTGCGTCATCAATTCGAAACAGTTCGTCACTGATTTCAGGTATTCGATTGCTGGCATACTGAAACAATCCGTAAAATGCATCTCTATAGAACTCTCCGGCCTTGTCCTTGCCTGCCAGTAGTACTTTAAACCTATCCTTGAGATTATCGACTGTTTTCGTGGTCTCGAGCGTATCAAATTTTGCTTTTGCTTTGGGTTTGTACTCCAAGGTGTTAAGGTCAAGCGTAAGGATCTCGGTTTTGCCCTTGGCATCCTTGCTCTTCTTGTAGAAGCCCTGGCCTGTCTTGTCTCCCAACCAATTATTCTCCTCCAATTTTGCTACCACCTCCGGCAGCTTGAACATCTCACGACCTTCATCATCGGGCAGTCCTGCATAAAGGTTGTTAGCAACTTTTACTAATGTATCCAGTCCTACTAAGTCGGAAGTTCTAAATGTGGCGGACTTGGGTCTGCCAATTACCGGACCGGTAAGTTTGTCGATTTCGTCTACATTCAATCCAAGTTTTTGCATCGAGTTGATCACCTTCAGCAATCCCCATACGCCCACTCTGTTGCCAATAAATGCCGGTGTATCTTTGCAAAGCACTGTAGTCTTGCCCAAATACAAATCACCGTAATGAAGTAAAAACTTGGTAACCTCAGGATCGGTATGAGGTGTGGGTATTACTTCAAATAGTTTTAAATATCGGGGTGGATTGAAAAAGTGCGTGCCACAGAAGTTCTTCTTGAAATTTTCGCTTCTTCCTTCCGCCATCAGGTGAATAGGAATTCCCGAGGTATTGGATGTCACTAAAGTGCCTGGCGTGCGATATTTCTCAACCTCCGTATATACTTTCTTTTTGATGTCAAGGTTTTCAACCACTACTTCTATAATCCAGTCATAGTCCTTGATCTTGGCCATATCGTCTGTGAAATTGCCCAACGAAATGCGCGAAGCGAACTTTTTGCTAAACAGCGGTTTCGGATTAGACTTGATGCTCCGGTCAAAAGAAGATTGAACGATCCTGTTCTTAACTCTGAGATCATCCAGTGATAGTCCTTTTGCTTTTTCCTCTTCGTTGAGTTCGCGAGGTGCGATGTCAAGTAGCAATACTGCGCAACCAATATTGGCAAAGTGACAAGCAATGGCGGAGCCCATCACGCCTGAACCGAGTACTGCAACTTTTCTAATGTTTCTATTCATTCTTGTTAGTTATTAGCATTAGTGGTTAGTCATTAGTCGAAATGGCCAACGAGCTGTGAACCACGTCATAAATATTATTTTTTTCGATAATCCCATTTACCGTTTGAAGTACTTCAAAAAAGACATTCAGTTTATCAACCTGAATATTCTCTCTCATCACTTCGTTAAACCTTAAGACAGTTTCTCTTGCCCGGTTCTTCATCTCTTGTCCCTTCTCTGTCAAGAATACGAATACGCCTCTTTTATCATTGGGATCGGGAGCTCTATAAATAAGCTCCTTTTCTTCCATCGACTTCAGAATGCGCGTCAAGCTCCTCGCTTCAAGCCCCATTTGCGGAGCAATCTTTGTCGCCTGGGCTCCCTGCTCGCTATGGATGTTGAGTAGCACAAATCCTACAGACATGGTACCGCCATATTTAGCCGCCTGCTGATTGTACATGCGGGAAATGGCATGCCAGGTGGCCTTGATTTGGTGATCTATGGTCTCCTCTTTTTTCATCCTTAAGAATTATCTCGCCACGGTTAAGTCTGCCAGGGAGACGAATATAGAAAAAAATAGTATGCATGCATACTATTGGTGGTTAAATTTTTATCACCCTTTTGCTCGATTTGGGTTGTTTTGTCACATGCAAACAGATGCTTCCTGCCTCACCAATTTGTGGCTCACTTGTATGTGAGCTATAAAATACACATCTCTGTGCGTCACATCATTGTGAGTTATGAACTTACCTTTTGAATTTGGTCACAAGTTACGGGCAAAGGTCTTTTCAACCGGAAGGAAGAAATCAAACGGCTTAAGACCAATTTTAAGTCCGGGATAAACACCATGCTCAACTATGAGCGATCGCAAAAGACCGCAGTCCCTACCTCCTAAAATTAGGCAATGCCAACTTAAATTTTACCGCCAGCAGCCGTACCACAAAAATAAAGGCACTGGATAAGATCAGGTTGAGGTTCCGTTCTACACCAAAATGATTTAAGATCAGATACAATACCGCTCCGCCCAAACAGGCCGTGGCATAAATTTCTTTTCGAAATAACACTGGGGTTTCATTGATCAGCGTATCACGAATCACCCCTCCCATCACGGCAGAAAACATACCCATGATGGCAGCCACTTCAGGGCGCATACCCAGTGACAATGCTTTTTCCACGCCTAATATGGTAAAGAAGGAAATTCCTACAGCATCAAAAAGCAGAAAGGTGCGTCTAAGTTTCGTGAGTAAGTTGAAAAACAAATAAGCCGTTAAAGATCCAAGCATGATCGCGTAGATAAAGTAGATGTCTGACACCCACGTGAGCGGATAGCTCCCCAGCATAATATCTCGCAGCGTGCCCCCACCGATGGCGGTTACAAATCCTGTAAACGTAGCTCCGAAAAGGTCCGTTTCCTTGTCTCTTACTGCCAGTGCTCCACTGATTGCAAAAAAGAGTGTCCCTAAGATTTCGAGGATGTATTGGAGGTTGCTCATGGTGGGCAAAGGTACTAGTATCAACCAGTTAAGTCTTTACCAAATAGTTACTAAATACTTGGGCGGCAGCCAGGCTATCGGCACTCGCCATGACTGCGCCTTGTCTTCTTCGGGCTCAAACAATCGCCTCTATCCTTGCCGCATCGTTTTACAAAAAATTACAAAAGCTAAATTGACTTGAGTAAATGGTGCGGAAACCACGCTGAGAGCTTATTCTTCCAAAATATTCTGCCTTTTCTTATCTCTTCAATTCTTCTATCTTAATACCATGAACAAAATGACGCGCAGAAATTTTGCCAGACTGGCGGCAGCCTTGAGCGTGACCCCTTACGTGGGCACCGCCACAGCCGAAGCCCATCCGCTTTTTCAGCCACTGAGCCCCAAACCGGAGACGTGGCCCGGCTACGGCAAGGCCACGGTGGTGGATTTTCTGGCCAGCCCCGGCCCGTTCAATACCTCCGAGCCATTTACTACGCTCTCTCCGGAGATGGTAAAAAATGCCGTGGCCTCGGGCATCACGGCTGTCAACCTCACCATTGGGGGCAGCGGGGGCAATCAGGTAGAAGACTTTTTCCGCACCATCGCCATGTGGGAGCGCGAAATGCAGATGCATCCCGAGGCGCTCATGCAAATACAAACCGTGGATGACCTGCGCATCGCCAAAGAAACCAAAAGGCTGGGCATCATCTACGGCTTTCAGGATTGCACCATCATCGGCACTGATCTTAGCCGAGTTCAGCTGTTTCGAAGTTTTGGCGTCCAGATCATGCAGCTCACCTACAACGGTCGCAACCAATTTGCAGATGGATGCCTTGTACCCAATGATCAAGGTCTCAATCCGTTTGGTCATGACCTGGTAGCCGAGCTCAACCAACAAAAAGTAATTGTAGATCTCTCACACTGCAGCACCAAAACCACCAACGATGGTATCAAGGCATCAAAAGCTCCCGTGGCTATCTCGCATTCCGGTTGCAAGGCTGTGGCAGACCTCCCTCGCAGCAAGCGAGATGAGGAACTGAAATTGATGGCAGATAAAGGTGGTGTGATCGGAATTTATCTCATGCCCTTCCTGGTACGAGGAAGAGCACCGAGCGATGAAGATGTAATGCAGCATATCGAACATGCGGTAAAAATTTGTGGCGAGGACCATGTAGGCATTGGTAGTGACCTTTCCATTTCCCCACATAACGTTACTGATGCATACAAAAAATCACACGCTGCCTTTGTCAGCGAGCGAAAAGCCAAAGGAATAGCTGCCCCTGGTGAAGATGAAAACATTTACATGTTTGTGCCCGAACTCAACTATCCTAATCGCATGGAACGCATAGCTGACAAGTTATTATCGCGGGGGCACAAGGAAGCGAGGGTGGAAAAAATCGTTGGAGGGAACTTTGTGAGACTGATGAAGGAGGTGTGGGGATAATTGATCGCTACTAGTGGTTAGTGGTTAGTTATTGGCTATTGGTATGCTTGCTAACCAAAGTCAATATTCATAAAATTCGTCCTATCATCTCCTTTCACAGGGATCTTGGAGGCATACTTGTCCTTAACCTGAGTAGTAACAAATGTACTCAGTCCCCTTCCCTGCTGTGCCATCTTTTTCATCACCTCTACCGCCACCTTTCCGGCACTCTCATAAGTGAATTTGTATTCATAGGAGGCATTGTGGAATAGGATCACAATATAGTCTGCTCCCATCTCATACTTGTGCACTCCGGCACGTGCATTTTCACTATATATCTCCATTTAGCCTTCTGGCGATTGCAACGACAAGTAATGGCAAAACTATGAAGTTAATTGGCAATAGGTTTATATATTTCGGAGGTAATCACCTGTTTTAATAATCGCCAGCACATGGAAAAATTGGTTTTTGTAGTCGAGGATGACGAAGTCCAGCAGAAGATCCTTAAGCATTACTTTACTCAGCTTGATGGGGGCTACGTAGTGCGGCCTTTTGTAAATCCCGAGGACCTCTATAACAGCCTGAACGAAAAGCCCTATGCAGTGGTCTTAGATCATTTTTTTGCAGGCACTTCCAAAACCGGCATTGATTACCTGAAGGTGATCAAAAAGCAGCACACCAAAGTTCCGGTGATTTACTACACCTCTTTGACGGATGAGAACATTACCCGGCAGGTGATGGACCTTGGCGTTGAGGAGTATATTATCAAAGATTCAGCTTCACTTATCCGGCTGCGTACTGCCCTGGATGTGATCCATGACAAGAAGAACCGGAAAAGTTTTTTTCAGAAGCTGTTTCGCTCCAACTAAACCTTCCACTTGATATTGCAGCCAAGGCTGGGCTTTTGATCCGAAGAGATTTCACGTCCACTTAGCAAATCATCCATAGCTGCCCTTAAGTCCTTTCCCGTTACAGGTATTTCATTGCCCGGCCGCGCGCCATCCAGCTGGCCTCGATACACTAATTTCAAATCTTCACCGAATAAAAAGAAATCTGGCGTACATGCCGCATCGTAAGCTTTTGCTATGTCTTGAGTCTCATCGTAGAGGTAGGGAAAAACATAGCCAAGTTTGGCGGCTACCTCCTTCATCTTCTCTGGGCTATCTTCAGGGTGGCTGCTTACGTCATTGGAGTTGATAGCCACCATGCTTATTCCCTTTTCGGAATACTCCTGGCCAAGCTTGACAATTTCTGGATTTACGTGAATTACAAAAGGGCAATGATTACAAATGAACATTATCAATGTGCCTTTCTTGCCTTTGACCTCCTCAAGAGAAGTAGCTTTTCCATTCACCACATTGGGCAGGGTAAATGCTGGTGCTGTGGTGCCAAGCGGAATCATGGTGGAGGGTGTTCGAGACATGCTACGGAGTTTTGGTTCGTGATTTAGCTATCGCAGAAATTAGGCAAGCCGTTTTGCCTGACCTACCCAGTCATCTCGCTTGATTCGATCCGGGAAATATTTCAGGGCTTTTCCCACCTGATCAATCATCTTTTGGTCAAAGGAACTGATTTGTTTGAACGAATAAATTCCCATTGCATAAAGTTTGCGAGAGATAGCGGGCCCGATACCCTGGATCTGAGTGAGGTCACTGATCTCATCCTCTTTTGGAACGCGTAGTTCCATCTTGTTCTCATTTTCAAACTCAAGCTGCTTGATCTTGAATCTCAAGTGCGACACCTCTGACTCCAACTGGGCTGCTTTTGGTTTCAGCGTTCTTATTTCTTCTTTGAGTTTTTTTTCCTCTAATGACTGTGCCTCCAGCTCGTTCCTTTTAAGGTCAAGTTCAGAAGCAATCATGTTGTTTTTCTGTGATTGCTGTGCAAGCTCACTTTTGTAATACAATTCCAGGTAGGCTTTTTCACTTACCAATCCTTCTTTCTCTTTCTGTAGTCCTTTCTTTTGGAATTGTAGGTCCTTCTTATCATGCTCCTCTCTGAAAAAAGCCTGTCGCCATTTAATAAGCGGCTCCTCCTGCACATAGTAAGCCACCAGGAAGCCGATCAAAAAAGCCCCAACAATCATAAAAAGTATTTCTACAATCGCGATCGCATTGCTGGTACCGTTGAAAGTGGCAGGATCGGTGGTTAAGCCCTTGACCGAAATAAGGTACCAAATGGAGCATAGTGTGCTCCAAATTGCAAACAGCACAATGGCCAAATACACGGTTCTCTTCGTGTTCACGATGTGAATTTAAGCTATTCAGGCTTTAAAAAGTAGGGAATAGGCCACAAAATCGAAGGTTTTGATTTTATTGATCATGCCGATGCAACCAACTAAAGGCGCAGACGTCTTATATGCATAATTCACTTATGTATTAATCTGTTATGCATTCACCGGAACTTCTCAAGGGAACCCTACAGACCATCTTATTGAAAGTGCTCAAAGACAATGGGAAAATGTATGGATACGAAATTACACAACGAGTGAAAGAGCTTTCGTTGGGTCGAATTCTCCTTACAGAAGGCGCACTGTACCCAGCCCTGCACAAACTGGAAGCAGATGGTTTGTTACAAACTGAGACGGTGCTGATGGGAAAGCGTGTTCGCAAATATTATACGATTACCGTTACAGGGAAAAGTCTGGTAAAAGAAAGGGTACTTGAATTCAGGGAATTCATTAAGACTATGTCTGCCGTACTACAGGTACAAATTGCCTAACCCATGCCTCAGCTCACCACCGAACATATCAACTATATTATCAAAGATCTCCACTACAGGGGGCTGGTATACGAGCCGTTGCAAAACGAGTTGGTGGATCACATCTGTTCCAGTGTAGAAAGCGAAATGGAGCAAGGGAAAAAATTTATTGAAGCCTATCAGGAAGTATTAAAATCATTTGGTCACACCAAAGGACTCCGCGAAACGCAGCGTCAAACTATTCATTCAAAAAATTCAATTTTTAAAGCCATGTTAAAAAATTATCTCACCATCGCGTTGCGCAATCTTCGCAAACAAAGTTTCTATTCCGTGATCAACATTACCGGTCTCGCGGTAGGCATTGCCTCGTGCCTGGTAATCGTTTTATACATCTTCAATGAGTTGAGCTACGATAAATACAATACAGAGGCGGACCGAATCTATCGCATCGACTCTGAAATTCTTTTTAATGGAAACCATCTACAGATGGTGACGGCATCTGCCCCAATGGGACCTGCCATAAAGGAGGAATATCCCGAAGTGGAACAAATGACACGCATTCGCGAAGAGGGAACCATGCTGGTCAAACGATCGATCGATAATATTAGAGAAACCAATGTGGTCTATGCTGATAGTACCGTATTCAATGTATTTACTATTCCCCTTATTAGTGGAAACCCTAGAACCGCACTTGTGGAGCCCAATACGCTGGTGCTAAGCGAAAGCACAGCGGCAAAACTTTTCCCCAATAATGAAGACCCCATTGGGCAATCTCTCATCCTGGATAACAAGCACAACTACAAGATCACAGGTGTATACAAAGACATACCTCGGGAAAGTCATTTTCACTTTAGCATGATGCTTTCCATGGAGAGCTATGAAGACAGTAAAAACGATGAATGGCTTAGCCACAACTTTGTTACCTTTTTATTATTGCGTGATGGAGCCAGTGCACAAGAGTTGGAAGCCAAGTTTCCGAAGCTTATTGATATCCACGTCACTCCCATGCTAAAACAAATGCTTGGACCAGAAGTAGACATGGGTGCTTTCCTCCAAGCCGGAAACAAACTAGATTATACCCTTCGCCCTTTATTGGATATCCATTTACATTCTGATCTTTCCGCTGAGTTTGAACCTAACAGCGACATCACCTACGTGTACTTGTTTGGGGCCGTGGCCTTATTTATTCTGTTAATTGCCTGCATCAATTTTATGAATCTTTCTACCGCGCGTTCTGCCAACAGGGCAAAAGAGGTAGGCATGAGAAAAGTAATGGGTTCACTGCGCCTGCATCTCGTGAATCAATTTTTAATGGAGTCCATATTGTTAAGTCTTCTTTCCTTTATGATCGCCCTGTTTTTGGCTTTCCTCGCCATGCCTTTCTTCAATGATCTGGCGGGCAGGCAAATTTCTATTCCGTGGACGAGCCCTCTCTTCATACTCATTGTGCTCGCGCTTTCTGTTCTGATCGGAATTTTTGCTGGCACCTATCCCGCATTTTTCTTATCCGCCTTCCGTCCCATCAATGTGCTAAAAGGCAACATGGCGCTTGGGATGAAGAGCGGGCTGATCAGAAGCGGATTGGTAGTGTTTCAGTTTGCAATTTCTATCATTCTCATCATTGGTACGTTCACGGTACAGCAACAACTTTCATATATCCAGCAAAAGAAAATTGGCTTTAACAAAGATCAGGTCATCGTAATTCAAGATGCATATGCCATGGGTGATCAGTTACAATCCTTCAAAGACGAGGTGTTAAAAAACGCTGCCATTACCAATGGTTCTATTTCGGGCTTTCTTCCTGTGGCCGGTACCAGCCGAAATGACAATGTTTATTGGCCGGAAGGAACAGACCCCTCGCAGAACAATATGGTGAGCCTACAGGTATGGTCAGTAGATCAGGATTATGTGTCTACGCTTGGAATGGAAATAATGGAAGGTCGCAATTTCTCCCTTGACTTTCCGTCTGATTCGGGTGCTGTTATTGTGAATGAGGCGGCTTTAAAGATGTTTAATTTTACAGAAGATCCAGTAGGTAAGAAAATCGCTACTTTTGGGGGTGGTATGGGGGCTGACGGGAAACCAAATACCGTAAGTTTTGAGGTCATCGGATCATTGAAAGATTTTCACTTTGAATCGCTGAAGCAGAGCATCACACCTGTAGCTCTCTTTCTTCGAAGAAGTACTTCACGGATTTCTTTTCGATTCGAGGCAGGCAATACCCAAGATGTCATTGCTACCATTGAAAACACATGGAACCGAATGGCTCCCGGACAACCTTTTCAATATACATTCCTGGATCAGGCATTCGGAAACATGTACGATTCGGAACAACGGTTGGGAAAAATATTTGCCGTCTTTGCCGGCCTCGCCATTCTGATAGCCAGCCTGGGATTGTTTGCGCTTACATCCTTTACAGCTGAGCAACGCAATAAAGAAATTGGAATTCGCAAAGTACTGGGTGCCTCTGTGAGCAGCATTGTCATGTTGCTCTCCAAAGAATTCGGAAAGCTTATTATCGTGGCATTTATCCTTTCTGTTCCCATTGCCTGGTATGCGGTCAACTGGTGGTTAGAAAGCTATATGTACAAAGTAGAGGTTGGAGTTTTAGTTTACTTGCTTGCTGGTCTTGCTTCGTTTCTGATTGCCTGGGTTACCATGGGGTACCAGTCCATGAAGGCGGCAACTTCAAATCCCATAGATGCTTTGAGAAGCGAGTAAACGTAAAATTGCTGGTAGCGGCTAGTTTCAACCTTGCATAGGAATTGAATCCTGACCGTTACCTATTTCGTTCCAAACCGATCTTTCACGTAAGTGACACCGGTCTTGCCATGCGGTTTCGGCTTTCCATTCTCATCGAGGTTCACAAAAATTAATTTTTCGATAGATAATATTGGATTGCGCGTCATCTTATTCCGCACTTCGCAACGCAGGGTAATCGATGATCGCCCGAACGCTGTAGCCACAATTCCTATTTCTATAATGTCCCCTTGCTTTGGCGCTGATATAAAATTGATCTCAGAAATAAACTTGGTAACTATATGCGTATTGTCCAGTTGAATAATGGCGTAAAGTGCAGCCTCCTCGTCTATCCATTGTAAAAGCCTTCCTCCAAACAACGTTTGATTGGGATTGAGATCTTCCGGCTTCACCCATTTACGGGTGTGAAAATTCATTGAGGATCCTTCCATTACTGTATCGACTTTATTAACTGCTCAAAAAACCAAATTCCATCTTGATATCCTTTCACACTCAACCTTTCATCAATCCCATGAAATCCCAAGGGGTCATTCATAGGACTGAATTTGATAATTTGGGAAGACACTTCCCCAAAGTGGCGCGAGTCTGTGGCACCAATCATCAGGAAGGGCGCCACAATGACGTCCTCAAAACTTTTTCTAATCGCCAGCTCTACAACCTTGAATCCATATCCATCAACCGGTGTCACCTTTGATGGATTATTTCCAAAACCATTTTGTGTAATATTTATTCGGCTGTCTGCGATGATATTTGACACACGATTGGTTACCGACTCTTTGGTATCTCCTGGCAAGAGGCGAAAATTAATGGTGGCCTTTGCCAATGTAGGAATCACATTGTCTTTAATTCCGGCATGAATAATCGTAGGTGCAATTGTAGTCCGCACCATTGCATTTCCTCCATCACTCTGCTCGTAGATACCTACAATGGTGCCGTTGAATAACCACTGATTTGCAAATATCATCTTCTGCAGAAAGGGCTGTTCCGGACCTATGTAGTTAATAAAATCAAGCGTTGATTGCGAGAAGCTGGCTTCAAACGGGTTTTCCCTAAGGCGTACAATAGCTTTGGTCAAAATGTCGATGGAGGTTTCCGCTGCTGGCATCGAGGAGTGACCACCGCTTTCTTCTACGGACAAGTCCAATGACATGTATCCCTTCTCAGCGGTTCCTATTAATGCAAGTGGCTTGGGAATCCCTGGAATTTTATCTTCGGTAATTATTCCCCCTTCATCCAATACCATCTCTGCTTCCACGCCACGCGATTTCAAAAGTGCCGCAATAGCGATCGCTCCTTCTCCGCCTATTTCCTCATCATGCCCGAATGACAAATAAATTGTTCTTGCTGGAACAAAGCCTGTGCTCAGAAGTCGCTCCACTGACTCCATGATGGCAATTAGGTTCATCTTATCATCGGTCGCTCCCCTTCCCCATATGGTATCGTTTTTCACTAATCCTGAAAATGGATCAACGCTCCACATCTCCTCAGTGCCCGGTTCTATGGGCACCACATCCATGTGTGCCATCAGCACAATTGGTTTTGCCGACTCAAGCTGTCCCTTCCATTGATACAGCAAGCTATACTTGGCAACCTTCTCGTACGCCAGCTTCTCATGAACAAGGGGATAAGAATCAAAAAGAAAATTATGAAAGTCCAGAAATGCGGTGGAGTCGGGAGGAATCGAATCGCCAAAAGAAATGGTCTTGATTTGTATCGCCTTTGTAAATCTTTCTAGGGCTTCTTTGCTAAGAGTCGGAGAGGGTTCAGACGCTACCTGTATTTGTTTAGATTTGAAGTTAAAGGTATTGAGGAGTAATATTCCAACCAGTACAATCAATACCAGTAATCCAAACTGCAGTATTCGTTTTAACATCACTTATATTTTTTCCCGTGCTTAATTACCAAGTCCACCTCTTGCAATAACTCAATGTATCTAAGCACATCCCCCTTCACTGCAATAATGTCCGCATATTTTCCTTTTGATATTGTTCCGTAATCTTTTTCTACTCCCATTGCCACGGATGGCCAATAGGTCGCAGCACGAATGGTATACATTGGGTCAAAACCAAATTCGTTGACCCATACGTCCAATTCATTCCACGTGCTCTGGCTATGAAACTTTAAAGGCACGCCACTGTCAGTGCCTATTAAAAGTACTGCGCCAGCATCCTTTAGCTGGTTAATTTTTCTTTCCAAAGTAGGTATGCGGATCGGGTTGAGCTGAAAGTAAGGAAGTTGACCTGGTTGCGCAATGGACTGTTTGATGTCCTGGATAATAGAGTCAGGTAAATCCAAGTGCCAGGAATCATTATCAAGTTGTTCCGGGTTATCTCGCACATAATTATAGTTGTAAAGTACTTCAACTGTCGGTGTCCAGAAGAAAGGGCCCAGGTTCATCTGCGCAGTCCTTTCCTTTATCATTGTCATAATGTCCTCTGGATATTCTGGTGCAGAGGAAAGTCCTGTATGCTCAAAGCAATCCACGCCTGCCTTAATTCCTCTCCGAATCTCTTCCGGTCGATGCGAATGACCCACTACGGGAAGGTTGTTTTTGTGCGCTTCGTCAACCACTGCCATCACCTCCTCCATTGTCATCTGATCTTGATCTATCAATTTGATACAGTCTACTCCCGCCTTCGCCAGTTTTCGCACTTTATTCCTGGCATCTGCCTCCCCCTTTATTCCCCACCTAAAATCTTCTGTGCCTGGGTACGGTTCGTGCTGTAAAAATGGACCCGACATGTACATGGTAGGCCCCGGCAATTCTCCCTTGTTAATTCTGTTTCTAATGTTGATGCTTGCCTCCAGCGGTGCGCCCAGATCTCGTGCGCTGGTGATTCCCGCCAATAATAACTGGTGTGCTGAAGCTGGCATAATCACTTTTTCTAAAATTGGGGGCTTGTACGTTTTGTCCCAATGCGTGTAGTCGCTATGGCCATTCAGCATCAAGTGTACGTGCATGTCCCATAATCCCGGTAGCACGCTCATCCCTTCTGTGGAGATGACTTCTGCATCGGCAGGAATTGCTAGCTCCCCCACTCTTCCTACTTCCCTTATTCGTTCACCCTCAATTATTATGATGCTATTGCGCAATGGATCGCCACCAAATCCGTCTATCAAGGTGCCGCCCACGAGGGCCTTTACGTTTCCTTGCGAAAAGGCATTGACACAAATAGTAAAAAGAAGTGCAAGGTGAAGAATTCTCATAGGACAATGTGTGTTGTAATTATGCATAAAGATATTTTAAACGCCTTAAGTTTGATGAAGACGGATGGATTATTTTAAAATGCACAAGAATGGTTAGCGATTTAAATGCATTGATGAACACGCATGCGTCTACTGGCAGCGTGGAATGGATCGGTGTTCGGCCCACTCGCATGAAACAAGTGGTATCCGTCAAAGAAGTAGTAGCCATCAAGGGTGTTGGCCTTGAGGGCGATCACTATAAAGCAAATGATGGGGCAAGGCAAGTTACTCTAATACAAAAAGAACACTTAGATGCAGTTGCGTCTTACCTCGGTGCCAAAGACGTTGACCCTGGACTAACGCGAAGGAATATTGTAATCAAGGGCTTTAATCTCAATTCTCTTAAGGGCAAAAAATTTAGAATTGGTAATACGGTGCTGGAGTACTCAGGTGAGTGCCATCCTTGCTCTCGCATGGAGGCAAATCTTGGTATCGGTGGCTACAACGCGATGAGGGGTCACGGAGGAATTACTGCGAAGGTTATTGAAGGGGGAGAAATAGTTGTTGGCGATTCATTGACTCCCCTTTGACCTTGCTATTGTATTGGCACATTGTCAAAGTCTCCTCGCAAGTTTCTATATCGCTTACGTGCCTCTGCTGCATATACACTGCCCGGAAATCGATTTAGAAATTCACGATAGATTTCCATGGCCCTTTCCTTATCATAAAGATAGTTCTCTTCGATATCTCCCTGGGTAAAATAGGCGTCATCGGCAAGGATGTCATCGCCATACTCAACCAATATTTTTTCAAGAAGTGCTACCGCTTGCTCGAACTCTGCTCTCTTCAGTCGGATATTGGCTTCAAGCCAATACACATCATCAAGGATAGAAGTATTTGAAATGTTTTCCGTCACAGAGTCAGCTGCATTTCCTGTGACAGATGAAATACCTTTCTTCAACTGCTCCATTTTTTCCAGTGCCTGCTGCGTCTTGCTCTGTTGTAGCAAAAGTTCGATGGCTGCATAGGCTTTTAGTGCTGCACCGGCACTGTCAAAGGCTGTGTTTTCCTTTATTCTGATACTGAGTTCCATCGCATCATTCGCGATCTCCCTTGTTGTCGCCTCTTTCAATATGTCTAAGTGCTCCTGAGCCAGGGCAAACTCACCTTTGTAATAGGAAAGTTTTGCATTTCGCAACTTGGCCTCATAGCCAATTGGTGTTTCTCGTTGTGCTCTTTCCACTTGAGAGTATAGCAGCGTGGACTCCCACGGTTCCTCTTTCAATATGTATATGTCGCCTAACTCCAATTTTGCCCTGGCCTTGATGTAGGGCGCCACTCTGGGGTTGGCAACAAGGTCATTGAGCTTGTCTACAGCAGCATCTTTTTCATCCAGCAAGTACGCATAGAGTAGGGCCTGATTTAGAGTGGCCTCATAGGTATTAGGGTTTTCCGGATAACTTTCAGTAAAAGACTGATACTCACCGATGAGGTATCGCACGGAGTCCCTGTTGATTGGATAGCTCTTTTTTACTTTTGCTTCCCGCGCCCTGATTTGACCCAGCCTGGCGGGTAGGTAATAATCTGTATTACTATATTCCTTCACTACATACGAAAAGCCTCGATCCGCATTTTCGAAGTCTTCATTATTTAGCGCGATCTGTGCAATTTCAAGTGTCTTGGGATTTTCCTTCTTGAAGCGCTTGTCGTAGGCTCTGGCCTGAATGAACGCACCGTAAAAATTCTTTTGTTGGAGGTTCACCCAAATTAACAAATCGGAGTAAACTTCTGAATCAGGGCTTCGCTGGGCCTTTTCGTAGAGCAGTCTTTCCAGCGCCTCCATTTCTTCTGGCTTTGAGAGAAGAATTTGAAGGAGATTTTTTACGTAGTTGAGATTGCCGGGTGTTTGAGTGACGTAGCTGAGATACTCCTGCACCATTGCATCTCTATTTCCTTGCATGCGATATAAGTTTGCAAGTTCCAGCGTAAAAAGATTATTGTTGGAATGTGCCTGTCTCGTTTCTTGAAAAGCCATGATGGCGTATTCGGTAAGGCGGTGAGCCGAGAGGTAATCTGAAATTGACTTGATTTTGTAGATGTCTCCTGTGCTGGCTTTGATAATGGACTTGAACTGCCGTTCAGCTTTTTGCACGTCACCCGACTTGATGTAGACCAGACCAAGGTCCAGCCTGTAAGTAATTCGATCATCAACCTTTCGAATAAGCTTCTCAACATAATCTTCTGCTTCTTTATACTCACCAAGGTCGAGCATTAAGTTTAGATAATCGTTATGTATTAATGGAATGTTGACAGAATTCTTGGCGAGATCATCGTAGACCTTCAGCGCTTTTTCTTTTTCGCCTTTTAAAACGTATTCATTGGCGATTTGAATCTCCTGGGTGTTTTGCGCCAGCGTGGGAATACTTATTATCATGCACAATGAACTGCATTGTATTATACTATTAAGTATATATTTTAAATAAGTATTATAAAGGGTGTGCATTTGTGGATAAGTGTGAACTGTTCTTTTAATGTGCAGCAGTTGTGTATTAGATCTTGGTGGAAGTTACGTGATTAAAACTGGATTTAAATCAATTTTTGATGTTATACACATAACGCAGGATATGTGGAATGTGTTATCCACAAATCAACGAGGTGTGTATAGAAAAGTTTAGAAGATGGTTGTCAACGTATAATAAACGTGAATTTAGCTTCAGTTGTATTTTAGGGTTTTATCCTCCAAGGTGGGGCAGGTTATCAACATTGATTTAGAATTTCAACAATAGTGGACCTAGCTCCCAATTGGCCCTGATTGGAAAAGTGTATTTGTTATCCGAGGTCGTATAGTAGTAGGTTTGTTCGGGTTCCTTGCGCAGGTAGATGTTACCTACGTCCCATACTCCATTGTTATTGTCATCAATGATTGCCCTGAGCTTATAACTTTGGGCCTTCAGGTTTTTGAAAGAAATATTCTTTTCATTTCTAGAGGTCTGAACGATTTCATCTTGCGAGTTTAGAAGTTGGATGATAAAGTGAGGTGATGTTGTCTGGATTTCAACTAATAAGATTCCAGTGTCCTGTGGTTTGAGCCTTACGAGAGGGTGCTTGATAGCTTTGCTGCTATCCAGTTCAAAGCTGATAAAGGATGAGGGTGCGAAAATGAGCTGGGGCTTTCTTTCGTGCGCAAAAAGCGAGTCTATAATGACGGGGATTCTTACTTGTAATTTTTTCTGTAGAGTATCGTAGGTGAAATTGTCGGGGAGGACAGAGAGGCGGTTGAGCGTGTCTAACTCTATATACATACTATCAGCTGTGAATTTATACAGTGGCTTCGAAAGGCTCAATTGCAGTTCATACACGTTTTTGTCAAGATCGAAAGAAGGGGTGGTAGAAGTGATCTTAAATAGGTCAGGTAGAGATCTGTTCTCTACAGTTTTAATATAGAACGTGCTATCGGCTTGGTTAGCGAGACTATCTTTTCCAACTATGCGAAACTGCAGACTGTCCAGGATTTCATCTGGGTTGTACAGGGCAATTTCTGATGGATCGGAGCCATAGGAATGGATCACAAGTTCGGGTTTATCGTAGGTGAGGGAGTATGTGGTGACGGCCTTGTTGAACTTGATGAGCGTGGTAAGTCCATTGTTGCGGATGCTGTTGACTTTGAGAGGGCGCGTGTCAAGTTTTATTAAAGGTATAGTAATCGAATCTTGCTTTGGCTTTACCTCGATTGGTGAGGCGATGAAACCAAATGACTCCGTTCGGCTTTCAACTTTGAGGTTCTTATTGTTGTCGGCAAAGGCGTAGAGGTAGTAGGTGCCTTGTTTTATGTTTTCAATGCTGAAAGTTGCCTTCTTGGTGGAGATAGTGAAGTAGTTTGGAGTATGCTCGAAAATGTCAAAGGTGTCAGACTTGTAGATGGCGATCGTGATTTTCTCTGGTAGAGTCTCGCTAAGTAGAAATTTGACGCGGCCACGGATTTCCAATGAGTCTATAGTAGGACCTGTGCTGAAAGCGAGCTTAAGATTCTCGGGTGGATTGTTTTCCGTAATATCTCGAATTCCTTCTCGAAAGGAGATGCTGTAGGTCGTACTGTCTTCCCAGCCGTTTTCTGGCTCTATAATAACTTTGTTTTTTTTGGCAGTGTAGGAAATGTCTTTGCCGGGAGATGGAGAAATCAGGATTTCATCTTTTGCGTTGTTGAGTGCTATGTACTCGTCAAATAATAGGGCTATTTCTCGGCCCTTAAAGTTTTTCTGTTTATGGTTGGGTGAAGAGGAGATGAGCTTGGGGGGAGTTTCGTCCTTAGGACCGCCAGAAGGAGTTGTTTGATTCGCGCAGTTGTAAAGGACGATGCAGATAATGACCCCGATGAACTTCAGAGCTGTATTACGGGTGCTGAAAAACATAGATTATGCTTGAGTGATTATCGTTGTGCTTTGCTTTACGATTAGACAGGAAGCCATACCAGCAGGCGCGAAGGTAAGACAGAAGTTTGTTTTTGGGATTCTTATACTTTTCACTAAGTAAGGATACATAATATGCATCGAGTTTCATTGGAATAGTCTGGCGAAGTTGAAGGTCATGCTTCTTGAATAGTTTCTCGATAGTGAGAAAGGAGAAATGCCAAAGATGCCTTGGCACATCGTAGCCCGCCCAGTATTGTTGGTAGTGATTTGCATCGTAGGACTCATGATTGGGTACCGCAACAAAGATTAAGCCATCGTTCTTAAGTAGCTTTTTGATGGTGGCTAGCGTGGTGTCTAGATTTTCAACATGTTCTAATACGTGCCACATGGTGATGACATCACATTCCGTCCTTGAAAGTTCATCGAGAGAGGGGAAGATCGTGTTGGGTGTGGCAATAAGATGGTTGGCCTTAGAGCGGGCTTGAGGTGATGGCTCTACGCCCATAACATTCCAGTTGTCATGCTTCATCTGATAGAGGAATTCTCCGGTGCCGCAGCCATAGTCCAAAAGTAGGCCGGACGTTTTGATTTTAGAGATCAGTTTATTTTTCCATTTGAGTGTCCTTTTTCTAGCTAGCAGATAGATTCGATCGATAATTGATTTGGAGCCTCCCGAGTGCGAGACGTACGCTGTGGAAAGGTAGTATTGGTTCAGGTTTTCGCTAGATGGGCGTGGTGTGGTGGCAAGGAGACCACAATTGGTGCAAGAGGCGATGGTGAAAGTCTCTTGACTCGTAGTGTGGTCCTTGCAGCGAATCCTATCTTCAAAAGTAGTGCCCTGACAAACGGGACACTTTTGCAGCGAAACCAAACTCATCTATTTGCCCATGTAGATGGTGAGCACAGATACATCGGCAGGAGTTACGCCACTTATTCTGGAGACCTGACCGATGGTTTCTGGTTTGTGTTTCTTTAACTTTTCTCTCGCTTCGCTTGACAGTGCCTTTACTCGGTCGTAATCGAAATCTGGTCGGATCTTGTAGTCTTCGAGGCCTTCTATTTTTTGTGCAAGTCTTTCCTCTCGCTCTATGTAGGTAAGGTACTTCACCTGTATTTCCACCTGCTCTAGTACTTCTGTAGAGTAGTTAGATAAGTAGGTGTTGACTGAGGGGTGAATTTTTTTGAGTTCAATGATTCCTATTTCGGGCCTTTTGAGGAGGTTGATTACGTTGACTTTTTCTCGCACGTTGGCTGAGCTTAGTTGGGTAAGATTGTTATTGATCGCATCGGGGTCCAATTTCATTTGTTGTAGTGATGCGATAATTTCGTTGACATAGTTTGTCTTGGCTAGGACTTTTCTTAGTCGATCATCTGAGGCTAAGCCAATTTTGTGCCCGATCTCTGTGAGGCGGAGGTCCGCATTGTCTTGCCGAAGTAATATTCTGTATTCTGCCCGGGAGGTAAACATGCGGTATGGTTCGGTTGTCCCTTTGTTAACCAAGTCATCGATAAGCACGCCTATGTAGGCCTCCGATCGTTTGAGTACCAGCGGTTCCATTTGATTTATTGCCTGGTGCGCATTAATACCAGCCATCAGGCCCTGGCAGGCGGCCTCCTCGTAGCCGGTGGTACCATTTATTTGGCCTGCAAAGTACAGATTACCAATGAGTTGCGTCTCCAGAGATCTTTTGAGCTGGGTAGGTGGGAAGTAGTCGTATTCAATTGCGTATCCCGGACGAAACATTTTGGCATTCTCAAAGCCTGGAATTCGTGTAAGTGCTTGATATTGAACATCTTCGGGGAGGGAGGTGGAGAACCCGTTGACATATATTTCAACTGTATTCCACCCTTCCGGCTCCACAAATATTTGGTGCCGATCTCTTTCTGCGAAGCGGTTGATTTTATCCTCAATCGAGGGGCAGTAGCGTGGGCCTAACCCTTGGATCCGGCCCTGGAACATAGGTGATTGTTGGAAGCCTTTTTCTAGCTGTGCGTGGACTTCTCTATTTGTGTAGGTGATCCAGCAGCTCCTTTGTGATTGAAGAGTTGGTGTATCGGTAAATGAGAATTTTGAGGGATTAGGGTCTCCTTGTTGTTCCTCCATCTTACTATAGTCGAGCGTGCGGCCGTCTACCCTTGGCGGAGTGCCCGTTTTCATACGTCCGGATTCGAAGCCTAGCGTAATCAGCTGTTCCGTTATACCTGTTGCTGCCCTCTCTGCACTTCGACCCCCACCAAAGTTTTTCTCTCCAATGTGAATAAGGTCATTCAGGAATGTGCCGTTCGTGAGTACGACTGCTTTTGCTCTGATTTCTAAGCCAAGGGAGGTTTTTACCCCGACAACTCGCTTTTCTTCGATGATCAGTCCGGAGACCATCTCCTGCCAAAAGTCAACGTTGGGGGTTTGTTCCAGTGCCAGTCGCCATTCCTCAGCAAATCGCATTCTGTCGTTTTGGCTCCTCGGACTCCACATGGCAGGTCCTTTGGAGCGATTTAGCATTCTGAATTGAATCATTGACTTGTCAGAGATGATTCCAGAGTATCCTCCCAGAGCGTCAATTTCCCTCACTATCTGTCCTTTGGCTACCCCTCCCATTGCGGGATTGCAGGACATCTGCCCGATAGTGTTCATGTTCATAGTGACCAAAAGCACTTTGGAGCCCAAATTGGCAGCTGCGGCTGCAGCTTCGCAACCGGCATGTCCGGCACCCACCACTATTATATCGTATTGTCTAAACATTGTCTTAACTAGTTGTTTCACGTGGAACGTAAATGCACTGGGCCCCCTTAGTAGCCAAATGTTCCACGTGGAACCCTTTATTTGCGCAAAGATAGGTAAGCTTCTTCTTTTTTGCGCATTAAGGCCTTTTCAGCCTCAGTTTTGTCAGAATAGCCCAGAAGGTGAAGTATCCCATGGATGAGGACTCTATGCAGCTCTTGTATAAAGGAAGCACCATACTTGGGAGCGTTCTCCGCTACCCTTTCCAGACTGATGTAGATTTCCCCTGAGATATCATCAGAGTGCGCATCAGATAGATCGAAAGTGATGATATCTGTAAGGGTGTCGTGGTTTAGATGCTTCTGATTGAGTTCGAGAAGGAACGAGTCGTTACAAAAAACATACGAAACATCACCCAAGGAGCCCTCCTCCTTCTTGATGGCGTCCGCGATCCATTGCGATGTTTTTCTCTGGTGAGGGAGTTTGAAATCAACTTCTTCGTAAAAGTACCTGATGGCCATTAAGCATCTATGTAGAAGCTCAGCTCAACAACCCTGCCCCCCTCTTTAAATTGCACCTCGTCCGATAGGTGTTTCATCAAGAAGATTCCGCGGCCACCAGGTTTTTCAAGATTTTCTGGTGCGGTGGGGTCTGGTAGGTTGTCATAGTCGAAACCAATGCCCTCATCTTCGATCTTAAACTTTATAAGGCCTTCTTCCAATGAAAGCAATAGCGCTACATTCTTAGTGGAAAGGTTCTTATTTCCGTGCTTGATGGCATTATTTACAGCTTCTGTAACAGCAATCATGATGTTGCCATAGATGTCATCGTTGAGATGGAACTTCTCCTTGGCATTGTCAATGAAGCTTTCAATCATCCTGATGTTCTCTGAAAGAGATGGCACTTGTATACGGATGCTATTCATGCAAAAGGGCTAGTTCTGGGAATTACCAATTCGTTTAAAGTATTCCGTGACCTCCTTTTTGTAATAAGGGTATAATTTTGGGGGCACGGTTTTAAGCAATTCTACTTCTTTTTCTTTTAATCTTAGGTATTCTTCGAATGCTCGTGGTATTTCTTTCTGGTAATCTTTTGCGGTCTCCCCTTTTCGCTCATCATCAAGGTTCTGTTCGCGCATAGATTTTTCTGTTTCCAGCAGCCTGGTGAGTATATCTTTTTGACGCCTTATGGTTTGCTCTGTCAATTGTTTATTAACCAGATCCATTTCAGTTTGTTCCATTTTTCCAGGCAAATCGCCACCGGGTGTCTTGCCTCCGTTCTCTTTCAGCTTCTCCTGCATTTCCTGAAGTGCTCTCCTAATTCTCTCCTGCTCGGCTGCCATTCGGGCTAGCTCTTCTGATAATTGCCGACCTTCTTTTCCTCCATTCTTTAGCTCCTCGATTTGCTGATTCAGTTGTCTCTGCATTTCCCCGAGGCTCGGTTGATTCTTTGACTGTTTTCCCTTGCCCTTTGAAGGTATCGCATTAGCCATCATATCCATCATCATATCAAAATGATCATTGAGCATCAAAGCAAGATTGTTGATGCTGGTCATTGACAACTGCATTTCAGCACTGGCATTTCCCTTCCTGCGTTCACGTATATTTTCTACTGCCTTGTCAACGTGATTATTGAGCTCCCCAACCTCTCTTGTCACGATGGAACCCATGAACGGGTCTCGTTTTGCAAGAGCTAACAAGCTGTCTTCCAGCACTTTAGAGTCATCTTTGATCTTCAATTGATTTTGTGAAAGGGCTACGTACTTTGGGTCGGTCTGCTGCACTTGGCTGAAATTTTTCATCAGGGATTCCTGGTCAAAAGATAACTTGATCAGACCATGTAGGATTTGCCTTAGTGATTCCAGATTTTCCATATCGACTTCCATCTGCATGGAGCTCTGCATGCCTTGAAGTTGATTTTGCATTTCCTTCATCTTCTGTAATGATTTCTTTTGAGAATCAATGGATTTTTTTGGCTCACCTTGCTCGAGCGATTCTTTGCTTTGCTGCTGAGAATCCTTTACCTCATCCATTTCTTCCTGCGAGGGCGTGCTAGCGTCTTTTTCAATCTCCTCACCTATTTCATTTAGGTCTTCAATCGTATTCTCAAATTGCTCGAATTCCTTAGCTATCTCTTCTTGCTGTTTAGAAAGGTTTTTGCTGTCGCCAGGCTCCTGATCTTTTTCGGACTGTTCCCCTTTATTGCCTTCTGAACCCTGTTCCCCCTCTTCACCGTTTTTGTTCTCGTCTTCACCTTTTTTTCCGGAGTCCTTGCTGCTGTCCTTCTTTTCTCCTGTCAACTCTTGTGTCTTCTCCAGCAGTTGTTCTTGTTTGGCAGCCTGCTCTTTCAACTCTTGAATAGCTTGATCCAATTTGTAGTCAAACTGCAGTTGTTTGAATAACTCGAGGGTCCGCTCCAATTCTTTCTCAAGGTTTATTTCTTTCTTGTCCATTTTGTCCAACATATTCTGCACTTGAGATATGTCAGCGTTTTCTTTCATCAGCTTTTCAAGTTCTTCAAACAACTTTCGCGTTTCTTCATCCAGCAGCTCATCCATCAATTTCTGTATCTGTTCAGATTTTTCTCTTAGCTTTTCATCTTGTTCAGAAAAAGAATCTTTCTTCTCGTTAAGTAGCTCGTTTTGTTCCTGCAGTTGGCTGATCATTTGATCTAGGTTTTCCTTTTGCTTGATCAAGTCTTCAAGCATTTTTTTGTCTTGCCAACTCATCGTTTGTTTTCCTCTCAGCTTCTGCTGAGCCTCATCTATAGACTGACGCAGGTCTTTTGCTTTTTTGAGGCTCTGGTCAATCTTGCTTTCAGTAGCCACCTGAGAGTTAGAAATATCAGCTTTCATCTCCTCTTCACTGGGCAAGGCAAATACATAAGAGGACGACCGTGTCGACTTTCTTCCATTAACGCCATCGTTATCCCAAACCTCGAGATAGTAATTAATCCTTTCGCCAGGTTGAAGCTTTAGCGAATCAAGACTCCACTGACAGAAGAATGATTGTTGCAATTGGTTCTTGTTGACTTCGATTTGAATCGATTTGGTTTCTCCTGAGATTTCCTTTGTCACTTTTTGATAGTTCAGTGCCAGGGCAGTCACCCCGTAGTCATCAGATATGCTGCCTCCCAGCAAAATGGTTTTGTATAAAATGGAATCACGGAGATGGTCGACAACAATCTGTGGCCGCTGATCCTTCAAAACCTGGACCGAGTAGGTGATTTGATCCTTGTTTTTGGAGTGATCATTTTCCAGGCTAATCCAATATCCATCGGGATTGTTAAATTGGTGACTTTCCGTAAATGTTTGATTATCAGAACGTTGCATCGGTTTTGAGGCATTGGAAGAGGAGAAGCCAAGAAATGCATTTGAAGCATGAGCCGCGCCAATTTGCCAGGTGACCTTGGTACCTTCTGGTACTTCCAAATTACCAGAATTGAGCAGCACCTCGCTCTGCTTTCCAAGGTATCGTGGGTAGTCCAGCGAAATCTTCAACTGTGTGAGCTCAGGCCGATTGATTAGGCTAATTGCATAGGCATCTGAAAAAAACCCAGAAGCCTCCAATTGAAATGGTATTTCGTTTTGAAGTTTTTCAAAGGTGTATGTGTAGCTGCTTGATGACAGCGCTTCCATCTTAAACCTTTGCGATCCTGACTGAATATAGACAGCCGTAGGTAATGCTTCTCCTGCAAGCTTTACACTTAAGGTAAAGTCTTCATTAAGAAACGCATTTAGATTTTCATTTTGCAGTTGAAAACTGAAAGGTGCCTGTGGGCTGAATTCTCTATTAAACTGAACGATGCGCTGTGTGCTTTGGGTGAAGATGCCCTTGTTTACTAGTAGCAGCACCAGGATGATGACCAGGGGCACAATAAAGTACTTCAGGTACCTCTTGTTCTCCCCCAAATTGACAGCTTGTTCAAAGGAGATATTTTCAAACTGTTTTGATTTCTGCTCAATTCCGGCTTCTAAAAGATCTGATTGGTGCTGAATTGCCGCTAATTGAATAACATTCAAAAGCCTGTCTTTAATGTTAGGGAAGAAGGTTCCTATCATTTGGGCGCTTTCTTCTCTCCCAATTCCCTTTTGGTATATCCACCATGATAGCGGCTCTTTTAGGAAACGGTATATACTGTAGACAACCACTGCGAAAAAAGTAAAGAAGATCGCAAACCGAGCCCACGATCTGAGCCAGAGGTTATATTCCAGGAGGCTAGCGATAAGAAAATAGCACAGGGCTAACGAAATGGTGAGGATGCTCCCTTTGATGAAGAGATTTAAGTAGTACCTCTTCTTAAAGGAGTTAAGTTGGTGATCGATTACTCTTATTCCCTCTCTCATCTCAGCTTATCATGCAAACGAACAGAGTCGCTACTTAGTTTAGAATTTACTAAGATAAGGCGCGGGCACACCGATTTCAAAACCGTCAATCCTAAATTAGGAAGAGCAAGACCTCAAAACTACTCCAGGTTGGGTCATGTATTTTTGGTGGGCGCCCATACCCAGCCGTACTCAATTTCAAAGTATTCCATTACATGATACTTGAGCAGTTTCTCTTGCTCGAGAAGGTCAAAGTGAGGGAGCTTTTTTATCAACTTCCAATGCGGCCAGCCATCTTGGTCTAATCCATCAAGTGCATAGTATCCGGAGAGGCTCAACACCTTACAAATGGCGATGTGCATTAGGTCTTGCTTTTCTTCCTTTGAGAAGGGGCCTGTACCCCTGCCAAGCTCTTGCACGCCAATAATAAAAAGAACGGCATTGAGATCCTTCGGCTTTTTGCCAATCTGACTTTCAATCTGAGTGATGAGCCAGTTCCATTGCCGGGCCAGGTCAAGATCTTTTTTATACATTATTCAGCTCCTCCCAGTATTCGAAGGCCCTTCTGAGGTGAGGGACCACAATAGTTCCTCCGACCAGCGTAGCTACTCCCATCGCTTCGTTGACTTCTGCAGTACTGAAACCGAGCTCCTTACATTTTTCTAAATGGTATTTCACACAGTCATCGCAACGAAGGACCAAGGAGCAGGTTAGTCCAATGAGTTCTTTGGACTTCGTGTCCAGTGCTCCATTAGAAAACGCGTTGGTATCTAAATTGAATATCCGCTTAAGAATCAGGCTATCAGAAGCCAGAATCTTTTGGTTCATCTTGGTGCGGTATTCGTTAAATTGCTTTACGAGGCTCATGTGTTTTGTTTTATGGCTACAAAGATGAAGGCATTCGAGGTGAAATCAAATGCATATCCGGTGAGTATCTTCAAGGACTTCATTTCGCTGTTTTTTCCAAACT
This sequence comes from Cyclobacteriaceae bacterium, assembly GCA_040216915.1. Taxonomy (GTDB): domain Bacteria; phylum Bacteroidota; class Bacteroidia; order Cytophagales; family Cyclobacteriaceae; genus ELB16-189. Next base: position 409,053 of record JAVJOD010000009.1, read on the forward strand.
ACTGTCTGGCATGTTCCAATTCATTGGTGGGTGGCGAAGAAACTTTGTGTACCCGATGTGTTATCAACCTGCCCAAGGCTGATAATGACGAGGTTCTGAACCCAATCAAAGACCGACTGCTGGGCAGATTAAAAATTGAGCACGGTTTTGCTTTCCTAAAATTTAAGAAAGGAGGAAATGTACAGCGCCTCCTGCATCAGCTAAAGTATAATCATCATCCTGAAATAGGAGTGAAGCTGGGCAAAGTGTTTGGATATTCCCTGGCAAAATCTGGGTATGCAGGTTCTTTTGATATAATTATTCCTGTACCACTACATCCCATCAGGCAAAGGAGGCGAGGGTATAATCAGAGCGCGAAATTTGCAGAGGGATTGAGCACAGCGCTCGATATTCCCTGGAATGAATCCATTTCCATCCGAAAAGGAAAAGCAATCACTCAGACGAGAAAATCAAAGGAGGAGCGATGGGAAAATGTGAGAGATTCATTTTCAATAGTCAACGATTCGCAGATTAGAGGAAAACGAATTTTATTGGTTGACGATGTGATTACGACTGGAGCTACAATGGAAGCATGCGGACTACATTTGATAAATGGGGGGTGTGCGGCACTCAGTGTTGCCTGTATAGCAGAGGCCCAATAAAAAAGCCCTTCCGGTTTATAGGAAGGGCTTTCAATGTTTTAGTATATCCTCTTAGTAATTTGAACCTGCTCTAATCATGGCACAACGGAAGCCAATCGTGGCAGTAGCCGAATCTTGATCCAGGTATCTTCTCGTTCCTGGGGACATCCAATACGCAACGTCCTTCCAAGAACCACCTTTGTAAACGCGCGCCTTGTCAGTAATCAACGAGGTAAACCCTTGTGGGTTTTGATCACTGTTACTATTGTAACCTCTAACATCATCAAGGAATCCATCTCTACGAATCGGGTTTAAGTCATCAAAATCCTGATAGGACATAGGACGATAAACATCCATTACCCACTCACTTACATTACCGGCCATGTTGTACAAGCCGTAGTCATTAGGAGGGAATTCATATATATAGGATGTGATAAGTGCACCATCATTTAACCTACCCGCTATACCCGCATAGTCACCTCGACCTCGCTTAAAGTTGGCAAGGAAGAATCCCATCTGCTTTCCATAAGGATTTCTCAATGCGTGTCCATCCCATGGATAGATGCGTTGATGGGTTTGCATTTCTTCTAGCCACTGTGTTCCGATTTGAGCTTGGGCAGCATATTCCCACTCCGCCTCAGTAGGCAGACGATAAGCCGGGATTACGATTCCTGACTCCAACGGAATACGGCCGTCAGTCTCTGCATAATCATCTCCACCTGCTTGCTGTGCTAACTGCACATTAACCGCACGTGTTCTCCACACGGCATAATTATTTGCCTGAGACCAACTAACTCCGACCACAGGGAAGTACCTAAATCCAGGGTACCTTAAATAATGATCTACGTAAGGATCGTTAAAAGCCAATTTACCTACCCAAACCGAAGTATCAGGTAGTGCTGCCGAGTACACTTCCTGAGTTGAATCTTTTGATAAGTAATGCAGATATTCTAACCAGTGTATGTTCGCAATTTCAGTTTCGTCCATATAAAAGGATGCTACAGAGACTGTCCTTTCAATGTTGTCTCTATAAGACATTACATCTTCTTCAAACGATCCCATTACGGCACGTCCACCCTCGATGAATACCGTGTTGGGAGCGTCTGGTTGGCCTTCAAAAGGCGTGACCTCAAACCCACCGGCATCCTCATCATTGTAGGCTAAGCCTGTGGCAGTGCTCAATTGTCCCGGATTAGTGGCAGTAGGTTTACCGCCACCCCCTATACCCAAAAGGGAACAGGAAGAGATTATGAAGGAGCCGCCAACTAAAAAAAGTAGACCCTTGAAATACTTCATTTTTTTCATATTAATAGTCAAAGCAACCGCTAATATATAGAGATAATGGCATGTTTTCCAAAGAGAAAGCATTTTATTGATAAATCTAAGATATAACTCTGGTGGCCATTTTTGACTAATAAAACGGTCGGCCATTATCCTTATTGCGCCTACCAGATTCCATGTTTGGGAATCTCTTTCTCTAGTTGAAACAGCCCTAAACCAGAAAATACCCTAATTGAGCTGGTTTGCAGGTTTAATGCCTTTGGTCCATAAAATGGATAGTATAGGCTAAACAACACCGCGAATTATGAAAATGCCTACGATTAAAGACTTTAAGAAGTTTTCCTTCGACAAGAAGTGTGATATAGTGACCATCTATTCAAATTACCTGGCGCATCGCGTGCTACCTGGTGCAAAGGGCTACCTTTATCACACGGATTCCTTTTTCATTGAAGTAATATACTCTTCAGAAGAGAAGAAAATTCTGCTGATCAATGCTTTTAATAGCTACAACCAGTTGGCAGCTTACGCAGAGACGATTTCGCTTGCCGACTTAAACTTGTGACTTGACAGTGGGCTAAGGATTTCCAAAGCACTGTCCACAGTAGGCACTGCTTCGATGGTTAGAATCAGCCTGCCGGAAAGTTCCTTGAGCTTGCATCTTTGAGGGTGTGTTTGAACGAACGATAGAATCTTTCCAAAAGTGTCTGACTTAAAATACTCTTCTTGTTCAGTGACAAAGTAGGCACGAAGTTTTTCATTTTTCAAATTGATTTTGTCAAAACCAAGCTCCTCACCTACCCACCTTAACTGAACGGAGTTGATTAACTCTCCAACGGTTTCTGGAATGGGACCAAAGCGATCTTTCAGCGAGTCTCGGAAGTTCATCAAAGCCTCCTCATTTTTGATGCTGTCAAGATTTGCGTACAGCTGGAGTCTTTCGCTGGTATTGCTAATGTATGTATCTGGTATTAAAATCTCCAGATCTGTTTCGATGGTGCAGTCTTGTACCAACACTTTCACCTTGTCCTTGAGTTCAGCGGAGAACAAGTCTTTAAATTCTGTCTCCTTCAATTCCTGAATGGCATCATCAAGTATCTTATGATAAGTGTCAAATCCAAGGTCCGTGATAAAGCCCGTTTGCTCCGCACCCAGCAGGTTACCGGCTCCCCTTATGTCAAGATCACGCATGGCCACTTTGAACCCGTCACCCAACTCTGAAAATTCTTCCAAGGCACTTAGTCTCTTGCGAGAATCTGAAGAAAGCACAGAAGTGGGAGGCGTGAGTAAATAACAAAAGGCTTTCTTGTTGGACCTGCCCACACGACCTCTCATCTGATGAAGATCGCTAAGGCCAAACATGTGGGCCTGATTGATAATGATAGTGTTAGCGTTGGGTATGTCCAATCCGGATTCTATGATGTTGGTAGAGACCAAAATATCGTATTCTCCATCAATGAACTTTACCATCACTTTTTCTAGCCGATTTCCCTCCATCTGTCCATGAGCAATGCCTATCCTTGAGTCGGGCACCAGTTTATAGATGACATTAGCCAATTGCTCAATGTCGCTCACTCTATTGTGAACAATAAAGACCTGACCACCGCGCTGCAATTCAAAACTAACGGCATCTCGAATTACAGTTTCCTCATAGGTATGTAATAATGTAGTGACTGGCTGCCTGTTGGGCGGAGGGGTTGCGATGATACTTAGATCTCTTGCTCCCATTAAAGAAAAATGTAATGTTCTTGGTATAGGAGTGGCGGTGAGTGTCAGTACGTCCACATTGACCTTCATTTCTTTCAAACGATCCTTAACCTTCACTCCAAACTTCTGCTCCTCATCAATGATCAAAAGACCAAGTTCGTTGAACACCATGTCCTTGCTTACCAGTCGATGCGTTCCAATGACAATGTTCACTTTTCCCTCACCAACCTCTTTTACTACCCGCTTGATCTCTTGCGTAGTTTTAAAACGAGAGATGTATTCGATTTTAACAGGGAAATTTCCCAGGCGCTCAGAGAAGGTGCGATGGTGTTGCATGGCAAGGATCGTAGTGGGAACCAGCACAGCTACTTGCTTTCCCTCACTCACCGCCTTGAACGCAGCACGAATGGCAATTTCAGTCTTTCCAAATCCTACATCCCCGCACACTAGCCGATCCATTGGATGCGGGGTTTCCATGTCTTTTTTTACGTCCTCTGTTGCGCTGGCCTGGTCTGGGGTGTCTTCATATATGAAGGAAGATTCAAGCTCAGCCTGAATAAACCCATCTGGAGCATAAGCATAACCTGGTGCCTCTTTTCTTTTCGCATAGAGGTCAATCAGCTCTTTTGCGATGTCCTTAACCTTTTTCTTAACCTTAGCCTTCTTATTCGCCCACTCTCCACTACCGAGCTTACTTATTTGGGGTGCAGTACCCTCCTTGCCGGAATATTTTGAGATTTTGTGCAGCGAGTGAATGCTGGCGTATAGCAGGTCATCGTCTTTGAATACAAGTCTTATAGCCTCCTGCTCTTTGCCATTTACTTCCTTTTTTTCAAGACCTGCAAACTTGCCGATACCGTAGTCAATGTGCGTTATGAAGTCTCCGGGTTGTAATGTTTGCAGTTCCCTAAAGGTCATTGCTTTACTCTTCGAATACTTCTCCTTGCTTCGGTAGCGATGAAACCTCTCGAAGATTTGGTGATCCGTGTAGCAGCCGATCTTGCTGTTGTGGTCCACAAACCCTTGTCGGAGGGAAAAATTCAGTTGTTCAAAATTCAAAGAGGGATTCAACTCTTCAAATATGCCTTCCAGTCTTTCTAATTGCTTAGGCTGATCCGCAGCAATAAAGTTTGTGTATCCCTTTCCCTGGGCATCCGAAAGTGTCTTAGCCAGTAATTCAAAATTCTTTTTGAAGGAAGCCTGTGCAGATGATTTGAAAGTGATTTCATGATTTGCCTCAAAGTGAAATCTGCTTCCAAATTCAATCCTTGCGAAGTGTCCAAGCTTTTCAATGAAGGATTCTGCTTCTTCAAAAAGTTGGTGAGGCTCAAGTCCCAGTTTGGCATTTCCCGAATCTGAGAGGATCTTATCAAAACGCACGGAAGCTTTCTCATAGCTTTTGGTCAGGACATCAGTAATCAGTTCGATGTCTTTGGTCCATATCCTAGTAGTGGAAGGAATGAACTCAAGGAATGACTGCCTTTCTTCTTTGGTGAGTCTAGTCTGCACATTGGGGATAATACTTACATGGTCGACCGCTTCCACCGAAAGTTGGGAGCCAGGATCAAAGCTGCGAATGCTCTCCACCTCATCACCAAACATTTCTATTCTGTATGGCAAGTCGTGGGCGAAGGAAAACACGTCTATGATACCTCCCCTCGTGGCAAACTGGCCGGCCTCGTGTACGAAATCTGACTTTTCGAAATTGTAGGAGTAAAAAAATTCTTCAAGAAACTGGTGATCCAGCTTCTCGCCCTTTCGGATCACAAATGTGTTCGCGGCAAGGGACTTCTTGTTAATTACTTTATCTACTAACGCATCGGGGTAAGTAACAATGATTTGAGCGTTGGGATGGTCACTCACTTGCGTCAGCACTTCGGAACGCATCAGAATATTGGCGTTCTCGGTTTCATCATACTCGTATGGCCTCTTGTACGACATCGGAAAGAGAAGTATCTCTTTATTGCCCAGCAGGTTTTGAAGATCGTTTAGAAAATATCCGGCCTCCTCTTTGTCGTGTAAGATGATGAGATGGCTTGATCTTACGGCTTTGCAAACTGCTGCGAAAACAACGGCATCCAGACTGCCGCTTAAGCCTTTGAGGTGAATCGTTTCGGATTGAGCAGTACGAATCCTCTCACCCAACGTCTTCACCAGGGTGTCATCCGCGTATAATGACAGAAAATCTTGCGCCCTCAAGCCTTCACTAAAAAATAGGATGCAAAGGTATTATATTAGGACCTTCTTGCCATCGATAAAGAGAATTTATGCAATCCGTACGATTGTTTTGTTTGCTGTTGAGTTGTGTGAGCTTGATTTCGCTCGTCATAGGTTTGTTTAAGCCTTGGCTGCTGCTTTGGTGGGAAGATGTTCAAAACAGGAAGAAGATCATTTTAGTATATGGCACGCTTGCTCTCGTATTTTTTATTGCTTATCTGGTGATCGGGTGGGTAATACCTTAGTGGCAAGGAGCAAATACCTCTCACTTTCACCACTACACCCTATGATGAATTTTTCACCGCCATCATTTACTTTCAATTTTTTCTTCAGCGCAGCATTGGTCAGCGGGTAATTGCGAGTAATTATATTCGCCTTATTGTCTGGCAGGAATTCACGAAATGACTTAGGGTTTGCTTTCAACGAAGTCACCACTTCAAACACTTTGCCTGGGAAATCCTCAATAATTTTGTTAGAAGTGTACAAGTGCGTGTTGGTGGCGAGTTTAGCGACACCAAACCTTTGCGCAATCAATTTGAAAGCACCGGCCTTCAGTACAGCAGCGCTCGGCTCATACAGATACTTTGCGGGTTGGCTGTATTCACAAGATGCTTGCTCCTCTTCCGAAATGCGAAATGAAATCCTATGTCGCGTGTTTCCAAGGAGATCAAGGTCTACTGCTTCCACACGGATATCATCAGGCTTGGCATGCTCTACCACAAAAAGTAGCTCCTTGCACTCGTTGTTGACAGCGATTACAAAAACGGCACTGACCGCTTCCAACTCCTTAATACCAAGCTGGATGTCATGAAGGGGAGAGGCCTTAATTACAATTTGCGTGGCAATCTTGAGCATAGAAGGCAATAGGTCCAGCACGTTGGGATGGCATTGGGAAAATCTAAATACTCTACTCTGCAGGTTACTCCTCCGCGATGGATCGAGATACAGAAGGTCACAGGGTTTAGCAGATGATTCCAAAAAAGCTTCTGCGGTCGTATTAAAGTGGGCAATATTATTAGCCTGAAGTAACCGATGGTTGTAATACGCAATTTCAAAAAGTGAACTGTTGGGCTCGACATAAGATGCTTCACTAAATGACTTACTTAGGAAAAAACAATCTACACCAAAGCCACCGGTGAGATCTACTGCCCTTTGGCCTAAGAATTTTGACGCTTTGAAAGCTGCCGTAGCCTGCGAAGAGGATTGTTCTAGATAGACAGGTGATGGGTAAAGGATGGATGGCGTATCGTAGTACTGTTGTATTTTTTGTTTGGCCTTTCTTCTGCCAATTATTTGCTGCGCTACTAGTGAAGCGCTAACTCCATAAATGGGTTGCTTTCTTAGCAATAGCGCAGTTTCATTAGCATTTTCGTTTTGCCTAATGAAATCTTGTACTTCGGGCTTTAGTAAAGGATTCACAGTGACTGAAAGATCACTAAAAATAGTATACTTGTGAACTTGTCTTATGAAAGCAGCGCTGAAATTTTATGTTTACATAATTGCTTTGACCAGCCTTGTTTCTTGCCGATCCCTTAGTGAAATACCTCGCTATAAGTTTTCTGACGGAGAGTATCTGTATCATCAAAAAGACGATGATTACCAGTCGGTTTACATTGAGAATAAACTTGAGGAAGAGGAAGACACAATTTTGATTTACCCTGCGGCAAAGGCGTATACCCCTGTCTTTCCGGAAATTAGACCAGCCCAAGATCAATTTTTCCTTAAGCACTCTTTTCACTTGAATATTTTAACTGTCTTGTTTAAGTATAGGCCGAGTATTGAAGGGTTTCCGTCACAACTCAATTCAAACATAAACGGTGCGCTCTTCTTTGGTTATCGAGTAGACAAATTTCAGGTACGTTATTCTGCTACACCTGCAGGATGGAAGAATGAAGTGCTTCATTGGGGCTTAAGCGCAGGGGTATTTGGTGGCTTTGGCTCGACTCCTATTACACCGTGGACGACAAACTACAGAACAATGGATGAGTACAATGGTTTTGTATTTAGCCGAGGCTTTGCAGTAATGGGCTCGCTCAATAGATTAACCGTTGGTGTGGGTGTTGGATTAGATTATCTGGCAGACAGAGACAAGGACATCTGGATTCACCAAAACAAAGCTTGGTATGGCCTAACGCTTGGCCTCAATTTGAATTAAGCAGTTGGCTCATTAGTGAAGAAGTCTCCCATTTTCGTATTGTTTGTCACTATTTTCTTAGATCTGCTCGGATTCGGGATCATCATCCCCATTCTACCAATCTTCATCAAAGAACTAGGAGCACACGATTACCAGGTTGGTCTGATCGCTGCCATATATCCGGTGATGAACTTTATGTTCTCTCCATTTTGGGGAACGCTGAGCGACAGATATGGACGAAGGCCGATTATACTCGGTAGCGTTTTGATCACCGCGCTTGCCTATCTGGTCTTTGCAAATGCGCAAATGTTGATTATCATTTTTGTTTCGAGGATGTTGTCTGGCATTGGATCAGCAAACATCTCCGTGGCACAAGCCTACATTGCAGATGTGACAGCCCCGAGTGAGCGAGCCAAATCAATGGGCCTGATAGGAGCTGCTTTTGGTCTTGGGTTCATATTTGGTCCGTCAATCGGAGGCTACCTAAAAAGTATTTCATCAGAAGGAAGCGTGGACCTGGTTGGGTATGTCACAGCAGGTCTTTGTCTTATCAACTTTGTACTTGCCTACTTTATGCTTCCGGAATCTCTTAAGGAGAAAAAGAAGGAAGTCAAATTTAACTTCAAGGTGATCACTGGGATCATCAATGAATTAAAGAAGCCAAGTATCAGAGAACTGCTGCTTATCAATTTCATATTTACTGTTGCTTTTATGCTCATGCAAATTTCCTGCTCACTCATGTGGAAAGAGGTCAGCGAATTAACGGACGCGCAGATAGGCTACGTTTTTACTTTCATCGGTATTGTCACCGCGGTGGTACAAGGCGTGCTTGTGGGACGATTGGTAAGACAGTTTGGAGAAAACAGGCTCTTGATTATTGGCAGCGTTTTGATGCTGATTGGAATGATGATCCTACCCTTTGTGGCCAAGGAGTACTTCATTCCACTAGAACTATTAGCACTGGCACTAGTTGCTTTGGCAAACGGTTGTCTCACTCCTAATATAAGTTCACTCTTATCAAAGTTTGCTACTCCCAGTGAAGTTGGTCAGACGCTTGGCGTCAACCAATCCTTTGGCTCGCTTGCACGCGCAGTGGGAATGAGCTTTAGTGGAGTGTTGTATAGCTTTAACTACAATGTCCCCTTCTTGGCGGGCGCCAGTTTCATGATCATTTGTGCATTCCTTGCCTCGAGTTTGATGAAAAAAAGCGTTGACCTAGTCTGATCATTCCTCCTCCGTATTTTTTAGATAGCCGAGCAAGTCGTAGGCTCCTGCTATTACAAATTTGGAAGCAGGGTCCACTCCGTCTGGCAGTATCACTTCAGCATAACCCGACTCCACAATACCCCTTCTTACTTTCAGCATCTTATACCTTCTCTCAATCTCGTTGACTGCGAGAAAAATGTAATCATCCCCCTCAAAGTTGATGACGGCCTGCTCAGGCAGGGCTGAGCTTTTTTTGGATCCTGTTTCGAACAGTGCGCTCAAATACATGCCCGGTATCAGCGCTTCATCCTCATTTTCAAGGTGGCAATGCACCCGAATAGTTCGCTCCGGGCCAATCTCTTTTCCAATCATGTAAACCTTCGCAGTTCGTTTCGTTGTTTCATTGGACAACTGGAAGGTCACCTTCTGGCCCATCTTGATTTTTAACGCGTCCTTTTCGAACACAATGATTTCGGCATGGAGATGCCTGGTATCCACGATCTTGAAAAGTACATCAGCAGGATTCACATACATTCCAATATTAACATGCACTTGTGTCACAAAGCCACTAATTGGCGCGTAGATATTAATGGTATTGCGAATGTTGTCAGCATCCAGGTTATCCGCATTGATGTTAATAAGTTTGAGCCTGGCCTTAAGTCCTTCCACTCTTGCTTTTGTGCCGTGATAGTTTGACTCAGCCTGTTGCAAAGACTTGGCTGCATTTATATTCTCTTTTGCAAGTTCCTGCTGTCTATTCAATTCAGCTTCATAGAAAGTGAGCTGACTCTTACTTTCCAAGTAGTCTTGTTGAAGCTGGATGTAGTCGGGATGCTCCATGATAGCAATAACCTGTCCCTTCTTGACAGTCATTCCCTGTAGCATTTCGGTATGCTTTACAAATCCGCCAAGCATGGCAGAGACAGTTACCATATTCTGAGGAGGGACATCCAACATGCCATTGGCTTTCACTACCCCGCTTAACTCTTTCTCCTCGAGATTGCCCAGGGAAATACCAACGGACTTGTGTTGCGCTTCTGTTAAACTGATTTCATCAGACTGTAGCACTGGTGCTGATTCGGTTTCCATTTCTTTTGAAGGCTGTGAACAACGGCTAAAAAGTATGAGTATAAAGAGCCAAAGTATTTTATATGATTGCATTTTCTTTTGTTTAAAATTTTCCCGTAAGGTAGTCCAACTGTATGGCTGCCTGATTGTATTGATTGATCATTTCTAAATATTTGAATTTGATTGCACGAGCCTGACTAGTCGCCAGAAGAAATTCGAGATAGCCAATCTCTCCTTCTTCAAATGACTTCTGTGATTGCCTCAAAAGTAGATTGGCATTTTCATTTGCGTTGCGCTCGTAAAATTCCAGGCTATTGGCGCTTTTCGCTAGTTGAAGTTGCGCGCGTTGCAAGTCTCCTTCCAGTTGATGGTGATAGAACTCATACTTCTTTGTGGAGGACTCTTCCGTCAGGGCAGCAGCCTTTGATCGGCTTCGCTGTGGAACAAACCACAACGGAAAGGATACTCCTACTTGAAAGCCGGTAAATCGATCATTCTTATCGAAGAACACTTCCTGGTTGTCGATCCTTTGGAAGCCAATGAGTGACTGTGTAAAGTAGCCCAACATGATATCGGGAAGCAATTTATTTTGCTCCAACCGCTTGGCGCGATAGGCCACATTAATCTCCTGGTTGAGGAGCTGCAATTGAGGATTGTCATCGATAGAGGGTGTATGCTCAAGGGGTTCGATCTTTTGATGTGCATCAGTGGGATTAATTTCCTGCTGCACGTTCAGCAATGTGCGTAGTTCTCTCTTGTATATTGAAATATCAGATTCGTTTTGCATCAATTGATTTCTAATCTCCATCCATTGAGTTTTTGCTGAGGTCATTTCTAGTAAAGTACCCTCACCCAATCGATGGTTCACTTCGGATGCCTTTGCAAATCTGGAAAAGACACTGTCTTGCTGGATCAATTCATTGTGAAGAGCCAGTAAATAGGCGAGATGACTATAAACCGATCGCACACTCTTAACCAGTTCATTTTTAGTGAGGGTCAACTGCGTCTCGGCAGTTGCTATCTGCGCATTTGCAAGCTTGGCCTGGCTTGACATTACCGTGGGGAAGGGTATGGATTGCGTAATCGTATAGTTGTTGTCGTCCAACACAGAATTAAATTGTCCGTGCATCCAAGTCACATTGGTTTTACCCAAGTCGAATGCAGTCTGCTTCAACTCTTTTTGACCTGCCACCTGATATTCCCCGGCCTTTACCATTAGATTATTGTCTAAGGCCGCTTGGACCGCTTGTTGCTGCGTCAGTGATTGCTGACCAAATGCTGAACCACTCAACAGGATAAACAGCATGAATTGAAATGTCTTGATTTTCATATGATTAGTCATTTCGTTTTTCAAAGTATGTATAGAGCACAGGTAACACGATTAGTGTGAGTAGTGTGGCAGTCATCAGACCCCCTATCACTACGGTGGCCAACGGCCGTTGTACCTCCGCCCCTGAAGATTGAGATAATGCCATGGGTAAGAATCCGAGCGAAGCAACAAGCGCAGTCATGATGACCGGGCGAAGTCGAACCTCGGTTCCCTTCAATACAATTTCATTCAGATCTTTGATTCCACTTGCCTTTAGCCTGTTGAACTCAGAGATCAACACTATTCCATTTAAAACAGCTACTCCAAATAGCGCGATGAAGCCGACTCCTGCGGAAATACTAAAGGGCATGTCGCGTGCCCAAAGTGCAAATATCCCACCGATCGCAGAAAGGGGGATAGCAGTATAGATTAGCAGCCCATGACGGATGGAATGAAAAGTGAAGTATAAGAGAAAGAATATCAAGGTGAGGGCAATCGGAACAGCGATGGCTAACCTTTGCTTCGCTTCCTGTAAGTTCTTAAAAGAGCCTCCGTACGAAATATAATAGCCAGGTGCAAAACCCACCTCTCTTTCTATTTTTCCACTTATGGTCTCCACAATGGTTTCGATATCGGCACCCCGCACGTTGAAACCAACAATGACTCTGCGCATGGCGTCATCGCGTTGTATTTGATTTGGGCCAATCTCAAGCTGAATGTCTGCTAGTTGCCCCAACGGTACTTGAATACCTTGCACTGAAGTGACATGTAAGTTCCTGATGTCGTCAATGCTTTTTCGTTTGTCTTCATCTAGCCTCACTACCAAATCAAATCTTCTTTCGTTTTCAAAAACCAGTCCTGCAGAAGTGCCAGAAAACCCGGTGCTAATGGCACGGTTTACTTCTTCAATATTTAGCCCAAACTTGGCCAACTGTTCACGATCATATCTCACTACAATTTGTGGCAAGCCGTTAATGGGCTCGACAAAGATATCTTCTGCTCCGTCCACTGTTTGTGCAATCCTTCCAACTTTGTTCGCGTAGGACTCCAACAGGTTTAGGTCTTCACCATAAATTTTCATGACCACGTCTTGCCTGGCTCCAGTCATCAATTCATTAAAGCGCATTTGAATGGGCTGCTGAAAACCGTAGGTAACTCCGGCAATATTCTCTTTTAATTTAGCAGAGATCTTGTCTGCAATTTCTTCTCTCGAACTGGCGCTTACCCATTCGCTTTTTGGTTTTAGCACGATAATAAGATCCATCGCTTCTATACTCATTGGGTCAATGGGAATTTCGGAGGAGCCAATCTTGCCGACCACTTCCTTCACTTCAGGGAAATTGTCCAGAATGACACGTGCGCTTTTTTGTGTGATCTCCACACTTTTTGAAAGAGAGCTGCCGGTTAGCAATCGTGTGTCAACTGCAAAGTCCCCCTCGTCCAATTGAGGAATAAACTCTCCTCCTAAGCCCGAGAATACGAAGAGGCTCGCCAGAAATATCATGATTGAGATCCCGAGAATTACCATTCTCTGTCTTAGTGCAAAGTGTATGATGGGGCTATAAAGCCGATGTAAGAAGCTGATGATACGATCTGATACATTCCTTTTTCTTTCGATCTTTTTGCTTAAGAAGAGCGAAGAGACCATTGGAATGTAGGTTACAGAGAGGATCAATGCACCCATTACTGCAAAGGCCACTGTCTGCGCCATTGGACGAAACATTTTTCCCTCGATACCGACAAGGGAGAGAATGGGTAAGTAGACAATCAGGATAATAATTTGTCCAAAGGCAGCGGATCGCATCATCTTGGTCGCAGAAGTCTTGACTTCCATATCCATTTCCTCTTGTGTAAGCCGCTTAGTGATACCTGATACAGCCAGGTGGTGCATGGTAGCTTCCACAATAATTACTGCCCCATCGATAATTAAACCAAAGTCGATGGCGCCCAAACTCATCAAGTTGCCCGAGACGCCAAAGAGATTCATCATGATAACGGCAAAGAGCATTGAGAGTGGGATGACGGATGCCACAATGAAACCGGCCCGAAGGTTCCCTAGCAGCAATACCAATACGAACACGACAATGAGAGCGCCTTCAGCCAGATTGGTTGTTACGGTACGAATTGCATTGTTCACCAGTTTGGTCCTGTCCAGGTAAGGAGCGATCTCTACTCCTTCAGGTAGTGTTTTCCTTATCTGATCGATTCGCTCTTTCACTTTACTGATTACCAATGAGGAGTTGGCTCCTTTCAGCATCATTACCATGGCTCCTACTACCTCTCCCTGATCGTTGTAGGTCATCGCTCCGTAACGATTGGCGTATCCAAATTGCACTGTAGCTACGTCTCTGATCAATAGCGGCACCCCGTCTTCACTGAGACGAATGCTGATGTTTTCTATATCACTGAAGTCTTCAATGAGGCCCTCACTGCGAATGAAGTAGGCGTTGGGTTTCCGATCGATGTAAGCTCCTCCAGTGTTTTGATTGTTCTTTTCTAAGGCCACGAAAATTTCATCAATACTCACATTCATGCCTCTCAACCTCTCGGGGTCGATCGCTATCTCATATTGTTTCAAAAAACCTCCCCAACTTGTTACATCTGCTACACCTTCGGTGCCGAGAAGCTGCCTCCGCACAATCCAGTCTTGTATGGTACGCAATTCAGTAGCACTGTATTTATCTTCGTATCCTTCCTTTGGACGAACCACATACTGATAGATTTCTCCCAGTCCGGTGGTGAGGGGCGCGAGCTCGGGACTTCCCGCTCCAGCTGGGATTTGATTTTTTGCTTGGGATAATCGCTCGTTGACTTGTTGCCTTGCCCAATAAACATCGATATCGTCTTTAAAGACGATGGTTACCATCGATAGTCCAAATCGGCTGAACGAACGTATCTCAATAATGTCGGGGATAGTGGCCATTGTTTGCTCAACAGGAAAGGTGACCAAGCGCTCGATCTCTGGCGCTGCCAATGAAGGCGACAAGGTGATCACCTGCACCTGGTTATTTGTGATGTCAGGAACTGCATCAATCGGAAGTTGAGTGAGGTTGTAGCCTCCCCAAACGATAAGTGCCAATGTGAAAATTCCAACGATAAACTTATTTCGTATGGAAAATGAGATTATGCTGTTTAGCATGATGAATTGTAAAAAGGTAAATGATACACTTTAAAGAAGGGACTGAACCTTCTCTAGGTATAGAATTATTAGAATTGGAAATTTACTAAACTTCTCGAGGTGGCTGGAAGATAGTTTCCCGGTATTCAGTAGATGAATTGGGCTGGTAGAAATTGGTGTAGGAAACCGTGGTTGCCTCTAATTGCACAGAGGGGCATTGCCTTTCAGTGAGGAAAACGGTTGAATGAATTGATGTATTATCTGGGGCCTTGAAGGGTAATCCTTTATGCTTTTCGCTTTCTTCCTTGTCGTGCTCTTCCGCGGCTTCTCCATAGTGTAAATCAAAAAACTCTGCGATTGAAAATTGCGAGGCTTTTGATTTGTGCTGATTGTAATGATCGATTAAATAGGGAAGTTTGGCAATATCGTGCAGATCAATGATGCCACCCAGCATCACGATCAAAATCAGGTTTACAGATATCACCTTTAGCATTAGCATCTAAATAACAAACATTAATACAATGATTAAGGAAAAATTGTTCAGGCGGTGATAATTTCTATTTGGACTGGTTCTAGATAAAGAGATTGAGATTGCCCCCTTTTCTAAATTTTGTGAGGTCAAGAGGTGGCAGAGAGGTGTTTTTAAAGTATTTGTTTTTCGCTGCACGGAATAGCTGATGGATGGAATTGGCTATGTTCCCCTCTCCCGACATCCGCCTGCCAAAGGTAGAGTCATTCACAGATCCTCCATGTAGTTCACTGATCTGATTCCACACCTTTTCAAAACGGTCGGGAAAATTCTTTCTCATCCAGTCTTCAAAAACCTTTGCTACAGAGCCGTTTAGCCTGATCACACTCATTGCGCAAGTGAGGGCACCGTGCTCAGCCGAAGCCTTTACAACATTTGGAATTTCGTGATGATTAAGTCCAGGAATAACAGGGGCCATCATCACCCCAACAGGAATACCTTCTTTCGCCAGCAACTCCACGGTCTTAAGTCGCTTTGGTGCACTCGCTGTCCGAGGTTCCATCACGCCCCTCAAGGATTCATCGAGCGTAGTAATGGACATCATTACATGTACAAGGCGGTTTTGTGCCAGCTCCTTAAGAATGTCCACATCTCGGCTGATCAGTGCATTCTTAGTGATAATGCCAACCGGGTGTTGATACCGTGCAAGGATCTGGAGCATTCTTCTGGTAATCTGGTACTTTTTTTCTTGTGGTTGATAGCAATCTGTGTTGCCAGAGAGCATGATGGGCGCCGCTTGCCAAGTCGGTTGCAGCAGATGCTTCTCCAAAAGTGCTGGAGCGTTCTCTTTTACAATGATTTTTGTTTCAAAATCCAAACCCGCACTGAAGCCATAGTACTCGTGTGTGTTTCTCGCATAGCAGTACATGCAACCATGCTCGCAACCCTGGTAGGGATTCATCGAAAACCCGAAGTGGAGGTCGGGACTGTTTACCTTGTTTACAATCTTCTTTGCTGACTCGTGAAATATTTGAGTTGAGGGCTTTTCCAGCAAGGCCTCATCCAATCCTTCGATGTGATCTGTTGCGTACTGTGCCTTCAGATACTTACTTTCGGTCCTAATCTGAGCGCCCCTACCTTTGAAATATGATTCATCCACTGCACAATTTTACTAAAAAAATTAGTAATTATATCTAATATACTTAGTGTTAGCCTATAGAAAAACACCACTTATTGAGCTTAAGAGCGATTTGCTACAAGCAACCGATATTTCATTGTGGATGAAGCGAGAGGAATTGAATCACGCGGAGATATCGGGAAACAAGTGGTGGAAACTTAAATACAACCTGCAAGAGGCGAAGGCGAAAGGATTTCATACCATACTCACCTTTGGTGGCGCTTATTCAAATCACCTATACGCCACTGCAGCAGCAGCAAAAGAAGAGGGATTGAAAAGCATTGGTGTAGTGAGAGGCGAGGAGCAAGTGGACAACTCCACATTGCGGTTTGCAGAAAGCAAGGGGATGACTTTGCATTTTGTAAGCAGAGAAGTTTATAGAACTAAAGCCAGTGAGGCATATATTGAAAGTTTGCAAAAACGATTTGGTCCATTCTACTTAATACCGGAGGGCGGAACGAATGTACATGCCATTCGCGGTGTAGAGGAATGGGCTGACTCGCTGGCCACGGAAATGAAATTCAATCATCTGTGCCTGCCAGTCGGGACAGGAGGTACAATTGCGGGGATGATAAACAGACTTTCGGATAAAACTATTATCGGGTTTTCCTCTTTAAAGGGTGGCGGGTTCTTACAAGGCGAAGTGAAAAAGTGGCTGATCCACCGGTCAAGCAACTGGCACCTGGAAACAGCATACCATTTTGGCGGCTATGGCAAAGTGACTAAAACGTTATTAGACTTTATGCAACAATTCGAAACGACTTATCAGATTCCTCTGGACCCGATTTACACAGCCAAGATGATGTACGGCTTATTTGACATGATCAAGCAGGGACGATTCGAAAGAGGCTCAACAATCCTGGCTCTTCACACGGGTGGCCTTCAGGGTCGGGCTGGTTTTAACTTCTAATCACACTCCGCAGTCTGGCAATGAAGGGCAGTCTACCTGCTGGTTCGGGCAGTGTGCCGCTTTCTTTTGCTGCCTTCACCCCCTCGATAGTGTAGAAGGCTGTCGGCACTGTTCTTTTCAATCCGTTGATTACATCGTCTATCAGCTCACGCTCCAACACACAGAAAATCACGTCTTCCTCCCCATCGGGACCAAAGGATTTCAGTTGTGTGTATCTAATCTTTTCATTCTTTAGAAAGTCAAGAAATTCCGAAGTTTCCTTTCTGGTTATAATTCTAATAACCACTTTGCCATATGCAATTCTTTCTTCAATGATCATTCCTATGAAGATCCCGCTTGCGTAGCCTGCAGGGTAAGCGATGTAGGACATCCAATTGTCAAGATGCGCAAAAATCTGTCGGATGGCCATGAGCCAAATGAAGGCTTCAAAAAATCCTAGAATGGTGGCGGTCATTCTTCTACCTCCAAGCATGTAGATGATTCGCACGGTGTTGATAGACACATCGCAAATACGTGCGAGAAAAATCAGAAGCGGTAATATCAAAAAGCTAAATACAGCGTCTGAGTATCCAAGGGTTTCTATAAAAAAATGATCCATGCCCGCGAAATTATCACTAATTCTGAATATCAATAGAAAATGATGGCCGTACTGCTTAACTTTTCAAATCGGTATTCAATTAATCAGGGTATCTAAATAGTATTAGATGAAATGCTCATGAAGGCACTTATTTCAATTTTTATCTTTCTTGCCCTGGCAATTGGTTCATTTGCGCAGGACGAATCAATTAAACCAACGGCCCGAAAGGTCACAGCGGAGATGAATTTTGACCCGTTCTCAGGAAATGCTTTGAGCATTAATTATTTGAGGTTTAGAATGTTTCGCAATGACCATTCAGCTTATCGCATGGGACTGGCTACCTCTGTTCGCTCGGAGAAGCCGCAAACTGATGTAAAGCGAAGTTATGTTGAACTCAATATAAGGCCGGGATATGAAAAACATTTTGCAGGTACCGACAGGCTGTCGCCTTATGTTGGGGCAGAGTTGGACATAGCGCTTAAAAATTCAAAAATTACAAATGATGGCGCGGGATCTTTTACTGAGATCAAAGGTGCGTGGTCTGACAATGGCCTTGAAAGAGGGTTTACCCGACTAGGATTTAACGCCTTAGTGGGGGCTGACTTTTATTTTGCACGACATTTTTATGTGGGTACAGAATTTGGTTTCGGATTTCAATACACAAAGAGTAGTGATATTGAAGTTTCGTTAACCGGAAGCACTACCGACTTTACATTAGATGGTGGAACA
This sequence comes from Cyclobacteriaceae bacterium, assembly GCA_040216915.1. Taxonomy (GTDB): domain Bacteria; phylum Bacteroidota; class Bacteroidia; order Cytophagales; family Cyclobacteriaceae; genus ELB16-189. Next base: position 427,572 of record JAVJOD010000009.1, read on the forward strand.
GTGATACAAGTAGGACCAAACTTTAACAGCTCCATTAGGTTGGGCTTTGTATTTTGAAACTGAGAATACTCATATATCTTTTAATCCTGACGGGATGTGATGACAGCGGAGGAGGCTTGGTTGATACCCGTAGCCCTGACACCTTCTCGAGGATAAGCGAACAATCCTTAGTTGAACTCTTTCAAATAGCGGAGCGCAATTTTATGACGTCTGGAGGAGAGCCCGGGATGTACTCATCGGTGCAAGAGTGTAGTACAGGTAACTTCTTGTACATTAATGGAGAGCATATCAAATTATTGCGAACTGTTTCTATGGACACTGAGTTTGGGACTGATTATTTTGCATTTGATGAAAAAAGCAGATATGCGATGGTTGTCTCGCTGACAGAGAAGGCCACACAGCGCTTCAATGTATCTGACTTCAGGCGCAGTGGGGGGAATGATATACTTGTTTATAGACTAAGGCCCACTGGACAAAATGATTTTAGAATTTTCACTGTTCATGGGTTAGTCGACAGCCCTGGGGAGATTGTGGATGTCTGTGAGAGTTCTAAAGGATTGGTAATATCGGGCCAGGTGCGGGTCAGTCGTATTTCATCACCTGTTTCATTTAGCTTTCGGGGACGAACTCCTCGCTAGAAAAAATCTGAAATTACGTCTGAAAGTTTGCTAAACTGCTTGATCACAATTTTCGCCCTGTTGATATCAATAGACTTGTGATTGTATTTAGAAATGTAGATTTCTGTGAATCCAAGTTTTTCTGCTTCCGATACGCGCTGGTCAATTCTATTGACAGCCCTAAGCTCTCCGCCTAGTCCGATTTCAGCAGCAAAACACAATTTGTCAGAAACGGGAATTTCCTCCATCGAACTGATAATGGAGATACAAATGGCCAGGTCGATGGCAGGGTCTTCGACTTTTATACCTCCCGCCATGTTTACAAAAACATCTTGCGTACCCATTCGAAATCCGCATCTCTTTTCCAGTACGGCCAGGAGCATATTTAGTCTTTTATGGTCGAAGCCAGTGCTAGTTCGCTGTGGCGTACCATAGGAAGCCATGCTGACCAAAGACTGAATTTCAATCAGAAGAGGTCTGTTTCCCTCGATGGTTGCACCAATAGTAGCACCACTTACAAAACCATCCTTTTGAGAGATTAGGATTTCTGAGGGATTGGACACTTCACGAAGTCCGGAGCCCAACATCTCGTAAATTCCCAACTCGGAAGTGGAGCCAAACCGGTTCTTGGTAGTGCGCAAGATGCGATAGGCCAAGTGTCGGTCCCCTTCAAACTGCAGCACAGTGTCAACCATGTGTTCAAGTACTTTGGGTCCGGCAAGCATTCCATCTTTTGTGATATGCCCTACAAGAAAGACGGGCGTATTGGTTTCTTTGGCAAACCTTAAAAGTTCGGCTGTGCATTGTCTGACCTGCCCTATACTGCCGGCAGCTGATTCCAACATGTTCGAATGCAATGTTTGTATCGAATCGATGATCACCAATTCTGGAACGAGGGATTCAATGGCCAGGAAAATATTTTTTGTATTGGTTTCCGTGAGTGTGTAAAAACTGGTGGCTTTTGTTTCATCTGGTGAAAGCCGCTCTGCACGCATCTTTATTTGTTGCTCACTTTCTTCACCTGATACATAGAGTACTTTTTGATTTTTCAAGGCCAGGCCAATTTGCAACATCAATGTCGACTTGCCGATTCCGGGTTCTCCACCAATCAGGATCAAGGATCCGGGCACGATACCTCCGCCCAAAACTCGGTTGAGTTCGTTGTCGGGAGTGGGGATCCTTATTCCTGAAGTAGTTTGGATTTCTTCCAGGCGCTTTGGTTTTTGAACTTTAGACTTGCCAGACTCTTGCCTCCAGGCTGTCGAGGCTTTATCCGATTTTTCAAGCACTTCCTCAGAAAAGGTATTCCATGAATCACAGGAAGGACATTTGCCGACCCACTTTGCTGACTCGTATCCGCAGCTTTGGCACAAATAGACAGTTTTGGTTTTGGCCATTATTTAAATGGAGAGTTCTCTTCTCTGGCCATGGCCTCATAGGCAACCTTGTCCATCATTCCAGGAAACCATTTGTTGAGAAAGACGGTCCATCGGCCTTGTGCGGTAAGGATTAGCACTTTTTTGCGCTTTACTGTTGCTCTATAAATATGGTGGGCACATTCCTCTGGCGTCATCATCTTTTCTTCTTCACGTGGTGAGTCGCCCTGCGGTGTGCCATCTTTAGTAAGGGACCTTTTGCGAATGTTTGATCCGGTAAACCCTGGACTGGCGATCAGTACGTGAACTCCTTTGTTAATCATTTCTGCTCTCAATGATTCGAGGAAGCCGTTAAGGGCAAACTTGGAGGCGGAATAGCCGGTTCGGCCTGGCAATCCCCGATAGCCTGCAATAGAAGAAATGCCAACCACTATTCCCTTACTTTTAAGCAGGTAAGGCAAGCATTGGTGCGTCATGTTGACCGCACCAAAAAAGTTGATATCCATTACGCGCTTGATCACTTCATAGTTTAGCTCTTCAAACAAGGCCCTCATAGATATTCCGGCATTGTTGATAAGTACGTCAATACCACCATACTTTTTTACAGTGGCATCTACCATTCTTTTGTTCTCTTCCGGTGAACTTACGTCACCCTGAATTCCTGTAACCTCGATGCCTAACGCTTTCAGTTCTTCGACAGTTGCATTAAGTTCTTCGTGCTTGCGACCCGTAATGATAACCTTAGATCCATTCTTGCCAAATGTCGTAGCCAGTGCCTTGCCAATGCCGGAGCTTCCTCCGGTGATGATTACAACCTTTTCCTTCATGTGCTTTTCGGACTCCAAATCTAGCAATACTTGCTTAACTTGGCCCTATAGTAGTTCTTTGTTGCATGTTTTTTGTACGCCTCCTTTCCAGACTTCCCTTCCCGGTATTATACGCCATTTCAGATTTTCTCTATTTGATTGGATACAAAGTGCTTAGCTATCGCAAACAGATGGTGAGAAAAAATCTAAATAACACATTCCCGCATTTGGATGCCAATGAGATCAAAGCAATAGAGAAAGACTTTTATCATAATCTATGCGACTATGCGGTGGAGACGCTAAAACTAATGACGATGAATGGTGCAACGTTGAAGAAACGAATGCATTTCAAGAATCCAGAGATTGTTGATGCCTATAAGGAGAAGAATCAATCGTTACTGCTACTGGCTTCGCATCAATTTAATTGGGAATGGCTGATTGCCTCGGCAAATATTTGGCTTACAATGAATGTCGATTATGTCTATCAAGCTCAACGGAGCGAATTTGTAAACCAGTTTGCAATACTCACACGTAGCAAGTTTGGTTCGCTTCCGATTAAAAGATCTGAAGTGATGAGGGATATTGTTAGGAATAAAGATAAGGTAAGAGGAATTGCTATTGTGGCAGACCAGTTTCCCGGGCACGGTAATGACAAACGCTATTGGACCTCTTTCTTAAATCTAGACACCGCATTTTTCGAAGCGATCAATACATTGGCATTCCATACACAATATCCTACCTATTTTGCTAAGATTAATCACGTAAGCAGGGGATATTATGAAATGGAATTTATTGAGGTGGCGATGCCCCCATATACCAGAGATGACAAGCAGGTGATAGAGAATTATATTAAGGCTACCGAAAAAGTCATCAAAGAGTACCCATCAGGATGGCTGTGGTCTCACAACAGATGGAAGAAGAAAAGAGATGACTAAGGCTAATTCATTAGCATCAATATGTCATCTTTTGTCAAAGTCTTGATCACACTTTCTTCAGTGCTAATAAGATTTTCAGAAAGCTTCAGCTTGTGTTTTTGCAGTTTCAGTATTTTCTCCTCCACTGAATCTCGCGTGATGAATTTGTAGGTGAAGACTTTCTTCTTTTGACCAATACGGTGTGCGCGGTCCACAGCCTGGGCTTCCACAGCTGGGTTCCACCAGGGATCGAGAATGAAGACATAGTCTGCTTCTGTCAGGTTCAACCCCAGGCCTCCCGCTTTTATAGAAATTAGAAAAACCTTAATATCAGGATCCTTATTAAATTTGCTTACCTGCTCTTTGCGATCCATGCTTGAGCCATCCATGTACGCATATGGAATCTTCAACGTTTTCAAGGTACCCCTTATGATGTCGAGGTGTTTTACAAATTGGCTAAAGATCAAAAGTTTGTGTCCTTCAAGCAGCGCATTTTCAATCATATGCGTCACATCATTGAGTTTGCCTGAATCGCCTGTGTATTCTGCGTCCACCATTTTTGGATGATTAGAGAGCTGTCGCAACTTCGTAAGTCCTTCAAGAATTGTAAGCTTGGAATTGTTGATCCCCTCCTTTTCAATTAGCTCAAGAATCTTGTTTCTATAATAAGATTTTGCCTCCTCGTACTTCTCACTTTGTTCTGGCGTCATGTCAGTGTAGTATACGTTCTCTACCTTTTCTGGAAGATCCGTAGCTACTTGTGCCTTCAATCTTCGAAGCATGAATGGTTTGATGATGGCATTTAGTTTCTTGGTCTTGCCCTCATCCGCCTTTTTCTCGATTGGAATCTTGTACTCATTCTTGAAGAAGCTTTGAGTTCCCAGCAATCCCGGATTGATGAAGGTCATCTGGGACCACAAGTCCATCGTAGTGTTTTCCAAAGGTGTGCCTGTAAGGGTGAGCTTATGACGTGATTTGAGCTGCATCACCGCCTTCGCAATATTTGATGTAGGATTCTTAATCACCTGTGATTCATCCAGAATGACATAATTGAAATTAAAAGACTGCAGCAAGTCTATGTCCAGCCTAGTAATTCCGTACGAAGTCAGCACCAGGTCGTAGAGACTAAACTGTGCCACATCTTTTTTACGATGTGTGCCTGTATAATTCAATATCTTAAGGCCAGGAGTAAATTTTGAAGCCTCCATTTCCCAGTTATACACCAGAGAAGTTGGCATGATCAATAGCGAGGTGCCGGCCTTTTCGTTTTCCTTTTCTGCGGCAAGTAGGGCCAGCGTTTGCACGGTCTTACCCAGTCCCATATCATCAGCAAGGCAGCCACCTAGCCTGAAATCGTTCAAGAACCGAAGCCAGTTATACCCGGCTTTCTGATACTTTCGCAGTGTTCCGTCAAATCCTTTTGGTAGCGGATAGTCTTTGATGCCCGTAAATGAGTCAAGGTTTCGCAACTTCTCGCTCATGTGCACCTTGGCCAGATTTCCCTCCTGTAGTTCCTTCAGCAAAGATATGTGATGCTTTTTCAGCACTGGTTTCTCATTCTTGCCACTTGTTTCGCTGAGCGCAAAAAGGTCGCCATATTTGCCAAGCCATGTTTCCGGAATAATGGCGATCTCTCCGTTGGGTAGTTTGAACTCCACTTTCTTGCGAAGGATTAGCTTGCGCAGATCTTTAAAGGCAATCTCGAACTCCCCAAAATATATTTTTGCATGGATGTCAAACCAATCGATACCTTCTTTTACGTCAAGCTCAATTACCGCTTTGCCCACAAAGTACTTCTTGTCTTTGTTGACGGACTGACTTACTTCAAAGCCGAGATCTAGCAGGTTGATTCGATTCTCATTGAGCCATGAAAAAGCGTGTGGTTTGCTTACAGCCGCCCTGAAGCCCTTCAGCGGCAGCCCTAGCCTCACCAGCGTTTGAGCATATTTCTTCTCATCTTCCAGGTGTCTCGCAATGCGGTGAAAGATGTAATCATTGTTAGGTTTTTCCAACTTCACACTTACAGGGCCTGGTGAGTCTCCTCTCAGGGTGTGTTTTCCATACTTGAATGAAAGCGCAAAAATGATTTTGCCTGCTTCATCGTCCTTCGCATCAACTTTGGAGTTGGCAGCTTCAAATAGCTCAGGTGTATCTTTTGAATTTGCGGGGGGCAATTCCGACAACGTTAGCAATGGATGCGGAGCTTCATTGCTTTTTGATATTTGAAATCCTTTCACATCAATATTATCAAAGGACGCAATTAAGGGTCCAACGAACTTGTTGTAATAAGTCTCCTCCAAATTCTTAGGAATGACTACAAACTTCTTGCTAAGGAAGGGCAACAATTTTTTGCCATCTACATGAATGCTAAAACCATAGAGTTTTCCGTTCACCACCAACCATGCTGGATCTTTGGCCACCAAGTACGCGGTGGGATTTGGCAGTTCTACTTTCTTACCTTCATAGAAGATGGTAGGATAGTAGTTGGTGCTGTCTTCACCTCTTCTAAAATGAAACTGTATGGTAGCACGTTCGGGAAGCACTTCTAGCTTACGCCAGGTGGGCTCACCATCGTTGCCCATTTCAAAGACCATCTTTCCACCAAGCTTCTCCATGACCTGCGACCTTCGCTTCTCCATGTAGATCTCGATTTGTTCCTGCATTAGCACATCACCCTTTTCTTTCTTAAAAACTTTAGAAAAGAATTCGTTAGGCTTCATCACCTTTTTTGAGAAATGCTTAAGTACCGAATCCTGACTCATGTTGTCCATAAGCTCAATGAGCTCAAAATCGCGGTCATCTAAACCTTTAGAAAACTCTCGGGCATTTTTGGATGAAATGTTCTGATGTTGAAAGGTCAATTTCCCCTTTTCGTCCAGGTGGACGATGAAGGATTCGAAAATATATCCCAGGTATTCGTGTTGATACAGCGAATAAATGATCTGAAATGGCTGTGATGTGGAGACCTTCATAGGCTTATGCCATTCTGTATTTTCTAGGAAAGCAGTCAAAAAAGACCAATTTGACCCCTTTTCAGATTATGCAGAATTGCAATTTAGGGAATTGCATGGAATAAAAACTGACAATTTGCCACCTTTTCCTACATCTCACAGAGGGCTATAGTTGCTGGGTTGAGATCGATTTTGAAGCTTGGCTTGCCGGATAGAAGGAAACCAGGAAAGTAATGGCAATTATTACCCCACTTGTGGCGGCAAAGTCTGTCCAAACCATTTTGACAGGGTAATTTGAAACTACAGCATTTTCCATTCCCATTCCCACCAGGCCGAAGGAGTCTTGTGCCCAGCAAATTAATCCTCCTGCAAGCAGGCCAGTAGCTGCGCCTACAAAGGAAATGAGTGCTCCCTCCGATAGGAAGATACGCTTGATCAATTTTTGCTGTGCCCCCATCGCGGAAAGGATCGTGATGTCTTTCTTCTTGTCGATAGCCAACATCATGAGAGAAAAGAAAATATTTATTGACCCGACAGTGATCAAGAGCGAAAGGGACAAAAAAGTAAAGAGCTTTTCGATCTTTAGCAGGCGGTAGAGATCCTTTTGCTGTTCTTCATTCGTAAGAACTTCAAACTCATTGCCAAGCGCACTTCGAATTTCCTGCTGTACATTGCTAACATTGGATCCCTCTGAAGTTTTCACTTCTAGGGACGTTCTCTTGTTACCATAATCAAGCAAGTCCTCCACAAAGTCGAGGGGTAGGAAGACATAATTTTCATCATAATTTTTTTCTATTGAGAAAACTCCTCCCGGTCTAATACTCTTCCGTGCATACAATTTGGAAATATCCAAGGTGTTGGCTCTTGCATTCTTTACATAAAATACTTGCAAGGCAAACATGTCGTCCTCTACTGCCACCGAGAGTGAATATTGAATGCCACGGCCAATGATGGCAAAGTCTGTCCCATTTTCTTTCAATTTCATTTCACCTTGCACAATCCGGTCATCCAGACGATGTTGGTCAATGAAGTTGTCTCCCACTCCCTTTATAGTAACTACCATATCTGCATCGCGGTATCGCAGATAGGCGTAGTCTTCAATCACTTCAGTAACAACCTCCACGCCTTCTATACCATTAATCTTGGCGAGCATGTCATCAGTGAGTTCAAATGATTTTCCCTTTGCAGGCTCGATCTTGAGTTCGGGATCGAATGAGGTGTAGAGGGAGCGCAAAAGATCTTCGAGTCCATTAAAGACCGATAACACGATGATCAGCGCTGCAGTGGAGAAAGCAACCCCAACCATTGAAAGAATGGCAATGATGTTAATGAAGTTCTTCTTCCGCTTTGAGAAAAAGTATCGTCTTGCAATAAAAAGAGGAAGGTTCACAGCAGGGGCCTTACTTAGTCCTTATCGTCAGCAGGAGGGATATTAAGCCCTTTTATTAAGTCTTCAATGCGTTGCGCATTTTCTTCCACCTCATCAATGTAAAAAATCAATTCAGGAATTATTCTGACTTGATTGCGAATTTGATTCCCCAGCGCCTTTCGTATTTCACCTTTATGCTCGAAAATTCTATCAAGGGTCGCCTGCTTGTCTTTTACCAGCATCATGCTTACGTACACCTTGGCTACACCAAGATCTGGACTCATTTTTACCTCAGAAATGGTGATCAAGTCATTGTTTAAGATTCCCTTCTTGTCCACCTGAAAGATCAAGCTCAGCTCTTTTTGGATCAGCCTTGAATACTTTTGTTGTCGCACCGTACTACTCATACTTCAAAGATAGCTAAAAGCAAAAGTACAGTCATTACAAAAACATATTTGCAAACGTAATATGCTGATATTAGTCTTTTTAGAGCAATTATCATTTAATTGCGCCCCTTAACCCATATGCTTTAGTGCTGCTTCGATTTTTTAGAATAAATGATCCCTATCGGCTCCTCGGAGTACTCCTAATCATCATCCTCATAAGCCTCCCGTTTTTGATGGGGGCTCACCAAATCACACTCAATGAACTAAAAGGTTTAGTGCTGGGAGAGACCATGCGCAGCGACCTTTTGATGTATGTTCACCTATTTGATGACACACCACCCTTCGCCACCTTCCTGTATTGGCTAATGGATTCTCTCTTTGGTAGGTCAATACTGGCCCGACAGATTATCGTAGTGATACTGATCTTCTTTCAGGCCTCATATTTTGGTGTTAAATTAATCTATCACAAGGCATACAATGAAAACACTTACCTGCCGTCACTCATATTTGGAGTGTTGTGCTTCTTTTCGTTAGATGTAATTTCCTTCTCAGCGGAGATTGTGGCATCGCTGCTACTGCTCTTATCACTCAACAAGATTTATAACCTGCTTGAGTTTAAAGTACAGAGAGATGAAATTGTGCTGAAACTAGGCGTATACATGGGCTTGTCCACGTTACTAATCTTCTCTTATTGGATTTTTCTAATAGGTACTTTAGGCTTACTGATAATTTTCGCGCGATTGCAATTTAGAAGAGGAGTACTTCTGTTTTTTGGATTCTTCCTGCCTCATCTGTTGCTGCTTACTTACTATTACTACAATGATGGCCTGGCGCTACTGTGGATCAATTTCTATAAGAGCAACCTCACATTTTCAGGTGAAATGCTAATGTCCGCTAAGGCCTTACTAATCCTCAGTGGACTTCCCTTACTTTATTTCGTGTTCTCTATTTTTATGATGAACCGCCAGGCCCGCCTCACGAAATATCAATCGCAGATTACGCAGATGATGTTCTTGTGGACTATTATCGCTTCTGTGCAAATACTTATTTCGCGACAGATTTCACCGGCCAGCTTTGTGACGTTCATTCCATCACTTGCGTACTTCATCAGTTATTACTTTTTGCTAATCAGAAGAAAGTGGATTGCGGAGTTGATGCTGTGGGTATTGGTGATTGGTGTGGTCAGCGTTGGCCTACTTGCCAAACATCGGGTCTTCAGCAGCGTTGACTACGCACAATTGAATCCTGAAGAGACCAGGTACGATAATCTGTTTAAGGGCAAATCGGTGATGGTGCTTGGCAATGCGATGGGCGTGTATAAGTCAAGTAAGTTGGGTGGAGGATTTCTCAATTGGGAATTATCAAAGCCGGTCCTCAGTGATATGACTAATTACTGGAATGTGGAGGTTGTGGCAAGTGTTTTCGAAGCGAACCCACCCGATGCGATCATTGACGAATCTAATATGGTGGAGCAGGTTTTTGATCGAATCCCCGCATTGAAAAGCAAGTATCGCAAGGACGGGATTTATTATAAGATGATTAACAACTAGATTTTGTGGACTCTTCGCTCATGACGTCCCCCTTCAAAGTCGGTGTGTAAAAATCGATCGGTGATCTTTTCAGCTAGTGGTTGATCAATAAAACGGGCCGGCAAGCATAACACATTGGCATCATTGTGCTGTCGTGCCAGGGCGGCCAGCTCCTCGCTCCAGCAGATGGCTGCACGAATACCCTTGTGCTTATTGGCAGACATACACACACCATTTGCTGAGCCGCAAATCAATATTCCCAAATGATAGCTTTTGTCTTCTACGGCCAAAGCCACCGGGTGCGCAAAGTCAGGATAGTCAACCGAGTCGGCACTGTACGTTCCAAAATCTTTGACTTCATAACCTTCAGATTGCAGCACTGCAGTGAGTTTTTCTTTCATCTCAAAGCCTGCATGATCACCTCCTATGGCTAATTTTTGCATCATGTACTTGATTGATCTGCTCTTAACTCCTCTTCTTCTTTTTTCAGATTCCGCTTTACGACCATCGCAGAGATCAAGATACTTATTTCGTAAAGTAAGTACAATGGCAATGCAATTAATGATTGACTAAGGGGATCAGGTGGAGTGATGATCGCACCCAAGATAAGAATGCCAACGAGCGCGTGTTTACGGTACTGCCGCATAAGTTGAGGTGACACCAAACCTATCTGCGTAAGGAAATAGACCACCACCGGCATTTGAAAAAGTATGCCGCTTCCAAATACAAGCATGGTAACAGTGGACACATACGATGTAATATCAAACTCGTTTGAGATCATATCGCTAATGGAGTACGATGATAGAAACCAAACGGCAAGGGGGCTCATGATGAAATAGCCGAAGCCAATGCCAACGAGAAAGAGAAAAGACACAAAGAAAACTGCCCATTTGGATGACTTTGCCTCTTTGGTGTGCAAACCAGGTTGAATGAATCGCCACAGCTCCCAGAATACATACGGGAAGGCAATGACGAAGCCCAGCACAAAGGATGCCGTGAGATGCATAGTGAACTGCCCAGTCATGTACCTGCTTTGGACTTTGAATGGAATGATCTCCACGCAAAGTTTTTCAGTGGCTCCGGTTAGCTCTCCAAGTTTGCAGAGGTACTTAAATGTAATAAAATCAATCTTTGCAGGCGCGAAAACAATATTTTCAAATATCCACGGGCCTGCGATGAATGCCACAATCATAAGAATGAACACAGCGCTGATCGCACGCACTACGTGCCACCGCAGCTCTTCCAAATGATCCAAGAAAGACATTTCCTTTTCTTCAGCCATCACATTTCAATTTTGCCTTTCACCTTAACTATACAACGGAAACTTCTGTACAAATCGATTTACTTTTTGCTTCATCGACTTAAGATGCTTTTGGTCTTCTGTCTTCTGCAGCGTTTGATCTATTAAGTCTACTACTTTGATCATCTCCTTTTCTTTCATGCCCCTTGTGGTAATGGCGGGTGTACCTATGCGCATACCGGAAGTGACAAAAGGAGATTGGGTGTCGAAGGGAACCATGTTCTTATTGATTGTGATATCTGCCTTAATGAGCGCTTCTTCTGCTTGTTTCCCTGTTAGTTTCTTTGATCGCAGGTCGATAAGCATCAAATGGTTATCGGTTCCCCCAGAGATCACCTGATATCCTCGTGACATAAATTCATTGGCCATGGCCTGGGCGTTCTTAGTGACTTGAACGATATACTCTAGATATTCATCAGAGAGTGCCTCCTGGAATGCGATTGCTTTTGCTGCAATGACATGCTCCAGTGGCCCACCTTGCGTACCTGGAAATACTCCGGAATCAAGAATTGATGAGATTTTTCTTATTTCACCTTTTGGAGTTTTGTATCCCCAGGGATTGTCAAAGTTCTTTCCTATCATGATAAGGCCACCACGAGGACCTCTCAAAGTTTTGTGTGTGGTGGTGGTTACCACGTGACAGTACTCCATTGGATCGTTGAGCAATCCTCGCGCAATAAGCCCTGCAGGGTGTGCGATGTCTGCGAGAAGAATCGCACCAACAGAGTCAGCTGCTTGTCTTAGTTTTTTGTAATCCCAGTCGCGGCTATAAGCAGAGGCACCGCATATTATCATCTTGGGTTTTTCCTTCTTTGCAATCTTGATGACGTTGTCGAAATCAATTAAGCCCGTTTCCTTTTCTACACCATAAAATACTGGATTGTACAGCTTTCCTGAAAAGTTGACAGGTGAGCCGTGAGTAAGATGACCTCCGTGTGATAGGTCGAAGCCAAGTATCTTGTCTCCTGCCTTGAGACACGCCAGCATTACAGCGGCATTTGCCTGTGCGCCAGAATGGGGCTGCACGTTAGCCCACTCCGCACCAAAAAGCTCTTTTGCTCTATCGATAGCGATTTGCTCTATCTCATCTACTACTTCGCAACCACCATAATATCTTTTGCCTGGAAGCCCCTCTGCATATTTGTTGGTGAGCACAGTGCCCATAGCCTTCATCACCTGTGTAGAGGTGAAATTTTCAGAGGCGATGAGCTCAATGCCATCTTGCTGACGAGCTTTCTCCTTCTCAATTAAATCGAATATGATCTTGTCGCGTTTCATGCATGTAAATTTGTGGCCAAAAATAGCAGTAAATAGATAGATATAACAATCTGAAATTGATTATGAGCACTTCATGAAAGATCAAGAAAGTGTGATTGAAATTGCGTTGATGAGATTACCAGGATCCACTGCTACCACCACCACCGAAACTTCCACCACCACCAGAAAATCCACCACCACCGCCTGAAGACCAACCACCACCTGAAGACCAGCCGCCACCAGACCGGCCCGAACCGGAATTCATACTTTTTTCCATGCGAGAACCCCAGTCAGTTTTAGAGAGAATGATTTTCAGTATAGGAAAAATTACGAGGTAGGCATAAAATAGGTAGATGCTTGTGCCGAGAAAGAGCAAGGGAAACAATCCCCAAAAGGGCATGAGGAAAAAGTAGAGAATCCAGCCCGTCTTTCCTGAAACGAGTCCGATAAAGGTAAAAAGTCCTAAAATCCCAAAGATGAAGAGACTGACGAATATTTTTTCACCCAAAGTCATGTCCATATCGCCAAGGCCGCTGTCCTCATCAGCAACGTATTCGCCACCGATGGCCATTATCATTCCATCAACTCCCGCTTGAATGCCTGCTTCATAATCTCCTCTTCGAAATTCCGGGGCCATCTCATTTCTAATAATTCGATTACTTAACGCATCGGTCAATACGCCCTCCAATCCTTCTCCCACCTCGATTCTCATTTTCCTGTCGTCTATGGCAACAAGCAATAGGGCGCCATTGTCCTTATCTTTTTGTCCCAGCTTCCATTCCTCTGCCACTCGCAAGGAGTATTCTTCTAAAATGTCCCCCTCCAGAGAGGGCACTATCAATATTGCTATTTGATTGGAAGTGGAGTCTTCATATTGCCGCAGGTGCTGCTCTAGGCGATCCACAGCTCCTTGCGAAAGCACTTTTGCGTCATCGTGAACGCGATGTCCCCAGAGTTCGGGTACGGCTTTTTGCGCAAGTGAAAAGGTTGAAACGAAGAGAAAGGCAAACAGGAAAAAACGCGTCATCGCAAAATCAAAATTAATCTTCAAGTCTAAGGTCGTCTCTTAGTTCGTTTACATCATCTGTAGTCCTGTTAAATCCATTTTCCAGTAGTATTTCGCCACAGCGATGCACTGCTTCAACAATGCCCTCAGCCACTTTCCCTCTCTTGATGTGATCAATAATCCCTACAACAATCTTATCCCACTCTTTTTGATTGACCACTTTACTTATTCCTCGATCGGCCATGATCATCACTTCATGCTCAAAGAAGGAGACAAAGATCATAATACCCGTGCGGTGCCTCGTGTTAAAAACCTCCTCCTCTAAGAAAGCACTTTCCGCCCTTTTCTTTGTCGACTGGTCCAGATGAAATTGGCTTAACAGAAATCGTTTTGCAGGCTCCACATAGTGCGCGATAATTCCACCTAGCACACCACCAAACAGCGTAAGTATAAAAATCACAAGTGGATCATATACCGCAAGGGAAGGAATGTAGCGATCGAAGATGACAATCATTGCAAAGGTAAATGCGGCAAGAATGACACCTCCGCGATAGTTGGCAATGATGTAGTGGCCACTTTTTTCAACAAAGACCGGTACAATCTCTCCTGAGATTTTGCCCTCCGCCTCTTTCACTGCCGCCTTTATCTGAGTGAGGTCCGCGCTCGAGAATCTATTGTTCAGTGACATAGGTGTTGCTGCTGAAGGTTTACACCAAATATACGTTTTAGGCTATACAATTCTTGACGACCACGAGCCTTTCAAATAAATATTTGGAGTCCTTGTATTGATGCGGTTTTGACCCTATTTGAGTAATGTGTAGTATGATCAAAATTCAAAAAGGATAAATATGAAATATATTGTACAGCTCCTCGCATTTGGCATTGCCCTGCTGGGATTTACAACAACGGAGGCCCAGAATAATGCCACGCAGCAAGCGATTAAGAAAATGCAATGGCGACCTATCGGCCCTGCCAATATGGGAGGTAGAGTGACTGACATTGTGGGAGTGGAAGGGGATCCGGCTACTTTCTATTTTGGGGGAGCTGATGGAGGTGTATTTAAGACTACTAATGGAGGGGTGACTTTTGAGGCGCAGTTTACCGATCAGCGAGCGTTCTCTGTGGGCGCCTTGGCGCTGGCACCATCCAATCAAGAGGTAGTTTGGCTGGGCTCTGGCGAGGGTGATCCGAGAAACAGTGTGGGCTATGGAAACGGTGTGTACCGATCTGTTGATGGCGGAAAGACGTGGAAGCATTTGGGTCTTGACAAGACAGAACGCATCAAAAGAATAGTGGTGGACCCAACCAATCCTGATGCAGCGTGTGTGTGCGCATTGGGAAAACAATGGGGCCCTAATGCCGAGAGGGGAGTGTTTAAGACCACCGATGGAGGAAAAACCTGGGACAAAGTTTTATATCTGGACGAGAACACTGGTTGCTCGGATCTTGCCATTGAGTTATCGAACCCTAAAATCATGTATGCGGGGATGTGGACCTTCCGAAGGAGGCCTTGGCGCTTTGATGACGGTGGAGGTAATACGGCTGTCTATCGCACACTGGATGGTGGTAAGACCTGGGAAAAGATCATGAAAGGACTTCCCGATAAGCCAATGGCGCGAATAGGATTGTCGGTGGCACAGTCGCAACCCAACATCGTGTATCTCATCACAGAATTTGAAAACCTTAGTGGTACACTCTTCAAATCAGAGAATAGAGGGAGCACCTGGAAATTGATCAACGATGATCCAAACCTAAACTTCAGACCCTTTTATTACAGCGATGTCAAAGTGGATCCAAGCAATCCGAATATTCTCTACACTCTCTCTGGTCGGTTGAGCAGATCTACTGACGGTGGGAGAACATTTGATGTCATCGCAAGGGATGTGCATGGCGACCACCAATCATTTTGGATTGATCCAAAGAACGGAAAGCACCTGCTAAGTGGGAGTGATGGAGGCTACCAGGTGTCATATGACGGAGGTGACACGTGGGACATTATTAATAATGTAGAGTTGTCCCAGTTCTACCAGATTTTTGTTGATGACCTTAATCCATACAACGTGTATGGTGGCCTTCAAGACAACGGTACGTGGCGAGGTACAAGCAACTCACTTCATGAGGAAGGGATTCTTAAGAGACATTGGACACAACTGGCTGGTGGCGATGGTTATTATGCCGTTCCGATTCCGGGCTCAGAAAATGAAATCTATGCCAACCTGCAAGGTGGAGTAATCTTTCATGTGGATACAGAATTGGGCAATGTGAGAAACATTCATCCTTATCCGAAGATCACCGGCTCCGCAGGCGATGCGATTGACAAGCACAAGTATCGTTTCAATTGGGATTCTCCTATTCATATTTCCCCCAATGACCCTAACACGGTGTATACTGGAGGCAATGTGATATTTAGGAGCAGAGATAAAGGATATAACTGGGAGGAGATCAGTGGTGACCTGACCACCAACGATAAATCAAAACAGATATCCTCAGGAGGGAGCATCTATCAAGACAATACAGCAGCAGAATTTCACTGTACAATCTTGACGATTGTAGAATCGCCAAAGCAAAAGGATGTAATCTGGGCAGGCACTGACGATGGCAACATTCAGATCACCAGAGATGGTGGTAAGACCTGGACCAATGTGAAGAACAACATAAAGGGACTGCCTGCTTTTGCCTGGGTGGGGAAAATCCACGCCTCAGAACACGATGCGGGAACAGCGTTCGTTGCCGTGGATCAACATCGTATGGATGATTTTACACCACATGCTTATATGACCACGGATTTTGGAAAAACCTGGACCACTATAAGCGGAGGGTTGCCGTCTGATGACTATGTGAAGGTAGTGAGGCAAGATCCGCACAATGCAAATTTGCTCTACGCAGGAATGGAGCATGGGATATTTGCCTCGTGGGACAAGGGCAAATCATGGACAAAGATTAATAACAATCTACCTCCAGTGTCTGTGCGCGATTTGAGGATTCAACCTAGGGAAAGAGACCTCATCATTGGAACACACGGACGTGGTGCATGGATCATGGATGATATAAGCCCGTTGGAAGATCTCAGTTCGGCCATGGGAAAAGCAGCGCACGTTTTCCCCACGAGACCTGCCACACTGTGGCATCTGGCAGGACAAATTGAGAACATGGGTGATCGGACCTACCGTGCCAAAAATCCCGTATATGGAGCATACATCAACCTGTATGTTAAAGATGACCCCAAGTCAACGGTTGAAGTGAACATCTTTGACCAGGGAGGTTCGCTGGTGAGAACAATGAAAGACAGCTTGATTAAATCAGGGGTCAACAGGATTGTTTGGGACCTGAAAAGGAATGCAGGAACCCGTTTGAATAATCCAATAGCGGGTGGATGGAGATCAGGGCCGATGCGAGCCACGGTTTCACCTGGAACTTATACTGCAAAGATTAAAATAGACGCGCAGGAGCTGGAGACTTCTATCGTGGTCAAGCCAGATCCACGCTCCAAATTGACTCCACAGGATTATCAGGTCAAGGCACAAGCGCTGAGTGGTTTGAGTGACCTGCTATCCAAAACCCATGAGATGATTAATAATTCCGAGTTTGCCCTGGAGCAGTTGAGGGCGCTCAAAGAGAAATTAGAAGCAGATCCTTCTGCAGCTGACCAATCTGTGATCAAGGACATTGATGGTGCAATTAAGAAACTTTCGGAATTCACAGACGATGTACTTAGGAGGCCACCGCCTAACATGAATTATCGTCAGCGGCCAAGGCTTAAGGAGGAAATTGCTTCCCTCTTCAGGGCCATTGATGGGGCAACGGCAAAACCTTCAACGCCACAGACGAACCGTGTGACACAGCTGGGACAAGAAACGGATGAGGCCTCGCTTACGATGGAGCTCATCATGAGTGATGACATCAGCAAGATCAATGATAAAGTGAAAGATCTTCCGCAGATTGTGATTAAAAAGAACATGAAGAAAGATATGTAAACCACACCACCACGCCAGAGAATTTCTTTGGCGTGGTGCTTCTAACTGCATTTTCGCTAACTTTCCTAAGTCACAAATATTGCTGGAAGGAATATGAAGCGGCTTTTTAATACAGTTGGAATCCTATTTGTGATCTATTGCTTTCTTTCGCTGGTCATCAACCTTATCAATTCCACCAGTCTGGAGCTCCCACCGAACTATGGCTCCGAATGCAGAGAGTACTCGTTGACAGACTCTCTTCAAAATGTAGAAATTCAAAGGATCCATCACCGCACCTGGAAGAAGTATGTATATGACTCCACGTATTGCCTGTCCTATGTGCTGGCTTCTGAGGTGGTGAGTCCCTCTACTATTTTCAGAAATCAATTAGATAACAGAGAGAGGTCTTATGAAAAGTATTGGCGCAATATTTATTTCGAACTTCATCAGCAAGACAAAGACCTTGTGTCGTTCTTGCAAGACTCATTAGAAAACATTGCCACAAGAGCGCAACTCACAAGGAATGAACTGGCAAAATTGATTGTATCGTTTGTTCAGGATATTCCCTACAGTTATGTAGTACAAGAGCCCTGCGGTCAGAGGGATCGTCCCTGCAGAGGCAATGAGAAATTTGGAATACTTTCTCCAGTTGAATTCTTATACACGTTGGCAGGAGATTGCGACACAAGATCTGTGCTTTTATATTCCATCTTGAAGCATTTTAATTTTGATCCGCTTATTGTGATTAGCAATGAGTATCGTCATGCCATGATTGCTGTGGATTTGCCAGCGGCAGGAGATCACATTCTTCACAAGGGGAAGAAATTTTATTTTTGGGAGACCACCGCTACGGGTTGGCTGCCCGGTGTTCTCCCACCTGATACGAACAACATAGCTTACTGGAAAATAACCTTAGACCATGAATATCAAACTCTCGCTTCTCGCAATCGTTGAAATCCTCTCGGGCCTAAGCATTGGGATTTTCATTATGGTGCTGACCTATGAAATACTGAAATGGGTAGGCAAAAAGCGCTATGACATTCACCAGAATAATGCCGCCTACAGCATCTTTATCGCCAGTGTGTTGTTTTCGGTAGGCTACATGGTAAGCGGTGTCATCCAACCACTCCTTTCTTTATTCCGATTGATGGCTGCAGAAGACAAAAGCACTGCAGCATTGCTCTTTTCTTTTCTGGGTTATGGCGCTGCCTATATAGCTTCAGCCTACACCGCTGGTGTGGTGGTCAGTTTGTTGGGAATTACTATCTATGCCAGCCTCACGCCTATCGATGAGTTTAAAGAATTGAAGAATGATAATCTTGGTGTAGCACTGGTGGTGGGAGCCATAATCATCGTACTTACTTTGCTCACGAGAGATGGAGTGAACCTGTTGATGGAATCCCAGGTACCGTATCCTACACACTTTACGCAATAGCATTTTTGCGGCCCAGGGCAATCAATCCGAATAAAGGACCAATGGCCAATACAACATAGATCAGTTTTCCATCTACATGCTGTGTAATCAGATTCATCACCTGCAAACTGACGATAGTAATTGCAAAGCCAATTGAGTTGACAATCGTAAGGGCAGTGCCTTTATATTCAGCGGGTGCGGCCTGCGCGACCAGAGTAGAGAATTGGGGAGAGTCGGCAATGACGGTCATACCCCAAACGAGAAGAAAAACTACAAATAGAGCGGGAGGAAGTTGAAAGGCGAGCAACGACAATAAGCAACATAAACCGGAGCAAGCCAGCGCATATAATGCCACTCGTTTGCTTCCAACTTTCTCAGACCATAGGCCACCAATCACACAGGAAATCCCGCCCACGGCAATGATAGCAAACGACCAAATTCGAATGTCAAGCACGTCAGCTTGCTCTTGTGTGTTGTAAAGGGTCAGCATCACCGGTACAAAAGCCCAAAAGGTGTATAACTCCCACATGTGACCAAAATAGCCAAAGGCTGCACTGCGAAAACTTTTATTATCAAAGACCTTAAGACATTCTTTGTAATCGAAGCCCGCACTTCTTTTGCGAAATGGACCATTGGGTACCAGCAATGCCACTGCGAGGCCTCCTGTCATAGCAAGACCTGAAGTTGAAAGCACAACGAACCTCCATGGCAGCGTGTCACTAAAGAACCTTACTAAATGTGGAAAGGCAGTGCCGAGCACGAGCGCGCCAACAAGGTATCCCAACGCTCTGCCCAAACCTTTTTCATGATAGTCGGCAGCAATTTTCATCCCCACCGGATAGATGCCCGCCAAAAAAAAGCCAGTCGCCATTCTTACAAGGAAAAGAGACGTAGTGTCGGTTGCCCATAGGATCGAAAGGTTGAAAAGAGAACCCACCATGGCACTGACGAAGAAGACTTTGGATGGCGAGAACCGATCGGCCACCATGAAAATCGCAAAAACCAAAGTGCCTACGATGAAGCCAAACTGAATGGCTGAAGTGAGATCACCTAGCGCTCTTTGAGGTAAATTATAGGCCGCTTGTAGGTCGGGAAGAATGGCGTTGCAGGCAAACCATAAAGAAGTGCAGGCAAATTGCGCAAGGACAATTATTGTTAAACTGAAATTTGTAGAGCGATTCCCGTATTCCAATTTTGATTGCGACTAGTTGTTTGATTCAAATCAGACCGATACTCCACAAGATACAGACGGTAATGAAGGTAACAACGCCTCCGACAAACGTGGCGCCACCATATGCAAAGAGCGCATCGTTTACACTAAGCTTACTGAGAGAAGTGCACACCCAAAAGTAGCTGCTGTTCACATACTTGATAATTACCGAACCGGATGCCCCGGATAGCATTGCTGCCTCGGGAGATAATTGAAGGTTAATCAACATGGGCGCGGTGATGGAGGCAGCGGTAATCACGCCTACCGTGGTGGAGCCTGTAATCATGTTACCGATGATTCCAATCACAAAGGGCAGGATGATGGCAGGGACTTCATTGTGAACAAAGAAGTCAACAATATAATTGACCACCGGAGTGCCTTTTAATATTTCACTTAGTGATCCACCCAGACCCGTAACTACCAGGATCATCGCAGCACCTCTTAATGCTTTTTCTATCCATTCGCTCTTGGATTCTTTTTTGTCTTCAGCAGTCTTAATATTCCTAAAGGCCAACCAAACTCCTATTGTCAATGCACAAACCGGCCAGCCCAAATACATCAGGATCGGCTTAATTGAATTGGTGTCATCAACATAGAATTTGGCCACACTTTGCCCCAAAATAAGAATGATAGGAATGGCGATGGGCGCATATGATGCCATTATCGCGCGCGCGGTGGGGAGCGATACCTTAATATCCGTGGCAAACTCTTCGTTGCCTGGAGTAGTTATTTTTGGCCCTGCCACCCATCGTCCCCACGCCCAACAGGAGAGCGAACCTACAAGACAGCAGAACCCACCAAACAGGATGGTTTTCCCAATATCAGCACCCACCAGTGCAGCCGCAGCCAGCGGACCAGGTGTAGGAGGGACGATGGCATGTGTCAATTGCAAAGCTCCCACAAGACCTGTGGACATCGCAGCAATTCCGGTGTTAGTGGCAATAGCAGACGCGTGCACCAGGGGATTGAGAATGACGTATGCCACATCGGAGAAGATGGCGATGCCAAGCACAAAGCCTGTGAATGTCAATGCCAGAGGAATTCTTTTCGATCCTACTACGTGAATGATGGAATGTGTGATGATCTTAATGGCCCCTGTGTGCTTTAGCGCTTCGGCAATGACAGACCCTAACACAATTACCACTCCAATCTTGCCTAGGGTTTTTCCAAAGCCATTTTCAAACGCATTGATAAAATTATCTTGCTGAATGCCGGGAATAATTCCGAACAAAATAATAGGAATCAACAAAGCCAGAAACACATGCCACTTCCATTTTGCAATGAGAAAGAGCAAACCTGCAATAAGCAATATAAATGCGATGAGTGTGACGATTGGATTGCCGGAGACTTCACCGCCCATTGCTACTTGTTAGATCTTACGAGTGAATCCATAGCGGCCTGCACACCTCCCTGTTGGAAGGGAATGTTTGCCAATTGCATTCCCATTTCTACTCCACTCAACGTGGCTAAGAGCATGAGTTCATTGAAGTCACCTAAATGACCGATGCGAAATACTTTAGATTTCAGTTGGCCTAATCCAGAGCCGAGAGACATGTTAAACTTCTCCAGAATGAGTTTTCTGAGTTTGTCGGCATCGTGTCCATTTGGAATGATCAAGGCTGTAGTAGAATCTGAATATTCTGCGGGGTTCAGGCATTGATTTTCCAGGCCCCATACCTGCGTAGCGGCCCTACATGCTTGCGCCAACTTGCGATGGCGGGCAAATACATTTTCCAATCCTTCTTCAAAGATCATATTGAGGGCCTCTTCCAACCCGAAGAACAAACCACTGGCAGGCGTATACGGATAAAATCCTGTTTCATTCATTTCCAGTATGCGCTCCCATTTCCAATAAGATTGCAAGGATCGAATCTGCTTACTTGCGTCAATAGCTTTTTGGTTGACGGAGTTAAATCCCAAACCCGGTGGCATCATTAAACCTTTTTGTGAGGCGCAAATGGCCACATCTACACCCCATTGATCCTGATAAAACGGTGTGGTACCAAGGGAAGAAACCACATCGACCAGAAATAGCGCGTCACTATCAGCAGCATCTATGGCTTTCCGCACGGCTGGGATATCTATGGTGATGCCGCTCGAGGTTTCATTGTGCACGACCATGACACCCTTTATCCTTTTCTTAGTATCTTCTTTAAGTCTTTGGGTCACCACATTAGCATCAACACCATGTCTCCAATCACCGCTTACCCATTCAACCTTTAGACCTATCTTTTCTGCTAGGGATTTCCAAAGCACTGCGAAGTGACCTGTCTCAAAGGCTAAAACCGTATCACCGGGAGCAAACAAGTTTACCATCGCGGCTTCCCATGCTCCGGTACCCGAGGAGGGATAAATAATCACTTTTCCAGACGTTTGGAAAAATTCCTTCAGGCCAACCAAAAGTTTATTAGTAAGCTCGCAAAACTGTGGGCTGCGGTGATCCAACGTAGGCTTGCCCATTGCCCGAAGTACACGCTCCGGTGTATTGCTTGGGCCTGGAATCTGTAGGAAGTGCCAGCCTCGATTTACAGTTGATGGATTAGCCATTTAAGTCGCTTGATGCGGATTAGATTTTCTTTGCTTCGTTTCGGAAACTACTCAATTCTTGCAAAAGATCTTATCTTGATATGATGGATATACTTTGGGCCGTTATTGGAGGTATTCTCATGCTCGCTGGGATTGCAGGCAGCCTTCTTCCGCTTTTGCCAGGGCCTCCTCTCAGCTACCTCGGCTTGCTCGTATTGCAACTGCGTGATCCAGTTCCATTTGCATCTGAGTTTTTACTGGGGTGGGCAGCCGTAGTTCTAGTTATTTTATTACTGGATTACTTCGTTCCGATCTACGGTACCAAAAAATTTGGAGGGACAAAGTATGGATTATGGGGATGCACCGTAGGGCTGATCGCTGGATTTTGGTTTGGACCGGTTGGTATTGTGGTTGGGCCTTTTGTTGGCGCTTTGATTGGGGAATGGGTGGCAAACAAGAATTCCGATCAAGCGCTGAAAGCGGCATTAGGATCCTTCGTTGGATTTTTGCTGGGTACCGTGCTGAAGTTGATAACCTGTGTAGTGATGCTCTACTATTTTGTTGCTGCCCTGTGACCTTAGTTGATCCCGTCTGCTACAATCATTTGTGTATTGGAGGCGCGTTGCCTAATGAGTTTTGCAGGTGCATAGCCAGGGGAATTCCACCAGGCTTTTGCTTTTTCCATTGAGGGGAATTCCACAATTACTAAGCGCCCGGGCTTCCAATCGCCCTCCAAAGTTTCAACTGCCCCTCCTCTTGTCAGGAATTTCCCATCGAAGGGGACAAGGCTTCCAGGCGTATGTTTCTTATACTCCTCATATTCTTTAGGGTCAGTGATTTCGACATCTACAATTATGTATGCTGGCATGGGAAAATATTTATGTGAAATTTCTTAGATAACACCCTGCGCCTTCATGGCTTTTGCTACTTTCAAAAACCCTGCAATGTTGGCTCCAGCCATGTAGTTGCCCGGCATGCCATATTCTTTTGCCGCGCCCAGACAGGTATCGTGAACGTTTTTCATGATCCCCTGCAATTTGCGATCGACCTCATCGGCTGTCCAGTTCTGACCCATGTAATTTTGTGTCATCTCCAGCCCACTGGTAGCCACACCGCCAGCGTTTGAAGCTTTGCCTGGAGAGTACATCACACCGTTGTCGAGGATCACATTGATTCCTTCGATCGTAGTAGGCATGTTGGCGCCCTCGCCTAACAACTTAATGCCACCCTTCACAAGATTATTGGCGTCCTTCTCATTAATTTCATTCTGCGTGGCGCAAGGAAAGGCACAGTCTGCCCTTATGGTCCACAGGGAATTGTGGTCTGCCTTGGGATCAGCCGCGTGAAAAGTTACTCCCTTATACTTATCGGCATATTCCTTGATTCGTCCTCTGCGATTATTTTTTAAATCCTTGAGGAATTCAAGCTTTTCCCCAGAAATTCCTTCTTCATCATAAATGTATCCGCTAGAGTCAGAGGCGGTCACCGCTTTGGCACCCATCTGACCTATCTTTTCCATTGCATACTGGGCCACATTACCTGACCCTGAGACCAGGCAGGTTTTTCCCTTGATGGAGTCACCTACGTTTTGCAGCATGTTTTCTGCAAAGTAGACCAAGCCGTAGCCTGTAGCTTCTGTTCTAATCAAGCTACCACCCCAGCCAATTCCCTTGCCAGTGAGCACGCCTGTAAATTCGTTTTTGATTTTCTTGTAAGCACCAAAGAGATAACCTATCTCTCTACCACCAACACCAATATCTCCTGCAGGCACGTCAGTGCGATGATCAATAAATCTGGCCAACTCGCCCATAAAGGCTTGGCAGAATTTCATGATTTCGTTTTCGCTTTTTCCCTTTGGGTCGAAGTCAGATCCTCCTTTACCTCCGCCCATAGGAATTCCTGTAAGTGCATTTTTGAAGATCTGCTCAAAAGCCAAAAATTTAAGTACACTTGGCGTTACAGATGGATGAAAACGCAGACCACCTTTGTATGGGCCGATGGCGCTGTTCATTTGCACTCTGTAACCTCTGTTTATTTGCACCTCACCTTTGTCATCGAGCCAGGTGACCTTAAATGAAATCAATCTTTCTGGCTCAAGTGTCCGTTCCAATATCCTAAGCCGTGCAAACTCAGAGTTCTTTTCCAACACGGGACTTAAAGAGTCAATAACCTCCTGAGCAGCCTGTATGAATTCAGGTTCATTGGGATTACGCTTCTTTACATTTTCGAGAATTTCACTATGAGCCATAACGCTTGGTATTAAGATAGATTTACTAAAACGCCTCCAATTTAGCGTAAGAAAATAGAATGCAAATCATTTGTACACCATTTTAATTATTTGACGTATATAGGTCATGAGATCTACAAATATCCTTACCAGCAATGCGAGAATTGCGCTAATACTGTTTTCAATTCCAATTTTTGGTAATATTCTCTATGCACAAAGTGACCATGGCAATGATCGCGAAGCAATTAAAAAAACTGCAGAAATATTCTCAGCCAACTATGTGAAGGGCGCATACGATGAACTGATTGATATCTACACGGATGATGCAGTACTTATGCCCCCAGGTCAAGAGATGATTTATGGCAGAGAGCACATTTACAAATTTTGGACGCGCGATTCGCTCTATCAGCAAGTCTACCACCGGACTGTGTCCGATCGTTTGGAAATTGTTGGTGACTTTGCGTTTGACAATGGGTATTGGTATTCCAAGGCAAACTATAATAGTCAAGAGAGGCCGCTTTATTCGGGCAAGTATTTGATCATCTGGAAAAGGACTCGTGATGGTCAATGGAAAATGTACCACGATGCTTGGAACAACAGAGCAAATGGCTGGGAAGAAACGGAGCAAGGGAACTAGATCTTCACCTTCTCTTTCAAGAAGTGACTTGTATGTGTCTTTGCCTTCTTTACCATCTCCTCGGGTGTGCCTGTAAACAAGAGATTGCCTCCATTTTTCTCACCTCCCTCCGGCCCCAAGTCGATAATCCAGTCCGCGCACTTTATCACTTCCAAATTGTGCTCAATGATAATGACAGTGTGGCCTTCGTCCACCAGCGCATTGATGGCTTTGAGTAATTTACTGATGTCGTGAAAATGCAGGCCTGTGGTTGGTTCGTCAAAGATAAAAAGGATGTGTTCCTTGCTATCCGTATGCTTTTTTCCCAGGAAGGAGGCTAGCTTCACACGTTGTGCCTCTCCTCCACTTAATGAATTGGAGGATTGCCCCAACTTCACATATCCTAAACCCACTTCATAAAGTGGTGTAATCTTATCGTGCACTGGCTTCTTGTCTGCGAAGAAATCCATGGCTTCTTCTACCGTCATATCTAGTATGTCAGCTATATTCTTTCCCTCATATTGTACTTCAAGTACTTCTTGTTTAAAGCGCTTGCCATGGCAGCTTTCACATTTGAGAAAAATATCAGCCATGAACTGCATTTCCACTTTTGTCTCCCCTTCGCCAGAGCACGTTTCGCAGCGTCCTCCCTCCACATTAAAAGAAAAATGGGAAGGCTTGTAACCTCGTTGTTTGCTCAAAGGCTGATCAGCAAACAGTTGACGAATCGCATCGTAAGCTTTCACATAGCTGATGGGATTGGATCGTGAGGATTTTCCTATGGGGTTTTGATCAACAAATTCCACTTGAGAAATTCGCGCGATATCGCCTTCAAGCTTATCATATTTGCCTGGCGTATCAGCTACTGATCCATTAGTCCGCCCTACTGCCGGATAGACGATTTTCTTTATGAGCGTACTCTTTCCGCTGCCACTCACGCCAGTGATTACTGTGAGTACACCTAGTGGAATCTTTACGGTTAGGTTCTTGAGGTTGTTTTCACGTGCGCCTGACACTGTGATGGAATCTTTCCATTTGCGCCTTGCGGCAGGAACAGGAATTACTGCTCGGCCGCTGAGATAATCTGTGGTGTGAGATTTCAAATTGTTGTCCAACGCCTCAATGGTTCCCTGATATACAAGTTGTCCACCATGGGCGCCTGCATCAGGACCGATGTCGATAATTTGATCAGCGGCTCGCATTATTTCTTCTTCATGTTCGACCACGATCACAGTGTTTCCAAGATCTCGCAATGTCTTGAGTACCTCAATCATCCTGGCCGTATCTCTAGGATGCAGTCCTATACTTGGCTCATCCATGATATACATCGATCCTACCAGAGAGCTACCCAATGCGGTGGCTAACTTTATTCTCTGAAATTCTCCGCCTGACAGTGTAGAAGTGAGGCGGTTCAGGGTTAGGTACCCAAGGCCCACCTTGATCATGTATTCCACACGCGAACGAATTTCTTTTAAGATTCGATCTGCAACCTTTTGTTCGTAGCCGGTGAGCGAAATCTTGTCAAAAAACCCTTGGAGATCTTCCAATGACATTAAAACAAGGTCTGTGATTGAAGTCCCACTTACTTTCACGTAGGCCGCATCTTTCCGCAAACGTGTCCCTCTACAATCCGGGCAGGTGGTTCTTCCACGATAACGAGACAGTAAGACGCGATATTGAATTTTATGCACTTTTGTAGCAAGATATTCGAAGAAGGATCGAATGCCGTCAAAGTATTCGTTTCCATTCCAGAGCAGATCTTTTTCTTTCTGCGATAGGTCGGAATAGCTTCTGTGAATAGGAAAATCAAATTTTATTCCCTCCTTAAGTAGCGGCTTAACCCACTTGCTCATGGCCTCGCTGCGCCATGGGGCGATTGCTCCTTCAAATACGGAGAGGCTTTTGTCAGGGATCACGAGGTCTTCATCAATGCCAAGCACTTTCCCAAATCCTTCGCAGTTTCTGCAGGCACCGTATGGATTATTGAAGCTAAAGAGGTTTACGCTGGGCTCTGTAAATGTGATTCCGTCTAATTCGAACTTATCGGAAAATAATTGCTTCTTTTTACCTTCAGGATATAAGATGCACTCTCCGTGACCTTCGAAGAATGCGGTTTGCACGGAATCGGAAAGTCGAAATGTGAGGTCTTCATCATCGGCATTGGTGATGGCCCGGTCAATAAGAATTTCAAAAGCTGATGACTTGGCAGGCTTCTTCTTGTTCTCAATTACTTCTTCAATAAAACGGGTTTCACCATTCACGAGGATCCTTGTGAAGCCTTTGCTTAGCAATAGTGAAAGCTCATCGTCAAGTTTTCTGCCTCTCGCCACCGTTAAGGGACAAGCGATCATTATCTTCGAGCCATTCTTTAGCTTGTGAATCACATCCAGTACACTTGATACTGTATCTCTCTGCACGGGTAGTCCACTCACAGGGGAATATGTTTTTCCAACACGAGCAAAAAGCAACTTTAGATAGTCATAGATTTCCGTAGTGGTACCCACAGTTGATCTTGGATTTCGGGTGTTCACCTTCTGCTCAATGGCAATGGCAGGAGAAACGCCCTTGATGTAGTCCACATCCGGTTTTTCCATTCTGCCCAGGAATTGTCGGGCATAGGAACTCAAGCTTTCCACGTACATGCGCTGGCCTTCTGCAAACAATGTGTCAAATGCAAGGGATGATTTCCCAGACCCGGACAGTCCGGTAATTACAACAAGCTTATTGCGCGGTATGGCAACACTTAGGTTTTTTAAATTGTTGACACGTGCCCTCTTTATAATGATGTACTCCTTTGGGTCTAATTGGTCTAATTGAGTTTCCGTGTTGGAAGAAGGGCTTTGCATCGGGACGCAAAAATACGGAATTAACTACCAAGAGGAGTCAAAAAACAAGGGATGGAAATAGAATTTGAAAAGAAGATAATCTAGGCCTTACCAGGGAAGCTTACCTGTCGAAATCCGGCTCGTAGCTGGGGTCCTTACTGGAATCACCATCATCATCGTAGTCGTTTCCACTGTCGAAATCACTTCCCCCTTCATCATCTGAATCGGAATCAAACTCTTCACGTTCGCTCGAGTCTACATCGTATCCACCATCGCTGTTTTTTGTGGCGGGTACTTTTACGAGATAGATAGAGTCATCTGTTTCAAGAGGAAAGACAAAAATCGGCTCTTTCTTCGCGTTCATTATACGCGATATGCTACTTTCAAAGCCATCAGGATGTTGCTTTTTGATCAGATCCCGCAGTTCATCGGGTAGTGTATCAAGGCTTTTAATTACACGCTTTTTGTTGTCCCCCATCTAGTTGTATATATCAAAAAAACTCGCTCAAATAGCGAAAGAAAAAGTGAAGCAGGCAATATTTTTTTAATTTTTTTTGTGGCGAGTCAGAATATTTTTACCTTTTGAATTCAATTAAATGTAAAACTAACCCCTACACTATCGAGCGAGACATCTACGTTACCTAAATGTGAGACAGAATGATTGACAAGAGAGTAAGCGACCAGGAATTGGTTTCGCACTACCAAAACGGGGACGAAGGGGCGTTCGAAATGCTACTTCATAGACACAAATCGAGAGTTTATACGGCCATTTACCTTATCGTAAAGGACCGTTACGTAGCTGAGGATTTACTTCAGGAGACATTTATCAAGGCCATTAACACCATTAAAGGTGGCCGATACAACGAAGAAGGCAAATTTTTGCCTTGGATTTCGAGAATTGCGCATAACTTAGCAATAGATCATTTCAGGAAAAATAAAAGGCACCCTGAGATCGTTCTAGAGGAAGGAAGTTCGGTTTTTGACTCCATGGAGTTTGCAGAGGCATCTTTTGAGACTGTTCAGCAGGAGAAAGATACCCGTAAGCGACTTCGGGAGTTTGTAAAAGAGCTCCCTGTTGAACAAAAGCAAGTGCTTATTATGCGTCACTATCTTCAGATGAGTTTTCAAGAAATTGCAGATCGCACTGGGGTGAGCATCAATACGGCACTGGGAAGAATGCGATATGCATTGATCAACCTGAGAAAGAAAATGATAAAACCCCATATTGCCTATGACGCAAACCTTTACCCAAGACGATCTGATCAGGTATTTATACCACGAGACTACGGAGAAGGAAAACCTGGAGATTAACAAGGCCCTACTCTGTGACAACGAATTGCAGAAACAGTACAAAGAACTGATTCTTGTAAAAACACAATTGGATGCCACTCACATTGAGCCATCAGAAACCAGTGTGAATAATATTCTGTCTTACACCCGTAGCCTTCAGGAAAAAAACTGATTCATTAATAAGCCAACATTTTGTTGGCTTATTTTTTTGCTTTCAAAACCGTACCTCTTTATATCAACTTTATAAGAGGGATTTACGCTGAATTACTTTCTTTGCAGCGTGAAAGTCTTAATCCTGCATCAGCATTTCAAAACACCACAGCCGGGTGGAGCTATTCGTTCCTACTACTTGGCCAGAGCTTTGGTAGAGTCAGGTGCAGATGTTGAAGTGATCACCGCACATGATAAGGCATATGAGAAGAAGGTTGTCGAAGGAATTGCCGTGCACTACTTAAGGGTGCCGTATCGCAATAGCTATGGCTTCATACGAAGGGCTTGGGCATTTTTACAATTTTTGAGAAAGTCAGTGAGCAAAGCAGGTTCTATTAAGAATGTCGACCTGTGCTATGCTATTTCCGTGCCGTTGACCGTAGGACTGGCGGCAATCAGGATAAAGAAAAGGTATGGAATTCCATACTACTTTGAAGTTGGCGACCTCTGGCCCGATGCACCGATTCAAATGGGTTTTCTTAGGAACCCAGTTTTAAAGACATACTTGCTGAAGCTCGAGCGTGGGATTTATGGACAATCGGAAGGTATTGTGGCACTCTCACCTTCGATCAAAAGGACAATTGAAGAAAAGTCCCCAGACGCCAGGGTTGCGCTTATTCCTAACATGGCAGATACCGAGTTTTTTCAAAAGGTATCTAAAAGCCAAGCATTGGAAACTAAGTACGAGCTGAACGGCAAATTTGTGGTATCATACATTGGCGCAATTGGTTTTGCGAATGGGCTAGACTATATGCTGAAGTGTGCGGAAGCCGCACGTATGGCCGCTGCGCCAGTGCACTTTTTTATCTGTGGTGAGGGTGCCGATTTTGCGCGTCTTAAAGTCAGGGCCAACAGATTGGCGTTGGGCAATCTCACTTTCCTCGAGTTTAGAGACAGGGAGGGTGTGAGAGAACTATTGAGTGTCGCTGATGCCGTCTTCGTTTGCTATAAGCCATTCAAAATTCTGGAAACGGGTTCACCCAACAAGTTTTTTGATGGATTGGCTGCCGGCAAACTCATCGTAGTCAACTTCGGAGGATGGATCAAGAAAGAAATTGAGGACCATCGATGTGGAATTAATGTTGATCCACATGATGCAGGAGATTTTGTGCGAAAGATAAGACCATTTATTACGGACAAAATGCTGCTACAAAACTATCAGTTCAATGCCAGAACACTGGCGGAGAAGAAGTATTCAAGAAATGAACTTTCTCACGCATTCTGCAAATTTATAACTGAGCGGCACTTACCTTGAAGTGATTTTCAAAGCGGTCGGTAGTTGGAGGCTGTAAATAGATTTGCACTTTCAGCGGTCTCCATAAGGCGGGGTAATGAAATGTCGGGATGACGCTCACTATACTTCCTAATGATTTCCCAACCCACCCAGGTAGCAATTCTGCCGGGGCAAGCTTCACCTACTTCAAGCGTCTTGGGTCTTTCGGCAATATACTTTTGTTTTACAAGATGATTGGTAGCATAGAGTACTTCATCTTGCACCAGCCGTTTCCAAATCAAATCTTCATTGGCCCTTGCTCCTTTTAACTCCTCGCTAGTGTACCCAATTAGTACGCTGTCGGGCACACAGGGCAACATATGCTTTGCAAAGTGGTAGGCCTTGCCATAGGCGATCATATCTGAAAGCACGGTGCGGTCGTTCAGGTCTGTTTTGTTGTACTTACTATCAATGCCATACAACAGCAGCACGGAAGGAACAATAAAGTTTTTCTGATATCTTCTTAACATGTAGTCATACATGTTGGGTTTGTATCTTGCCCCCGGGCCGATGTAGTAGTCGAGACCAACTATGATTAAACTGTCGGTGACAAGGATATCGCTTTCCAATCCGGTTATTACAGTCTGAACTTTAGGCGGGTCGAAGTCAGGATAGTAATACTTGATGTTTGAGAAAGCAGTTTCAAATTCTTGAGTTAGTTCCGCGAGGTCTCCGAAGACCTTATCGGTGTCGTTGAGCAGCGAGTCGAAGTACGGATTAGTGAAACGGTTGTATAGTTCATTGATAAAGGCTGAGTCACTTGGATATGCCTGGCGATTAAAGAACTGATCTCTCATGGTCGGATGACCAGAGAAGAACAGCACCAATTCTTCCTTAGACGAGATCTGTGCAATGCGATCATGAAGAGGCTCAATCAATAAGTCAATTTGAATTGATGACGTATCTGGAATAAACTCGCATTTCTCATCCGTTGAGTCGCAACTGACCGCAACGATTGAAAGCAACAAAAGAAAAAGTAGAATTCGCATGGCCAAAAATAGTAGCGATTTATACATTCTGATAATTTTTGTTCATTTGAAATGCGTAATATTCAAGTTGAGCAAATCATTTATTCACAAATATGAAAGCACTCACATTTCGAGCAAAGGAAGACATCTTATATGAAACGGTGGACGATCCGATTATTGTGGAGCCCTCTGATGTTATTGTGAAGGTAAGCCTCACCTGTATTTGTGGATCCGACTTGCATGTGTATTACGAGCATGAGAGGGGTTTGGATGTAGGCACGGTGATGGGTCACGAATTTGTGGGGGAAGTGGTGGAGATTGGCAAGAACGTCAAGTCGCTGGCGATCGGAGATAAGGTAATGAGTCCCTTCACTACGAATTGCGGCAGTTGCTTTTATTGTAAGATTGGATTGACGTGTAGATGTGAGAAAGGGGAACTCTATGGATGGGTGGAGAAAGGAAGAGGCCTCCACGGAGGACAAGCGGAGTACGTGCGGGTGCCTTTAGCTGATTCCACCTTGGAAAAAATTCCGGATGGAATTTCTTTGGAAGAGGGAATGCTTTTGGGAGATATCATATCCACGGGCTTCTTTTGCGCAGATCAGGCTCAAATAAAACCAGGACAAGTGCATGCCGTGGTAGGCTGTGGCCCCGTAGGGTTGATGACGATTGCCGGAGCAATAGAGTATGGCTCAGAGCTTCTTTTTGCCGTTGACTCCGTAGAGGAGCGCTTACAGATGGCTAAAGTATTCGGTGCCATTCCAATTAACTTTGAGAAACAAGACCCTGAGGAGGTCATCAGGGAATACACGGAAGGCCGTGGTGCTGATGCAGTGATGGAGGTGGTTGGCAATGGCAGTGCTGGTAGACTGGCCTATGACATTGTACGCCCGGGAGGGGTTATCTCCACGGTAGGTGTGTGCAACGATCAGCACTTGTCATTCTCTCCTGTAGATGCGTACAACAAGAATCTCACCTTCAAAGTGGGTCGTTGTCCTGCGCATTTTTACATGAACAAATTGACGGAAGTGGTGAGAAAGCACAAATATGACTTCACATCGATATTGACTCACAGGTTGCCATTAAGTAGTGGAAAGCATGGCTACGATATTTTTGCTAACAAGAAAGACAATTGTCTTAAAGTTGTTCTTGAGCCTTAAAGTGATTTCGCAATCAAGGCGTTATTTTATGAGTCGTTTGATTTGTGGTAAGTGGTGCAGAAAATGTTCTTGAATGAAAATGATGGAATGCTTTGCGCCCAGCCTGCCTGCAATGATATGTCTGTAAATTCTCTTATTGATTTGGTCGTCTTTCAGGTTTGAATAGAAATCGTGGAGACCTTTTCTGACTTTCGTCCAATCTTGTTCCAGTTGTTCAAACGATGTATAATTTTCAGTGCGCTCTACTACTGCCTTTGGCGCCTTAAACTTTATTGGAAGTCGCTGCGAAAGATAAAGCACGACCATTTTCAGTTCATCAACCAGGCCAGCATTTTTTGCTGCATCGATCGCAAGCACCTTCTTTTGCATATATGCGAGGGTCATCTTCTCAGCGGTAATAAGGTGGGCTATTATCTGATTGATAGACCATTTGTCAGGATGAGGAGGTGTGTTTCGCTCTTGTTCTGTTAAGCCACTAACTGTGGCCAGTATTCCTGCTTTTTGAGCTTCAATTTTGTCGAAGTGAGATTTTAATGTCGGATTCAAGATATGATTCTGGCTATTTGCAGTTTTTCTTTATTACTGACTTGGCGTCTACAGAACCCAAATCCAATGCATGTTTCAAATCGAGGCAACCATCGTAGTTATTATTCATTGTCAGTTTAATGAGGCCGCGCTGATAGAAGGTTTCCGGGTCGCTTGGATAAATCTCAATTGAGCTTGTGTAGTCCTCCAATGCTCCAGCATAATCTTCAATTTCAGTTTTGCTCAATGCCCTGTTGTCATAGTAAGTCGGATTGGTGGGATCAAGGTCAATCGCACTGGTGTAGTCCGCAATCGCTCCTTCAAAATCCTCCATGGTATATTTTAGCACACCGCGCAGGTTGAATGTTTCCGGGTCTTCGCTATCAAGCTCGATAGACTTATCGTAATCTTCCAATGCCCCTTTGAGATCTTCCTTTACACTTCTTGCTAATGCACGATTTTCAAACTTCAAGGGATCTTCAGGGTCTAGCTTGATTGCTTGATTGTAATCTTCAATAGCCTTGTCAACCGCATCGGTAGAGTAGTAGGCTACACCCCTGTAATTATAAAGTGAAGCATCGTTTTTGTCTAATTCAATCGCTTTAGTATAATCATCAATTGCGCTCACAAATTCACCGAGTTCAGCCTTAACTACTCCTCTGTTAAAGTACTTATCTACATCGGCTGGGCCCACTTCCAGCGCCTTGGAAAAATCAAAGTAGGCTTCCTGTAGTTCGTCAAGATTGTATTTTGCAAATCCCCGATTGGTATAGGCATCAGCATACTTCGGGTTTAACGCTATGGCCTTATCCAAATCCTCGATGGCATCGTAATCATCGCCAAGGGCAATCTTCACCTCTGCCCGATAATTATATACTTCCGCGTAGGATGAGTCGATCTCAAGGGCAAAAGTAAAATCGCTTATTGCGCCATAGAAATCTTCGAGGCCAACCCTTGCCTGACCACGAAGATTGAGGGCCACCTCATCTTTTGGATTGCGGTCAATCGCCTTGGTCAACATCTCCTTCGCCTCTCTATACGCCCCCTCCTCTATTTTTTTCTGTGCCTCCTTGTGAGCAGGCGAATCTTGTCCGTATCCAAGCAAGGCTGAAGAAATAAGCAGGGCAATTACAGCGCGATGAAGCATAAGCATAAATTAATGGAAGGCAATTTATAAAGAAATGTGCACTTCAGATCCACTCCTCCGTGAATTGATGACGAGGCGCAGGCACCACCGCTTATCATGATTAATAAACACGTTTTAACACAGGTCGTTTATATTTGAATAAAATTAGACGATATGTTTATCAGAATAGCTTTTGCTTTGGTGTCCCTATTTGTGGTTTTAGATGCTTGTGGTCAGGAAAAGCCATTGGATATGAAAATGGATTTTGAAGAGTATGATCCTCCCTCCTCGCTTACAGTGCCCGAGCATCATGTGACAAGGGCAAAATTTCCTTTTGTAGACATTCACAATCACCAATTTGGCATGCCCACGCAGGATTTGACGGACTTGACTAACGAGATGGACAAACTCAACATGGCCGTGATGACTAACCTCAGCGGCCGGGGAAGGGGTAGCACTGAGCATTTGGATGGGGCTTTGAGTAATGTGAAAAAGAATTACCCTAACAGATTTCTGGTCTTTACCAATGTAGACTTTAGCGGAATTGATGATGCAGATTGGAC
The DNA here is from genome assembly GCA_040216915.1 of Cyclobacteriaceae bacterium. Lineage (GTDB taxonomy): Bacteria > Bacteroidota > Bacteroidia > Cytophagales > Cyclobacteriaceae > ELB16-189. The sequence continues at coordinate 462,969 of JAVJOD010000009.1, forward strand.
GACCAGGACAGTGAAGCAATTAGAAGAGGACGTGAAGAAAGGTGCAGCAGGGTTGAAAATTTACAAGTCACTGGGAATGTTCAATAAGGACAGCAAGGGCAACCGAATTCATGTGGATGACCCAAGGATTGATCCGGTGTGGGCAAAGTGTGGGGAGTTAAATATTCCAGTGCTTATCCATTCGGCTGATCCGAAACAGTTTTGGCAGCCGATTGATAATCAAAATGAAAGATGGCTTGAGCTTAAGACAAGACCGGGACGAAGGCATGACAACGATCCTGTGAAATGGGAAACAATTATTGCCGAACAACACAATATCTTTCGAAAGCACCCCAACACAAAGTTTATTAACGCGCACATGGGTTGGTATGCTGACAACCTTGAAAAATTGGGAGAGCTAATGGACACGTTTCCAAACATGTACGTAGGTATAGGGGCGATCATTGCCGAATTAGGTAGGCAACCGCGCGCAGCCAATGCCTTTATTACAAAATATCAGGATAGGGTATTGTTTGGCAAAGACAGTTGGGTTCCTTCAGAGTATGAAACCTACTTTAGAGTGCTCGAAACCGAAGACGAATATTTCCCTTACCACAAGCGTTATCATGCCTTTTGGAGAATGTATGGCATGGGCTTATCTGATGAAGTGCTAAAGAAGGTGTACTACAAGAACGCAATGACGTTAGTACCAAGCATAGACAAGTCATTATTTCCCAAGTAAGAAGGTCGAATATATGGCGCTACTTTTGCAGCGATAGTTGGTAGCTAAAACTATCTTTGACCTTAATACTATGCGATTTATTATTTCGATTTGGGTCCTCTCACTCGCTGCTTGCACGCCCAAGGAGCAGGTTGTCTTGAAATCAATAGAAAACCTTGAATTGATGCCAGGCAAAGGAATTGATCCGATTTTGAAAGGCAATGCAGTTTTTCACAACCCCAATCGAATGAGAATGAAGCTGAAGGAGATAGAGGTTGATGTTTTTCTAGATGGTAAAAAGTCAGCAAGGGTCGATCAGCAGCTAAATGCACTCATCAAGTCGAAGTCTGATTTTACAATTCCTGTCGAAGTACAGTTGTCCTTGGAGGAAATAGGACTTATGAACACACTAATGAGTTTGATTGGAGGCAAGAAGTACGAGGTCCAGTTCGTAGGTCATGTGAGAGTGAGCAATAAGGGCATTCCATTCAATATTCCCTTTAATTATAAGCGCACGGTAAAACTCTAATGTTCTTAAATTTGGCCACGCATTTGGCATGATTGAGACAACACTATGGTTTTTTGGGTTATTATCCTTGCTGGTAATCATCATGCAAGTCCGCGCATACTACATCCTGAAGAATCAGAACAGGGTAATACAAAAGCAAAGTGACGAGATAGTAAGGCAGAATACAGAGTTGGCCATACAAAATCAGATGCTTTATGAAGCAAACTTGGAGAGGCAACAGGTGATAGGCGTGGTATCGCACGATCTTAAAGGACCATTCAATAGAATTTTTGCCTTAGTCCAGTTGATGAAGCTATCGAAGGAAAAATTCAGTGACGAACAGCAAGAGTACCTTAAGAAGATCAATCAGATTTCGATTGATGGGCTAAGTATGGTGAGTAACTTACTTGACACTCGTGAGCTAGACGAAAACCAAACGGCATTTAAACCAGAGCCTGTTGATGTAGCAGTTCACTTGGCTGCTCATGTAAAGAACTACGTTGGCCTTGCTGAACAGAAGAATATCACAATTCAGGTTCAGTCGCCCGAATCACTAAAAGCGATTGTGGACGTGTCGTATCTAAACCGTATTGCCGAAAACTTAATTTCGAATGCATTGAAGTTTTCATCACCTGGCAAAAATGTAGTAGTGTCATTGAAAGATAGTGTGGATGCTGCAGTGCTTTCAATAAAAGACGAAGGACCGGGAATCAGTGTCGAAGACCAAAACAAACTATTTAAGCGATTTCAAAAGTTGTCAGCAAAACCTACCGGGGGTGAAAGTTCCACTGGCCTGGGACTATCAATTGTGAAAACATTGACCGAGAAAATGGGAGGTAAAGTGTGGTGCGAGAGTGAATTGGGTAAGGGCGCTACTTTTTCAGTCACCTTGAGGAAGGCCCCCTAGCCGAATAGATAGTAGTCGTCTTCTTTGCCACCTAATATTGCTTCTAGCGACTCTACTACGTTTTCATCCTTAATTACGTAGTCGCGGACTCCCTTCTGTATAAAACTCAGCACCATGTTTCCGTCATCCAGGGCGCTCAGCATGATCACCTTGCTATCCTCGGTGATCCTATCTTTAATTTTTTCATACAATTCGATGCCATTCATTCCCGGAAGCTTATAGTCGATGATCATCACATCAGGAAACTTGCCATTGACAGCCACAAGCGCGTCTTCAGCAGTTGCATACGTCTGAATTTGATACTCTGCATTTTGGCTTAATGCTTTCTTGATAAACTCAGCATATATCTCGTCATCTTCTATTAAGAAAATATTCATTTAGCCATCTTGTTTGAGTTGTGCAATATAATAAGCTTTATGCATTACAACATCTTAAAATTAGCGATTCTAGCTAGGTTTCATCAACTCAAAAGGCGAAAGGTGTTTTCTGCCTTCTGAGGAATGCACTTTGCTAAGGACATCTTTTAGCAATATATTACTCGACTCAAACCCTTAATCCTTCGTATATGAAATTTGTTAGATTCTCTCCTTTGCTTTTCCTTCTTGTGCTTTGGCAATGCGACCCAATTGGGAATAGTGGAAAAGTAACGGTCAAAATTTCGTTTTCAAATTCATTAAGTACTGAGGCGCAAGACGGCCGATTGCTTTTTCTGGTGGCAAACAACCCTGACAGGGAGCCTAGATTTCAAATTAACGATGGATTAGGAGCTCAAATGGTATTCGGGATGGACGTGGAAGGAATGCAGCCTGACCAATCAATTGAAATGGGGGAAGGTGTGTTTGGGTTTCCTTTTAAGAAGCTGAGTGATATTCCTGCCGGTGAGTATTATGTGCAGGCACTCGTGAATAGATATGAAACATTTAACCTTAGCACTGGCCAGGCCGTAAAACTTCCTCCAGATAAAGGAGAGGGTCAGCAATGGAATCGAAAGCCAGGCAATTTTTATAGTCAGCCAGTGAAAATGACGATCGATCCTTCCAAAGGAAGCACAATACAGATTACTATGGATCAGGAAATTCCGCCCCTAGAAGAACTAACTGATACGAAATACATTAGGCACATAAAGATACAAAGCAAATTGCTGTCAGAGTTTTGGGGAAAACCGATGTACCTGGGTGCGCATGTGTTGGTGCCTGAAGGTTTTGACGAGCATCCTGATGCTAGGTTTCCTTTGATGATCTATCATGGGCACTTTCCTTCCGACTTTGGAGGATTCAGTACGGAACCACCCGACCCAAACATGGACACTACGGACTACAGTGCTCGCTTTGGTATTTATGGCTACAACAAATTCCAAAAGCAAGAGGCATACAATTTTTACAAGCAGTGGAGCAGCAAAAACTTTCCGCGCTTCTTAGTAGTGGAGATTCAGCACCCCACTCCCTATTACGATGATTCGTATGCCGTCAATTCGGCCAACATGGGTCCCTACGGAGATGCCATCATGAAAGAGTTGGTACCGGAGATTGAAAGCCAGTTCAGAGGAATCGGTGAGGGCTGGGCCAGATTTACCTATGGAGGCTCCACAGGGGGATGGGAAGCATTGGCAGTTCAAATGTTTTATCCTGATGATTTCAACGGATGTTTTGCGGCCTGCCCTGACCCAATTGATTTTAGAGCGATGTGCCTGGTTGATATCTACAAAGACAAGAATGCATTCTTCTATGACAGTGATTTCAAGAAACTTCCTAAGCCTGCGCACAGGGACTACTTGGGTCAAATTCAAAGTACAATGGAGGAGGCCAACCACTACGAACTGGCATTAGGTACTAAAACCCGTTCGGGCCAGCAGTGGGACATATGGGAGGCGGTATATTCTCCTCAGGGTGAAGATGGTTATCCAAAACGGCTCTTCAACAAAGAAACTGGAGAGATTGATCCTGAGGTTGCTCAGTATTGGAAGGAAAACTATGATCTGCGATACATACTGGAAAGAGATTGGAGTACACTTGGGCCAAAGCTTGAGGGAAAAATACATATCTATTGTGGTGACATGGATAATTACTATTTGAACAACGCAGTTTATTTGATGGAGGAGTTTTTGAAGAAAACCAATACTCCCTTTTACAAAGGCGAGGTGACCTATGGAGATCGAGCGGAGCACTGTTGGAATGGGGATCAGGAAAACCCTAATTATGTTTCAAGGTTGCGCTACAACACGATGTATCTTCCAAAGATTTTGAAACGTATTGCAGAAAGCGCCCCTGCAAATGCTGACCTTAGGAGTTGGCGTTACTAGGTAAGTTGCCGCAAATAGAGTTGAATGGTATTTTCCAGACCGAGATAGATTGAATCACAAACGAGCGCGTGACCAATTGAAACCTCTTCTAACCACGGAATGCCCGACTTGAGGAACTTGAGATTCTTCAGGTCAAGGTCGTGGCCAGCATTTACACCCAATTTGAGTTGTTTTGCAGCCTCCGCAGCCTCGAGATAGGGCTTCAGCGCCTTATGGCGGTCTTGATGATAATGCACGGCATACGCTTCCGTATATAGTTCAATGCGGTCGGTTCCCGTTTTTGCTGCCTCTTCCATTTTTTTATGATCCGGGTCCATAAAAATGGATACGGGCACACCAGCTGCGTGTATTCTTGAGATGACATTGCTAAGGAAAGTAAGGTTCTTTGCAGTATCCCAGCCCGCATTCGAAGTCAGCACGTCCGGAGCATCCGGGACGAGCGTGGCTTGCTGTGGCTTTACACGTTCTATTAATTTTAGAAATCGTTCATCAGGATACCCCTCAATATTGAAGTCCGTTTGAACCACGTCTTTTAGTGCCAACACGTCATCATATCTGATGTGTCTTTCATCTGGTCGCGGGTGCACTGTGATTCCCTGGGCGCCAAATCGTTCGCAATCTTGAGCCACCTGCAGCACATTGGGATTATTTCCTCCCCGCGCATTTCTGAGTGTGGCAATTTTGTTAATATTGACGCTTAATCGGGTCATTTAATGGCTTTTGAATCAAAGTAAAGTTACAATCCTAATCTATTAACTATGAGTTTGAAAGAACAAATTGATAGCGACATCAAGAAAGCCATGCTCAGCAAGAACAAGGAAGAGCTCACGGCTTTGCGCGCCATCAAAAGCCAAATACTTCTGGCCGAAACGGAGAAGGGCAAAACGGGCGAGATAGATAAGGAAACGGAGAACAAGCTGCTGATGAAGGCCGCTAAACAGCGCAAGGAATCCGCAGAAATCTATAAGAACGAGAACAGGGAAGATTTATATAAAGTCGAAATGCAAGAGCTTGAAATCATAAGTCGGTACCTCCCCAAGCAAATGTCTCCCGAAGAAGTAACTGAGGTGCTAAAAAGAGTAGTTAAAGAGCTAGGTGCGTCTGGTCCTCAGGATATGGGTAAAGTCATGGGCAAGGCTACGAAGGAACTGGCGGGAAAAGCTGATGGAAGAATGATCTCCGAAATTGTAAAGCAACTTTTGACTTCTTGAACAAACTTGACATCGGATTAGGTCTGATTCTACTTTTTGGCGCCTACCGTGGCTATCGCAGTGGCTTTCTGATGGGGCTCGTCTCGCTTGTGGCTATCATTCTTGGAATCTTGGGAGGATTTAAATTGATGGGCGAAGGCATGCTGTTTCTACAGCGAGAATTTAACGCTGATGCCAGTGTATTACCGTACATATCGTTCCTGCTAATTTTTATTTTGATAGTTTTTGGCGTTCAAGTGTTGGGCCGACTGGTAAAGTCTACAATTGATCAGACTTTCCTTGGCAAATTAGATGAAACAATGGGCGCCATCCTTGGCGTGATAAAGTGGATGTTTCTCATCAGCGTAATTTTGTGGATCGCTGATTCGTTAGAAGTACAGCCGAGTGATGAGTTGACTTCTGGTTCTGTATTGTATCCATTTATAGTTCAGTTCGCATCTTTGGTGGCAGGATGGATGTCGGGATTTTTACCTTTTTTTAAGGAAATATTCGATCAGTTCTAAGGTTCGGATTTTTTTCTTTACTTATAACAAATTCAAAGCAAGCAAATGGCGCTTTCGGTCAGGGAGAAAAGTGAGTTTAAATATGTGGATGAGGGCAAAGGCCAGGTAATCATGCTTCTGCACGGCCTATTTGGTGCTTTAAGTAATTGGGAGGAGGTGGTCAACCGGTTTTCGCCAAATTATAGGGTGATCATTCCTATGCTTCCGATCTATGAAATGCCAATTAAGGAGGCCGGATTGGAAGGCCTTCGCCAATTCACAGAGGATTTCGTGAAAATGATGGCGCTTGAAAACATGATTATTATGGGGAACTCTCTGGGTGGCCATGTAGGAATATTGTACACCCTCGCCAATAAGAGCAAAGTTGACAAACTGGTTCTGACCGGTAGTTCCGGGCTTTTCGAAAATACAATGGGGGGGTCATATCCAAGGAGGGGCAGCTATGATTATATTAGAGAACGGGTAGCATATACCTTTTATGATCCCAATGTGGCTTCTAAGGAGCTGGTAGACGAAGTTTTTGAGACCACGAAAAGTATTCCGAAGTGCATGCGTATCGTGGCCATTGCCAAGTCCGCGCAGCGGAATAATTTAGCTACTGAATTGCCTTCGCTCTCGGTTCCCACGTTGTTAGTTTGGGGATTAAATGATACGATTACGCCACCTATGGTAGCGCATGAATTTAACAGGCTGATACCTAATTCTGAATTGCGGTTTATTGATAAATGTTGTCACGCGCCAATGATGGAGCATCCTAAAAAGTTTAATGAGGTGGTGGAAGACTTTTTGAGCAGACAAAAATGATAGCGGCAGAGATAATTAATCACTTAATACCTCCTCTGAAAATTTCAGACGATGCACACAAAGCAATTGTGTGGATGGAGGAGTTTCGTTGTAATCACATACCCGTGGTCAAAGACAACAAGCTTGTGGGATTTATCTCAGAGGCAATGATTCTTGAAACAAATGACATTGAAAAAAAGATTGAAGAAATAGAACTCGTTGGAAAAGATTGTTCTGTCGGTGAAGGTGCTCATTTCTATGACATACTTAAAGTGGCAGGCGAACACAAGTTGGAAATCGTTGCAGTGCACAATGAGAGCAACGAATATCAAGGGGTGATCACGGTGCAGGATATTATGACTTCCTTTGCCCAAACGGCAGCCGTGCAAATGCCCGGTGGCATCTTGGTCTTATCACTTGATCTTATCGACTACTCCCTGGCGGAAATCAGCAGGCTGATAGAAGAAAACAATGCGAAGATACTAAGTAGCATCATGGTGGAGGACACCATGGACAATAGAAAAATTAAACTCACTCTAAAGATCAATCAGCTTGACCTCACCCGCATTGTAGCTACACTTGAGCGATTTGGCTACAGGATTATTGCCCGTTATCAGGAGGACAAAAAGGAGCTGGAGAATAGCGACCGGATCGACATGTTGATGAAATACCTCAACATCTAGCGGTGTTGGTATCTATTTAGGTGTAGGTAATCTTTTTTATTTTGACTTACAGACGATGAGAATAGGGATTCACGGAAAGGAAGTAAAAGGACAACAGATTAAATTCATCGAATCTTTCTTTGAAATTCTATCCTCATATAACGCAAAGATTCACGTAAGTGCGAAATTCCTGAAGAATCTGAAAGCCATGGACCTTTCTAAGCACAAAGTGAAATCTTTTGATTTGGGGGATAACCTGAAGGGGTTTGACGCATTTATTTCATTAGGGGGTGATGGCACCTTACTGCAGTCCGTGACTTATATTGGTAAGAAGGAAATTCCGATTATGGGAATAAACACCGGCCGTATGGGGTTCTTGGCCACGATCAGCAGAGATGAAACAGAAAAGGCAATTGATCATCTATTTAAGGGCACCTTTCAAACAGATTCTCGCACCAGTCTTACCCTAATCTCCGATACGGTACTGTTCAATGGACTCAACTTCGCCTTGAACGATTTTACGATTATCAAGAAGGACACTTCCTCAATGATAAACGTCCATGTTTTTGTAGACAAAGAATTACTAAACTCTTACTGGGCCGATGGCGTCATCGTGTCGACTCCGACAGGCTCCACAGGGTACTCGCTTAGCTGTGGAGGACCACTTGTTTATCCTAAATCACAAAGTTTTGTCATCACGCCTGTAAGCCCTCACAGCCTCACAGCCAGACCCATTGTGGTGTCCAATGAATCGGAGATCAGTTTTCATATCGAAGGCAGGAGCAAGAAGTTCCTGATTTCGCTGGATTCTCGTGTAGAAGCAATCGATGGGTCGGTTAATTTGAAAGTAAAAAAAGCCCCTTTTGATATTCATTTGATACAAATGCCAGGTCAGCATTATTTTAAAACGCTCAGGCAGAAGCTCAACTGGGGACTGGATATAAGGAATTAATTTGATAGATTTGTCATTGGCAAATTCTCTTTTCTATGAGAAAAATATGTTTTGTGCTGCTTTCTTTTTGTTTGCTGCTAGGGGCCGCCCCTGAGGCTAGTGCGCAGCTTAATCGCAAATCGATTAAGAAGAATAATAAGCGGATAGCCAGCTACAGAGGTAGAAAATCTTCTTTTGGCAAGGAGAAAAGGTACAATTCAATAGGATTTTCTGTCAATGCAGTGAATTACTATGGCGATATGGCTCCCAAGCCTTCCAGCCTTAGTACGGATATCTCCTTTACGAGACCGGGCTTTGGGCTTTCCTTCGTGCATCGCTTTGGCCCTAGATATTCTCTAAAGGGAGAATTCATGTATGCCACCTTAAAGGGTGCGGATACTGACTCGGCTGATCCAGGGGATTTAGATAATGGAGTTTTTAGATATCAGAGAAATCTGTCGTTCAGAAATAGAATTAAAGAACTTTCGGTGGTGGCGGTCTTCGATCTTTTTGAAAATCAGTCTACCTATATCAGTCGTGTAAAGTGGACGCCCTATGTTTTCCTGGGGTTGGCGGCATTGCATCACAATCCACAAGCACAGGCCCCCGCCACTGACTTAAATGGAACCGCCTTGCCTGAAGCCGGGCAATGGGTGGATTTGCGTCCTCTAGGTACTGAAGGTCAGCACTCTACTTTGGACCCTAATGATGTGAATTTTGGAATCAAACCTTATAGTGCATTTCAGGTGGCCATACCATTTGGCTTAGGTGCACGTTTTAGAATAAACGAGGTGATGGATTTGTGGGCTGATATTGGATTCCGCTACACCTTCACCGATTACCTCGATGATGTGAGTCAGAACTATGTGGACTTGGGCGTGTTTGATAATGAATTGGCAAGAGCACTATCGTATAGAACAAATGAATTGGTTTCGTCAGGAGGTGCACCTTACCCAACGGCACCATTTACCTACACGGCTAGAAATGGAGCTGACTACACCGTTCAAAACGGATATGGATCCGAGTTTAGAGACAACTTGCGCGGAAGCAAGGCGGACAGGGACATTTACATGGTTACCAGCTTTCGCCTCACCTACATCATCGGAGCAACATTCCACCGCGCTAAATTCAGATAATGCGAGCTAGGCCGCAATTCGCCTTCGCAGTCCTTGTACTGGGGTTATTGCAACTACCTTTTTTGTCGCATGGCCAAATATCTCAGCGATCTGAGGTTGGTTTTGGAGTGGGGTTACTGACTTACACGGGCGATCTTGCCAGGACATATCGACTTTCAAATTCTAGTCCTGCAGCCACAGTATTTTATAGAGCTAATATCAGCAATGTGATCAGCTTTAGGACTGCGCTTACAGGCGGGAAATTATCAGCAAGTGATGAAAACAAACCGATTGATGCCTTCGCGGTGCAGCGTGCGGCTTCCTTTGATGTCTTCCTGGTAGAAGGCTCCACTACTTTTGAATATCATTTCCTGGATTGGCGCGATGATAAAAGGAGATTAAGATTCACACCTTATCTATTTGCCGGTCTGGGTCTTTTCGGAATTTCGGGTGTCGAAGACAAACAAGCACAATACAGCAATGTACAGGTGAGCATTCCCTTTGGCGGAGGCATGAAATATGTCCTGAACCCAAAATTCTACATAGCCTTTGAAGTGGGAATTAGGAAGACCTTTTTTGACTATCTCGACAACATTTCTGACGAGAATCCATCTTTCAAAAATTACCAGTACGGCAATAAGTACGACTACGATAACTATTTTTTTGTGGGACTTTCGTTGACTAGAACCTTTTATGATATTCCCTGCGCCACAAACCCTTATCGCTAGTTCAAATTACCTAAGTGGGGTATATTTTTTGTCGCATTAGCGGATTGATATAGAGCCTGTGATAAGTTTGAAAAATAGGCTATTTTTGCTGCCTTGTGGCCTCTTTTAAGCAAAATATCGACCCTAACAAGCTGCCTCGGCACATAGCTGTCATCATGGACGGTAATGGACGTTGGGCGCGCAAGAAAGGCGCGGCACGAATTTTTGGTCATCGCAATGCGATTCAGTCTGTAAAAGACGTCACGGAGGGTTGTGGTGAGCTGGGCATTGAGTACCTCACGCTCTATGCGTTTAGCACAGAGAATTGGGCCCGACCCGCGGATGAAGTAAATGGTTTGATGGAGCTATTGGTTAATACATTGAAGAAGGAGATTGATGTGTTGCATAAGAACAATGTCAGGCTGCTAACGATCGGAGATATTGGACACCTTCCTCAGGCATGTCAGGATAATCTGGCAGACGCAATTGATTCAACAAAAAATAACAAGGGACTAACATTGATATTAGCTTTGAGTTACAGTGGTCGGTGGGAGATCTTAGAGGCTGCAAAGGCGATGATCAGGGACGCTAAGCTAGACCTTATTAGTGAAGAAGACCTCACAGAGGAACACTTTGGGCAGTATTTAAGGACAGCGGGAATACCTGATCCCGAGCTTTTGATTAGAACAAGTGGTGAAATGAGGATTAGCAATTTTTTGCTTTGGCAAATTGCATACACGGAACTATACATCACTCAAACTCTTTGGCCGGACTTTCGCAGAGAGAATTTGTATGAAGCAATTTGCGAGTATCAAACTCGAGATAGAAGATTTGGAAAAGTAATGGAACGAACGGTGTGAGGTTGATGAAAAGAATTTTAATTCCACTAATTCTAGTCTGTATTGCCAGTGTGCAAACGGTTCAAGGGCAGTTTAGAAGAAACCGAGAGCCAGCAACGCCTGCACTCAGCGAAAATAGTTTGAACTATGCCAATCCAGTGGAATACATCATTGGCGGGATAGAAGTGAAGGGGTTGAATGTGTTGGATAAGAATGCAATGATCTCCCTTACAGGTTTGAAAATTGGGGATAAGGTTAAGATTCCCAGCGACAAAATTTCTGGCGCTATTCGCAAACTTTGGAAGCACGGCTTGGTGGGAGACGCCACCATTGAGGTGGAGAGGATTGAAGGGCAAAATGTATTCTTGGTTATAGTCCTTGCCGAGCGGCCGAGATTGAATGATTTCTATTTTACAGGCATCAGTGGCTCCAAGCAATCTTCACTTAAGGAGGAGTTAACGCTGATCCGAGGGAAAATTGTAAATGATGCGATGATCAGGAACACAGAGCTTTCTGTGAAAAAGTTTTTTTCGAAGAAAGGTTTTTTGAACACGCAGGTTAAAGTAATTCAGGAACAAGACACCTTGAACAGGGGTGGAGTCAAGGTTCGGATCGATGTGGATCTGAAACAAAAGGTGAGAATTAACGAGATCGTTTTCGAGGGTAACGAAAATGTTGCCTCCGGTAAATTGAAAAAAAGGCTGAAGAAGACGAAGGAACACGCCCGCATATCGCTACATAGAACCATAATCAAAAATGTACTCTCACTCACGCCAAAGAAGATAAGAGAGAGTAGAGACTCAAGCTACGTGGTGGATTGGAGTGGAATCAAAGAATTTATTAACCACAATGTCAAACTCAATGTCTTTGCAACATCCAAGATGCTGCAAGCAGAGTATGAAGAGGATAAGTTAGCATTAATTGAATACTACAATTCGTTAGGCTATCGCGATGCAGAAATTGTGAGTGATACTCTTGTGAGACACTCAGAGAACAGTATTGATGTTCGCATTAACATTAATGAAGGCAGGAAGTATTATTTCCGAAATATCGACTGGACGGGTAACTATATTCATAGCACGGCCACGCTCAACAATATTTTGGACATTCAAAAGGGTGATGTTTATAACAAAGAACTCATCTTTAAGAAGACTACCTTTAATCCAAAGGGTCCGGATATAAGTGGACTCTACATGGATGATGGTTATCTATTTTTTAGGGTTACTCCCGTGGAGGTTGGGGTAGTTGGCGATTCTATCGACATTGAAATGAGGATCTTTGAAGGAGATCAGGCTACAATCAGGGAAGTTACAATTACAGGGAATGAGCGCACCAGCGAACATGTAATCAGGAGGGAGTTGAGCACGGTGCCTGGCCAAAAGTTCAGAAGGTCTGATATTATCAGAACGCAACAACAGCTTTCTCAAATGGGATTTTTTAATCCGCAGAATATTCAACAAGACATCAAGCCCAACCCTGCTGACGGAACCGTTGATATAGGTTGGAATCTGGAAGAACAATCAAATGATCAAGTGCAACTATCTGGTGGCTGGGGAGGTGCATTCGGCTTTGTGGGTACCGTGGGACTTACCTTCAATAATTTTTCTATGAGAAATATCCCTCACTTTGATAAGTGGAAGCCTCTGCCGGTTGGGGATGGGCAGAAGTTATCCCTCAGTGTGCAGGCCAATGGCGCCTCATTTCAGAGTTATAACTTCTCTTTCACAGAGCCATGGCTTGGGGGAAGGAAGCCAAACTCCTTTACAGTGAGTTATAACTATTCTGTATCACGACTTTCCAATGCCTCTTTTGAAATTGACAACTCTGTTTCCTTAAGGCAAAGCGGATTTACCTTAGGGCTTGGAAGAAGGCTGGAGTGGCCAGATAACTACTTTTCCCTAACTAACGCGCTGTCATTTCTTACCTACAAGTACGCTGGAAATTACTTCAATTCTAATGTGCTTCCTTCAGATGGAACCACCTATAGTATTAAGCTTGAAACGACTTTGTCGAGGAATAGCATTGACAACCCAATGTATCCTACGCAGGGATCAACAATTTCACTGAGTCTGGGACTGACCCCACCATATTCTCAATTCCTAGATAGGAGCTACCTAGATGACATTGACACCAGATATCAATGGATAGAAATGCACAAGTGGATGTTTGATTCTAAGTTCTATTTGAAACTGCTGGGAAGCTCTAAACCAGATGGACGCAGCTTGGTTTTGGAAACCAAAGCCCACTTTGGATTCATTGGCCAATATGATAAATCATTGACGCAGGGGCCATTTGAAAGATACCTGCTTGGAGGTGATGGACTTGCCGGTGGGTTTAACTCCTTTGTATTAGGGCAGGATATCATAGGACTTAGAGGTTATGGCAATAATCTAATCACTCCTCCGTTGTATGCCGCACGGGGCTCGGTGCAGTCTGATGCGATTGAAGGAGGGATAGTGTATGATAAGATTGGAATGGAACTTAGATACCCGGTCACGTTAAGCCAAACAGCAACAATCTACGGCCTTATCTTTGCAGAGGGGGGTAACAACTGGGATAACTTCCAGGAGTTTAATCCTTTCCAGATGTACAAAGCCGCAGGATTTGGAGCAAAAATATTTATGCCTGCATTTGGCCTCATTGGCCTCAACTGGGCATATGGATTTGATCGCTTGCCAGGGGCCACAGACATCAGCGGTGCCCAATTCCACTTCACCATAGGAAATCAACTAAGATAAAGGCAAATGAAGCCCGCTTTACTGGTTTTAGCTATTTTCATTTTCGGCTCGAATTTTGCCAAAGCTCAGAAGTTTGGATATATAGACTCAGACTTTATCTTGAGCAAGATGCCGGATTATGCCAAAGCCCAGGAAGAGGTAGATCGACTTTCCGCAGCTTGGCAAACGGAAATAGTTGAAATGCAGAAAGAGGTGGAGGGCCTCTACAACTCCTATGAAGCTGAACAAGTACTCTTGACGGAGGAAATGAGGCAGGAGCGGATGGAGATAATTGAAAAGAAGGAGTCAGAAGTGAAAGATTATCAAAAGAAAGTATTTGGATTTGGAGGGCTGTTTTTTTTGAAAAAACAAGAATTGATTAAACCTTTGCAAGACAAAGTATTTGATGCGGTGGAGAAGGTAGCCAAATCAAATAGGCTGAGTATTATCTTTGACAAAGCGGGAGATCTGGTTATGATATATACAGACCCAAGGCACGACTACACAGATTTTGTCTTGGAAGAATTAGGATTAGGCGACCCCAACGATAAAATCAAATAAACTTAAATAAACTACTACGATGAGAGCATTTTTTATTTTGTTCCTTTTGAGCATCAGCGTGCTTGCTCAAGCACAGACGAGCCAGAAAATTGGCTATGCCGATTGGGACTATATCTTTAGTCAAATGCCGGATTACAAGCAGATTGACAGCGAGCTGAAGACGCATGGTGCGCAGCTCGAAAGTCAATTAAAGGCCAAGTACCAGGACTATGAAACTAAACTGAAGGCCTACCAGTCTGGAGCCGCTCAAATGGTGGATGCTGTAAGAAGGGACAAAGAAAATGAGTTGACGCAACTTCAAGAGAATATTCAAAAATTTCAGCAGGATGCGCAGCAATCCATTGAGAATAAACAAAATCAACTGATGGCACCCGTGTTTGCAAAAGTTGGCAAAGCCATCGAAGATGTGGCCAAGGAGGAAGGTTACTCATTTATTATAAATCCTCAGTTAATTGGTGGCGGTGATATCCTACTATACAATGATGACAAGTTTGATATTTCTAACCTTGTTTTGAAGAAGTTAGGAATCACACCTGCTACTCCCGCAGCAAAAACGAACTGATACGATTTTGGATGACTATGCAAAAGCCTTGCTATTTATAGCAGGGCTTTTTTGTTACATTTCAAGATGCTTAGACCACCCAGACTTAAAGATGGCGACCGTGTCGGAGTGGTAACTCCCTCCCGAAAAGTTGATGAGCAGGCCCTTAGGAAAGGATGCGCATTGATTGAGACTTGGGGACTGAAAGTAGAACTTGGTAAGCATGCCGTCAGCGCTGAAAACAAGTACCTCGCTGCAGCGGACGAGGCAAGACTTGCCGACCTGCAGCAAATGTTGGATCGTGAGGATATAGATGCAATTTTCTGTGCGCGTGGTGGCTATGGAATGACAAGGATAGTGGATCACCTCAACTTTGACCAGCTCAAACGTAAGCCAAAATGGATTGTTGGATTTAGTGACATTACTGCATTACACTTAAAACTGGCTATAGCGGCCATAGAGAGTATTCACGGTTGTATGCCAGTGCAATACAGTAAGGAACAATATAAGGATTCTATCGAAAGTGTAAGAAAAATACTATTCGATCAAGAATCAGAAAATATCAAAGCAGGTTATTTTTCGCAAAACAGAATGGGCGAGGCTCACGGCCAGGTGATCGGTGGAAATTTGTCGCTGATTGTTGATGCAATAGGAACAACCAGTAGCCCTGAAGGCAAGGGAAAAATTTTGATACTGGAGGAAATTGATGAGCCCTTATATAAAATTGATCGAATGTTAACCCAAATGAAGAGAGCGGGACTTTTTGAAAACTTAGCAGGGTTAGTGATTGGGCACTTGACCGATTTGAAGGACACAGATCTGCCGTTTGGCCAAAGTGTGCGTGATTTAATTCTCGACAAAATTAGCACAAGAACTTTTCCAGTTGCTTTCGGATTTCCGATAGGCCATGAGGCCCCAAACATGGCATGGCGCCATGGAGGCATTGCCTCGCTTCGTGTTGACGAAGAAGGTTCAAACCTGGATTTTAGTTACTGAGTGATAGGACCACCTCTTTTCTGGGCATGCGCACTCCTAGTGCAAATTTAAATTCCAAAACACCTTGTTCATCCGTTTTGAATATGGGTAATGTGTAAAGGAGAGAATCCGGACCCAATTTTTGAATATTGTCGGAGGGCGTGAACTCAGCTGATGTTGAAGTGTAAGCTTCAATGATTTCTGCTTCGACTGACAATAATAAAGTATCTCCCGGTTGCAGGGCTACCAACTTTACGCGGTATGCTTCCTGAAGGGAATCAATTAAATCGATTTCTGATAAATCTGGATCTTTTTCTTTCACGATCGCAGAAATTTCCCTGCCTAATTCGAAGGCAGCCTCAGTAATTTCAGCTTCAGAAAACCGGTGGATTTCATTGGCTTTCATGCTTTCCTTTAGCTTCGTCCTTTGCTCATCGGTTAACTTACCTTGGCAGGCGAATACTACAATGGATGCGATAAGGATCAGGTACTTCATCGATTAAAATAGATTAAGACTTTTGAACTCTTTTGTCTTTGACAAAGGTAAACGGAAGTTGATTAATTGCCCGGGACATTTGAATTATAGGCTGGCTCATTAGCAATTAGTAAATTTGCGCCATCTAAAGGATATGGTCGAAAAATTAGAGGACATAAAGCATCGTTTTGAAGAAGTTGGGCAGCTTCTCATGCAACCCGAGCAGGCGAAGGATCAAAAGAAATTTGCCCAATTGAGCAAGGAGTATCGCGATCTGGAAAAGATTGTTATTAAATATAATAGGCTGCTGGCCGTAACGCAAAGCCTCAAACACGCGAAAGATATACTAGCAAAAGAAAAGGACTCAGACCTGCGCGAGCTTGCCAAAATGGAAATTGAGGACCTCACTCCAAAAAAACAATCGATAGAGGAGGAACTAAAGGCGCAACTAATGCCAAAGGATCCGAATGATTTTAAGAATGCGATTCTGGAAATTAGGGCAGGCACTGGGGGAGATGAGGCTGCAATCTTTGCTGGAGATCTTTACCGTATGTACTTGCGATATTGTGAGAGAAAGGGGCTAAAACTCACAGTGCTGGACGTTACCGAGGGTACAGCGGGCGGCTACAAAGAGGTAATCAGCAGCATTGAAGGCGATGGTGCTTATGGACTGCTCAAGT
This sequence comes from Cyclobacteriaceae bacterium, assembly GCA_040216915.1. GTDB lineage: Bacteria > Bacteroidota > Bacteroidia > Cytophagales > Cyclobacteriaceae > ELB16-189. The sequence continues at coordinate 480,083 of JAVJOD010000009.1, forward strand.
TTGAGTCGGGAGTACATCGGGTTCAGCGGGTACCCGAGACAGAGCAGCAAGGAAGGGTACATACCTCAGCGGCTTCGGTGGTCGTACTTCCGGAAGCTGAGGAAGTAGATGTTGAAATCAATCCTGCCGATCTTGAATATCAGACTGCGAGATCAAGCGGTGCGGGAGGGCAAAATGTGAATAAAGTTGAAACTAAAGTACAGCTTACACATAAGCCCACGGGAATTGTGGTCACCTGTCAGGTGGAACGTTCTCAGCACGCCAACAGAGAGCGAGCGCTGGATATATTACGAACAAAACTATATGAGATGGAAGTGCAGAAGCAAGCCTCTGAAATTGGAGCAGCTCGAAAATCTCAGGTTCGAAGTGGGGACCGGTCGGAGAAGATCCGAACGTACAATTACCCTCAAAGTCGAGTGACTGACCATAGAATTGGATATACTCAACATAACCTCCCTGCCGTAATGAACGGAGAGGTGGAAGGTTTCATAGAGCAACTAAAAATTGCAGAAAGCGCGGAGAGAATGGTAGAGGCTAAATAATCTTAAGAGTTCCCATCATCTTCTTCATCAGCAATCCTTATTTGCTCATCAAGAATCTGATTGATTACGTCCATCTGCCTTTCATCAATAGTCTGGTCTACTTTTGCTTGCTTTTTCATAAACCGAAACATCGCATTCTTTTTGATCTCGTAGGCCATGAAGGCTGTATAGGTTTTGGTCTTTTCATTAAAATACTTTTCCTGACCAATCTTCCTTAAGTCCGCAATTTGAGTATTCATCACTTGCCTCACCAAACTTTGAAACTTGTCCGCAACATCCGCAGCTTGTTCATTCTCAGTTTGCCCCAGGTATTGATCTGCTACTTGTTTCATTGTGGTGTTTACCTGTCCAGCCAACTGTGCCTTGGCGGCAATGTCCGCCTTTCCCATTGCAATATTATCCTGGGAGCTTTCTCCCTTGCCGGTACCTCTAAAAAAACGATTGTTTGACTCATATGCCTTGCCGGAAAAGGGTTCTTTAACCTTCTTTCCAAACGGGCTGGAGCCACAAGAAAAAAGTGTAATCGCCAGTACTAGATTGATTGCGTGAATGTATCTCATAACCACAAATATTTATAATAGGATAAAATTAATAAAAATTATGCCAGACTAGCAGGAATCACCAATTGCCAGCGAAATGCCCATTTCCAGGTGATGGAATAGTATGAGATGTCGCCTTGATGGAGGATTTGTAACCACTCTTTTTTCTTGAATGAACGCAGTACAGACAGCGGAGCATCATACTTGACCATAGAAGACTTGGAGAAGGCGAGCGTCAAAACCTTAATTGAGTAGTAGGCAAGCCAATGGCGATGAAGGTCATTGATCACAACACCTAATTTAGACTGCCTTTGCAGTGTGGCACAAAGGTGAGACAGCGAAGCGCTTTCAAAATGATGAGTCACTAGCGTGGCGATGGCCACATCAAATCTCAACTCTTTAAACTCCGAGGAGAAGATGTCCAGGGTCAGGAATTCGATTTCGGGATATGCTTCACAATTCCTCCTGGCAAATTCAATGATGTGGGGATTCGCATCGATGCCAATAAGCTTAAAGGGAATATTCCACTTTCTTCCGTACCTGGCTATTTCAATCAGCATATCACCCCCGCCACAACCAAGGTCTACAATCTCAAAAGGTTGCTTGACCTGCCCTGGTAGTAGTTTCCTTAGCCCATCAATTGTGATTGAGTTGCCGCCAAGCCAACGGTTGATGGTTTCTAATTCTCGCAGTGTTTGGTCAACGACTTCTCCTGCGCAATTAAGGTCATCCATGATTTCTGTCTTCTCAGAGCGAGAATCGAACATTGACGCCATCTATTTGGAATTGACAGTCAAAATCAAGCTTTCTAACGTAAGACCAGGGCCAAACCCAAAACTTAGTATCTTTTTGTTGTCATCATCTTGCCTCAGTTCGGAGAAGATCTTATGTAATACGAAAAGTACGGTTGGAGAAGACATATTTCCATATTCTCTTAAAACTTCGTAGGAAAATCTATTCTGATCTTTTGTCAATTGAAGCTCCTGTTCTATGGTCTCCAATATTTTCTTGCCGCCTGGATGGATCGCAAAGTAGCTGACATCATCTAATTTGATATTGTTCTCAGTAAGAAGAGATTGAGCCAACTGATGAATTCCATTTTTGATTACTTCTGGCACATAAGAGGATAATTTCATTTCAAAACCATTGTTTCCTATGGTCCAAGCCATTTCGTTTTCACTTTCAATCGCGATGTCGCAGAAAAAATTGTCAATTTTGAGACTAATAGGATTGTCGGTATTTCCTTCTACTATGACCGCGGCAGAGCCGTCTGCAAAAAGCGCATTAGCAAGTTTATTGTCCTCGCTATTCTCCTTTTGAAAGTGAATACTGCATAGCTCAGTGCACACAACAAGCACCTTAGCATCTGGATCACTCTTGCAAAAGGAGTCAGCAATACGCAATGCATTAAATGCGGCATAGCAACCCATAAAATTGATAGAGGTGCGCTTGGTGGTAGAATCAAGTTTGAGCCTTCGGATCAAGTCAATATCTAAACCAGGGGCAAACATCCCTGTGCAACTGACAACAACTAAATGCGTGATATCAGTTGACTTTGCAGAAGTTGACTGTAAGCAATTTTGCGCAGCTGAAACGCTTAGCTCAATTGCTTCTTTGCGAAAAAGTTTCATGCGCTGCTGTGTGTCGGGAAACGGTTCCAGGTCTTTAGAGGTGGAATAGAAGTTTTTGGACGGAGCACTACCATAATCTTCAATCACCGAATGGCGGTATTCAATTCCACTGGCCCTGTAAAGCGCACGCAGTTTGTTAGCTTCAGCATTTTGCAATTGCATAGCTCCAATCATGAACTCCGCAATCTGCTTTTGCTTGACCTTATTTGCAGGGTTGGCAACGCCAATTGATGTGATAAAACTCATTAATCAATATAAACTAAAAATGGCTAACTTGGTTCAAACAGCTTTGTTCGAATGTTAACTAAATCTACCTGGCTCCACCTCAGGATTCCATTTTCATATTTTTTGATGCCGGTTTACTTTTTCGCGCTTGCTATTTCTCCAAACTTCACTGAGTCGAGACTTACCTGGTCATTCTTAATTATTCATTTGCTATTGTATCCCGCAAGCAACGGATTCAATAGCTACTTTGACAAAGATGAGAAAAGTATTGGGGGCTTGGAGTATCCACCTCCGGTCAACAAAGGTCTGTACTATACCTCGCTTCTATTCGATTTGGCGGCTCTAATCCTGGCGCTAAAAGTTAGCGCTCTTTTTTCTGCCATGCTCCTTGTCTACGGGTTGGTCTCAAAGGCCTACAGCCATCCCTCAGTCCGACTTAAGAAATACCCAATAGCTGGATGGCTTGTAATTGGCCTATTTCAGGGGTTCTTTGCCTTCTTGATGTGCTATGTTGGAATAAATGGCTATGAGTTGTCCAATCTAGCTAAAGCCTCTGTGCTTCTTCCCGCTGGACTAACAAGCGTCATGCTGTGGGCGAGTTACCCACTCACACAAGTATATCAGCATGAACAAGATGCCAAGAGCGGAGATCATACGATAAGTATGAAACTCGGAATTAGAGGGACGTTCTATTTTTGTGCCACTGTGTTTGCCCTCGCAGCGATTGCTTTCTTCTCCTACTTTGCTGCCTACCATAAGATCAAGTATAGTTGGGCTTTTATTGCAATACTCAGCCCGGTGGTTTTGTATTTCCTCATTTGGTTGTTGCGTGTATTTAAAGATGAGGCAAAGGCAAATTATCGAGGTACCATGTGGATGAACCATGTGTCTGCCACCTGTCTCAATATCTTTTTTATTTACTTTTTTCTTGACTCAAGCCAGGTCATTCAGGCGATCAAGGGAGGGTTCTGATCAAAACGGCCTACCGTGAGTTTTTGAAATTAAATATTTCGCAACAGTGGGAGCGTTGTTTCCCAACGCAACCGCGACATTTGATGTCCATTCTGCACCAAAGAGCTTTTGCACTTGCCTGCCAATCCAAAGCCTTTTGGCGAATAATTCTTGCCAAGACCTGGCGTAAGCTTTTTCAAGGACTGCTCTATCAGGCCTATCAGCTTTGCAATATGGAATTAGCAGCTGAGAAAGGATTTTGGCAGAGTGTATTGCCATTGCCATGCCGTTCCCACAGAGCGGAGTTATCATGCCTGCAGCATCGCCTGTCATGAGTACATGATCTTCTACAGGGCGTTTAGTTTCAAACGAAATTTCGTTTATCGTCTCAGGGCTATCAAAAAGAAAAGTTGAATTGGAAAATAGACTTTTGATAAAAGGATTCTTAAAAAGAAGATTTTCTTCCATCTGCTTAATCGATCCAAATTGCCTGAGATTGCTTCTATGGGTTAAGTAGCAGAGGTTTGCAATCCCTCCCTCAACCTGACTTATGCCGCAGTAGCCGTTCTCAAAGTTGTGTAGGGAGATCAGGTTTTGTGGGTGTGATGTTTTGATGTGATACTTTACTCCCACATAGGGAGAACTTTTTTTCATGAAAGACCGGTGCATTTGCCGGTCAATTCTTGAGCGCTTTCCGAATGCCCCTACTATCACATCACACTCTTGCTCCACCTTGGCAGTAGATATTTGAAAGCGATCTTTGTGAAATGAAATCGCATTAACTTCCGTATTTAAGTGAAATTCAACGCCTTCCCCTCTCGCTATTTCGAACAGCCAGTGGTCATAATTATATCTACTGATTCCAAAGCCTCCTAAGTCTAAATCTATTGAAGTGCGTCTGCCATTAGTAGAGGTTAGCTCAAGACGGTTGATGGAAGGCGGAGCAAAATCCTCGGGAAAAAGCTTTTCTGATTTAAGGAAGGGCAAGGTTTCGTTCGAAATATACTCACCACAAACTCTGTGGAATGGATAACTTTTCTTTTCAAATAATTGAACAGGAACCCCTGCCCTGGTAAGCTTAATAGATGTGATAAGCCCGGAAAGTCCACCGCCAATTATTGCTACCTTCTTCAATGCAATTGAATTTTACTCTTAAACCTTGTTGTGGAAAAGTTGTTTACAAGTTACCAAATCAATTGTGGCACAATTATCGTTAATAGAACTATAATTACAGGGGTTACATAATTTCGAACTTTACTATCAAGGGAAAGGTTGAGTGATGTGACGAGTTGGCTATGGAAACAGGAGAAAAGATAAGAAAACAGGTTTTTGACAGCCTAAATGTGCTGTTGGTCGGAAACAACCCTATTGAGTTAAGCCGCATTTTTAATAGTGTAAAAGCAATTCCCGGGAAAAGAATTTTTACCGAAATAGCATTTGATTTAAAAACTATTCTTGAGCGTCTAGCACGCTTTCGTCCAAATTTTATTCTTATTGATGACAACATCGGGAAGTTGGAGTTAAAGAATACGGTGAAAATGTTAGGCAATGATCGGAAGACTAAGAATATCCCGATTGCTATTCTAAAAAATTCAAACTATCAGGAGGTGGTGAGCGCGGGGGTAATGGATTATATCTTGAAAGAAAACGTTACAGGTGAATCTTTATACACCACGCTGAGTAATTCGCTTAAATTCAGGCGCACTCAACTCTATCTCTATAAGGCCTTCAAGAAACGAAAGGGACAACTTAAGCGATTGACTAGTCGAGCAAATCAAATTTGATTTCGAAGCCTAAAGTCTACCTTCACGCGCCTTCCCTCTCTCTCTACCTCCACAGAAACTCGCTTTCCCGGCTTAGAGTTAAAATATCCGTTAACCTGATTAAGTGTCATTTTATAGACAGGGGTGCCATTTACGGCAAGTATTTGGTCTCCTACTTCGAGGCCAGCCAGTTGACCGGGAGACTCTGGACGCAATTCGGTGATCTCGAAGTTTCGGAGGCGGGCACCTAGTGCTTTTATAGTGATGCCGCTCATGTCATAGTTAAAGTTCTCTTTGAAGGAGGAATTCTTTTTGATGTAAATTTCTTCCTGGGGAAAATTGAAGATCAGGCTAAACCGACTAAGAATTTCACCTCCAAGCGCGCCATTTCTCTTCACATAGGTCTTGAAAAAAAGGGTGTCTGTATAGCTGTTTGGATCAGGGAAATTGGCGATGATATTTTTTATGGTGTATTTTCCTAATTCAAGAGATTTTATCCTTCCGATTTTCCCCGTTATCACGCCTCCTAATCCACGACCTATGACACTGTTTAGATTCTTTTCCGGAATCTCAATCAGCTCGTCAGACTCTTGCTCTAATATAAGACCATGACTTGCACCGGTGTCCATTAAAAGTTTTGTTTCGAGCTGGACAGAATCATTCATACTAGTAGTGGAGATCACGTAAGGTTTAGTGTCCTGCACCACGATTGGCAAGGTTTGGTATCTTCTTTTTTTCTTGAAACGCTCCGGGAGCATAAGCGTGAGTCTCTTTCTTTCGTAATCCATTTGAATAATGAATCGGCTAAAAAGCTCATATCCCAAAATACCATGCACCTCTGCTCCTAGGTAGTTTCGAAGTTGCAGGTAGTCCTTATCTAGTACGAGCATAGAGTGACCCTCACCCCTTACTCCAGGGAGATCCAGGGAGACGTTGTCCGTAACAAATGCATCTACCAACTTTTCACCACCAGGGCCCGAGATACTATATTCCTTGGAATATGTGAGCCCCAAAATATCACTATAGGTTTTTTGTGTAAGCACGGTGGAGCGTACACCAGTGTCAAGAATAAACTTGAGGGGAATTTGATCATTTAGAACCACAGGCACAACGATCATGTTATTCAAGACTTCCACTGGTATCATGATCTTACTGCGATTCTCTTTGATTTTAAAACCAAAGTTCTGTGAAAGGCAGTCTATTGGGAGAGCGAATGAAAAGACAAGTATTAAGAATCTATACATCTTACGGTATAAGTACCTACAGTCTTGAAAATTAGTAAAAAGAAAGAGTAGTATACGACTAGAAACCCATGTTGGCTAGGAGTTCCTTGGGGTATTTTTCAATTTTCAATGATTCAAATACGTCCTTTTGAAGAAATCCATCTTGCACCATTCGCGTCATTTGGGTGACCAGGGGATCAAAGAAGCCATTACAATTTAGTATTCCAATAGGCTTATCTATCAGGCCCAGCTGCCGCCATGTCAGAATTTCTGCAAGTTCTTCAAGGGTGCCCCAGCCACCTGGCAATGCAATGAAGCCATCTGAAAGGTCTGCCATTCGCTTCTTGCGATCATGCATACTTTTGACTACAAGTAGTTCTGTAATTTCTTGGTGTCCAAGCTCGCGCTGCAATAGAAAGTCGGGGATTACACCAATTACTTTTCTTTCGGCCTTAATAAATTCGTCCGCCACTATGCCCATCAAGCCGATGTTTCCCCCACCATAAACGAGTGAAGCATCGATTGATATCATTGCTCTTGCGGTCTCCTTTGCAGCCTCAACATAGACTTGATCCAAGCCGATACTCGATCCACAAAAGATACATATGTTCATCTAGAACAAGGGAAGGTTGCCTCCGGGAAAGACTTAGTGTTTTACGTCATGCTCATTCTTGCTTACCATCTTATTTGGGAAGATCCAGGGAGAAACGATGGCAAGTATAAAAAGAGCGATTACTACTGAAATAGCTGGCATATTATTTTTACTTTCAGAGGTAAATTTAGTGTCTAGGGGCGATATTACAAGAAAGTAGGACCATTAATATTTGCCGTGAAACTATTTCCCTGGTCAGGGAGTTAAACCTCACTAAAGCAGAGACCAATGAAGAAATTCTTAATTATTTCAGGCGTTTTTTTGCTAATAGTGATTGGCATACTGGCCTACGTAAGGCTGTTTTATACCAAGTCGTTTAGCCCTGAGGGCATTGCAACTTTTAAGGAGGGGAACGTTCATATTGAGGTTTTGTACAATCGTCCTTACAAGAAAGGGAGAGAGATTTTTGGAGAGTTGGTGCCTTATGATGTAGTCTGGCGTACGGGAGCAAACGAGGCTACAATTTTTAAGTCAAACAATGACTTATTCATCAACGGGCAAACACTTTTGGCAGGAGACTATTCACTTTGGACCATACCTAATGAACAGCAATGGACTGTTATTTTTAATTCTGAGGTGGGTCAGTGGGGTGTGGATTTTAATGGGGTGGCAAACCGAAATGCTGCAAATGATATGCTGACCGTTGAAGTTGCCCCGCTAAAGCATGATAAAGTATTTGAGCAATTTACAATTTCCATCGAGCAGGTTGGAGAGGAGCTGGAACTTATACTACTCTGGGATCAGACGGTAATTGTTGTTCCAATGTTAGTTGCAGGTAGCTGAGTCTACTCCACTACCTTCAGTGAGACTGAAATCTTCCTCTCTTCGGCTAACCCCGCCTCTTTCCTCAGGCACTTCATTGTTAGCACTTGCTTGGGAACTCCTTCAGCGAGCAGATGTTCGACAATCGAATCAGCTTGCGCTTCTGTCCTGTCGTTGTGATAGGTTTTCTTTATTGAAATTGAATCTACTAGGACAGTTTTATAGAAGACTTCAAGGCTATCTTGTTGCAAGAAGGGAATTTCTACTATGCGAGATGAGCTTACGGACGTGGAGTCTGTACTTTTTGAAAGTGAATCAGTTCTGTTGACCACCGCAAGGAGCGAGTCCATTCTGACAGTATCTAATACTTGTCTCTCTACTTCAAAATGAAGGGTGTCAATTGTTAATTCGGTAAGGTCTGCACTTGATCGAACTGAATCAGACTGGTAGTTATTTAGCGTTACTTGTATTTGAAACCTATAGTCTGTATTTCCCTTGATGAGCCTTGCTAACCTCCGGAGCTCCTGCACAGAGAATTTGGATAATTTTGAGGAGAAGGGTTCAAATGCAATTCCACTAAGATCTATTTCAGTGGAATGTTCAATCGGCTTTATGGGGGCCTCAATAGTTTCAACAAACGGAATTCTATCTACAGTGAGATCAAAAACCCGGGAGTAGAATGTAAAAGTATCTTGAGCAGGCTCTACGGAAAGATCATAGATATCTCCTTCCGGAACATAAAGTGAAAAGCTTCCATCTTTTTCTGGCCTTCCATTGTATACCCTACTTTGATCTGCCTGTTTGAATACGGCTACATATACGGAAGAGGGGTCGGAAATTCCTGTTACCACTCCCTCGATTTTCATGGACGCCTTAGGCTTGAGTTCTGAGGGGAAGAGCATCTCCACAATTTCAGTCTTTCGCTGACCGGGTTGATCTTTCAGGAGATATCTACCCTGGGAGGAGGCACTTACGTATTGATCATCATCAGCAGTATTGCAAAACGTCAGCGGAACGGGGTTAGACCAAGTAGCATTAGTATTTCTGGTCAGATACAGATCCATTTTACCCTTGTTTTGAGGCAGTTTGTTTGACGAGAAAAGAAGTGTCTCACCATCACCCATTATTCGCGGGGTCTGCGAATTTCCAGTGTTGATGAAGTTCGGCAGCTCCACAGGCTCTTCCCATTTGCCGGTTCTTGACTTTTTCGAAAAAAACAGTTTGCAACCATCTGCACTATTTTGATCCATCTTTTCGCATCTCATGAAGTATATCATGTTGCCATCGGCTGTCAGTGATGGGCAAGCTTCGTGGCCGCTGGAGTTGATTGGAAGACCGAGGTTAATGGGCTCAGACCAAACTTGCCCACGTAACTCACTGACGAGAATGTCAAAGCCTCCAAGGCCACCTCCTTTGAGACTTGAGATATATAGCTGCTGGCCGTCTGCCGAGAGCGCGGATCCCTTCAAGAAGTTTAATCGACTGTTGACAGTCCTCGGAAGCATGACTGGTTCCTTCCAATTGACAGCATCTTTCTTGACCGTGTGAAACATGGTAAGCGCATTTTCGTCCGCGTTGTCCGAAACGTAGATAAGAGAGTTCCCATCAAGGCTGATGTAGGGAGCTGAAACATTGATGGCGGGATGATTGATAACGGTCGGCAACTTTCGAAGCCTTGACTGTCCGAAGGATGATAAAGAAGCGCCAATCAGTATAGATAGTATCCATGCTCTTTTATTCATAAGCTGCCCTTTTTTGATGACTAAAGTTATAGCAATTCTACTGCCACAACTAAAATCACCTATCTTTTCAGTGAAGTTTGCCCGGCAAAGCGTAATTTAGAACGTTAGACAAATTAATCGAAAGCGAAATGATACATGTAATACCTTCCATAGCAATTAGAAAGGGAAGGGTGGTGAAAATGAGAAAAGGAGATCCGGCAAGTGAAAAGGCTTATGATGAGAATCCTTTAGATCTGGCAAAACGCTTCGAAGATAGTGGTATTGAAACCGTTCATCTGGTGGATTTGGATGGCGCAGAGTTTGGCTCGCCAAGCAACTATCATGTGCTAGAGGCCATGGTAGCTCATACAGACTTGAAAATAGATTTTACGGGTGGCATCTCGACCGATGGAGATATTGGTAAGGCTTTTGAGTTTGGAGCCTCCTATGTCACAGCAGCAAGTATTGCGGTCACCAATCCACAACTCTTTTCTTCATGGATAGTGAGCTATGGTCGAGAGCGAATCAACCTGGGGGCAGATGTCACTGACATTGAGTCAAAGCAAATTGCCTTTCGAGGATGGACAAAGAAGTCTTCCTTTACCCTCTTTGATCACCTGCAGACCTTTTACGACTACGGCCTAAAATATGTCAAGTCAACTGATGTTTCGCGCGATGGTGTGCTTGAAGGGCCTGCCTTTGATTTTTACAAAGAGATAAGGGAGAAGTTTCCTGACCTAAATGTTCTTGCAAGCGGGGGGGTCAGGGGAGTTGATGACATCAAGAGGCTTGAAGACTTGGGCGTATTTGGTGTGATCTTTGGAAAAGCTTACTACGAAGGGGTGCTTAAGCTCAAAGATCTTGAGCAATTTCTGGTACGGAACGAATCTTAGTGATTTGATTTACTGATCTACAATATCTGAAATCTTGTAGCGCTGAATAATGTAGTAAAGGAAATTGAACGACATTGCATCGCCTTCCTTCTTTTCGTTTGCACTAGTCTTCTTCGATACTCTAGCTTTGTTTGAAACGGTATCTCGCGCGACACTCTGAATGGTCCTTGTAGGGCGATTTTCGTTTTCAAAAATTAGTGACTTGTCATCATTCAAGTTGAGTTCTGAATGATTGGGTTCTTGGAAGTTACCCATTGGCAAACCATCATCCTGAGCATAAGAATTATGAGAGAGTAGGGTTGCACTCCCGACAATCAATAATGCCAGAATATGGGATAAATCAACTTTCATATTTTTGCCACGCGCGACTACATCGTGGCGCTATATTCGGATTTCTAACTCTAAATTATGAAATTTTAGTATGATAACATGGAATGATTTCGTAAAAATTGACTTTCGCGCAGGGACAATCAAGAAAGCGGAGCCCTTTTTAGAGGCTAGAAAGCCAGCTTTTAAGGTGTGGATCGATTTTGGACCTGATTTAGGGGTTAAAAAGTCTAGTGCCCAGTTGACATCCAATTACCAATTAGAGAGTCTTGTAGGGCGTCAAGTGGTGTGCGTGACTAACTTTAAACCAAAGCAGATTGCCAATTTTATCTCCGAAGTTCTAATAACTGGCTTCCCAGATTCAAATGGAGAAGTAGTTCTCACTACGATTGATAAGCCGGTTCCTAATGGCGCCCAACTTTTTTGAATGATTGAATTTTCAAAGATTAACACTACTTGTCACGGGCAAGTGCTACAACTAGCGCGGGACGAGGCAATAGAATTTTTGTTGACCGACAGCCGCAAAGCATTTGTCTCTAATAGAAGTTTGTTTTTTGCTATCGATGGTGTTCGGAATGATGGGCATGAACACGTGCAGGAGCTTTATGATAAAGGGATTCGCCAGTTTGTGGTTGAGAAAGATGTTGATCTCACAAGGCTACCAAAAGCAAATGTGCTTTTGGTGGAGTCTTCAATTGATTGCCTTCAGGCCATTGTCAAGACTCACCGAAAGCAATTTGACATACCGATCATCGGCATCACCGGAAGCAACGGCAAGACGATCGTCAAGGAGTGGCTCTACGAATTGCTCTCTCCAGTTTACAATTGCATCAAGAATCCCGGAAGCTATAACTCTCAAATAGGCGTGCCGCTTTCGGTTTGGCAATTGGACAAAATTCACAATCTGGGAATCTTTGAGGCAGGCATTTCTCAACCGCAGGAAATGGATAAGCTCCAGGAAATGATTCAACCCACCATTGGCATATTTACGAATATTGGCACTGCGCATAGTGAGGGTTTTGCATCCGATAAGGCGAAAGTCCAGGAGAAAATGAAACTCTTTGCAACATCAAAAACAATAGTTTATTGCAGTGATTACAGTTTGATTCACGAAGCGCTTACCTCCGTCCAGGGTGAGGACAAAGATTTGCTAGGTTGGGGGTATAGGGAGGGTTCAAAAGTTTTACTCAAGTTAAAAAATGAATTTGAAATTGAGTTTTCAACCCCTTTCGGCAATTATTCCTTTACATACCCCTTTCGCGATCTGGCTTCCAGAGAAAACCTTACGCACTGCATTGTTACACTATTGCACCTTGATTTTCCACCTTCAAAAATCCAGGAGCTGATAAGTAAGATTCGCCCAATTGAGATGCGCTTGGAGGTGAAGCAAGGAAGTAATCAATGTCAGATTGTTGACGACTCTTACAATAATGACTTAGGAGGTTTTCAAATCAGTCTTGATTTTCTGGACGGGCTTGGGAAAGAGAAGAGAACAGTGATACTTTCTGATTTTCAGCAGTCAGGACTTAGCCAGGTGGAAATTTCCGATCGTGTGATCAATATGCTACTAGAGAAAGGCGTTGAAAAGTTCTATGGCATAGGTCTTGGGTTTGAGCAAACCAAAGACTTTTTCAAAAAGCAAACCAATTTGTTTAGTCAATTTTATTTGACAACCGATGACTTTATCAATCAAGTGGACTGGTCGTCTTTTAGGGATGAAGTCATTTTGGTAAAGGGTGGAAGGGTTTTTCAATTCGAAAAAATTGTCAAACGACTCCAAAAAAAGATTCATGGAACGGTTATGTCCATTGACATCGAACGGATGATTAATAATTTAAATTTCTTTAAGTCATTACTCGATCCGCAAGTGAAATTAATGGTGATGGTAAAAGCGCTGGCCTATGGAAGTGGGAGCAATGAGATTTCCAGTTTGCTACAATATCACAAAGTTGACTACCTGGGAGTAGCCTATACCGATGAGGGCGTTGACTTGCGGAATAACAACGTGAGGATACCAATCATGGTAATGAATCCCGTAGAAGATGGATTTGCTTCCCTTCTTGAATTTGATTTGGAACCGGAAGTGTACAGTCTTAGTCTATTGAAATCACTGATTCAATTTTTGGATGGGCGGGAAATGGGAATACACCTAAAGATCGATACAGGAATGAATCGGCTTGGGATTGTGCAAGGTGAGATAGCAGCAGTGATTAATCTTCTAAGCACGAACAAAAACTTGAGGGTGTTAAGCATATTCTCTCACCTGGCAGGGTCAGACGACTCGCTTCACGATGAATTTACGAGGAAGCAGTATGATCTTTTTAGCAGATACGCCTCGAAAATTGAAGAAGCATTGTCAATCAGGCCATTGCGGCACATTTTGAACTCATCAGGTATTCTACGCTTTCCGGACCTGCAACTAGATATGGTAAGGTTAGGGATCGGTCTGTATGGGATAGACCCCTCTGGTCAATTACAGGACAAACTGAGCCCGGTCGTAACCCTGAAAACGGTTATTTCGCAGATAAAAGTAGTGGAGCCAGGAGAATCAATAGGGTACGGGCGCAAAGGAGCAGTCAATGAAAGGATGAGGATCGCAACCATAGCCATCGGATATGCAGATGGCTTTAGCAGGGGCTTTAGCCAGGGTAAAGGATTTGTTGTCATACGAGGCAGGAAGGTTCCGGTGGTTGGTAATGTGTGCATGGACATGACAATGGTGGATATTACTCGAGTTGAGGATGCAGAGGAAGGGGACGAAGTAATAATCTTTGGCGATGCGATGCCTATTCAGTCTGTAGCTGATAGGATCAACACAATTCCTTACGAGATATTGACAAACACAGGGGAGCGGGTGAAAAGAATATTTCTCTCAGGGGGCATCTAGCTAGCCGCACCCAAGGTTTCTTTTTAGATCTCTTTTGGGAATTCCACCAAAACCTTCTTCATTTTCAGGTCGCTCGTTCGATTTTTCGTTCTGCTTCTGGTCGCTTTTGGACTTGTTTTCTCTTTTGTCTTTGGATTCTCGCTTTCCCATTCCCCAAATTTAACATGCAAAAGAGAAATTATTGGGATATCGGGACCGGTCGACTATCTTCGTTGTTTATATTTAATCTAAATAAAGGTGGTGGATCAGTCACGAAGTATTGCCCAAATGGCTCCAGGTGACACTGCGATAATCGCTGGATTTCTCTCTGATGATTTTTCGAACAAATTTTTGGAGATGGGCTTTTTACCCGGTGTGGCAGTGCGGTTAAATTTTAGAGCACCGATGGGAGACCCTATTTGTGTGAGCATCGCAGGGTATGAATTAACCCTGAGGTTAGATGAAGCTGCATCCATATCAATTCTAAATTAGTGTAGAAGAAGTGAATATTCTCAAAGTTGCTTTGGCTGGAAAGCCAAATTCTGGCAAATCGTCACTTTTTAACACACTCACAGGGCTTAGTCAAAAAGTAGGGAATTTCCCAGGGGTCACGGTTGAGAAAAAAACTGGGACTTGTAAACTCAATGAAGATACCTACGCGGAAGTGATCGATCTTCCGGGTATCTACAGTCTTTATCCGCGCTCACTGGATGAGAAGATAGTTACTGAGATATTTTCGGACAAGAGGAATAATAATTTTCCCAATAAGGTCATACTCGTTGCAGATGCAACAAACCTGCGTGGCTCCATGCTCTTGCTCTCTCAATTGATTGATCTTAGGCTTCCTGTTGTGCTTGCACTAAATATGCTGGACCTGGCCGCCAAGTCGGGGCAAAGCCTTGACGTGCAAAAACTTTCGATGTTATTGGATGTGCCGGTAGTTTTAATAAATGCTCGCACAGGGCAGGGTGTGGATGATCTAAAAAAGGCCTTAATCGAATCAGCTCGGTCATCAACCAAAACAATTTATCCGATTGACAAGGATATCAGGCCAGCTATCGAAAAAGTCAAAGAGCACTTTAGTCTCAGTACCGATTACGAGGCGTATCAATACCTGCAACAAGTGGAGAACCTTACCTTCTTAACCACTCCTGATAAGTCGTTCATTAGGTCTGTGGCAGATCTCTATCAGTTCTTTCCGGGGAAGTATCAAGGAGCCGAAACTATTTTGCGTTATCAGTTTATTCAAGATCTGCTGGACAAGGTGACAATCAGGAGCGCAGATACCGAGTGGAAGAAGACGTCTTTTTCTATAGATAAAGTCCTGACTCACAAAGTGTGGGGATACCTCGTTTTCTTTGCTATTCTATTCTTAATCTTCCAGGCAATTTTCGCTTGGGCGCAAATACCTATGGACTTTATTGATAGGTCCTTTGCTGACCTAAGCAACTATCTTAGTAGAACATTTCCAGAAGGACCACTATTTGATTTAGTCACTCAGGGAATAATTCCTGGTATCGGTGGCATCGTGATCTTCATCCCGCAAATCGCCATCCTCTTTGCCTTTATCGCCATCTTGGAGGAGACAGGCTATATGTCGCGAGTAGTCTTTTTGATGGACAAGATCATGAGGAAGTTTGGCATGAGCGGTAAAAGTGTGGTTCCACTTATTTCAGGATGGGCCTGCGCCATTCCTGCGATAATGGCTACCCGCACCATTGAAAACTGGAAGGATCGTCTCATTACCATCTTTGTCACGCCCCTGATGAGCTGCTCTGCAAGGCTTCCGGTATATGCTATTCTGGTCGCCTTAATCATTCCTGATACGCGTGTTTTAGGCTTCTTTAATTTTCAGGGCCTGGCGTTAATGGGATTGTATTTGCTTGGTTTTCTTGCAGCAATCATATCTGCATGGGTGATGAAGCAGATCATCAAGGTGAAGGAAAAAAGCTTCTTGATCATGGAACTTCCGACCTATAGAATGCCCAAATGGTCCAACGTTGGATTTACAATTGTGGAAAAGACAAAGACGTTTGTATTCGAAGCGGGCAAAGTTATTCTTGCTATTTCAATAGTGCTATGGGTGCTGGCAAGCTATGGCCCTTCCGATCGGATGGAGCAGGCAAAAGCAATTGTAGATGAGGAACTGCGGTTGGGGCAGATCACAAGCGAAGAAGTCGATGACAGGTTATCTGCGTACAAGCTGGAGAATTCCTATGCAGGGATCATTGGCAAGTCGATAGAGCCGGCAATTAGACCATTAGGCTATGACTGGAAGATTGGGATAGCTTTGATCACTTCATTTGCAGCGCGCGAAGTTTTTGTCGGGACGATGGCCACTATCTACAGTGTGGGTAGCGCGGGTGATCAAACGACCATCATGAATCGATTGCGTGCCGAACGGAACCTTGAAACTGGGGAGCTCAGATTCAATATGGCATCTGGCCTCTCTCTGCTTGTCTTCTATACTTTTGCAATGCAATGCATGAGTACCCTGGCGGTTGTCAAGCGGGAAACTAACGGCTGGAAGTGGCCTATGATTCAGTTGGTCTATATGACCACTTTGGCTTATCTAGCCAGTCTCTTTGTGTATCAGGTACTTTCCTGATCAACGGTGTTTTAATAGTCGTATTTCTATCTATATTTAAGCAGTAATTCTACTCATGCAAGATCATAAGAACTGTCATCTGGGTATTCTCTACCTCACACATCTGCTAATAAGCGCGGATGGCGTGATAGATATAAATGAGTATGATGCTTTAGGCAAGATCAAAGACTACGAGAAGATTCCGGATGAAACCCTTAAGGCTTTCGAAGTAGAAATTAAAGGAAAATCCGAAAAGCAAATCTACCAGGCAGGAATAGATCACTTAGGTCAATGCAGCGATGAAGATAAAATAAATGCCTTCGTTCATCTCTACAAAATGTCGGAAGCCGATGGTCGTGTGCATGTAAAGGAAGTACGATTATTGCTGTACTCAATCCGAATGTCGGGCATTGAATTTAATGATGTAGTACAACGAGCAAAACAAGTAAAATACTAGCGTTCAATTCTTTTGGGTCCCCTGCTCATCTTACCTTCCCTTGTAATATTGAATTTGCTAACCGTAGATGTTCGTCACCTATGAAATCTCAATTCGATCAAAATTTAAGATTAGGCATTTTAGGGGGCGGACAATTAGGCAGAATGCTGCTTCAGTCTGGTGTAGATTTCAATCTGAACATGTCGTTCATGGATCCAGATCCTGCTGCACCATGCAGTCAGTTGGGCAATTTTCAGGTTGGAAGCCTAGCGAGTTACGAAGACGTATTGAAATTTGGTGAAGGCTGTGACCTCCTCACAATTGAGATTGAAAATGTGAATACGCAAGCGTTAAAACAGCTTGAACGCCTTGGCAAGAAAGTATATCCGCAGCCTCATATTATTGAATTGATTCAAGACAAAAGAGAACAGAAGAAATTTTATCAGGATAGGAATATTCCGACTGCTGATTTTGTTCTCACAGAAAACAGGAGGGAAGTTCAAGCGCAATCTGAATTTTTGCCCGCGGTGAACAAATTGGCAAAGGAAGGCTATGATGGCAGAGGTGTTCAGATTTTGAGAACAGTAGGTGACTTAGACAAGGCTTTTGAAGCACCAAGCCTACTTGAAAAACTTATAGACTTCGAAAAGGAGATTGCAATCATTGTAGCGAGAAATACCAAAGGAGAAATTACCTCGTACCCAGCAGTAGAGATGGCATTTCATCCGGAAAAGAATCTTGTTGAGTATCTCTTCGCACCTGCGGAGATTTCTGAGGCAATCAGTAAGAAAGCCGATGAAATTGCCAAAAGGGTAGTGCAAGAATTGGAAATGATCGGCCTTCTGGCGGTAGAGATGTTTGTCACCAAGGAAGGAGAGGTATTAGTGAATGAAATTGCGCCCCGCCCTCATAACAGTGGCCACCAAACCATTGAGGCCAATGAGACCTCTCAATACGAACAGCATCTGCGGGCAATCATGGGATGGCCATTGGGAAGCACGAGGGTCAAATCACTGAGTGCCATGGTTAACCTCCTTGGCGAGGATGGATTTGCTGGAGAGGCAAAATACCAGGGATTTAATGAGGTACTCGAGGTGGAGGGAGCACACATTCATCTCTATGGAAAGAAATTAACAAAGCCTTTCCGCAAGATGGGTCATGTAACAATTGTAGACCAAGACATGGAAAGTTTGAAGAAGAAAGCCAACTTTGTAAAGCACCACTTGAAAGTAATAGCATGAGCAAAGCCCTTGTAGGCATCATAATGGGAAGCCAATCTGATCTGCCAATCATGAAGGAGGCAGCGCAAATACTTGAGGAGCTAAAGGTTCCCTTCGAAATAAGCATTGTCTCAGCCCATCGAACTCCAGAGCGCATGTACAAATACGCAACTGAAGCGAGGAAGAATGGATTGAAAGTGATTATTGCCGGTGCTGGGGGAGCGGCACACCTCCCTGGAATGATTGCTTCACTCACTTCACTACCTGTAATTGGAGTGCCTGTCAAATCCTCCAATTCAATAGACGGGTGGGACTCTGTATTGTCGATCTTACAGATGCCCGGTGGCGTTCCCGTGGCTACAGTTGCGCTCAATGGCGCAAAGAATGCTGGAATTCTTGCTGCTCAAATAATTGGATGCAGCGACCCGCAGGTGGGCAAGAGACTTGACGTGTTTAAGGAAGGACTAAAAGATAAAGTCATAGACGCTGCGTTGCAATTGGCCAAAAAGGGGTGGAAAAAAGCCAAATAGCAAGGTATAGGGCATCGCTTGGGAGAGCACACTATTTTTAACTAAATTTTCGCTCCATTTATATTAATGATTTTCGCTCATGAAGCCTAACGAAAAAGGCTGGCTAGCAGAATACTTAAGTTTCCGAAAAGAATTACTAGGGGGGTTGGTCGAAGAAAGTAAAAAAACTTCGCATCCTGAACACTCGTTGTACAGGGTCATACAACCTACGGGGCTGATGTATGGCCGTGCAGTTGAGGTGATGGATCATCCGGCCAGCAAAGACTGGGATGAAAGAGATAGGATGAAGATCCTTTTGGCTGAAAGCTTGATCAGCAGTTCGCTATTATTTAATGACAAACCTGTCAAAAATTCTGAGGATCTCTCAGAGGTAATGACCAGGACACTCGGGAGTATTGCAAATTTTTACAATAATATCTTTCCGGAGTTAGCCACACCATCGAAAACTCTTTTTGGAAGAAGAAAAACCCCACTTGAGCTTGCCGAGAAGATTCTAGATAAGAGAATTGCGAGTACATCCCGGTTCACGGGAAATTTTTGGGCCCAGTTCTTTCACAACAGCTTATTGTTTCTTGACATCTTCATCTTTGGTCAATGGATACATACCAATGCAGACCGCATCGTATCTGACTTTTTTAAGTATGAAAGAGAAGAACTTAGGTTTTCTATTATCAAAATTATTGCCGCAGCATCCCATGCCAATAGAACGATTGAGTTTGAAGAGCGCAAATTGCTAGAGTTCTTCTTGCAAAGTGCTGACTTATCTGTCCAGAAAAAGAAAGAAGCGAAAGAGATATTTGAAAATGGAATTGAGATTGACGCGATCAATTTGCCCACGAACAATTCTTGGATTCTCAAGAAGTTTTTTCTTGAAATGGCCATACTTACGATATGGGCAGATAAGAAAGTGGAGCGGACTGAGGAAGACTTTCTGGCAAAGCTATGTAGCTATCTGGAGTTTTCTGAGGAGGATCTGGAGAATAGCCTCATTGCGATTGAAGGATTTGTGCTTGAGCATTGGGAGGAGTTGGGCTATCTGCAAAACAAGCACGACTTCAATCAAGTGAGTGAAAAGTTCATTCAACGATTATCAAGGCTCACGCAGAACAACAAAAACAGAATAATTAGTGAAGTACAGGACAGCCAACGTTTGATGGACCTGCTAAAGAAAGCTAAATCAGCTGAACTCGAAGAGTCGGAAAAAGAGGAGGTGCAAGGGCTAATGCTCACCGTGCTCAAAACGATCCCTACGTTTGTAATAATTTCCCTACCACAGCGATACCTAACGCTACCTGTGCTAATGAAGATATTGCCAAGCTCGATTTTTTCAGAAAGTCTGAAGGACGAATAATCTAGGAAAGTTCCTTAGATCGCTCCTTCTTAGGCACGATTACCGAGAAGATAATAGACAGCGTGAGCGTGGCAAGAATGACTGAAAAGGATAAGGTCACGGGAATGTGCACTTCAAATATCTCAAGTATCATCTTGGCACCTATGAAGAATAGAATTATGGATAATCCCTTTTGCAATAAATAGAACTTGTCGATTATTCCCGCCAGTAAGAAGAACATAGCTCTCAATCCAAGCACTGCAAAAATATTGGACGTGTAGATCAAGAACTCATTTTGAGTAATAGCAAAGGCAGCAGGAATTGAATCTACTGCAAAAATGAGGTCCGTAGTCTCTATGAGTACGATCACGAGAAATAGGGGCGTGAACATCAACTTTGGACTGGTGACGATAAACTTGCCCCCGTGTTCATCCTCGGTCATCGGTAAATACTTTCGGCAAAGTCTTAAGATTGGATTCTTCTCCGGATCAATCTTCTCATCACTATCCTCAAAGTAGATCTTGATACCTGAGTAAATTAAGAAAACGCCAAATACATATAGTATCCAGTGAAATTTTGCGATGAAAAACGCACCTACAAAGATGAAGACTCCTCTAAAAACTACCGCGCCAAGTATTCCCCAAAAGAGAATATTGTGATAGTATTCCTCCTTTACATTGAAATACTTGAGGATTAGGAGGATCACAAAGATGTTATCAACCGAAAGCGCATACTCAGTCAGGTAGGCTGAAAAGTATTCTAAGGCCGCATCGGATCCGCTGTTGTCATACCTGTAAACAAGATAACCAAAGACAGTGCTGACAAATACCCAAAAGATTGATTGATAAAGTGCCGACTTAGTTGAGATCTTATGTGCCTTCTTATTGAAGACTCCCAGATCAACTAGTAGAAAAACTATGATGATAACGGCAAATACTCCGAAAAGAATAGTCTCCGTCTGACTATTGTTTCTAAACAGGGAAAATAGGAGCATTTATCGTTAAAGCTGTTTGTTAGGTAAAAAGGGCCGATTTCTACTCAAAACTAAGTAAAAACGAGACCCTTGTTCATCTTTGGGCACAAATATAAACTAATCTGTAAAACTTACACGTGTCAGTTAATACCGGCATTTTGTAAAAGGGAACCTACCCTAATTGACAATTGGTGGGCTGCCAGAGATCAGAAAATTCATTCATTAGACCTGGATCCATTTTGAAGTTAAACATATGAATGTCTATGGTATCCATACCACAAGATTCTGCACAAGCCGGGTGGGTGTGAAAGTTAGTTTGTTCGCGCTGGTTATTGCAAGTAATCGGTGCTGCTAAAACTCTCTGCTAGTCGACTATTACCTTCGACTTTATGGAGAATCTTACGGTATCGCTCAGAATCATTTTCTGTATTCCAGAAAGCTCGTAGAGAGTCAATATCCCGTCAAATTCAATTTTCATTTTTCTATCCGTAGAGAAGAGCGCATTTCGCTCGGAGGTGATTGCTTCCAATCTCTTGAGATTATTTAAAGTATTTAGATAATAGATTCTCAATTCCTGAATTGGAATATTCCTATTCGCCCGATAGGTGTGGACGGTGAGGTTGCTGTTTGGATCTTTTGATTCGCTGAACGTATAAGCATCTTTATAGATTGGCTTATTGATGATGTCAAGATGCCTGAAGGTTGCCAGCTCATTTTCCCACCCTGCGCTGTCAGGAGTCACCAATGTGCTGTCACCTTGTAAATTGATTTTGGCATACTTCTGCACTGACTT
The DNA here is from genome assembly GCA_040216915.1 of Cyclobacteriaceae bacterium. Classification (GTDB taxonomy): domain Bacteria; phylum Bacteroidota; class Bacteroidia; order Cytophagales; family Cyclobacteriaceae; genus ELB16-189. The sequence goes on from JAVJOD010000009.1 coordinate 502,047, forward strand.
TCGTGCAGCACTTAGCATTGATATCTGACTATTTATCAGACTGTCAATGTCAAAGTATTTTTTAACATTTCCTTCCTCCCTTTTCTCATTACACGATAGCAACCCGAGGAATATCAGAAGGCCTAGAAAGCGGCTCATTGAATCAGTATTTTGCCTGTCATCTCCTTGGGAATAGGGATTTCCATAATGGAAAGAATGGTGGGTGCGAGGTCTGCCAGTTTGCCATCTTTCAGTGCACGCCCGGCAAGGCTACCTGCTAGTATACATGGAACTAGATTCGTTGTATGAGCAGTGTGTGGCGTGCCATCCTCGTTGATCATGATGTCTGCATTGCCGTGATCTGCAATAATGATTACAGCATAACCATTTTTTATAGCTGCTTCGGTTACCGCTTTATTACAATTGTCCACAGTCTCACATGCTTTCACGCCTGCTTCAAATACACCGGTGTGGCCCACCATGTCAGGATTGGCAAAATTGAGACATATAAAGTCTGCACTCTTTCTGTTTAGTTCTGGAATAATCTGATCCCTAATGTCGGCAGCACTCATTTCTGGCTGCAAATCGTAGGTAGCCACCTTTGGAGAAGGACATAATATTCGCCTTTCCCCAGAAAATGGCTCTTCCCTGCCGCCAGAGAAGAAGAAGGTAACGTGGGGATATTTTTCTGTTTCAGCAATTCGTATTTGCTTTCGGTTGTGAGCGGAAACGACTTCACCCAGTGTATTTACGAGATTGTCCTTTTCAAATACTACGTTTACATCTCGAAAGGAGTCATCATATCGAGTGAGGGTAACATAATGGAGTTTCATGACCTTCATTTCATGATCAGGAAAAGCTTCCTGTGTCAGCGCCATTGTAATTTGTCTTCCTCTATCTGTTCTAAAGTTAAAGCAGATCACCACATCACCCTCTTCAATGGCTGCAATTGGATTTCCGCTATCATCGGTTGCTATGATTGGTTGAATAAATTCGTCTGTTACACCTTCCGCATATGATTCTTCAATGGCTGCAAGCGGATTCGATGTTCGTTTTCCTAAGCCCTTAACCATCGCATCATAGGCGACCTTTACCCGCTCCCATCGCTTGTCTCTATCCATGGCAAAGTATCTGCCGGTTATACTAGCAATTTGGCCTGTAGTTTTGGACGCATGGCGCTGTATATCTGCCAAATATTCATACCCACTTTTTGGATCCGTATCCCTTCCATCGGTGAATGCATGGATGTAAACCTTTTCTAAACCCTCTCGATAAACGAGGCTGCACATTGCCTTCAAATGGTCACTATGCGAATGCACTCCACCATTGGACACTAATCCAATGAAATGAATCTTACTTTGATTGGCCTTGGCGAAGGCAAGTGCTTCTTTCAAAGTACTGTTCGAGGCTAACTCATTTTCTTCTATGGCCTTGTTGATTCGCACCAGGTCCTGATAAACAATGCGGCCAGCACCGATATTCATGTGCCCCACTTCAGAATTACCCATTTGACCTTCCGGCAGCCCGACTGCCAAACCTGATGCTTCTAATTTGCTGTGAGGGTACTTCTTATAAAGCGCGTCAATAAAAGGAGTTTTGGCTTGGTCTATCGCGGAACGGCTCTTGTCTTGAGCAATTCCCCATCCATCCAAAATCATAAGTAAAACCCGCTGGTTCATGTGGTTAAAAAATAATTACAAATATAAATCCAATGCTAGTCATTTGTGTGGTTTATTGCACTGCAAATCCCAGATTAACATACGTTAGGTTTCTTAATCGTATGATTAATTTTTGGGAAGTCATTTAATGGCATAATTTTGGTCAGATAAATAGAAGGCATGCGTAGAGGAAGTCTCATATTGACAATGATTGTAACATTTAGCCTGGTATCGGTAGTATGCCATGGTCAAAATACAATCTTTGATCCAATCAAAGATGTGGTGAGTGCCGGAAGTGCAAAGGAAATGTCAAAGCACTTGAATCAATCGGTGGATATCAATATGGAAGGGGAAGTGAACACGTACAGTAAGACGCAGTCTGAGTTCGTTTTCAGAGATTTCTTCAAAAAGCACCCCCCAACCAGTTTTAGCATTGTGCATACGGGATCCTCAAAGGGCGGCTTACAGTTTGCAATAGGCAGATACGTTAGCAACGCAGACACCTATAGTGTACTTATGCGCGTAAAGGAGATTGGGGGCTCTTACCTGATTCATGAGATCAGTTTTGTGAAAGAATGAGGCCCTGGTATATCACGGATGAATCAATCTACAAATTCATTCAATCTGCATTAGAAGAGGACATTGGCGAGGGAGACCATTCTTCGTTAGGCGCATTTCCACATTACACCCAGGGGAAAGCCCAGTTGCTAGTGAAAAATGATGGGATAATTGCGGGTGTTGAGCTTGCTGAAAAGATCTTTCATCAATACGACCCACAGCTTTCTATTACAGGATTCAAGAAAGATGGCGAGCAAGTGACAACGGGTGACATTGCCTTTATTGTTGAGGGCAGTGCACAGTCCATTCTTTCTACCGAGCGCCTCGTCCTCAATTGCATGCAGCGGATGAGCGGCATAGCTACATACACGAGAGTACTCGGCAAACTGATCGAAGGAACCAAAGCCCGGTTGGTTGATACGCGTAAGACCACACCGAACTTTCGCCTAATGGAGAAGTGGGCTGTGCTAATTGGAGGAGGACTTAATCATAGGTTTGCTTTGTATGATATGGTAATGCTTAAAGACAACCATTGTGACCTCGCTGGCGGGATAGGAGCTGCTATTAACAATGTCAGGGACTATTTGTCAAGCAATCACAAGCAGCTACAAATTGAGGTAGAGACAAGAAACATAAGTGAGGTTAAAGAAGTAATGGCTGTGGGTGGAGTAGATGTGATCATGCTAGACAACATGAGGCCTCATGAGGTGAAGGAAGCAGTGAATATTATTGGTGGCACCTTTAAGACGGAAGCCAGTGGGGGAATCACCGAAAGCAATTTGCGAGATGTGGCCGAATGCGGTGTGGATTACATTTCTGTTGGCGCACTGACGCATTCTGTAAAGAGCCTTGATTTAAGCTTGAAAGTCGTTAAATAAAGTTTTGCGACTAGCTCAAAGGCACTATTTTTGTGCCTCCTAAGAAGTCATTACTGAAATATGCTTGTAAGAACTAAGAACTATAGATTTGAGAAAAAGGATTATGTGCGCTTGGCGATGGGCAACATTCTCAAGCAGCAATGGTGGGTGAGCCTTATCGTGGTCGCCATTTGCCTCCTCTATCTTTGGATTCCGAGCATCTGGTGGTTTATTGGTGCAGGTATTTCGGTGCTCTTATACCTTCTTTTTTGGTGGATTCAATTTTATGGAGTGACACAATTGGAGCAAGGAAAAATGCTTTTTGAAAGGCTTTCCTATGAAATAAATAGTCAGCAGGTGGTGATCAAGCTCAACGCAAGAGAAGGTATGCCAATGAAATGGGATCAGATAAAAAGAGCTAAAGTGGGTAAGGATTATTTTCTCTTGATGGTAAACAAAGCCCAACTAATTCACCTTCCCTTCAGAATATTTAATTCGGAGAACGAAAGAAAATTCCTGACAAGCATATTGAGGAATAAAGGTTACATCAAGTAGCCCTCCCTTCACTGTTCTGTTTTTTCTCATCAAATAGTTTTGAGCGTGGAGAAAAGAAAGCACACACCCGAGCAGGCCTTGGCCAAAATTCAAAACTTTTGTGCGTATCAGGAGCGCTCTCACAAAGAGGTAAGAAATAAACTTTTTGAATATGGGCTGTGGTCCAATCAGGTAGACGATATGATTTCTCAACTCATCACTGATGGATTTCTAAATGAAGAGAGATTTGCCAAGGCTTTCGCTGGTGGTAAATTCAGAATGAAAAAGTGGGGACGACTTAAAATCATTCGAGAACTGGAACAACGCGGTTTAACTCCAAGGTGTATTCAGACGGGTCTAAATGAAATTGATCAAGGTGATTACCAAGTGGCTCTCAAGCAAATCCTGACTAAGAAAAAAGAGCAGCTAGCAGACATGAATGACTTTGAGATGCGTAATAAGTTGGCCCGCTATGCGATAGGCAAAGGGTTTGAACCCGACTTGGTTTGGCAGCTAGTCAAGGACATTGTTCCGAAAGCACCTTGATCAAAAGTGTAGTTTAAGAGACAAATGCCCAATTGGTAGAACCGAAATGACACTGAGCACCGTTACAGGGGTAATGAAATCAACTTTAATTACACTCATCAGTATCACCCTCTTAGTGAGCAGTTCCTTTCGGTTGCTGGCCCAAACGGCACAAGCACGGGAGAAGCATTTTAATGTGGAGAAATCGCTTGCTCTAGATGGATATGATCCTGTGACCTATTTTTTAGGCAGTCCGACAAAAGGCAAGCCTGGCATATCAGCGGTGCATAACGGAATAACCTACTATTTCGTAAATGCGCAAAATCAGGCAGCATTCAAAAGTGATGTGGAGAAGTATGAACCGGCCTATGGCGGCTGGTGTGCCTTTGCCATGGGCGAAACAGGTGAAAAAGTAAAAGTCGACCCAAAAACTTATAAAATTTTCAATGGCAAGCTTTATCTGTTTTACAACTTCTGGGGCAACAACACGCTGGAAGGTTGGAATCAAAACGAGAACGCCCTGAAGGCAAAAGCAGACAGCAATTGGCAAAAAATAGTACAATAGGTTGACAATATGTGGCTTACCTGTTTTTAGTATATTTGCCGATTGATTTTTAAGATCGTTATGCAACTTATCAAAGCATCTAATTCTATTCTGTCGCAGTTGGCCCTGGTAGTAGAGCAGATTGATGAACAAGACTTCATCAAACCCTGCGGGCAGCTAGGAAACGTGAGTATAGGGCAGCACATGCGACATACCCTGGAATTCTTTATATGTCTGCAATCAGGCTGCCAGAGGGGCGTAATAAATTATGACGCCAGAGCGCATGACCAGACATTGGAGGCAAGTAAAGATCTGGCCCTTCAGACAATAAGGAGTATCAGTGAATTTGTTGGCGCTCAAAAATCAGACTTTGGTTTACGCCTTGAAGTAGGTTACAAACTTGACTCCCATGAGTGCGTTATTCTAGACACCAACTATTTTAGAGAATTGACCTACAACATTGAACATGCGGTGCATCACATGGCCATAATGAAAATAGGCCTAAGGGAGATCGCCCCATATATTGTCCTTCCTCCAGATTTCGGAATTGCTGCATCAACATTAAGGCATAAGGATGTAGCCGTGACGGCCCAGTAAGCATCCATCTCCATGAGTTTGATAAGGAGAGTAACAAGAAGCAACTTTATGATAAGGCTTCTAAGCTGGGAGTATTGGCCTTTCGGGATCGTGCAAGCTCCGCTCATATTATACTGGCTTTGGTTATCACTTAGAACGAGATCACTATTCTTTTTTTCAGCGTCCAACCCTGGCATATTAACTGGTGGAATGTTTGGTGAATCGAAATTTGAAATTCTGGCGAAGATTCCAAAAGCCTGCAAGCCCACATCAATCTTAGTTGAAGTTCCCTGTGACAAGGAAGAGGTGTTGCGACTCATGCAATCCAATCACCTTTCGTTTCCGGTTATTTTCAAACCTGATCTGGGAGAGCGGGGATGGATGGTAAAGCGCATCAAGCATGAAAGTGATTTGGACAATTACCTCTCGACAGTGAAGACCAACTTTATTATACAAGAGTATGTTGATTTACCACTGGAATTTAGTGTGTTCTACGTCCGATTTCCGGAACGTGCAGAAGGTACTGTAACTTCTTTAACTGAAAAGGAAATGTTAAAGATAGAGGGAAATGGCAACAGCACGATTAAAGAATTGATATTGGATCTTGATCGCGCAAAGCTTCAATGGCCTAAACTCAAGACTTTGTACGAAGATCGTCTCGATGAAGTACTCGATAAAGGGGAGACTTTGGAATTGATTTCGATCGGCAACCACTGCCTTGGCACAAAGTTTATCAATCGCAACAGCTCTATAAGTGAGGAGATGTCTAAAGCATTTGACATGATAAGTAAAGAGGTAGACGGTTTTTACTTTGGACGCTATGACCTGCGCACCAAGTCTATAAAAGACCTTGAACAGGGTAAAGTGATGATAATGGAACTCAATGGCTGCGGAGCAGAGCCTTCACATATTTATCATCCCGGAGCTTCCATTATAAAAGCTGTCAGGGATCTATTCGTGCATTGGCGAACGATTTATCAAATCAGCAAGACAAACCATAAACGTGGGGTTGCGTACCTGCCCTTCCGTGACGGGGTGAGGATTTTCAAGAGATTTAAGGCTGCCACAGCTCAGTAATGGAAATCCTTTGGGTCTTTCTTATTGGTCTTGTGTTCAGTTTTCTTGGTTCGATTCCACCAGGCACTCTCAATCTGACGGTTCTACAGCTAGGCCTTGAAAGTAAGGTGCGGATTGCTTTGCGATTTGCGTTGGCAGTAGCGATAGTGGAATATCCCTATACATGGATTGCCATACAATTTGAGTCTTGGGTTACATCCTCACCTGTGGTAATAGAAAACTTTCAGCTCATTACTGCAATTGTCATGACCACCCTTGGTGGGCTCAATCTTTGGGCGGCAGAAAAACCCTCTTCATTTACTACCCGGTTTGCCGATAGCGGTTTCCGCAGAGGACTCGTACTTAGCATACTCAATCCGATGGCAATTCCATTTTGGATAGCGATCACCGCCTACCTGAAGGCGCAAGGCTGGATTTCTTTATCAAACGTATACCTATTGCATTCATACGTGCTGGGCACATCGGTGGGTGCCATGATACTACTTATCATGTTTGCACTATTAGCGAAACAACTTGCGGCTTACGTAAAGAACAGCAAGTTGGTCAAGCGCGTGCCAGGCATGGTGCTCCTTGTCTTAGGCATGTACGCTTTCATTAAATACCTCACGTAACTATTTCCTACTTGCTACTTCCTCATGTCTGAAGCAGCTGACTAGATGGTCGTTCACAAGCCCACAGGCCTGCATATGGGCGTAAATCACGGTACTTCCCACAAATTTGAAACCCCGGCTTATAAGGTCTTTACTAAGGGCGTCAGACTCCCTGGTTGTAGCAGGGACCTTGCTCATAGCTTTCCAGCGATTGACAATGGGCTTGCCTTTGACAAACCTCCAAATGTAATTGTCAAACGTTCCAAACTCATCCCGCACTTCCAGGAACCTCTTCGCATTGTTTACTGCAGCGAATACTTTTAATCTGTTGCGAATGATTCCAGGATTAAGCAATATTTTTTCAAGTTTTGAATCGGAGAACCTGGCGATTTTTACAGGATCAAAATTTGCAAAAAGTCTTCTGTAGCCTGTTCTCTTCTTTAGAATAGTAGCCCAACTCAATCCTGCCTGAGCCCCTTCGAGAATCAAGAATTCAAAATGAATACGGTCATCATGGACGGGTACTCCCCACTCCTCGTCATGATACTTAATGTACTCCTCAAACCCCAGGCACCATGGGCACCTCGAAATCTCTTCCATAATTCTCGAAATTAGGAGAATAAAAATTGTAACTTTATTTGCGGCCATAATTTTTGCATTACCTCTCAGTGGAGGTATGCCGTAGCACTAGAAGAATATGACAAGAGTAATTCTTTTAATAGTTGGTTTTGTGACTACCTTCAACGCCTTTGCTCAATTGAGCATAGAGCACTCGCGATTTACCGAAGATGCCATGGAATCCGAATACCTGGCCACCACAATTCCAGTCTATTATCAGAAGTTTACTAGTCCACAATTAATTAATACATCCAGTGCCAGGCGAGTCAGATATTGGACCAGCGCCATCACGTCTCACTCCTACGGCAAGGGAAAAGTGGGCACCTTATACTATTGGGATGTGAAAGGAAATCTAAGCGATACGCAGGGGTTTATTGATATTGCTGGGAAGAACAAAAGAGGTTTAAAGTTGGTCTTTCCCTGGCGCCAGGTCTATTATAGTCACTAATACTTTGTTAATACGAACTAAAATTGCAACCTATGAAATCCCTATTGACCTTTTTCTGTATCGGACTTATATCACTCACCAGCTACGCTCAGAAAGTTGACTACGACAAGAAGGTTGAAGAACTGGGCATTACTTTAATTCCTCCCACAAAGCCCATCGCCAATTATGTGAAGGCCGTTAGAACCGGGAACCTTTTGTTTCTGTCTGGTCATGGACCGAGCAGAGCAGACGGCACCAGCATTACTGGCAAGGTTGGCAAGGATATAACCACCGAAGATGGTTATGCTGCGGCAAAGCAGGTTGGCATCTCTCTTTTGTCAACGATAAAAGCAGAATTAGGAACGCTGAACAAAGTGAAACGCATAGTAAAAGTCCATGGAATGGTAAATTGTACTGATGACTACACTGATCAGCCAAAGGTGATTAATGGATGTTCAGATTTGATGGTGGCCGTCTTTGGTGAAAATGGAAAACATGCGAGGGCAGCGGTAGGTATGAACTCGCTTCCTAGCAACATTTCAGTAGAGATAGAGATGGTGATTGAAGTACAGTAATTAGGGTTTCATCCACTCATACATTTTGTAATGCTCTCCGTCCATCCCTAATTTACTATAAACTTTCTGGGCTGTATAGTTGGATTTGTCTACGTACAATCTGATTCCCTTTAATTGGCCATCAACATTGACCAATTGCTGAAGGAATCTATACATTGTGGTGAACACCTTCTTGCCTCGTTCTTCCTTTGCCACGTACACAGATTCAATCCAAAAAATGATTCCATTTCTCCACTCGCTCCATTCATAGCAAACGAGTAAACAAGAAATTACTTTGCCGTCAGATTCAGCTACATAATACTTGGCCAGAGTTGGATTCGAAAAGACGCGCTGAACCCCAGCCCTAAGTGTCGATGTGTTCAGCGTTATCCCTTCTGTTTCCTTTGCCATGTTTTGTTGAAATTCTACAATGGTGGGAATGTCCTCAATGCTTGATTCTCGTACGCTTATCATTAGAATGAATTTTATAGGTGGCCAGCTCTGGAATGAGAGAATATTTTACATCAAAATTAGACCATAATGATAATTTTCTAACGTCAATCAATCTGAGCATAGCTTGAGTCCGCTTTGGGAAGGCAAGCGAAGTGTCTTACTCATTTGGGTGATTTTAAGTTAATTTATTGAACAATATTGCAGATTGTACCCATATTTACGGGATGTAGCTAAGTTTCCTTGTTGGCCTTGGGCCTTGCTCTGCCGAATTTTTTGAATGCTTTTTGTATGAAATATTACATGGCAGACCATGCTGGTGCCCCGACCACGGGTCTCCAAAGTAGGGTAAAATATGATACATTCGGCTGTTACTTGGTTTACAAAAAGAATACGTTGGCTAGTTTCTGTGATGGAGGCACTAGGAACCTGTACCGGACTACAATATGAACACCATGTCGATCGCCTTGTGGTCTACGATTTTTTTAGGGATTGTTGGATCGGTCATCGTGGTCATTATGATTTGGAAAGGGAAAGAGCGAGCGCATAGTATGAAACAATCGAAACAATTGGAAAGCCAAAGATTAATGCTTCATACCGCCTTTCAATCTCATGAATCTGAAAGGAAGAACATTTCAAGAAGATTACATGATGACGTAGGCATGTTATTAATGACTATGCGTCTTAATGCCAACGAGCAAAGCGGATATTCCGAAAGCCTGTTTGGCTTAATTGATAGCGCTCATGAAACAGTGAAAGATCTCTCCTGGAATTTAATGCCGTCTACCTTGGATCGCTTTGGGCTCTCTCAGACGATCATAGAATTATGCAAGAGGCTCACCAGAGTATGTTCGGTGAGTATTTCCTTTAAAGAAAACGGAAATCGAATTAAGCTTAGCTACAATGATGAGATTCTGATTTATCGAGTAATTGAAGAGGCCATAGAGAATGCATTAAAACACGCAAAGCCCAAATCAGTGGAAACACGATTAGACTGGACAAGTGCTGACTTGCTTGTCCAGATTGAGGATGACGGCATGGGTTTTGATCTTTCCAATGTGAATAATAGGACGATGAGGAGGCACGGTCATGGCTTGCTAAACATTGAGAGCAGAGTAGGTTTATTAGATGGGACAATAGTTTTTAGGAAGAATAAAACAAGAGGCACCGTACTAATCGTGACTATACCAATAAAGAAGAATGAGAGGGATTGATGTTTGTATAGTGGACGACCACAACCTTTTTAGGAAGGCAATGGTAAGGCTTGTGGGAGGCTTTTCAAGAGTGCATGAAGTCTCAGAGGCGCAGCATGGCAAGGAACTTCTATCGGTGCTGGAAAGGAAGAGCCCCCATGTCATTTTGCTGGATTTGGAAATGCCTGTGATGAATGGGGTGGAGACAGCAGAACAGATTATACCAAAGTTTCCCGAAGTAAAAGTGGTGGTACTCACACAGCATGATAGCGAAAAGTTTATGCTGCATATGTTGGAGCTGGGTGTGCATACTTTTTTGCTAAAGAACTCCAACCCTGAAGAACTTGAGAGAGCCATTTACGCAGTTTACGATAATGATTTTTATAATAATGATCTGGTATCTAGCGTGATGAGACGCAGCCTGGCGCTGAAGTCAGAGCGTCCAGTATTCTCCAGACTTGCTGAACTCACCGAGCGAGAGAAAGAAATATTTGAGTTGATTTGCTCTGAAATGTCTCTAAAGGAAATTGGGCAGAAGCTTTCGATATCGGAAAAGACCATTCATACGCATAAAGCAAATGTGCAGGCCAAACTGGGAGTGAGGAATACAGTAGGAATGATCAAATTTGCCTACCACAACGGTATATTAAGCTAAGAATACGATCGGCTAATTCCAGGCCATCTAAGGATATCCTTAGATAAGAAAAATAAAAAAACACCTTTCTAGCTTCAAAAAGGCCCTTTTTCCAAGATTGGGCGGTTTTCTCGTCCGCTTTGAGCCAAAGAAGATTCCTGTAGGAGCGATATTTACCTCTTAAGGTTTTAGGGAATGAGTGTATACTCAAGTGTTCTTGTGGTTCATCGGCATGAATCGGCAACAAATGAGATTAAGGCATATTTTGACAGGGCGGGTTGGGCGGTCCATGTGGCTCATACTGGATTTGACGGTTTACTAGCCGCCCGCGGAAAAAGCTACAATCTCATCGTAAGTGTTGCCGACCTGCCGGTGATCACGGGAATAGAGATGTTCAGAGCGATTAGGACCTATTCACTCAACTTGACAACTACTGCATACTTTCTCCTTGAGGCTGGTAGGGACTTCTCAACGCTTTTCCCTAAGCTCAACATCCTGCCCATTTCCCTTAATAATGGACGATTTGATAACGAAGTCTTTGACAGAATCCAAATGCCATTGGCAACCACTTTTTAAGTGTCCCAAGGTGTAAATATTTGACCATGTACGCTGACATTCATTGTCATCCAGCTAAAGTTGCCTACGACTCTACCTTCATGGCACAGGATGGTCTGGACAAGCTACCAGCGGACCCCTGGCACATCCCACAATCAAATCTGCAGGATCAAATTCTAGGAAAGCGCGCTATTGCTTATAGTCAGTGCGATTTGGCGAAGAGTACTCAGGCGAGGGTGAAGTTGATGTTTGCTGCACTTTATCCCATCGAGAAAGGTTTTTTTTACGGAAAACCGGGTGGGAGGATCGACAAGAAGATCATGACGGAGTACTACAGGAGATTCCATTTTGATGGTGGGGACTTGGCTGTGGACTGGCTCACAAGACGTCTAAAATCTCAAAAAGGATTGGAGCGCGTAAAGAAGAGCGACTTTGAATTCCTAAATAATCGGATGACGCAGTTGCCGCTGGAGCGTGTGGGGTATATTCAGAATGGCAGCTACGATTATTTTGAGGAGTTAAAACTTCAATACAAGTTTTATCTCAAGAAGGCCGGTGAGAAGTCCATTACGTACGAAAAGCTTCAACTGGAACCAAAGGGACCGCAGCAATCCTGGCAGGGTACTTATCAACTGGCAAGGACAGGAAGCGATGTGCTACATAAGCTTCGGCCAGATAATGACGATGTGATTCTTGTACTTACCATTGATGGAATCCACTCTTTAGGAATTGGTAATCCCGAAGATGATATTTTTCGCGGGGCAAAAGAACCTAAAGACGTAAGTATAGGAATACTTAAAAGTAGAATAAGACAACTGAAAGGAGAGGAGCAGTTGGAGGATCGCGAAATTTCAGGATGGAGCCACCGCCCGCTTTACATTACTTTTGCACAAAATTTCGATAATACGTTATGTGGACATGCGCGTAGCTTCCCGGCATCGTCCGAACATTTTTATGATCAGAGTAAAAATCTCAATACCGGTATTCTAAAAAGCGCATCGTATGAAGTACTCTGCGAACTGCTAGGTTTAGATAAGACTTTGGCTCCCACCGGATCGAAAAGAATCCTAATAGATGTAAAGCACATGAGTGCTGCCGCACGGCAGGATTTTTATAAGTCAATTGTAAGACCGTTTAATCGGAAATTTGAAAATTGTGATAATAAGATTCCTGTAATTGCGAGTCACGTTGGCTACGCGGGAGTTTTTGGGTTGGAAGAGCTCATAAGCAATGCGAACAAAGGCCTTGAAACAGATGACTTCCAGGTAAACCGATTTAAGGCATGGAATATTAATCTGTGTGATGAGGATGTGATTGAGATTCATCAAAGTAATGGATTGATTGGAATTTCCTTAGATCAGCGATTGCTGGGTTACTACAAGCGATCCTGGGTGAGCACGCTTTCAATACCGCTATTAGAAAAGCGAACTGCGATTAAGCTGCTAGCACACACTGTCGAGCATTTTATCCATATCCCATTTGAGTATCACCTTGCTCACCCTCATCGGATTTGGGATGTGCTTTGCCTCGGATCGGGCTTCGATGGATCAATTGATCCAATCAATCGATATGCAACAGTTTTAGATATGAGCCGCTTGGAGGAAGACCTTATTCAGATCATAAGGAATATTAAGAAGGAGTATCCTAAAAGAGTAGTAGACCGATCTCCTGAACAACTGGCCCGAAAAATATGTTTTGAAAATGCCTACGATTTTGTGGTTGAGAATTATTAAAAAGATCCTTGAAGTAAAGCTTTAATTCTCTGCCCTGTTTTGAGGGATATTTGCCAGTCGGATTCCTACCTAATGCTCGTAAATATTACCTGCGTGTTGTTTTTCGGTTATGCCTCTTTAACATCAAGAACTACATGGCTAACTTTTACGTTATTAGATGTAACAAACCACTACGTAAAATGAAAAATTCACCCAAAATCGCCATTCAGGCATCGTTGGATGAGTTGGATGGTCTTCAGGCAGAGCAGGTTCTTCTCTACATCAAAAGGCTACTAAACAAGCCGAGGAAGAATCGAAGCTACTACGAATTAAAGCAAGAAGCTTTAAGGGAGATTCGTCAGGCTCTAAACAATAGTACGAGTCTTGAGCTAGGTTAGTAGCCTGACTTGGTATTCAGCTTTTGACTGGCATCGCACGATGCCCTTACCAAAACGCATTTCCTTTAAGTTTTCCGTGCACCAGCTCAAGCCCATGAGAAATACTAATTGTATTTCACATAGTGCTCCCACTTTTCTACTGCAGATTTGAAATCCTCGGGAAGTTCTGAATCAAAAAACATTTTTTCTTTTGTGGCGGGATGAATAAAGCCTAACGTCTTGGCGTGTAAGGCCTGCCTTGGTATAATCTTAAAACAGTTTTCCACAAACTGCTTGTACTTTGAAAATACGGTTCCTTTCACAATTTCATGACCACCGTAAGTTACATCATTAAAGAGTGGGTGACCGATGTGTTTCATGTGGGCTCGGATTTGGTGCGTACGTCCGGTCTCCAATTGGCATTCCAATAGCGAAACGTATCGTAGCGATTTAAGTGTTTTGTAATGGGTGATTGCCACACGGCCAAAGTCGCCCTCGGGAAATGCTGCGGTTACTCTTCGGTCTTTAAGGCTCCTACCGACATTTACATTTATGGTGCCTGAAGCTGGGTCAGGTTCGCCCCAGGCTAGTGCCCAGTATTTTCTTTCTATTGAATGATCAAAAAATTGCTTTGCCAAACCCGTGAGGGCCTCCTCCGACTTAGCAATGACCACCAGTCCAGAGGTGTCCTTATCGATGCGGTGGACAAGACCGGGCCGGCCCTCGTTTCCTGCCATAGTAGGAAGATTTTGAAAGTGGTAAACCAAGGCGTTCACCAAGGTGCCAGTCCAGTTATTGAATGCAGGATGCACCACCATACCCGCTGGTTTGTTTACAATCATCAAATGCTCATCTTCAAAAATGATGTCAAGAGCGATTGGCTCAGGTTTTACTTCGGTATCTCTTGGGGGCTCAGGAAAGGAAACGGTAATAATATCATTGGGATGAATCTTGTAGTTTGGCTTTATGTCCTGATCATTTACTTTGACAAAGCCATTGTGTATGCCGCCCTGAATTTTGGAACGTGTCACGTTGGGCAGCCGGGCAGTCAGAAACTTGTCTATCCTAAGAAGGCTTTGCTTGGGGTCAGCTACGATTCGGTGGTGCTCAAAAAGTGCATCATCAAAATCATCATCTTCATTTGCCTCTTTGTCATTGGAAGACCGCATAGGCGTCAAAAGTACGAAGAAGAGTCCAGAAGCCTGAGATGGAACTAGTTTTGATTTTCTATGGATGTAATTAACGCACGGAGTTTTACCTTCTCAGCATCGGTCTTGGCATTCGTTACACACTCTTCAAGTGCCAAGATGTGTGCTACTCCTAATGCACTCACTTCATCTACTTCCACGTCAGGTTTTACCCCAACACCCTCCCAGTTGGAATTAGTAATTGGATTGATTGCCCTCCCCGTTGGCACAAACATTTCGAAATTTTCATCAATCTCTCTTGGTTCTGCAGTATGCGCTCCACCTCCTGTAACAGCCCCGACCAACGTTGCGCGCTTCAAATGTTTTAAGTCGTAACTGAATTCTTCTGCAGCCGAAAAGGACTTTGAGCCTGTCAACACAAATAATCTCTTTTCCGGCATTCTGTTGCCTTCGATTTCTTCAAGGGTGTAGCTCTCAAAAGTTGAGTTATTGGGCCTGTAGTAAAAGTTATTAAGATGAATTCTACTGCCCTCCGGATAAAAGTAAGATATGATCAGGGCAATCATCTCAGGACTTCCACCTACGCATTTTCTTAGATCAAAAATGATTGCCTCCGTGTCTTCTATCTGAGACATTGTTTCCTGCAGCACCTGCTTTGATTTTGCATCGTTTTGTAAGGGATAGAACAGTCTTAGGTCGACATATCCAATATTGCCTTCCATGATCTTTACTTCCTCAATACCATAATTTTTAAATCGCTTGTCAAAATCCACGATGCTGTTGGTGGGCTTGCTATTCTCATCTTTTACTAGAAAATTGATTCGCACATGCTTGTCCTTTGTAAGAGCTTGCAGGTCTTCAGTAAATTTTTCAGCTAGGCTCTTACCTGCAAAGCCATCGTAGGCACCTCTTTCAAATTGGGCCTTCAAATACTTAGCAGCTTCTAATCCCTTCTCAGGAAAAACATATTGAGTCTCGTAAGCTTTGGCAATCTTGTCTACCACTGTTTCTTGATATGCTGGATAATTATTGGGCTCAAAGGGTTGAGCTAAGTTTTCCTGAATGACGACAAGAAGTAGGCTGAACAAAAGGATTCGTGTGCTCATGATCATTGTTGTTTTGTGATTCCTAGAGTTGTACGTTTAGAATAGTAAATTGTGGTGGCAATATGATAAGAGTTTATATTCTACTTTCAGCGGTACTTTTTGCGTGTAAGAAGCCATCCAACGTAGAAGGGCAACCCCTCTTCGAAAAGGGAGTGAGCCAGGGAAAGGTGTCCTCAAAACTTGAGGAGGCCTCGGGTCTAGTAGCGAGCATTAGTAATCCTGGCTACCTCTGGACAATTAATGATAGCGGGAATCCTGCAGAGATATTTTTGCTGGATGAGAAAGCAGAGATTGTGATGACGTGTAAGCTGGAGAAAATTAAGAATCGAGATTGGGAAGATATTGCCCTGGGTCCTGCTGACGAGGCTGGCCGCTCCTATCTGTTTGTTGGAGAGATTGGAGATAACGAGGCAAAGTACGAATACAAGTACTTGTACAAGCTTGTTGAGCCTACATTTACTGGGGATAGGAAGGTGTCTATCGATCATGTCGATACTATAGTAATAAACCTACCAGATGGGAAAAGAGATATGGAGTCATTCACTATAGACCAGACCAGCGGTGACATGTATTTTATCTCCAAGAGAGAGAAAGAGGTGAATGTATATATGGTACCGGCCCATTTGCAGCAGGCTGACACCCTGGTTCCTGAGAAAATCTTATCAATACCATTTCACAATGTGGTAGCTGCAGACATTTCTTCTGATGGTACTGAGTGGCTCATTAAAACTTATGATGAGGTACTCTATTGGCTGAAAAGTGATAGTTTGTCGATCACCGAAATGCTTAAGACGAAGCCTATCAAATTGCCCTATAAGCCCGAACCGCAGGGAGAATCAATAGCCTGGAGCAGAGATGCGAAGGGGTACTTCACCGTGAGTGAAAGTAAGGATGGTGAGAAAGCAAAATTGTATTACTACGAGCGTCACTAAATGAGTATTGGTCTGCGCTTAAGGATTTCCATAACTTCAGGTGGTCCTGTGAAATGATTACCAATAAAGTCATCCAGTATGTCAAGTGATTTCGCTGAAAGTAGCGCTGTCATTTCATCCATGCATTCTGCGGAAAGCGCGTAGGGTAATTCTCCCACAATTATTTCCTCTCCTTCGCAAAGTGCATATATTGAATATTCCTGCGTCTTGTTGATTTGTGTGTCTTTTACAATGCATTTTGAAACCAGTCCCTCTATATGATCAGAGTTGCCCAAGTCTATTCGATTTCTGAGATTTGACGGATTAATGTTGCTTCGGAAGTATTGCTCTATTCTGTTGCGCGATTCTTCTGAAAGCTCCATTCTCATTTTGCCAGCACAATCGAGGCACATCGCATATTCAAATATTACTTCACTGGAATTCAGTGAGGGGTAGTTGCGAATAGCCTTCTCGACAAGATATCGCTTTGTGCTTAAGTCGGTATTGCACATCTGACAAGTGTCAAAAGGAGTGTTCACTTCCGACTTGCAAAAAAGTTTCGGAATAGGATGTGCCGACATTCCTTCTTCCTTCATCAGTTAATTCTGTCAATTAAGTCCACTACAAATTTTTGCAACTCCTTTTTATCTGACTCTTTCACCGAAAGATTCTTCAATCTATTAAGACCTCGCTTGAAATAGAAATTCACCTTATCCTGCGTGAGCGCTGGTATATGAAGTCTATTGTAAATATCTGTGATCGCTCTGACCTTTTCTGGTTTACTGAATTTTGTGGCCTGGAGCCAGCGATTCAGTTCTTTTTTATCTTTCCCTTTTGCAGCTGCCAGCGCGGTTATCAGTAAGTAGGTCTTCTTGTTGGCTAAAATATCACCACCTACTTGTTTCCCAAACTTGCTTTTATTCGCATACACATCCAGCAGGTCGTCTTTAAGTTGAAAACCTATTCCAATATCTACTCCGAAATTCTTAAGTATCGCACAGTCCCTCGCGCTAGCGTTGGCAAGCAATCCTCCAAATTCCAAACTGAACCCAAGAAGCACAGCGGTTTTTAGTTTTATCATTTCAATATACTCGGCCTCAGTTACTACTTTGGAGTTTTCAAATTCCATGTCCCACTGTTGCCCTTCGCACACTTCAGCAGCACATGCGTTGAACTTTCGAATAATTTGCCGGAGATTATCGGATTTGATATTGAAGAGTTGCTCATAGACCTTGACCAGCATCACATCTCCAGATAGGATAGCGGTATTGGTGTTCCACTTTTCGTGCACGGTGGGCTTACCTCTTCGCAGCGGGGCATTATCCATGATGTCGTCATGAAGCAATGTGAAATTGTGAAACGATTCTACTATCGTTGCTGCCGAGATAATCTTGCGAGGATCCTTCTTAAATAGGGAATAAGCGATAACCACCAAAAGCGGTCTTAGTCGTTTTCCGCCCAGCGACATGATATAGTTGATGGGGTCATACAAGGAAGCAGGGCGCTCACCGTATTTTTGCTTCCTGATTTCTGCTTCTATCCAGGATAGATACTTTCCTACAGTCTCGGTGCTAGTTTTCAATTGCCAGGTCAATTAGTCTTCTATCAATGTCAGTCTTCTTTATGCGCACTTCGATATTATCGCCTAGCCTATAAGTATTCTTTCGCCTTCGGCCTATTACTCTGAAGTTTCGTTCATCGAATTCATAATAGTCATCAGTCATATCTGCAAGCCGAACCATTCCCTCACATTTTGTCTCTATGATTTCTACAAAAATTCCAAAGTCTGTTACGCCTGTAATTATGCCGCCATATACCTTGTCTTTGGCCATGCTCATAAATTCTACCTGCTTGTATTTAATCGAAGCACGTTCAGCATCGGCAGCTCTCTTTTCACGTTCGGAAGAATGCACGCATTTGTCCTCGTACTCCTTCTTGCCCACCGATTTGCCGCCATCCAGGTAATGTTGAAGCAGGCGATGTACCATCATGTCCGGGTATCTTCTGATAGGAGATGTGAAGTGCGTGTAGTGTGGAAATGCTAAGCCGAAGTGCCCCTTCGCGTCAGTGGTATACTTGGCTTTTGCCATCGCTCTCACAGCAAGTTGCTGTAGAACGTTTTGTTCTGGCTTGCCCTCGATTTCATTCATGAGCTTATTTAAAGATCGGGAAACCGCCTTCTCTTGTATATCCAGTTTATGCCCAAACTGTTTTGCAAACTGGGCAAAGTCCATGACCTTGTCTGGGTCCGGGTTGTCATGCGACCTATAGACGAATGTATTTTTATCTTCACCTTTCTTCATTTTGAAGATGAAAGTAGCCACCGACTTGTTGGCCAGCAGCATAAACTCCTCGATTAGCTTGTGCGCATCTTTTCTGATTTTGGGCACCACCTCAAGCGGCTTTCCTTTTTCATCAAGTTTAAATTTGACTTCGGTGGTCTCAAAATTTACGGCTCCTTTCGCAAACCGTTCCTTTCGCAATTTCAGTGCAAGGGAATTTAGAAGCTGGAGTTCTTTGGCGAGGTCTCCTTCCCCACTTTCTATTTGCTGTTGAGCTTCCTCATAGGCAAAGCGTCTGTCGGAATGTATGATCGTCCTTCCATACCATTCTTTGTGCACATTTCCTTTGTCATCCATTTCAAAAACTGCGGCAAAGGTTAGTTTGTCTTCATTGGGTCTAAGAGAGCAAAGCCCATTTGACAAGCGTTCAGGTAGCATCGGGACGGTCCTATCCACGAGGTACACTGAGGTGGCACGGTCGTATGAATCCTTGTCGAGTATGGTGCCAGGCTGCACATAGTGCGTTACATCGGCAATGTGTACTCCAATTTCATAATTTCCATTATCCAGATTTTGAAATGAAATCGCATCATCAAAGTCTTTGGCATCTTCTGGATCGATTGTAAATGTGAGGATGGATCGAAAATCTTTTCTCTTCTTAATCTCTTCAGGAGCAATTTTCTCTGAAATCTTTTCTGACTCACTCAAGACATGCGGATCAAACCTGAAAGGAAGATCAAATTCTGCCATGATAGAGTGAATCTCCGCTTCATTTTCACCAGTCTTGCCCAGGATCTCAATCACCTTTGCCTCAGGATTTCGATCAGACTCCGCCCAGCGAGTCACTTCGAAAACTACCTTGTCATTGGTCTTTGCACCATTGAGATTTTCTGGGTATACAAAGAAGTCTGCGTAGATCTTTTTGAAGTCAGGAATAATGAATGAGAAGTTTGGAGAGACTTCAATACGACCCACGAACCTGTTTCTGTTCCTGCTGATGACTTTCGTAACTCGTCCTTCGGGCTTTGCACCCTTCCTTGTAGAAAGGATCGAAACCTCAACCATGTCGCCATGAACAGCCGAAGCCAGGTCACGAGATTTGACATAGATGTCCTGATCCTCTCCTTCTACCACTACGTACGCAAATCGCGGATTGACGTGATCGACCTTGCCCGTCAAGGCGCTGGATTCACGGGAGCTCTTGTAACTTCCATCTCCTACTTGCTCAATTTTCCCCTCTTCTTCAAGCTGGTCCAAAATTTTGTAAAGGTCCAGGATGAGACCCTTTTTCTTGATACCGAGCTTCTTGGTAATTTGTTTTGGCGTATAGGCTTTGCCTATCATTTCTTCCAGCAAAGACAAGATGGATGAATAAACTCCACTCTTTTCTTTCTTGTGCTTTTTTTCCTTGATCTTCTTAAATCTCTTCTTTGTCATTCAGTCTGTATAATGTCTTCGGTGGCGATTAAAGGAAGCCCTTTAAATCTTAAATATAATTGTGCGATTGCCACTACATCTCCCACGCAGTATTCTGATATTTTCTTTAGATCTTTCTCTTTATAATACACCTGACTAACCTGGCTTCCATTCATCACGCTCTTGCTGGTCGGGATATCAAAAATTGCGGTGAGCAAATCAAGTGAAGTGTAATGTTTGAAATCACCGAATTTCCACATCTCCATGGTATCAAGGTGAGGTGTTTCCCAGGGCTTCTTTCCACTTAAATTGAGCGCATTGGGTAGTGAGATTCCGTTGATCAGCATTCTTCTGCTGAGGTAAGGAAAGTCAAACTCTTTTCCATTGTGGGCACACAGTTTGGTCGCGGGGTCCAGCTTGTCCAGGAGCGCTTTGAAGTCGAGTAATAGCTGTTTCTCATGGTCACTGGTAAAATACTTCGTGCGCAAACGCAACGTCCCTTCGGTTTCAATAAACATGCCCACGGCCACCGAGACAATCTTGCCAAATTCAGCATAGATGCCAGCTCGTTGATTGAAAAGATCCTCATGACTCAACAGCTCATCTCTTTTGAAAAAGTTCGCTTTTCGCGCCCATTGGACTTTCAGCCGTTCATCCAGCTTGGCGTAGTCTTCCGTGATTGAGACCGTTTCAATATCAAGGAAAAGTATGTCGCGTAACTCTGTGTTCATAGTCAAGCAAGTTAATCTAATCCTTGCTACTATCCTTAATCCGGATTTCGAAATTAAGATTTGTACTTTTGATATACCGTGATGCGACAACCTAAACTATCATCAGCTAACCATGCTTTCTTTTAAGCACTCTGTGTTTTTTGAAGTTGCCAGCCAAATGAGCTTTACCAAAGCAAGCCAGACGCTATTTATTAGCCAGCCTGCCATCAGCAAACATATCAAACAGTTGGAAGAACTTTACAAGGTGAGTTTGTTTGAGCGGAAAGGTAATACCATAGCCCTTACCGAGGAGGGGCAAATTCTCTATGATTTTATTTTGAAAGCCAACGCGCTCGAAAAGCAGTTGCAGTTTGAGCTGAATACCCATCGAGACCCCCAAAGAATTAAAGGTGAGTTGAAGCTCGGAGCTAGTACTACCGTTGCACTTTATATTGTCCCTGGGGTGCTTTCAGGTTATCGGAAGAAGTATCCAGATATCAAGATCAGTCTGTTCAATCGAAACAGTGAGAGCGTATTAAAAGCACTACTTGACCATGAAATCGACTTGGGGATAATGGAGGGCAAGAACAAGATTGCCCAGGTGAAGAGCCAGCACTTTCTAACGGATGAGGTAGTGGCGGTGTGCGCTGCAAAGAGTGAACTTTCAAAAAAGCCAAAATTGGATATATCCGATGTCAAGAGTATTCCAATTGCGCTGCGCGAAAGAGGTTCAGGCACGCTGGCAGCGATAAAGCAGGCACTTGGCGCCAAAGGAATTAAGATGTCTGACCTAAAAATTTGCATGCGATTAGGCGGAACAGAGGCGCTGAAGAATTTCCTTCTGGCTGACGATTGCCTTGGTTTTCTCCCTGCGAGGGCAGTGGCCAAAGAGCTTAGAGATGGCGATCTGGTACGTCTGTTCATAGAGGATTTTGTTATCTCACGACAGTTCTACTTCGTGCAGCGGCATGGAGATGAAAACCATGGACTTAACTCTTCATTTATCAAATTTGCTAAATCTCATTATAATATTAAGTTATAATCAATAATCAAACTGTATTGGATTCTGAATAGTGGCTGGGATAGTTTAGCACCCTGATATCTTGCCAATGCCAACTGTGAAGGACCAACTATCGCTCGTCTCATTTTTGCAATGCTCCGCTTGCGACAAGACGTTTTCACCTACTTCAGTAAATACATTCGCCTCCTGCGATACTTGTGGCAAGAATCCAATAATCGCACAATACGATCTTTTGGACGGTCTATTAAGAGATTCGATTGAGACTTCTGAAAGGTCAATGTGGCGCTACGCCCGTATGCTCCCCGTGTTAGAAAACAAGAATATTGTCACCATTGGAGAGGGTTGGACTCCCCTGATACATGCGGATAGACTGGCGTCAGCGCATGGATTTGATCGTTTGCTGATCAAGGATGAATCGGCTAACCCAACAGGATCTTTTAAAGCTCGTGGCATGAGTATGGCGGTATCCAAAGCCAAGGAACTTGGAATCGAAACTTGCATTGTGCCCACAGCAGGAAATGCCGGAGGAGCACTAAGTGCTTATTGCGCAAAAGCTGGAATGAAGGCGATTGTGGTTATGCCCAGGCATACACCGGATGCCTTCAAGCAGGAATGTAGGTATTTTGGTGCGGAGCTCATTGAAGTGGAGGGGTTGATTAGTGATTGCACGGCAGCGGTGGCGAAGATTAGACAAAAAACAAACTGTTTTGACATATCCACCATGAAGGAGCCATATCGGCTGGAGGGAAAAAAGACCATGGGATATGAAATTGCAGAACAATTGGGATGGAGGCTTCCAGATGTAATACTATATCCGACTGGTGGAGGCACTGGCCTTATCGGAATGTGGAAGGCTTTCAAAGAAATGGAGGAGTTGGGATGGATTGGCGCTAAGCGACCTCGCATGGTGGCGGTACAATCCGAACACTGCAAGCCTATAGTACTTTCTTTTGAAGGAAAGCAAAAAGATGCTGGTGCATACGTGGGTACTGCAACTTATGCCAATGGTCTCGCAGTGCCACATCCTTTTGCCGAGAAAATGATAATGCAGGTTCTTCACGAGTCAGAAGGGACCGCGCTGGCAGTGAGTGATGATGAGATTAAAGCATCTATGAAAGAGATTGCCTCGCTGGAGGGACTGCTAGTTTGTCCGGAAGGTGCCGCGTTGCTTCCGGCCTTAAACCGACTTCGTCAAGCTGGTGAAGTGGATGCAGAGGAGGAAATTCTTTTGCTCAATACCGGGTCGGCTTACAAGTATTTATGAGTGCAGGATACCTTTCCTATCCAGCAGCTTAATGAAAGTGAGGTTGTCATCGCATATACTATCAGGGAGAAAGACAAAGCGTTTGTCATAAATGCGCTCGCCAATATAGTAACTAACCCAATACTCATTATTCAGGTGAAACAGGGAGGGATTTATGGGCTCTATCACCGCTGAACTTTTTGAGGGAACTGTTTGAATAAAGTGGCGCAGCGTTGAAGTCTTTTGTACCTCACCTTCGTTTTCCCCGTAACCTTTGCTTGCTACTAATGCGTTTTCTAATGCGAACTCATTGTCATTGAGCAAGTAGACTTTCCAATCCTCTTCTTCAGCGAGTTCATCCTTGACAACTGCCACTGTTACATTCTTAACTTCGGGAATCTTGATATCTTCAATCATCGTGTGCTTCTTCAAAAAAATATTTTAAAACATCTTGAGCTGGCTTCCCTTGCGGGGTAAAATCGATCTCTGCAAGTCTGCGTGGACCGAAAGGGTACCATTTCCAAAAGTATGCACCTGCTAGCCAGGGTTTCTCCCATACCATTTCAAAAAAGGCATTGTAACACAGGGCTTGGGTATTGTTGGACACCGCAGCTTCCCGGTTGTCTTGCGGCCATCGCCATGGCTCAATGGCGGCATCTGCTGTGCTTCTGTATCCAATCTCGGTGAATAAGACTGGCTTATCATATAGCTTGCTCACATTTTCGATTGCCCGCAGCGGCTTAACCCAATTCAATTTCAATTCGTCCAAGGTGGGATTTTCTTTTTGAGAAAGCGGGAAGTAGGCCTGGATGCCGATAAAATCTAAGGCGTCCCAAAATTTTACTTTTTCAAATTCTGCATTAAAGTTTGCCGCATAAGTCAGCTTGCCTCCATACACTTTTCGGATCTCTGTGATGAGGTTTCTCCACCTTAGTTCATGACCAATCGTATGCAATAGTTCGGTACCGATGCATAGTACCTCCACATGATTTTCTTCTGCCAGCCTGGCATAATGCAGAATGAAGGTGGCGTAGTTTTCAAACCACTGGTCCCATTCCTCGTCCGAGTCCATCATTACCTCTCCTGGCCAACTGTTTCTAATCCACAAGTGTGGTTTCAAAAGCGTTTTTATCTCCAGTTGATTCGCCATTCGAGTAGTCTCGCTAATTCCCAGGTCCGATTCACCCCACCAAACCTTATCAGCGTGAGTATTTAAGCGGATTTCGGGCTGTGAAGCGCTGGATTGCCAGCCGAAAGGAGTTTGAGAAATCCAGGTGACATGTTGACCAACGAGTGGTTCAAGCTCTTTGACGGTAATGGTGTCGTGACCACCGACCCAGCATACACCCTTGTGCCTATTGGCGATTCTCGTGCGCAGTTCTGTGGATGTAGGGTAGACATACCACCCGCTAATCAACGTGAGTAGTACCGCGATGCCCAGGATTGAAGACTTCTTCACCCCCTTAATTTAATAAGGTCATGTCAAAAAGAGATGCAATTTTTTTTCTAAGTGCAGACTTAATTCTTCCCATGTCCTGTGGTGTCCCCAGCTCTTTTTGGAGGGATGTCACATCTTTGTCGTCAATTCCGCAAGGAATGATATGATCGAAGAAGGAAAGGTCTGTATTTACATTGAACGCGAGGCCATGCAGGGAAACCCATCGACTGGTTTTCACTCCAAGAGCACATATCTTTCGGGAGGCAAGCGCATGCTCTGGCTCGATCCATACTCCAGTCAACCCCGAAATTCTTCCAGAAGGCAGTCCGAGATTCGCTAGTACTTGGATGACACTTTCTTCCAATAGTCGCATATACTTGTGTATATCGGTAAAAAAATTTTCCATGTCAATGACCGGATAGACAACAATTTGACCTGGCCCATGATAGGTAATATCACCACCTCTGTTAATGTGGTGATAGGTGGCGTCTAGTTCTTTGAGCTTTTGATCTGAAATGAGTAGGTTTTTCTTATCTCCACTTTTTCCTAGCGTATATACATGCGCATGTTCACAAAAGATCAGGTAGTTATTCGTTGGCTTCTGTTCTTCCGAAGGGAGATTCCGATTTGATTTTTTTATCTCGAGAATTTGATCGAAAAGTGTGGTTTGGTATTTCCATGCCTCCTCGAATTCAATTAGACCAAGGTCAACAAATTTTACCTGGCGGTTGATCTGACTGTTCACTTTATTTTTTCAAGCTCTCCCTTCAGGAAGCCAATTATGTCTACCGGCTCGGGGTCCACCTTGTTTTCTAGAGCCAGGTAGTAGGAAATCCAATCCGTCAGGTGGATGAGGTGATAGTACTGCTCCAGTAGCGATGCCCCCTCTGCCACGATGTCAATTATTGTATTTGATTTTTTCTCTATAATGCTTCTGCAAATCTCCATTCGCTTCTCCACTCTTACGTGATCGTGATCGGTGTGTAAGTAGATTACTTGTGACTTGGAAAGTATGTCTTCCGGGCACACCCATCCAACAATTTCGTTGTGGTTCATTTCCGGGATGGTATTGACGTGCGCCAGGTGCTTCGAATTTTCATTCAGCTGATTTTGAAAACGGACCGCCATGGCTTCAATCCTACCATCGGAGTAGATTATTGGAAGTCGACCATGAAGTTTTTTTGCAATCAACTCTGCTTGTGCCTGTATGGCTTTCTCGCCACGATCGAGGTATTCTATTGCGTTTTCCGTCTCTTTGATAAAGGCTGCTCCAATCAGATTCGTGTGGTAAAGTGCGTAATGCAACGATACAATAAGATACCCGAGCATTGCTCTGGGACTAGAGGATCCAGCCGGCATCTGTATATAGGGTATATTATATTCCTTGGCAAACTCCAGCATTTTACCACCGCTTGTAATACAAATGATATGCGCTCTCTTTAGGAGCGCCTTTTGAATCGCATCTAATGTTTCCTCTGTGTTACCACTATAAGAACAGGCGATAAAGAGCGTGTGGGGACTCACAAATTGAGGTATTTCGTAACCCTTGATTACCGTCATGGGAATGGGAATCCTACCAAACGTGAGCGACTGAATGAGATTGGCTCCAATGCCTGATCCACCCATGCCCGCAATTAGGATATTACGGATGTCACTCCCTGGCCTCACCATCTCCACCCGCTTTCCTATTTTAAGCGCGTCACTTAGCTGTAGCGTAAATCCCTCAATCAGTTTTTTCATTTGTCTTCTTAACTTATGACACCAAATGTAACGGCATGGTTGATAAAATCAAAAGAGGAAAAGAAGGTGAAAACCTGGCAGCAAATTTTCTTACCTCAGCGGGCTATCAGGTCATCGATCGCAATTACAGATACAAAAGATCAGAGGTAGATTTGATTGCCGTCAAAAATAAAGTGCTGGTCTTTGTGGAGGTGAAGACGAGAGGATCTCACGCTTTTGGGTACCCGGAGGAATTTGTAGATGAAAAGAAGGCTGCGAAGGTATTGGAGGGAGCGGAGCAGTACATGATTGAAAAGGACTGGCAAGGAGACGTACGCTATGACATTATCTCAATAAGTATGCTTGGCGAAGAGGTCGAGATAAAGCATTTCAAGGATGCCTTTCATTGACCTTTACGATTAAAATAAACCTCTTTACCCTTTTCGTTCCATTCCCTTCTCACGAAAGCGGTCTGATCATGGTCGAAAGGATCCTCTGGGAAAAGTATTATCTTCTTGCGTTTTCCTGAAGGGAAGTTTTCTATCCACTCTCCTACTTTATTATCCCACTTGTACTCACCCGTCACGGCAATCGTACCATTTTCATGAAACTGGTAGTAGTAACCTTCGCGCTCACCAAATTCAATGGGTATAATCTCTTTTATTTTTGTACGCTCCATGGGGTCGTAGTATGTCACGAGCGATTCTTTAGGCCACCCCTTGTAATATTTTTCTTTATCCACAAGCAAACTGTTCCTGTCGTACTGCATCCATCTACCATGCTTGGTACCCTTGTAGTATATTCCTTCCTCCAGGAGTAGATCACCCTGCATTCTCCGGTAGGGCCCGTGGAGAAGTACTCCTTTAGCAGGGTCAAAATTGTTTGTTTTTCGAATTTCTCTTCTGGTAAAGTCGTACCAGTAAATATCTCTTACAAATTTATTGGGCTGATCAGGACGCTTGAGATAATAGAATAATTCAACGGTCACGCGATCACCATATCCCTTCCGTGTAAAACCTTTCTTGGTTTTGATGCCGTAGAAGACCTTCTTTTTGGGCTTTTTCTTTTTTGTGACAATAGGTTCATCAATGTCATCATCCAATTCGAGCAACCTAAAGGGCTTATCGGTGTCAAATGTAAACTGCCCCTCCACCACACGTGCTTCCTGATCCTGCTGGGCGGATAACGCTACAGGTATAGCAAAGGCAAGGATGAGGGTGCAAACGCGCATTTTTACTTTTTTGTCTGGTTAACGAAATTACTAAAAAATTATTTCGACACGATTTCTTCTCAAAACCTTCCTAGATTCTATGAGAACGGGAGATGGTAAGTGAATCTTTATTAATGCCTTGTGAAGGGAGATCTAAATGGAAAAGGCCTGCGCTATTTTGCACAGGCCTTTTCCATTTTATTTAGGTGATTAAGAGACCAGGTCCACGCTTCTCTTAATAAAGTTGGTCAAGTCCGCTCCACTTAGCATGTTCTGAGACAAAAGGGCGAGGTCATATGCCTGCTTTGCAAGACTGATCTTCTGCTCTTCGGTTTCAGCTTTCAATACTTTTTGAATCACACCATGATTGGCATTGATCGCTACATTGTAGTTATCCGGCATGGTGCCCATGAAAGGCATTCCCCCGCCACCTGTTTTGGCCATGTCCTTCATCCTCCTCATCCACTCACTCATGGTGACAGTCACCGGCAGATCTTCAGGAGACATAGACTCAACCGCCAGGGTCATCGCCTTATTATTGATTGCTTTTTCAAAGATTTCCTTTACTTTCTCCTCCTCCTCTTTGCTAAGGACACTTTCAATCTTCTCGTCTTTGGCGATCAACTTGTCTAGCGTGTCACTATCCACTCTTTTGATTTGCGTCTTCTCGAGCTTCTGCTCCAGATTACTAATGAAGTGGCTATCAAGCACACCATCCATTAGTAAGACATCGTAATTCTTCTTCTTAGCAATTTGCACGTAAGTGTCTTGCTTGCCAGCATCGGTGGCATACAGATAGACCAATTGTTTTTCTTTGTCCGTTTGGGAGTCCTTTACTTTCTCTTTGTACTGATCGAATGTAAAATAGGCCTTGTCCACGTTTTTCAACAAAGCAAAATCCTTGGCTCTGTCGTAGAACTTCTCGTCTGAGATCATTCCGTACTTCACGAAGATGTTAATGTCATCCCATTTCTTTTCGAACTCGGCTCTGTCCTTTTTAAACATGTCGTTCAACTTGTCGGCTACTTTTTTGGTGATGTGCTGACTGATCTTCTTGACGCTGGAATCAGATTGAAGATAGCTTCTCGACACGTTTAGCGGAATGTCAGGGGAATCTAATACACCATGTAACAACATCAAGAAATCAGGAACGACATCTTTAACCTCATCGGTGATAAAGACCTGGCGTGAGTACAACTGAATCTTATTTTTTTGCAACTCAAAGTCATTTTTCACCTTGGGAAAATACAAGACACCTGTCAGGTTGAATGGATAGTCCACATTCAAATGAATCCAAAATAGGGGGTCTTCAGAGAAGGGATAAAGCTCCTTGTAGAATTTCAGGTAATCTTCATCTTTAAGGTCCTTAGGGGATTTGGTCCAGATCGGATCTGGGTTATTGATAATGCGGTCAACTTTAACCGATTTGTACTTGGGTTTCCCATCCTTGTCTTCTCCATCGGGTATACTTTCCTCTTTGGTGCCAAACTTGATTTCTACAGGAAGGAACTTGCAGTACTTTTCTAATATGCCCTTCAATCTAAATTCATCCAGAAATTCTGATGAATCTTTATTAATGTGTAGAATAATGTCTGTGCCTCTATCCTTCTTGGTGGTGGGTTCGATGGAAAACTCTGTGGATCCATCGCAGGTCCACTTGGCAGCTTCATTTTCACTGGCTGTGTATGATCTTGTGATGATTTCTACATTGTCGGCCACCATGAAGGAAGAGTAGAAGCCAAGACCAAACTTTCCGATGATATCTTTGGCGTCACCCTTGTCCTTAAATTTTTCTACAAATTCTGCGGCACCGGAGAAGGCAATTTGATTGATATATTTCTTAATCTCTTCTGCGGTCATACCTATTCCGCGATCGCTTACCGTAATGGTTTTCTTTTTCTTATCGAATTTTACTTCGACCCGAGTTTCGCCCAGCTCCTCTTTGAACTCACCCATGGCAGCCAGCTTCTTAAGCTTCTGTGTGGCATCTACGGCATTACTCACCAACTCACGAAGGAAGATCTCATGATCAGAGTACAGGAATTTCTTGATAATGGGAAATATGTTCTCGGTATGAATCGAGATGGAACCTTTTTCTTGCATAGCGTTAATTTGATTTTATTAGTCCGGTTGCCAGGTCCCAAATATTATTCCAGAGAGGCCAGCGTGACAGGATGGCAGATAATTGAAGTCCTGATAGGGTTAAATACCCATCAGGACTTCAAACAAAAATCTAACGAAGATTACAAACTTGGTACTTCATTGGCCTTCGATGCACCTAAGAACTAGGATTGCACCGCCACTGAAAGTTGGCTGAGTTCTATTTCTTCACCGTCTTGATTCAAGTACTTGCATTCGGTGACCCCCAACGAGGTATCTGGTACCAACTCGATCCATCGCTTGTATTTGAAGAACCATTTGATGCGCCTCGAGATAATTCCAGCTGTAAAAAAGGCATACAGGAAGGGATGAAGTGCCAGCACAAGGTGCTTTTCATTTTGCTTCACAAGCAGATGCTCAATGTTCTTTTCAATGATGTCGGACACTAAAATGGATGCAGAGATTGTTCCGCTTCCATTACAAGAAGGACATGTCTCCTTAGTGGCGATGTTCATCTGAGGTCGTACTCTCTCTCTTGTAATCTGCATCAATCCAAATTTCGAAAGGGGCAACACAGTATGCTTGGCGCGATCAGATCCATCCATTTCATCCTTCATGGTTTTGTGGATGAGCCTTTTGTTTTCGGCACTGCGCATGTCAATAAAATCGACAACAATTATTCCTCCCATATCGCGCAGCCTAAGTTGCCTGGCAATTTCCCTTGCCGCCTCCAGATTGACAGACAGTGCTGTGGTCTCCTGGTTTTCTTCTCTGTTGGATTTGTTTCCACTGTTCACATCGATGACATGCAGTGCTTCGGTATGTTCGATGATGAGATAGCCTCCACCCTTCAAACTGACTGTCTGACCAAAGGCAGACTTGATCTGCTTTTCTACGCCAAAGGCTTCAAAAATTTTGGCCTTTCCATTATAGAGCTTCACTATCTTCTCTTTGTCCGGTGCGATATGGCGGATGTAGGTCTTTATCTCTTCGTACATCTTCTTGTCATCTACCTGGATGTTGTCAAACGATTCATTCAACACATCTCTTAAGATGGAAGAGGTCTTACTGATTTCACCAATGATTTTATCCCTGGGATTTGCATCGACAAGGCGCTTGGAGCCTTCGTACCACATATTGGTCAGTGTGCGAAGGTCTTTGTCAAGCTCTGCGACTTCCTTGCCCTCCGCTACGGTGCGGATAATGACGCCAAAATTCTCGGGTTTAATAGATTGGATTAGCCGAAGCAAACGTTTCCGTTCTTCACTGCTAGTTATTTTCTTCGACACACTTACAGTGGTCGAAAAGGGCACCAATACCAGGTATCTGCCTGGTAGTGATAACTCACACGAAAGTCGCGGGCCTTTAGTGGAAATTGGTTCTTTTACCACTTGCACCGGAATAACTTGGTTTCGAGAAAGCTGCTGGGAAATTTTCCCATGCTTGTCAATCTCTTTCTCAAACTGGAATTTGTCCAGCTTACCTCCGGTAATCTTCTTGGAACGTACGAGCTTAGTGAACTTTTGAAGTGAATTGAACTTGGCGCCTAGATCGAGGTAGTGCAGGAATGCATCCTTTTCGTACCCTATATCAATAAATGCTGCGTTTAATCCCTGAACCACCTTTTTGACGGTGCCCAGATAAATATCACCAACTACAAACTTGCTACCTTCTTCCTCCTCGTGGAACTCAGCAAGTGTCTTATCCTTAAGAAGAACTATGCGACATCCGTTTTGAGTTGCGCTTATTATTAGCTCGTTACTCAAAACTTAAAAATTTAGGATGTTGTTAATTCATTAAAAAACTAGAATTACTTCTTCTTATGCCTATTCTTTCTCAAACGCTTCTTGCGCTTGTGAGTAGCCATCTTGTGCTTTTTTCTTTTCTTACCACTTGGCATACAATTTCTTTTTTGGTCCCAACGAGTCGGGACGGTTTAACATTATTTTAATTCTCTCAGATAAGAGTCAACCGATGCTTGGACGGCCGGATCGTTATCCATTTCTTTTACGGTTTCAAATTGCTCTCTTGCTTTTGCCTTATTCCCCACATTCATATAAGCTACTCCAAGCAAAAGTTGCGCTTGCGTATAGTTGGGATTAATGGCCACTAGTTCCTCTAGTCGCTCAATCGCTCTTTCGTTTTGCCCTGATTGCAACGAAAGCATGCCCATATTGAATAAGGCAAGTTCGTTCTTAGGATCTACCTCTAGTACCTCCCTAAGCATCAAGATACCTTGCATGGGATTGTTCGAGCTGAGGTAGGTCATTGATATCTTGATTTTGGCCTCCAGGTTATCGGGCTGCATTTCCATGACTTTACCTAAGTAAAATCTGGTCTTCTCGGCCATCTCAGCTTGCTTTTCTGGGTTTAGAGCAAACGTGTAAGCATCATAATAGCTGTTTCCAGCGGATATGTAGCTTTCTAAATTGTTAAAGAACGATGCGGATTTATCGGCAAACCACGCAGCACTGTCAAACTGGCCCGCTTCCGTATACAGCTCGGCCAAAGAGTCGGCAAAGATAGCACTTTTTTCATTTCCCGCTGCTTCTAAGTACTGGGTTCTCAAGGATTTAATACTAGTGGCTAAAACCTCTGGTACGGCAGAATGGGGGTCGCTTTGCGTGGCCTCAGGCTCCTGGCCCTGCTCCATCTGAGAATCATTCTCCACCACCACCTTGGGCAGGAAGAACAAAGCACCGACTACAAGAGCGCTCACGGCTACAAGTATGATACGTGTTTTTAACATAGAGATTCAGTAGAGTGGCAGCGCTTTCCCATGCATTCCTTTGCCAGCGCGCTGTATGGACAGACTATTTTTCCGCTAGTTGCTTCACCTTCTCACTGCTCTTGATTTTGTTTACAAAAATCTTGGCAGGTTTGAAGCTTGGTATGTAATGCTCTTCAATGATGATGGCTGTGTTACGTGAAATGTTTCGCGCTATCTTTTTCTTTCTCTTCTTATTTATAAAACTGCCAAAGCCCCTGATGTAAATGTTTTGCCCGCTAGCCATCGAAGACTTTACGATGTTGAAAAAGGCTTCAACGGAATGCGAAACATCCGCCTTATCAATTCCAGTTTTTTCAGCTATTTGAGTGATGACGTCTGCTTTGGTCACGGTAATTATGAGTTAGATTCGAAAATTTCAGGTCGGCAAATTTAATCGCAGAAAGATCAATCGCAAAATGAATTCTTTGATAATCACTGAGATGGGAATTAAAAGTTGCAATTTTGCTTGCAGGATTCTTATACCAAATGCGGTTTTTAGACCTTCATGCAATTTTTATGGCCTCGCCTAGTCCAAAACTTTTTGCAAAAAAAATAAGCAGTTGGTACACCGACCATGAGAGGGAACTGCCGTGGCGCGCCACAAACGATCCTTACAAGATATGGCTTTCTGAGATTATCCTTCAGCAAACCCGAGTGGCACAGGGCCTTCCTTATTATAGGGATTTTGCTCGTAAGTATCCTACTGTGCAGGATTTGGCGGCAGCATCGGAGAGAGAGGTACTAAAGACATGGGAGGGCTTAGGCTACTATAGTAGAGCAAGGAATCTTCATGCTTGCGCGAAGAAGGTGGTGAAGGACTTTAATGGCGTCTTCCCCGATGATTACAACGACTTGCTCAGCTTGCCAGGTGTAGGGGAGTATACCGCAGCGGCTATTTCATCTATTGCCTTTGGCAGAAGTCATGCCGTGGTGGACGGTAACGTGTATCGCGTACTCTCTCGTTTATTCGGATTGGAAGATGACATCAGTTCTGGTACCGGCAAAAAAGCATTTGCAGCGCTCGCTGCCAAACTGTTGGATCATGAGCAGCCGGGTATCTACAATCAGGCGCTCATGGAGTTTGGGGCCTTGCAATGCGTGCCTAAATCGCCCAACTGTACTTCCTGCGTATTGCAAAGAAATTGCCATGCCTATCAACACAAGCTTCAGGATGTGCTACCTGTGAAGAAACGTAAGGTTAAGGTTAAGAGACTGTTCTTGACTTACTTGATCTTTAAAGAAGGTAGTCGCCTTGCCATGCGAAAGCGGGGTAATGATGGTATCTGGCGAGGGTTATACGATTTCTATTCAATTGAGACCAGCAGGTACGTAAAACCTGACAAATTGATGAAGGAAGATAAGGCACTTAGGGATTTTGAAGTTGTCAGTATCAGCGATCCGGTAGTTCATGTGCTTACGCACCAAAAAATCACCGCAAGATTTGTAGTGCTAAAGGGACCTGCAAAAGGGAGGTTGAAAACACTTTTTCAAGAGGAAGGTCTTCGATTTTTAAGCCCCGGAGCGGTGGCTGCCCGGCCGAAACCTGTGTTGATTTCTAGATTCTTGACAGATTCAGCTATTTTAGACTAGGCCAAGAAATTTTGGTATTTTTGCAGACTGGCCCACTCGGAAACCAAATAATCCGGGAAATAAACCCAGGGCCGCAATAAGAACATTTTAACAGCGATATGTCAGGAGTAAACAAAGTCATTTTAGTGGGGCGTCTAGGAAAGGACCCTGAGGTAAGACACCTCGAAAGCGGAGCATCAGTAGCCAATTTTACGATGGCGACATCTGAAAATTATAAGGACCGCACTACAGGTGAGAAGAAGGAGATCACAGAATGGCATAATGTGGTGTTGTGGAGAGGCCTTGCAGATGTGGCCTCCAAATATCTTCACAAGGGAGATATGGTATACATAGAGGGAAAGCTGAGGACACGCTCCTGGGAAAAGGAAGGCGTGACCAGGTACACGACAGAAGTGGTGGGAGACAATATGACAATGTTGTCGCCAAAATCATCAGGAGGAGGAAATCCAGAGTATGCACCCTCTAGTGTTAGCCCCTCCAGAAAAAGTGATGACGATTACCAGGCACCGGATTCATCTTCCGATGATCTGCCTTTTTGATGTTGGACTCATCTCCCTATTTTGGAAACAACCCCTTCAATTGACGAGCCTCCTAGTAGCACCCTGCTAGTAGATATTTTTTCAGCAGCGCCAGACAGCTTTTATGTAATAAGCTTCGCGGTAATGGCTGTACTCCTCTTCTTGTCAGCGATGATCTCTGCTTCGGAGGTGGCATTCTTCAGCCTGAAAGCGGATGACCTCGAGGAGTGTAAGGAATCCAATGATTCCAAAAGTAAGAACATCGTTGAGCTGTTAAATAATCCAAGGCTGCTGCTTGCCACTATCTTAATTATGAACAATTTTGTGAATGTGGCGATTGTCACCTTCGCCACTTTTTTGATGTGGGATCTCGCTGCTACAAGACAACCCGAGCAAATCATTGTGGGTGCGGTTACGTTTACCGTGACCTTTGCCATCACCTTCTTTGGAGAAATCATACCTAAGGTTTACGCTACGCAGCACAACCTAAAGTACTCGAGACTGGTGAGTGGAGCATGGGTATTACTAGAAAAAATATGCGCGCCTATTTCATGGCTCCTGCTCAACATGGGTGGGTTTATCGAAAGAAGGTTTGAGAAGAAGGGATACAGTTCAACGGTGGAGGAGATCAACCAGGCACTGGACCTCACGGCCGAAAATGACGAATCCACCGCAGAGGAGAAGGACATTCTTAAGGGCATTGTCAATTTTGGTACACTCACGGTCAAGCAGGTCATGAAATCACGCGTGGATATCAACGGAGTGGAGTATGACCTGAACTTTAAGGAGTTGATGGAGATCGTCAATGAAGCCGGTTTTTCCAGGGTGCCAGTTTACCATGACACATTGGATAAAATTGAAGGCGTGTTATATATAAAAGATCTGCTGCCTTTTCTGGACGAGGGAGAAAATTTTAAATGGCAGAAACTCATTCGTGCAGGTCTCTACGTGCCCGAAACAAAGAAGCTTGACTCACTGTTGAAAGACTTTCAGAGCAAGCGCGTTCATATGGCCATGGTAGTGGATGAATATGGTGGCACTTCCGGCCTCATTACACTTGAAGACTTGATCGAAGAGATCATTGGTGAAATCAATGATGAGTTTGACGATGACGATGAGCCATTTGTGAGAATTGACAAGAACACCTTTGTGTTCGAGGGAAAAACCTCTCTTCATGATTTTTGCAAGGCAGTGGAAGTAGACTCTAGTGCATTTGATTCGGTGAAAGGAGATAGCGAATCGTTGGGTGGACTTATATTAGAGATCAACTCGGCACTGCCGAAGACGGCAGACCAAATTACTTTTGATCGTTTTGTGTTTACCATCGTCTCGGTTGATGAAAAAAGAATCAAGCGAGTCCGGGTCTTTATTAATGATCAATTGATCAAAGAAGGGTGAGGAGTTTGAAACTTATATGTATGGTAATTAGTGCAGCATTTCTTGCGAGCAGTTGCAGCACTGACTATCAACCCAAGCCCAAAGGATTTAACCGACTCGTATTACCTGAGCCTCGCTATTTACTTACACCAGATACCTTACCTTATCAATTCGAGTACTCGGACTATGCACGCCTTCAAAAGGACACTTCCTGGGTTCGCGAGAAGCACTGGGTGGAAGTATACTATCCCGAGTTGAAGGCCTCAGTTCACATCACTTTTAAAAGAGTAGAACAAAGTGAGGAGTTGCTTAAAGAATATCTGAATGATGCATACGTGCTTACCGCGAAACATCAGATCAAGGCCTACGCCATTAATGAAAGTATCACACAAACGCCCAAAGGTAAGACTGCGGTGATTGCTGAAATTGAAGGAGAAGTCCCCAGTCAATTTCAATTTACGATGACCGACTCGACCCATAACTTTTTGAGGGGTGCATTGTACTTCAATGTGAAAATCCAAAATGACTCGCTGCGTCCAGCGATAGAGTATGTGAAGAAGGACATCGTTCATCTGATTAATACGCTGGACTGGAAGCCTAATTAACAGGTCTGAAGGGAGAAAATACAAATTTTTGCTAAATTTGATATATGCTCACTAAAGAGAAGCTGCTACAAACTATTAAGGATTTGCCAGATCAATTTTCGGCTGAAGAACTATTTGAAAAAGTGATTCTATTGCAAAAAATTGAATTGGGAATTGAGCAAAGTGATTCCAATCAAGTTTACTCGACATCAGAAGCCAAAGAAAAGTTGAGGGAATGGCTATTGAAGTAAGATGGACGATCCAATCTATCAATGACATAATTTCAATTGCCCAATTCATATCAGAAAATTCACCTTACTATTCTCAAGTTCAATCAGAGAGATTTTTTCAGCGGGTTTCGGTGCTGCGTGATCATCCACGGTCAGGAAGAGTAGTGCCAGAAACGGATGAAGAGCACATTAGGGAACTGATTGAAGGCAACTACAGAATTATTTATCGAATAGTCTCCGAGCAAAGAATTGATGTCTTGACTGTCCACCATAGTAGCAGACTTCTAAAGAACATTCAATAGGACTTTGGCTAATTTTTTCGACACATCTATTGAATTCCTAAAAGGCGTGGGACCGCAACGTGCCGCCTTGCTGCAAAAGGAATTGCGCATGCATACCTTCGGAGATCTTATCCAACAATATCCATTCCGATACGAAGATCGCACCAAGTTCTACACCATCAAAGAGGTCAACGAAACCATGCCTCATGTCCAGATCAAAGGCAAGATCTTGCGCTTTGAAATGATCGCTGGCGGAAGAAAAAAGAGATTAGTTGCACACTTCAAAGATGAAACAGGCGAGCTGGAACTAGTGTGGTTTCAAGGAATCAACTGGATCGTAGATAAGATCAAACCTGGCTTTCCGTATGTTATTTTTGGAAAGCCAAATCGTTATGGCAGGAAAATATCCATTGCCCACCCTGAAATCGAGCCGCAGACTGAAGCCAGTGAAAAGAAAGGGTATCTTCAACCCGTTTACCCTTTAAGCGAAAAGCTTCGTTCCAGATATTTGGACAATAAGTTCCTCGTAAAAATTCACAAAGACCTGCTTACCGCAGCGGTGAATCATATCAGAGAAACCCTCCCTGGTGAACTCATCAAAAGCCAGCGATTGATTTCAAAAAAGGAAGCCCTGATCAATATTCACTTTCCTCAATCGCATGAGTTGCTCTCGCAGGCCCAGCAAAGACTCAAGTTCGAAGAACTGTTTTACATCCAACTGCGCCTGATCAAGATGAAGGTCTTACGGCAGGAAAAATTCAAAGGGATCATTTTTAGTGACACGTCTATACTCACACGGTTTTATTCAGACCACTTGCCCTTTGAATTGACGGATGCTCAAAAGAGGGTTATTCGTGAAATTTATGCAGATATGAAGTCGGGCAAACAAATGAACCGGCTGCTGCAAGGCGATGTGGGGAGCGGAAAGACGATTGTAGCCTTTATTTGCATGCTGCTGGTAATCGGCAGCGATGCCCAGGCAGCCCTCATGGCACCGACAGAGATTCTGGCGCAGCAGCACTATGCCAATCTTAAGAAGTTTGCCGATCTCATGGGATTGTCGATTTCATTGCTCACCGGCTCTACGAAGAAAAAAGCGCGAACGGAGCTACACTACCGTCTTCTAGCGGGGGAATTGAAAATATTGGTAGGCACACACGCGTTGATCGAGGATGAGGTGAAATTCAATAGGCTGGGTCTTGCTGTCATTGACGAGCAACACCGATTTGGTGTGGCGCAAAGGTCCAAGCTTTGGCAGAAGAATAAGAATGTATATCCGCACGTGTTGGTGATGACTGCCACCCCGATACCTCGTACGTTGGCTATGACCTTGTATGGTGACTTGGAAATTTCTACCATTGACGAGCTACCAAAGGGACGCAAGC
Organism: Cyclobacteriaceae bacterium; assembly: GCA_040216915.1. Lineage (GTDB taxonomy): Bacteria > Bacteroidota > Bacteroidia > Cytophagales > Cyclobacteriaceae > ELB16-189. The sequence continues at coordinate 540,504 of JAVJOD010000009.1, forward strand.
CCATTAAAACCACGCACCGCTATGATTCGCATCGCTTGCAGATCAATGCGTTTATGAAAGAGCAGATTACAGCGGGCCGCCAAGTTTATATTGTTTATCCACTGATTGAAGAATCAGAGAAGCTGGACCTCAAACACCTGATGGACGGCTATGAAAGTGTGGCACGTGCATTTCCAGATGTGCCCGTGAGCATACTGCATGGCAAGATGAAGCCGGAGGCGAAAGAGTTTGAGATGGATCGTTTTGTTCGCGGGGAGACGAAAATTATGGTGGCCACGACTGTCATAGAAGTGGGTGTGGATGTACCCAACGCATCCGTAATGATTATCGAGAGTGCAGAGCGCTTTGGACTTTCGCAATTACATCAATTGCGTGGAAGGGTAGGGCGCGGGGCAGAACAGTCGTATTGTATTTTGGTTACCGATTTTAAACTCAGTGCTGACTCGAAGGTGAGATTGAATACCATGGTGAGAACCAACAATGGCTTTGACATAGCGGAAACCGATCTGAAACTAAGAGGCCCCGGTGATTTGATGGGTACCCAACAAAGTGGTGCCCTGGATTTGCTCATTGCTGATTTGGGGAAAGATGGTCTGTTGTTGCAGCAGGCCCGCCAGGAAGCAATTAGCATTCTGGAAGCAGATCCAGATCTGGGACGGCCGGAAAACCGAATGATAAAGGAGCAAGTCGAATCCTTGAAAAAGTCTGTGGTGAATTGGAGCAGGATTAGTTGAACAGTTGAGAAAGGTCGGATCACTTTACCGCTATTTGGAGTATTAACATTCAAAATTGTGTTATATTTAGAGTCCTAACACCCTGTCTATGAGGTTATTTTATCTTTTTTGCCTGCTTGCCTTCTCGCAGCTGGCATTTGCTCAAAATGTAGCCATCAAAGAAATCGAGTTGGCAGGAGAGAAAATCATTGTCCACTATGACCTTGATGACGCCAATATCAATAATGAGTATATTCTTGATCTCTATTCCAATAGGGACAACTTCTCAGCGGCATTGCTTCGCGTAAAAGGAGATATTGGAACTGAAGTGAAGCCGGGGAAGGATAAGAAAGTAGAGTGGAGCGTTAGGGATGAACTGGGAAATTACAATGGCAAAATAGCGCTGGAGTTAAGAGGCAAGGTTTTTACTCCAATCGTTAAATTACAGGAATTCAGTGTTGACAAAAAGTATAAAAGAGGAAAATCCTACCCCATTAAGTGGAGGCCTGGAAATACGAATCCAATTAACATCGAACTTTTTAAAGGAACGCAGCGAATTGCCGGGGAGGTAAACCATCCTAATTCGGGATCATCTTCCCTATCTATCCCTTCCGATGCAGAGAGGGGTGATGACTATAGGCTAAAGATTACAGATACAAAGAATCCTTCGGGCATTGTATACTCGCAGAACTTTAGGGTGGTGCCCAAAATACCGATGTTGATTAAAGTAATTGTGCCTCTTGCCGTGGTGGGTGGCGCGGTATTTGGTTTGAGTGGGAGTGGTGGAGAAAGTGGGGGAACAGCAGCAGATACCGAATTGCCATTGCCTTCATTCCCGACAGGTAATTGATTTTTGAACTATGAAGAAAAAGCTCTTATCCCTAATACTTCTCGCAATAGCCAGCTCGATTGGTTTAGTGCACGGACAAGGTTTTTGGACTGGCAGTGGCCCCTACGGTGGTGACGTGAGGGATGTAGCTTACTTATCTAGCGGTACCCTAATATCAATCACATATGGAGGAACGTTTCGTTCTACTGATGAAGGTAACTCCTGGACCAGGATAACCAGCGGATTTGATCAGTTTGATTTTGATTTCCGCGATATCGAAGTGGATGGTTCTGGGAAGATCTACGCGGTTACTTTTTCGAACCTCTACACTTCCGTTAATGATGGAGTGTCTTGGGTTAAGACAACAACTACTTCTTCATTTTTTGATGGCCAGATGTTGCGAATCGCACCTGATGGCGATATCTACCTTGCGACCAACAACAATGTAATGCGCTCGTCTAATGGAGGCACTTCGTTTTCCAATACTTTATATCCAGGCGGAAATCAAATTACAGGACTTGAGGTAAATTCATCAGAATCTGTTTTTGTAGCCAGATATTTTCAGAGCATATTAAAAGGAACAAACAACGGGACAAGTTGGGCTGATGCTGGATCAGGTGGTTTCCCAACTATTGCAGACCATAATTATAGAATTGCCCTGGACAATGCCACACCAAATAATCTTTACGCATTGACAAATGTGGGGCCTTATAAAATTTCAACTACTGGCTCCACGTGGAGTTCAGTTAAAAACAATTTGACGCAGACCAATTATTATGGTCGCATTTACTTTCGTCAAGGGAATTTATTCTTATTCAACAACGAGGTCAATCAAATGTTCTCTTCTTCTGATGGAGGAACAACCTGGAGCACGGGGAAAGATTATTTCCGGCCTGCAGAAATCATCTCACTCGCGGCTAAATCTGCGACTGAATTATATAAGGTAGCCTCGTCTTACGGCATATATAAATCAACAGATTCCGGAATATCATGGAGTGATTCCAATAATGGTATTAAAGCCATAAACGCAAGACAGATCGTCATAACACCGAACGAAAAAAGACTCTTGGTACCTGCAAATGACAAGGGCTATCAGATTTCCCTTGATGAGGGAAATTCCTGGAATTTGCTAGCGGCAGGAACAGTGGACCGATACGTCAAGGGCATATTGGTGCTCGATGATAATTCTATCATTGCCTATGGAGATGGTGTGATAAGGTCAACCAATGATGCGACATCCTGGAATGTACAGAATACTAATGGTTATGATCGAATGGCTTCCTCGGGTACTGATCTGTACACAGTGCAGGGAACTAATCTGATGGTTAGCACAGATTTTGGCGTTAACTGGACGACCACGGCAATTAGCGGAATCTCGGGTGGGTACGATAAGATTCTAGTAGACAATTCAGGTAATGTATATATAAGACAATACGACAACAGGGTGTATAAAATTCCTAATGGCTCGTCTTCAGCTACCCAATTAACACCTAACGCCTTTGACTTTACGCTCGTTGAGGATGTCTTGCTGATCTTGTCATCCAACACTTCGTTCGAAAAATCGACTGATGGGGGCTCTGTATTTAATTCGACCACTTGGTCGACCAGTTTTAGAGCAAGCAGGATATGGGCATATTCAGAGAACGATATTTTTACTATGGGGAACCAGAATGGGAATTTTCAAATTTCCAACGATGGGGGTGTAACGTGGACAGCAAGGAATTTGCTTGATGCCAATGCCTTTGTAAATGATCTGGCGTGGATTCAGAAACCACTGAGTACCAGCGCTGGAAATGAAACGTTTTTGTATTTGGCTACCAATGGCTCGGTGGTTCATAAAAGTGCGAATGGAGTTATTCTTCCACCCGCACCAACAAATCTTATCCTAAAAGCCACCACCTACAACCAGGCTACAATAGTCTGGGATTTTGAAACAGATGATTTTAACACGGAGAGTTTTGTTATTGAGACATCCATCGGCAACAATTTTTCATACAATGAACATGATAGTTTTGGATTTCTTGGTCCTAATGACCAGGGAAAGTGGGATTATCCTCTCTTTGGCGATCCAGGTTCGCAGACCTATGTGAAGGTAAAAGGAGTGAACAGCGCAGGCAGCTCACCTTATAGTAATGAATTAATCATCAACTTTCCGACACAGTGTACGACAGATGTGCCTGACAATCGAAGCTGGACGGCAGTGGCAACGCCTGATCCAGGATTTACGGCACCTGGTGGCGCAGGACCCTTCACTTCGTCAGCTGCAGCAATTAAATTTAGGGCCGGCACAACGAATACCTATACAGTTAATGATTATTTATTTGGAATTGACAATACAAGTCGAAGCGGCATCTTTGATGAAAACTGTGGCGCCACTTACTTAGCGCAAAATGGTACACACATCACCAATGGCGGTACCTGGGATCCTATGACAGGGACGCTCACTTTACAATGGGAAACTGCGCCTTTCAATCCTTCTTTTCAAGGCACCACAGTATACACGCTAAACCCCATTGACCCTGTTCCGGATTCACCCGAGATAGAGGTTTATAATTATTCAGGAACAGAGGCGCTGATTAACTGGAATCAGGTAAACTTTGCAACTAATTTTAAATTAGAGCGAGCGACAGCACCTGGAGGTCCATTTGTTGAAGTAGCTGATCTGATTTATCCCACTGTATTTTATTTGGATAAAAATCTGACTCAAGGGAGCACTTATTATTACCGGCTGAAAGCCTCGAATACTGCGGGTGATTCACCTCCTTCAGTAGTAAAATCCATTACGCTCCAGATATCATTATTCAGGCCAGTTGAAAACGCTATTTCTTTGAATTTTGAAAACCAGCAAGGGGTGTCCTGGGGTGATCTGGATGGAGATGGACTGGAGGATATTGCCTCACCTTCCTTTACCAACAATGCTGGTCAATCTGTTCCGCCCGTGTTTTTCAAAAATCTGGGAAATGGAGGATTTGAACGAAAGGATATTGCTGTATTGAGTGATGAAGGCACTGGTGTAAGCAGGGGTATCAATATCATGGACTTTAATAATGATGGTAAATTGGATCTATACATTACCCGAAGCGGAGGAGGACTTACAGATCTCTTGTTGCTAAACAACAGTGATTGGATTTTTACCAAAATTGTCGTTCCTACTACCGGTAACTACTCGACCGCTTTCAGAAGTTCAGTGAATATAGATTATGACAATGATGGATTCGTTGATGTATTAACAGGTCAGGACGCCAATGCTATTCCGCCAACTCTTCGGAATTTGTTATTTCGAAATAATCAAGGAGCGGGTTTCACCGAAATAACAAATAGTCCAGTTGTGTCGGAATTTCTCAATTCAAGAGATGTAAATACAGTTGACTATAATAATGACGGATTAACAGATCTTTTTAATGTGAATTTCGAATCACCTGGCGGGATCAGAATGTATGAGAATAAGGGCGATGGTACGTTTGAAAAAATTACGACCTCAGTATTTGCCACGGACAACATTTATTTCACCAGGACAACAAGTTGGGGCGACATTGATAACGATGGGGACATGGATTTATTTATTGGTTCTTCTTTTGCCAACCCAATTACACCTAATGTACTCATGCAAAATAATGGAGATGGCACATTCACGAACTTGACAGGGAGTGCAGTGGCGGAGAATACGCACAGAACGTTTGGTTCAAGCTTTGGAGACTTGGACAACGATGGAGACCTTGATCTATTTGTTGCCAATGGTAGTACTGCATCTAACAATGCTAATTCAATATTCTTCAACAATGGGAATGGCACATTTACCAAATATAGCGGAGCAGAGATGGTAAATCATCCGCAGATTCAAAATATTGGGGTGGCGCTTGCCGACTATGATCAGGATGGCTTTTTGGACATTTATCCATCGAAGGGAATTACCTCTGCAGTAGATTTGCCAAACTTATTGTTTCGAAATACACAGGTTAACAGTGGCTCAAGAAATTGGATACAATTTAAATTGGTTGGAACTGAGTCGAACCGGGCTGCCATTGGCGCCCGCATAAAGGTTACCACGAATACCCCAGCGAGATCACAGATTAGAGAGATAGCCACAAGGACCGGATATGGAAGTGCCAATAGCCTGATTGCTCACTTTGGTTTGGGAACAGCTACACTGGCTGATGTTATTGAGATCAAATGGCCCAGTGGAAATGTGCAGACCCTGAATAATCTGGCTATTAATCAGATTCATACCATCGTGGAAGATGTTACGGGCCCTACCATTACTTTCTCACCAGCTGCAAATAGTACAGCAGCTCCGATTGGAAATACGATTGACGTGATTCTCAATGAACCGGCAACGGCTGTTGCAGGAAAGTTTATTACTATCAGAAAGGGGTCTGAATCCTCCACACCAATACAAACTATCGCGGCAGCTGCAGGTACCATAAACGGCAATACCTATGCCTATACACTGAATGCGAGTACGGAATACGAAACCCAATATTTTATCAGCATTGATGCAGGTGCATACTTGGATCAATATCAAAACGGTAGCCTTGCTGTTGCTGCCACCTCATGGTCCTTTACAACCTCGGAACCACCCGATTTAACATTTCCGGCAATCACATTTAATCCGAATGACTACGTTTCCTTGCCTAAGGGCTTTGGCACACAGGAAAAGTTAGTAGCGCTAGCGAGCGATAACAAGGCAGTCACCTCATTCAGCATGTTCTACAGGAAAGTGACTGCAACACAGTTTTCACAAGTCTTTGGCACTCTGACTGGGTCTAATACCTATGAGTTTCCACTACTGGAGTCATTCTTTGACGACATGGGTATGGAATTTTATCTGGAGGCAAAAGATGCCGCTGACAATACAACACTGGAACCGGCCACAGGGTATCATTCTATCAATTTGGCGTTTGATGATTCAAACACCACCTTGTCAATTCCAAGTGGTTCCTCAGTCAACTCGTATGTGATCGGGAGCTTGCCTTATGAGGGACTTCCATCAAATGAAATCAGCGTCCTTTTTGATGAGTTAGGTCAACCCGACATCACTCAATACAGAGTGCTCAGATATCAAAATAACCCGGAAGCATGGCTTGAGTACCCATCTTCTTTCAACTCCATCGTTAGAGGTAATGGCTACTTCATCTTGTCACGTAAGGGTGCAAATGTCAAATTTGGAAATGCAACCTCTCCATCAAACCGGCAAGACAATCTTTTTGAGTTGTCGCTGATTGCCGGTTGGAATTTGATAGGAAACCCCTACACAGTTACCGCTAGTTGGGATGAGTCAATCGCGGGTCTCACTGGTGTTGGGAAATTGAAAGTCTATCAGAGCGGATCTTATGTGGACGGGAATGAAATTCCGATTTTTGGAGGCGGCTTTGTATTTGCTGATGCTCCTCAGGTAGTACCTGTAAAATTCAAGACGTCATTGACAGGTGGTAGGATAAAGCGCAATGAATTCACCTCTGAGCTAGACAAAGAGAATTGGTTGGTTCCGTTTGAGTTAAGGCAAGCCGGTTCAAAATTTTTGTTTGGAGGTATTGGGATGCATCCGGAGTCTAAGCTCTCCTATGACGACTATGATGACTTAAATCCTCCTGCCCTTGAGGAGCGGTTAGAGTTGAAATTCAGGCACCCTGAGCACTTTATGAAGGGCTTTAGCAGAGACATGGTGCCAACCAGCAATGATTTTGAATGGGAATTTGATGTCATTTCAGACAAGGTAGGACAAGCTACACTCAATTGGGACCCGTCTTTATTTGGAGAAAACGCAAAGGAGTTAATGCTTTATGATCAGGTGCTGCAAAGAGTAATAGATATGAGAGATGCCGCGAGGTATGTTTTTGACCCTGAAATTTCAAACCACTTTAAAATATACTTCGGAGAGAATCTTAAGGAGAAGGTGAAGCCAAGTGGAGTTTCACTAGGTTATCCAACGCCTAATCCGACTCAGAAACTATCGAGCATTTCTTTTACGCTTTCAAATGAAACGCCAATCTATCAAGTGAATCTGGAAGTTTATGACATGATGGGAAGAAGAGTGGAAAGTCTTGTTAATGGCAAGCTGACGGCAGGATTCTATACGTATCAATGGGACACCAGCAATAAGGAAGTGACCGATGGATTGTATACTTATCGATTGGCCATTTCAGCGAACGGGAAGCGTGACATTCAAACCAGGAAAGTAGTAGTAAAGAAATAGTACGAAGACCATAAACTGCTTGATCATGAGAAAATTTCATAAGTCACTGATGCTGCTCCTTTTTGGGATTGCCCAACTCAGCCAGGCGCAAAATGTATCCAGCAGGAGCGATGATTTTGTGGTGGATTTTTCCGATCCATCCAAACTGGTGGCCTCTTCTTTTGTTCCTTCTATAGAATGGTTTGAGCCGCTTGCAGAAAACCTATATTCTGAAAGCCAGAAGGTGAAAATCAAATTTGACGCCTTTTGTAAGAAGCCGATCAAGACTGTGACCATGTCCTTGAAGGAATCAGCTGAATCGGCTGTGAAGGGAGCTTCAACAGTAAAGCCAGAAATAGGCCAGGAGAATCGTGTTTCAGTTGACCGGACACTCACGTTGCAAGATGGTAGCCACTATATCGAGGTTGAGATTGAAAATATAGATGGGATAAAGACCCTTAGTCATCGCCTTATTCGAGTAGGGGCGGCTGCGCTTGCTGATGCCGCAAAACTAGATCGTACAGACTATGCTATTCTTTTTACAAGCAATGACTATGACAACTGGCCCGATCTGGTAAACCCCATCAATGATGGAAGACAGATTGCGGAAGAACTGAGAAAGAATTACGGATTTAAGGTGGAGGTGATGGAGAATGGATCGCAGATCGACATCCTCACCAAAATCAGGGAGTACTCTGAAAAGAAATATAAGCCGCTGGATCAGTTATTTATATTCTTCGCTGGTCACGGTCAATACGATGAAACATTTGGTGAAGGCTTTGTGGTGACAAAGGAGTCGCTTGCTAACGATGTGGCGAAGACATCATATCTCTCCCACAACAGGCTCAGGTCTATTATCAATAATATTCCATCAGAGCATATTTTTCTGGCGATGGATGTATGTTTTGGAGGAACGTTTGATGAGGCACTTGCCCACCGCGGGATGGAGGAGGAAGTGTATCGCGAGGCTACCCAATCTGAAATGGTGAATCGAAAGCTAGTGGCTAAGACACGAAGGTATTTGACTTCTGGTGGCAAGGAGTACGTGCCCGATGGTCGACCTGGAATGAATTCGCCTTTTGCGAGGAAGTTTTTAGAGGCCTTAAGAACACGCGGGGGAAAGGATCTTATTCTCACCACTGGTGAGATCAACACTTTTGTAGAAGTATTGAAACCCCAACCGCGCGCAGGCGTGTTTGGTGATAATGTGCTTGGTAGTGATTTTATTTTTATAGCCAGGTAAAGTTTTCATTTGGAACGATTTGAAAGGGCGAGTTTATACCTCGCCTTTTTTTATTGACTAATTCTGTAAATTGGGAGTCCCAATAACAACTATGAGGGCATTTGTCTTATTTCTAATAAGTTTTTTGATGAGCCTAAGCTTCGTGATGGCGCAGCCGGGTCACTATTTCTTGTCACACTACGCGCCATCAGATGAGAAAATAGATTACCTCAGCTTCAGCATTGCGCAAACAAGCAAAGGCGTTATCTACTTTGCCAACAAGAATGGTATTGTTGAGTTTGACGGTAGAAATTGGAGCATCATTGAGACACCTGGTGCCATTTACTCCCTATCAATAGCTGAAAATGACAAAGTGTTTGCCGGTGGACTTTCTGGTTTCGGCATGCTTGACCTGGATGAAAGTAACACCTTGTCATTTCATCCTTTGTTGCCTAAGGAGGGGGAGGTTCGCAATGTCTTTTCTTGCAATGTGATTGATGGCTTTGCGTACTTCATCAACGAACAAAATCTTTTTGTGGTAGATGTTAATACGCTCAACACCATTGCCACCATAAAGCCACCGCTGAATACAACTTTTGACGGACTCTACAATATTGGAGGAAAGTTATTCGTCAGCAATGGCCAGAATAAGCTGCTTTCGCTTGAGAACAATCAATTGGTAGAACAGTCATTAGATTTTTTGCAGGGAGAAGAAATTCTATTTTCAGATCAACTTGCCGATACTCAGCAATTTCTAATTGGCACTTCCTCCGGCCGTGTATTTATTTTTTCTGATGGCGCGGCTCGGGAAGTGGTGCTCGATGATGATGGCTATGTAGTCACCTATGACCTGGTCAATGGAAGGTGGATAAATGAAAGACTTTTTGCCCTGGGTACCTTGAGTGGCGGTGTGATATTCATCAATGCCAGCACGGGCAAAGAAGAAGAGGTCATTAACTACTATGCGGGTTTGCCTGACAACGAGGTCTTTTCGATGATGACTGATCAAAATCAGGGCCTATGGGTAGCGCACGACTACGGTTTTACCCGAATCGCACCTTATCTTCCTTTCAGAAGCTACAATCACTACCCCGGTCTTTCCGGAAACCTACTGAGCGCCTATTCGGAGGGCAATAACATTTATGTAGGTACTTCTGTGGGTTTATTCAAGTTGAATAGGAAGGAGATTTACGATGAGGAAGTCTATTACGTCACCCGGTACAGGGAAAAAACAAAAGAAGAGGACAAGGTCGATAGAAAAAAAAGCCGAAAGGGTCTGTTTGGATTTTTAAAGAAAAACAAAGGCACTGAAGAGGAAAAGAAGCCGGATGAACCAATAAGTGATAAAAAGAAAGTAGTTGAGAAGCGGACCAGGGAGATACTGCGGGAATTAGAATTTTCCTACCAAAGGGTAGGCCAAATTGAAGGCAAGGTATCTCATTTGCAACAAATTGAAGGCAAGCTCATAGCGGCAGGTGTTGATGGGGTTTTTGAAATTGAGGAACTGAACGCCAAAGAAATAATAGACGCACCGGTTCGTACTTTGTTTTTCTCCCCCACCCTCCAGAGTCTCTTGGTGAGCACCTATGACGATAAGTTATTGTCTTTGCAAAATGAAGGTAAGGAGTGGATAGAAACTCACCTGATAGACACGCTCAATGAGTATGTGGGAAATATATTTGAAGACAACAACGAGAATATTTGGCTCTGTGGAAGAGCTGCCGTGGTAAAAGTAGAAGTAGTAGATGGCGCAATAAGTACCGTGTCACGCGTACCCTTTTTGTCTTCTGTATTGGATGAGACCAAGGGCTTTGCCTTAGGAAATGAGGTTTTTGTGGCCGCCTCTGGTGCGTTTCATCGCTACGATGTCATATCGCATCAATTTGAGGTGTACGATTCTCTTCCAGGCCCTCGAAAGTACTTTAATTCGGGAGGCTCGTTCTGGTACAATGATGGGCATCGGTGGAGGACAGTCGACAGGGCGCTTCAAAATAGTATGAATTTGGAGTGGCTAGGCTTGTTTCCTGACATTCGCACGCTGACGATAGCTGGGGAAAGTGAAGGCCTTTGGCTGATAACGTCACGTAACGAACTCTACCGATTCACGCCTTCCGATCTGAATGAGGGATCAAAAAAATATCCACTATTTCTAAGAGAAGTGAGAGGCCCTTTAAGTCGATTGCAGCCTTCGCAACGGCTGACTGTAGACGAGAGAGAAAGTGCGCTTGCCTTTGAATTTATTCAACCGGGGTATACCGGAGCCACCTCTATTGAGTATCAATATCTCATTGAGGGCATTAACAAAGATTGGTCTGAGTGGTCTTCATCCAACAACGTAGTAAATTTTCCATTTCTAACGCCTGGCACATACAAGCTTAAGATCAAATCCAGAGATTTGTTTGGACAAGTCTCTGAAATTCAATTTGTGGATTTCAGAGTACTGCCACCCTATTGGAAACGCACCTGGTTCTATGCAGCAGAATTTGTCTTTTTTGCATTGCTGGTGTTTCTCTCTCTGAAACTGGGTGCAGGAAATGCCAAGTACAGGAACATAAGCCGACTGCTTTCCATTTTGACCATTATCATGCTTATTCAGTTAATGCAAAATACGGTTGAATCATTTATTACTGTGCAGACGACCCCGGTTGTTGACTTCTTTATACAGGTATTCATTGCATTATTGATATTGCCCCTGGAATCGCGAATGAGGCGCTTCATGATCGAAGCCTCCGAACGAAAACTTTCCCTTAAAAAGGTTCAGGAGTCATTAAAGGGTAAACTCGGTTGAACCCCGATTTTTAGCTAATTTCACCTTTGAGGGCAATTAAGGTATCACATGAAAAATCTACTCCTACTTACAGTCTCGGTTTTGATCTTTTGGGCTTGTCAACCCAAAACAGAAAGTGTTGAACAAGGCGATGCGAATCCGCCCGCTGAGGGATTTAATCTGGCGGAATCAGATCCCGCTGCCGTTGAATTGGCAGACAGCATTATGACTGCAATGGGTGGAAGGAAAAATTGGGATAACACGCGTTTTATTTCGTGGAACTTCTTTGGCAGAAGGGATCTTGTGTGGGACAAGACAGAGGGCAGGGTGAGAATTGAGAGCGCGCCTGACAGCACCATTTATCTGCTCAACATAAATAGTATGGAGGGAAGGGTGCAGGTGAAAGGACAAGAACTGACGGAACCCGATTCTCTTGGCAAGATGCTTGATCGTGCAAAACGAATTTGGATTAACGACAGCTACTGGCTGGTGATGCCATTCAAGTTAAAAGACTCTGGAGTGACCATCAAGTATATGGGCGAGGATACATTAGTGAACAACAAGTATTACAATGTACTGGAATTGACTTTTGAAGATGTAGGAGTTACGCCACAAAATAAATATGATTTATATGTTGATGTAAAAGAGAAATTGGTAAAGTATTGGTCATTCTATGGGGAAGCTTCTCAGGATTCTGCCTCCTGGACAAGGCCTTGGGATAACTACAATAAGTATGGGAACATTTTGCTATCAGCTGACCGATCGGATGGCGGTGGACCGAAAAATGTAAAGGTAGATGATGCGCTGCCTGATGAAGTATTTACAGAGTTTTAATTTTACACAAAGTTCGCTATGCTCCTTAATCTTGACAACATCCCACAGTTTTATAAAAAGTATGTAAAGCTGATTGAAGAGACAGATATTCCGCGCGCGTTGAGAAATTCAGGTCACCGCATTCAGGAGGCGGTGCATGCCATTCCAACAGATAGGCAGGATTTTAAGTATGCAGAGGACAAATGGACAATAAGAGAAGTGCTTTGTCATATGATAGATGCCGAGCGTGTATTTGCCTATAGGGCGCTACGGTTTGCCAGAAATGACAAGACGGAGCTCGCTGGATTTGATGAGAATACCTATACACCAGAATCCAACGCGTCAGGCAGAGAACTGAAAAGTATTATTAATGAGATGAGTCACTTGCGAATTTCCACCATCGATCTTTTTGAAGGCTTTACCACGGAGATGTTGGCAAGAAAAGGTGCCGCAAACAAAAGTGAATTTACGGTCAGCTCCCTTGGCTTCATCATTGCGGGTCACGAGATGCATCACTTAAATGTGCTTAAGGAAAGATACTTTAGTGCGTGGAACTGAACAAAAGAATCCTTCTCACTCTTCTTGTTGCATCTATTGTAGTTTCCTGCTCACCTCGTTCAGTTATTATTAGAGAATTAAAGGTTGCTGAAACATCTTTTGGCGACCATAAGGGATTTCTTCTCTTCGATCCTCAGTCGGGAAAGGATTTGGTTGCCTATCACGCTCGCAGATATTATACTCCAGCCTCCAATGCCAAAATCTTTACACTCTATACAAGTCTTCAATTACTTGCTGATTCGGTCCCGGCATTACACTATATAGAGAGAAATGACTCCCTGATATTTTGGGGAACTGGAGATCCCTCATTTTTGTATCGCAAGGTTTATCAATCAAACCGGGTCTTTGAATTTTTGAAAAATACCCCAGCGCAGCTTGCATTCTCTTCTGGCAATTTTCATGATGAACGTTTTGGTCCCGGCTGGGCGTGGGATGACTATGAATATAGTTTCTCTCCTGAACGAAGCGCATTTCCAATCTATGGAAACCTGGTCTCTTTCACAGACAGCATTGACAATAACCTGAAGGTAGTGCCAAAGATATTCACAGACTCAATCACCATCTCAAAAGAAGTATCTGAAAAGAAGATCACCAGGGCCCTCACTGCCAATCAATTCACATTTGACTCAGTAAGTACGAGTAACTCAATAACTCGAGAGTTTCCTTTCAAAATCTACGATCAGCTGATTTCAAACTTGCTGATGGATACACTCAAGAGAAGTGTTGGAATAATTGACATTCCGCTTCCGCCAACAAGGACTACATTGTATAGCGTGCCATCGGATAGCTTGTATAAGGTAATGATGCAAGAGAGTGACAACTTTATCGCGGACCAGTTATTGTTGATGAGCGCAGGAATATTGAGCGACTCTCTTAAAACTGGCATTGCAATTGAGTATATGAAAGAAAACTGGCTTTCAGACTTAGATGATGAGCCCATTTGGGTAGATGGTTCGGGCCTATCCAGATATAATTTATTTACTCCTCATGCTGTAGTGCGGCTTTGGGATAAGTTACTTAGGCAAATACCCCAGGAAAGATTGTTTGCTTTGCTAGCCACAGGTGGTGAAGCCGGTACGATCAAAAATCTCTATAGGAATGAGCGCCCGTTTATTTATGGCAAGACGGGGACCCTAAGTAACAATCATTGCCTGAGTGGTTATCTGATCACAAAAAGAAAAAAAGTATTGATTTTTAGTTTTATGAATAATAACTACACAACTTCAACTGGCGAGGTGAGACAGATGATGGATAAAATACTACGAATTGCACATGAAAAGTATTAAGCTGATACCCTTCCTGGTACTGCTGTGTTTAGCAAGTACTTTGTCGCTAGCGCAAGTTGATAGTTTGGACATCAAGATCGGGCAAATGATCTTGATAGGCGTTCCAGGTACAGATGTGGATCCCTTGGTATTGAAGGAGATAACTGAAGGTAAGGCGGGTTCAATAATACTTTTTGAAAAGAATATTTCGCAAAAGGACTCTTATGCGTCATTAAAGAAAATGACATGGACTTATCAATCAGCTGCGCCAATTCCACTCCTTATCTCCATTGACGAAGAGGGCGGCAAGGTCAATCGACTAAAGAGCAAATATGGATTTCCCAAATCAATTTCTGCCAAGGCGATGAGTCGGTCCATGGACTCAGTCAGGTACTATAGTGAAACCACAGCCACGACACTTAGCGCCCTTGGCATCAATGTGAATTTTGCCCCAGTAGTTGATCTGGGTACCAACCCCAACAATCCTGTAATTGCCAGAGTCGAAAGGTCGTTTTCTGCAAGTGCGGATACGGTAACGCTCTTTGCAAAGGAGTTCGTAAAAGCACACCGAAAGGTTGGTGTTGTAACTGTGTTGAAGCACTTTCCCGGACATGGCAGCTCTAAGGACGATACACATTATGGGATTGCAGATGTGACTAGTACCTGGGATAGCAAGGAATTGAATCCTTATAAGTCCCTACTTGATTCTGGTTATGTAGATGCGATCATGACGGCCCATATTGTTAATCGAAAATTAGATGGTGCGTCATTGCCTGGCACATTATCGAAAAGGATTTTAGATAGTTTGCTCAGGAAACGAATGGGATTTGATGGCGTTGTGTTTTCTGACGATATGCAAATGCATGCCATCACAAAACATTTTGGTCTTGAAGAGGCGATCAGGCTTTCAGTAAATGCAGGAGTGGATATACTTACATTCTCGAATAATATTCAGGGAAGCGAAGAACGCACCGTAGACAAGGTCCATTCAATCATGAGAAAATTTGTGGAGGAGGGGATTATACCAAGATCGAGAATTGATGAATCATTCGAGCGCATTATGAAATTGAAAAGACGGATGGGAATGTCGCAGGCAGACTATTATAGATCAGAATGGCGGAAAACACAGTGGGAGTTGACTCAGTATGAATTGCAAAACGCTGCACTAGATTCGCTATTGCAGCTCGAGAAAGCGAAGAAAGCAGTTATGGAACCTGCGGAAGAGAGCAGCAAGAGAAAAAAGAAAAAGAAAAGCTAATGTCTAATTCCTATTTAGTATCGGAGGCACAGAGCGAGCGCGTTCCTATTCTTTTGAGCGTACCTCACTGTGGCATCCTGTTTCCAGATGAAATCAAGGATGAATACAACCCTAATCTCGCTTCGCAACCTGACGACACAGATTGGTTTGTAGACCAGCTATATGACTTTGCTCCTGCTATGGGTATCACCATGATCAGCGCCAGGTACAGCCGATGGGTGATAGACCTTAACAGAGATCCGCAAAGCAAACCACTGTACACGGATGGGCGAATCATTACTTCACTTTGTCCTACGACTGATTTTTTTGGAAAAGAAATTTACCTCGATAAGAGAACTGAGGTTGATAGCAACGAGATTAAGAGAAGGCTTGAGGTATATTATCATCCTTATCACCAAAAGATTGAGGAGATATTGTCGGAACTGAAAGGCGAATTCGGAAAAGTGCTGCTGTGGGACTGCCATTCTATAAGACAATACGTTCCGACCATTCGAAAAGAGAATTTTCCCGATCTGATTTTGGGTGATGCGGACGGCACATCTGCTTCTCCGGGCCTGATTGAAGCCGCACTTTCGGAACTGGAAAACTCGGGTCTAGAGGTCACGCATAATCATCCGTTTAAGGGAGGTTATATCACGCGCAACTTTGGCAAACCTGCAGACAATCAACATGCCTTGCAACTGGAAATGAGCAAGATCAATTACATGGATGATCTGGAAATTCGATATGATTTTGATAGAGCCGAGAAGATCAGAACGGTACTCAAGAAGGTTTTTGAAAGATTAATTATGCAACTAGCATGAGTATACGGCATGAAACTCCTCTCCCAAAGGAGAGGGGAAGGGGAGAGGGACTAACCTCAACAACAAAATATTTCAAGTTCAAAGGCGTCCTGCAGCGTGCGCAATGGTTAAGCCCGGCTTATGTAGGTGTAGACCAAAGCGGTGTGATCACCTATCTTTCAGAGAAGTCGCCTGATTCTGCCTTTGCTATGGATTCGGTAGATGGCTATGCGTTGCCGGGGTTTCAGAATGCGCACTCCCATGCCTTTCAATATGCGATGGCGGGGCTGGCCGAAAATCATGCGATTGGAACAAAGGACGATTTCTGGTCCTGGCGCGAAGCCATGTATCAGTGTGCCCTGTCTGTCGATCCTGAGCAACTGGAGGCAATTGCCACAATGTTATATTCTGAAATGCTTAGACACGGCTACACACAAGTGGCCGAATTTCATTACCTACATCATGACAAGCAGGGCAAACCTTATCAAAACCTTGCAGAACTTGGATCACGGCTGGTTTCAGCGGCCAAGACGGCAGGAATTGGGATTACCTTAGTGCCAGTTTTTTATCAAAAGGGAACCTTTGGGCACGATCCACAGCCGCGTCAAAGAAGATTCATTTCTAAAACTGTTGATGATTATTTCTTGCTGCTAGAAGCATCTAGAGCAGCAATCAAGAGCTACTCAAAAGCCTCACTTGCTGCAAGTGTTCATTCGCTGAGGGCAGTTGATTTTGCTGATATTGTGACCACCTTCAACAACCTGGCGGCAGATTTGCCCTTCCATATCCATGTAGCAGAACAGAAGAAGGAGGTTCAGGATTGCCTTAACTTTTCAGGAAAGCGGCCCATGCGGTGGATGCTTGACAACTTGCCGGTAAGCGAAAGGTTTCACCTGGTACACTCTACTCATTTAGACGATATGGAATTACGGGACCTGGCAAAGAGCAAAGCCAATGTCGTACTGTGCCCCTCTACGGAAGGCAATCTTGGTGATGGAATTTTTAGAATGAAGGAGTATGTAAACCTCGGTGGCCACTGGAGCATTGGAACGGATAGCCACATCGGGCTAAACCCACTTGAGGAGTTTCGAATGATTGACTACAGACAAAGGCTTCTTAGTAATGAGAGAAATACATTCGAAGGTGATGCCGCGCACTACCTGATTAATGAGGAAATACAGTCTGGAAGAAAGGCCATGGGCGTAAAGTCTGGTGACCATTTCGAGGTAGGAATGCCTTTAGATGCACTGGTGATTGACGCTCAATCTCCATTGATATCTGTTACTTCCCTATCGAATCTACTTCCAACAATTGTTTATTCGGCTGATTCAAATTATTCTCTCGGCACCATTGTGCAGGGCAGATGGCAGGTCAAAAAGAATAGACATCGCCACGAGGACGTGATTAAGACCGCGTTTACTAAATCGTTGCAAGAAATAAAGAATCGATAGCGCTATTTTGGCCGTTCGATCAGTGCAGCAAATCATTTGAAACAGTTCAAGCCGATCAAATAATATTCATAGGAAAGCAAAGCTTGTTTTTGGTACTTCGAAAGTTCCAAAACTCTTACTTATTCTTATGAGAAATGTATTGATATTAATGGCATTGGTTTTCATTTTTGAATCCGATGTCTTTGCCCAAAGGCGCTCTAAATCTTCACCACCACCACCTGCCTCTTCAGATTTCAAAGCAGACCTCTACAAGGGCTTGAAATGGAGAAATATTGGCCCGTTCAGAGGTGGCCGCTCCAATGCCATTTCCGGTGTAGTAGGAAATGACATGCTTTATTATACAGGTTATACCGGTGGCGGGGTCTGGAAAACGGAAGATGCCGGAAGCTCCTGGAAGAATATTTCTGATGGCTATTTCAAAACAGGTTCAGTAGGCGATATCGCAGTGTCTGAGTCAGACCCCAATGTGATTTATGTAGGAATGGGTGAGCATGCCGTGCGAGGTGTGATGACTTCCTATGGCGATGGCGTTTACAAATCAACTGACGCAGGCGCAACGTGGACAAATATAGGCCTTGAGAAAACAAGGCATATTGCTGACGTAGTTGTGCATCCTAACAATCCTGACGTGGTATTGGTAGGAGCTCAGGGGCCGGTGCATGGACCAAGTGCAGACAGAGGTGTTTATAAGTCGATGGATGGAGGTGCTACCTGGAAGAAAACACTTTACGTGGATGAGAACACAGGAGTATCCAGCCTGAACATGGATATGAATAATCCAAGAATATTATATGCTGCAACGTGGCAGCACAGGCGTTACCCATGGAAAGTAGAGAGTGGAGGCCCAGGTTCCGCCTTGTGGAAATCAACGGACGGTGGAGATACCTGGAAGAAAATTGTGGAGGGATTACCGAAAGATTTGGGGAAGATGGGAATCTCAGTTTCTAGAGCAAACTCCAACAGAGTTTATGCTATTGTGGAAACAGAAAAGGCGAAATCAGGATTGTATCGCTCTGACGATGGCGGTAAGAAATGGAACATGCTCAGCAATGATCAGAACATTAGCTCACGATCATGGTATTACATGGAAGTGTTTGCGGATCCTGTCAATGAGGATATTGTTTATGTACTCAATGCGCCTGTCATGCGATCGATTGACGGTGGAAAGAATTTTACGCAAGTGCGCGTAGGTCATGGGGACACACATGATTTGTGGATAAACCCTGCCAATAACAACAACATGATTCTTGGAGATGACGGTGGCGGAGAGATTACGTTCAACCGTGGCGAAACCTGGAGTACACTGGGCAACCAACCGACTGCCCAGTTTTATAGAGTAAATGTGGACGACACGTTTCCTTACAAGGTATATGGTGGACAGCAGGACAATTCCTCTGTGGTAATTGCGAGCCGTACCAACTCAATGGGTATCACCACAAGTGATTGGTTTGCCGGTCCTGGTTGTGAAAGTGCCTACATCGTCTTTAACCCCACAAATCCCGAGCTACTGATGGGTGGTTGCTATCAAGGCAACATTGACGTGCTTGATGTGAATACAAGAGAGTCCAAAGATGTAAGGCAATATCCCGCAAGTTATTTGGCATACGAGGTGAAGGACATGAAATACCGCTACAACTGGAATGCACCCATTGTTTCTTCTCCACATGATGTAAATACGATTTACCATGCAGGAAATGTAGTTTTTAGAACAACAGACTGGGGTCAAACGTGGACGCCAATCAGCCCTGACCTCACAAGAAACGATACGACCAAGCAGGGCGAGGGTGGTGGTCCATTCACAAATGAGGGTGCCGGTGGTGAAAACTATAACACAATTTACTACCTGATCGAGTCACCTCACGAAAAAGGCGTGATCTACACAGGTAGTGATTGCGGGCTCGTTCATGTGACCAAAGATGGTGGCGCAAATTGGGAAAATATTACGCCTCCAGGCTTGCCCGAGAGTTTGATCAGTTCAATTGAGGTTTCTCCTTTTGACAAGGGGACGGCCTACATCTCTGCGTCAAGATATAAGTTTAATGACTACACCAACATGACGTATAAAACTACTGACTATGGCAAGACATGGACAAAGATTGGAAATGGAATTGAGGCCGATGACTATTTACGAGTAATCAGAGAAGATAAGAAGGTAAAGGGATTGTTGTACGGTGGGGCTGAGCGAGGCTTTTATATTTCGTTTAACGGAGGTAGTTCGTGGTCGAAGATGCAACTAAACCTTCCCGTTGTCCCTATCACAGACTTGATGATTAGAGACAATGATTTAGTAGCCGCCACACAAGGAAGAGCTTTTTGGATACTTGATGATTTAGGGGCAATTCAGCAGTCAAAAGGTTCTTTTGGCAGTGAATCGGTAAAACTATTCACTCCAAAACCTACTTATCGCCTTACCAGTTTTTCACCTTCGTGGATGCCGGTTCCACCCGGAATAGGACAGAATCCTATGAACGGTGTGATACTGGATTACTACTTGAAAGAGAAGGCTGATACTAACAGCGTGGCACTGGAAATTTTCGACAACGGAGGAAAGCTCATTCGAAGCTATAGCAACATCAAAGACGAAAGCTTCAAACCGTATCCAGGCGGACCACCACCTCCGCAGGTGATCCCCGCCTTGGCCGGTGTCAACCGCTTTGCATGGGATTTCAGACACGAAAATATTAAGGATGTGCCTAATGCCTACGTTTATGGAAATTATAAGGGACATCAGGTGGCGCCAGGAAAGTACAAGGCAAAGATTACTTATAAGGGCCAGAGCTCAGAAACGGATTTCGAGATTATTTCTGACCCCAGAATAAAAGCTACCGCAGCTACCTGGGAATCACAACAGCAATTCTTATCTGACGTGGAAAGTCGCATAGAGGAAATTCATGAGGCTATTATTTCCATGAGAAAGGTGAAGAAGCAGGTCGAAACCTATAATGAGATGCTGAAGTCAAAGGACGATGCCAAGGAAGTTGTAGATGCAGGCAAGGCGCTACTGAACAAAATGACGAAATGGGAATCTAACTTGATTGAGACGCGACAAAAGAACGGCCAAGACGTGATCAACTGGCCAAGTAAGATCAATACAGAATACTTCCAACTGTTGGGTGCAGCGGACACTCACGAACCTGCCTTGACAAAAGGTGTGAAAGACCGGTACGCAGACCTTGAGAAACAGTGGGCAAATTACAAACAAGAGATGCAAGGCATTATCAGTAGTGACATAGCTGCATATAACAGCATGTTCCGGACAAAGAATATCCCTGCAGTAGTAACAGGAAATTAAATGACAGATTTTGAATAATAAGCTTAATGCAATGAGAACAAAGTCAATTTTTCTTTCGGTTTTGTTGATTACGGTCTTCAGTACCACTGATGCACAACGAAGAAGAGGGAATTCCTCTACAACCTCCGCAGCAGCAGCTGTAACTTTCAATCAGGAGGTTTATAGTGGAATGGTCTGGCGTGAGTTAGGTCCATTCCGAGGAGGTAGATCAGTCACGGCAACGGGTGTGGTGGGCGATCCCAACACCTATTATTTTGGTGGAGTTGGTGGAGGGGTATGGAAAAGTGTCGATGCCGGCCAGACCTGGTTCAACATTACTGACAAGTATTTCGGGGGCACCATTGGAGCAGTAGCCGTATCTGAAAGTGATCCGAACATCATTTACGTAGGGGAAGGAGAGCAGGGTGTTCGCAGCAATGTGTCGTCTGGTTGGGGCGTATGGAAGTCGATGGATGCAGGTAAGACATGGAAGCACATTGGACTACGGGACTCTAAACACATCGGCCGAATTAGAATTCACCCCAAAAATCCGGATCTGGTATACGTTGCCGCCATGGGGAATCTATGGAAGCCAAACGAAATGAGAGGGGTTTATCGCAGCAAAGATGGAGGCGCTACATGGGAAAGGGTATTGTTTATCAACGACAAGGCCGGTGCGGTCGACTTGACTTTTGATCCAAATAACGCACGCATTCTGTACGCCAGTACATGGAATATCAAAAGAAATGGATATCGAATGGATAGTGGAGGGCCAGACTCTAAGTTATGGAAAAGCACGGATGGGGGGGACACATGGGACGAGCTTACAGATAATCCTGGTATGCCTTCAGGAACGAATGGAATTATCGGAGTGACCGTTTCTCCCATGAATTCAAATCGTGTATGGGCAATCATAGAAAATCTTAATGGTGGAGTGTTTCGTTCAGATGATGCGGGCGCGACTTGGAAGAAAATTAATGAAGACCGCGCACTTCGCCAGCGGGCATGGTATTACACGCGCATTACTGCTGATACGCAGAATGAAGATAAGGTGTGGGTGATGAACGTAAGCTATGGGGTTTCCAAAGACGGTGGGGTAAGTTTTGAATTAAAGAACGCACCACATGGTGATCATCACGATCTGTGGATTGATCCTAATAACAATCAAAGAATGATCATTGCCGATGACGGAGGTGCCCAGGTGTCGAATGATGGTGGGCAGAATTGGACTACTTACCACAATCAACCTACCGCACAATTCTATCGAGTGACTACCGATAACAGTTTTCCTTACAGAATATACGGGGCACAGCAAGATAATAGTAGCGTTAGAATCAACCACCGTGGGACAGGAGGATCAATTACAGAAAGTGATTGGGTGGCGCTGTCCATCGGAGAGAGTGCACACCTTGCCCCCGACCCTTTGAACAATAACATTATTTATGGCAGCGACTATAAAGGCTACATGAGCATGCAAAATCTGGAAACGGGCCAGGAGCGATCTACCAACGTATGGCCGTTTTTACCTGCGGGATCCGGTGCGGAGGTGATGAAATATCGGTTCAATTGGAATTACCCGATTGGATTCAGTCCGCATGACCCGAAGAAATTGTATGCTGGATCTAATCATTTGCACGCTACTACCAATGGTGGCCAGAGTTGGGAGACGATAAGCCCTGATCTCACGCGTAATGATCCGGAAACGATTAAATCTTCGGGGGGCCCTATAACCCAAGACAACACTGGTGCAGAGTACTATGCAAACATATTTGTGATCACGGAGTCTCCGGTAACCAAGGATGAGATATGGACAGGCTCTGATGACGGGCTTGTGCACCTCACTAGAGATGGTGGCAAGACATGGAGTAATGTCACTCCGCCAATGGCACCAAAGAACAACATGATGAACAGTATCGATGTCAATCCATTTGTGAAAGGTGGCGCGTATGTAGTGGGAACCTCGTATAAGTTTGGTGATAACACACCATACATTTATAAGACTACAGACTACGGCAGTAGCTGGAAGCTTATCACTAGTGGAATTCCCTCGGAAGAATATGTGCGTGTAGTGCGTGCCGACCCTAAACGTCAAGGTTTGTTGTATGCAGGCACAGAAAAAGGCATGTGGATTTCATTTGACGATGGAACCAGCTGGTCCAAATTTCAATTGAACTTGCCGCCAGTTCCTATTCATGATCTGGCGGTGAAGAACGATAATCTAATTGCAGCTACCCATGGAAGAAGTTTTTGGATGATCGATGATCTCACTCCTCTACATCAAATGTCGAATGAAATTGCCGGCAAAAAATCGCATCTGTTTAAGCCAATGCCTAGCTATCGTATGGCTGGTGGACCAAGCTTCTGGGGAGTAGACAGAAGGCTCGAAGGAGAGAACCATCCTGGCGGAGTGATGATGCATTATTATTTATCTGAAGCTTCAGAAGAAGGCGAAGTGAAACTGGAAGTGATGGAAATGAACGGCAGTGTCATTCGCACCTACTCCAATAAGGCAAAAGAGAGAAATAGCCAGTTGAAAGCGAAGCAGGGAGGCAATCGGTTTGTCTGGGATATGCGTTATCCCGGTTACAAAACTTTTCCAGGTTTGGTTTTTTATTCCTCCCCGAACCTTGGACCGAAAGCAGTGCCCGGAACTTATAAAGTTCGGTTGACTGCGAATGGACAAGTGACTGAGCAGGAATTTGAAATCCTGAAAGATCCTCGTATTGAGACCACTCAGGCAGAGTTTGTTGAGCAATTCGAATTCATTTCGAAGGTGCGGGACAAAGTAAGCGAGGCCAATCAGGGGATCATTGACATTCGCAAAATCAAAACAGATCTGGACTATGTGAAAACAAAGGTAGATGAGAAGCCGGAGAATAAAGACTTGTTGGATGCCATGAAGAAATTTACGGAAGACTTGACCGTGATTGAGAATAACATTCACCAAACGAAGAATCAAGCTCGCCAAGATCCTTTGAACTACGGCATTAAGTTAAATAATCAACTGGCCTTCCTAGTCTATGAACAAGGCCTTGGAGATTTCCCTCCAACCAAGCAAGCGGAGGAAGTCAGAGTAGAGTTAAGCCAGAAACTTGATACTGAGTTGAACAAGCTTAACTCACTTATTGATAGTAATGTGGAACGCATCAATGGAATGATCAAAGAGAAAGGAATTGAGATGGTGATGATCAAGAAGGAGCCCACCAAAATGTAGAAGACACTTGTAGAGGGGTGCAGCTAACAAATGCGCCCTCTATATTTAAACTAAAATAGAATGAAAAATAGACTTACCCTGCTTTTGATTTTTGTTAGTGCCTGTGGCTTTGCACAAGTAAAATCTCTCAATGATGCGGAAACGTTATCCGTGACTGCGCACAAAGTTGTGATTGGTGGGAAGCAAATTTCTTATACAGCGCATGCTGGTTACATGGTTTTGCCAGATGATGCCGGCAAGCCGAAAGGCAAAATGTTTTTCATGTACTACAAAAAGGATGGAGTTACTGATCCATCAACCCGACCAATCACGTTCACTTTCAACGGTGGGCCTGGTTCTCCCTCGATGTGGCTGCACATGGGAATGTTAGGACCGAGGCGCATTGCCATGACAGACTTTGGAGGCCCGACACTGCCACCTTATAAGATTGTTGATAATGAATACTCCTGGCTAGATGTAACAGACCTGATCTTCATCGACCCGGTTCAAACAGGGTACAGCAGGGCAGCCGAGGGGGTAGACAAAAAAGAATTTCTGGGCTATGAAGAGGATATTGATGCCGTTGGGTCTTTTATCCATTTAGCGACCACGCGTTTTGAAAGATGGAATTCGCCTAAGTTCATTGCTGGAGAAAGCTATGGCACAATACGTGCCTCGGGTCTATCCAGCCATTTGCAGAACCAGTACGGCATGTATCTGAATGGAATTGTCTTGATTTCGGCCGTGCTGAATTGGGAGACAGAAGTATTGTTGCCGGGGAACGACCTTCCCGCCATCACTTACCTTCCCACATTTTGCGCCATTGCATGGTACCACAAGAAGGCCGGAACTGAGTATTCGACTTTGAACCCCTTTTTAGATGAAGTGGAGAAGTTTGCACTTGGTGAGTATGCCACCGCCCTGCTGAAAGGAGACCAGTTGTCTGATGCTGAACGAGAATCGATGGTTTCAAAATTGAGCAGCTTCTCTGGTCTAAGCAGGGAGTACCTTGCCCAAACAAACTACCGTATCAATATCAGGAGATTTGTTAAGGAATTGCTGAGAGAGGATCATAAGACAGTTGGTAGACTAGATGGTAGATTTACAGGATCAGACTATGATGCAGCAGGGGAGCGCTATGAATTTGACCCCAGTAATGCTGCGATCATCGGCCCATTCTCAATGGCGATTAATGATTACATAAGAAGGGAGTTGAAATACACCGAAGACAACCCTTACTACATTGGAGGAAAGGCGCGCCCATGGAATTACAATAATGTTCAAAATCGATTTTTGAATGTGGCCGAAGATTTACGCTCCGCAATTCACCAGAACCCCTACCTCAAGGTGCATGTCACCAATGGATACTACGATTTAGCAACACCATACTTTGGTACGGACTATACCATCAATCACATGTTCCTCGACAAATCATTGAGAGGAAACATCACCCAAAGCTTCTACGAAGCCGGACACATGATGTATATTCACAAGCCCTCAATTATCAAAATGAAAAAGGAAATTGACGACTTCTACAAAGTAGCACAAACCCAATAGGAACATGACAATTGCGAAACAAAAAAGCCCCTGACTATCAGGGGCTTTTTTGTTAGTTGAGTGCTAGCTTCCTAATCTTCCCATTTCCAATCCCCACCAATCTTGAGGGGCTCTTTCAAATTGTTTTCTATCATGAACTGCCTCGTTGTTTCGCTGTCCATTTTGGTAGCAGGCAGTTTGTCTGCATCGGCAACACCATATAAGATCATAGTACCAAATCTTGCCATATTTCTAATGTGTTCTTCATTTACCAAATCGAAATCATCACAATCTGAATGATAGCAGCCGTAGATAGATCTGTCAAGGTTACTTATGACACCAAGGATAGGCACACCTTCAAGCATGAAAGGCTGATGATCACTATGCAATCCTGATCGGTTGCTAAACTGATTGCTAAACGTGGAGTCTACACGGTGAATGTCCATTCCCAGGCTGTCATAAAATACCTGATCGTCAATCTTTCCTCCTGCATTGATGCCGATGGGATTTCCGCTCATGTCTACATTCATCATGTACTTCACACTTTCGATGGTTCCATTTTCGATTTCTTTCTGCACCATATATCTTGAGCCAAGAAGTCCTTGCTCCTCGCCCATAAACATTACAAACTGAACTGTACGTTTTGGATTAAGGTTGTTTGCTTTAAAAGCGCGTGCGATATCAAGCACTGCAAATGAGCCGATGCCATTATCAATGGCACCAGTTGCCAGATCCCAAGAGTCAAGGTGGCCGCCAATGATTACGCGCTCCTCGGGAATTTCAGAGCCCTTGATGGTAGCCACAACATCTCTTGCTTTGATGACATTGCTATTGTTGGTCATTTGAATGTGCGCCTGCACTTTCTTTGTCTTAAGTTTTTCCTTTAAGGCCATGCCTGCCTCCTTGCCAATGCAAATGGCAGGAATGGGGAGTAATTCGCCTGTCACGGAAGCAGTGCCGGTAAGCAGGACGCCATTGGCTACCTGGTTAAAGATTACGATGCCCTTAGCGCCATACTTGATAGCGATGGCTGATTTCTCGCTGCGATGCAAGTTGCTGAGCCCCTCGGGACTACCTTCAAGAATACCTATATAGAGCAGAGCGATCTTTCCTTTCACCGCCTCAGGATTGGCGGCATAGTCGGCCTCCAATCCATTGCCCATATCTACAAGCTCGCCAGTGACATCGGCCTCTACAGGAGAGTGCGCAAGAGTAACAGCGGGAACTTCTTCTCCATCTATTTCAACAGCAATATCACCGCGCGACCATGCTTCCACTTCGAATTCCAGGTATTGCACGTCATCGAAGCCATACTCCTTAAATTTATTGTACGTGTATTCTTCAGCTTTAGCTCCATTTTCAGAACCGGTGAGTCGGTGTCCAATGGTGGAGGTAGCCTCTCCAAGTGTGGCGTATGCTTTTGAGTTTTGGAGCACTTCCTCATTGACCTTCTTAAAAAGATCAAGTCGCGTTGCTTCCTTTTTCGCACACGAACTTATACCAACTGCAATCAAGACGATGGGAATTAGTTTTAATACCTTATTCATAGTTTTTTATTGATGAGGGCGCAAAGTTACAGAAACTTGAAATCCTGCCTAGTCTTATTTATGTGAGAGGAGAAGTACAGTTTGGAAATTAGATCTCAGATGTCACCTTCTTTTGGGACCAGTAGTATGATATGGAGAGCCCGGAGATAATATGCCAAAGACCCCACCAGGCAGCTACTATGGCCATGCCACCAAGTCCATCAAAGAAGCCGAAGATTAAAATGAGCCCAAGGCCTGAGTTTTGTATCCCTGTTTCGATTGCCAAAGTTTTTCTGTCGTTTTCAGGTAAGCCTCCAACTCTTGCGCTGTAGTAGCCAAGTAGCAATGCCAGTGCATTGTGCAAAAACACGATTATGACAATCAACTGAAAGTATTGGGTAAAAATTGAAAAGTTGTTGGCAAAAGCAATAACAACAAAGGAGGCAAAGATCAAAATCGAGATAGGTTTTACTTTTTTAGAAAGTGCGATGGCCTGCCTCGGAAATTTCTGTCGGAAGCTCATGCCCAGAATAAGGGGTATGCCAATAAGCGTGGCAATGGTTTTGAAAACTTCCCAAATATCAAGACTTACCGCTTTCAAAATCGATGCAGTTGGCGCGTATAAGCTTGCCCAAAGTTCCAGGTTTAGGGGCGTCATAAAGATGGAGAGCACAGTGCCTACAGAAGTGAGACTTACTGAAAGGGCAGTGTTGCCTTTGGCCATGTGCGTCATGAAGTTGGAGATATTGCCACCTGGACAGGCTGCCACCATCATCATTCCCAAAGCCAGACTTGGTGCGGGCTGCAGTACCAGGATCACCAAAAAAGTCAATGCGGGGAGGAGCAAGAATTGTGAGATCAATCCAATGATCGCAGCTTTTGGAGATTCGATTACTTTGCGAAAGTCATCAACGGAAATATCCAGCGAGATGCCGAACATGATCACGGCAAGACACAGGTTTAAGACCCAAAGTGAGTCTGGGCTAAAATTTAGTCTGACAGAATCAATAGACAAGTGCAAGCGCTCAGGCGCGATTAGATTTTAGAAATTGCAGTCTTATTGTCGGCTCCGTGCAGTATGGCTTCCAATTCGGCTCGCAGTTGTGACTGCATTTCCGTGTTGCCAAGCGCTTCGGCTGCTTTCAATTTCCCTTTCAAAGTAAGTACTCTCTTTGGCGCCCTCTTTAAACTGTAGTCAAATTGTTGAATCGCCTCTTCAGGCCTCCCGTGCTCAACAAGCCACTCTCCGTATAATTCTGAAGAGGGTTTTACAATTGGTGGTGGCCCATACGAGTAACTGATGTTGCTCTCCAGTTCGGTGGCTTTCTTTAGCCAGCTTTCCACTTCGTTCTCATCTCCATTCATGTCAGCAAGCAGGCTTCTCAATTCCATTTCCAACACGTAAGCTTGATCGACATCCAGCTGATTGGCTTTTTGCGATTCCCAACCCACACCGCTGCACAACGCGATGCCCTTGTTTTCAAGCTGAATGGCTACCTTCAATCGTTCTTTCTCGATTTCATCAATGATAGATGTCAATTTTGCTTTATCATCCATCGTGTATGCTTTCATTCCGGCAAGAAATGCGTTGATGCCGAGGATGCTAATATTCAGACCTTTTTGATCTATTTCAATATCTGAAAACTCGCCCGTCCAGTCTTGCGAGTCAACCAGGTAGGCGCCTTTTATGAGTGTCATATGGACTCTTGCTCTTGCTGAAGGTAGCTCATCGGTATATTGTTTCATTTCTCTCACCACTTGCTTGGCTTTTTCAAACCTGCCTTGTTGTAGGTAACCGTACACAAGCCACTGAAACGCGTGATATCCCCGCGCATCGTTGTTGAGATTTTTTCTGTTCATGCGATCAATACTCGCCTGATAGGACAACTCATTGGCAGCTACTACGTCATCCCACATACCCATGGCTACATAAATGTGTGATGGCATATGCAGCGCATGTCCTGCAGCCGAGGCAACTTTCATATAACTGTTTGCTGCTTCTACTGCAGCACTAGCGTGATCTGGATCATCGTAGGAGTGAATGAGATAATGAAGTGCGCCAGGGTGGTTGGGGTTTTCATCCAAGATTCCTTTTGCGATTGCTGCACCTCTTTCGTAAATATCCTCATCGCGACCAACCGGCACAGAACCCAATAGCGACAGGGCATAGAACGCAGCCGCCTCCTGGCTGCTTGGATACTTCTTGTACATTTTTTCCATGAATTCTGAATAGGCTATATCTCGTTCGTATTTGGTGCCTTCTCCATACAAGATGTTCACTGCTCTCATGAAATCCTTTTCAATTTCCGTTTCCGATTTATCCACCCTCTCTTCAGCGGAATCACTCAGCTTGCCCAGCGCTGCGATCGCCTCTTCGTACGATTGTTCTGCCCAAAGTGGGTGGTTGTAGGTCATGGCTTCGCCCCAGTATGCCATCGCCATGGTAGAGTCTGCTTTTTGTGCGTTAATAAATGCAGTTCCCGCGTCATCGAATTCGAAACTGTGTAGCAATAGAAGTCCCTCCTCAAAAAATTTTACTGCCTCCTTAGATCCGGTGACATCAAAATAGACATTGCCGAGTTTGTCATTTTCTTTTTGACTGGTGCAGGAGACCAGACTGATCCAGACAAGGCAAATAATAATACGTGTGACTTTCTTGAGCATCATGAAATAGGGGTTGTAATTGAAATAAAGATAAGGAATCCTTATCGTCAATTAAAACCTGTATTGGGCCTGGAGCAATGGTTTTTCAATCCTATTCGCTTCTAAGCGTTTGAGTTGGATTGGATCTTGCAGCATTGAAGGCCTGATAGCCCACTGTGATGAATGCAATAATGATCAGCAGTACAAGAGCAACTATAAATACCAGCGGATTGATTTGGATGCGGTAGGCGAAGCCATCGAGCCAACCATTGAAGAGATAATACGACAATGGTGATGCCAGTACTCCGGCAATAACGACAAGCACCAAAAATTCTTTGTACATGAGTAAAACTAGACTAGGTTCTGAGGCACCTAAAACTTTTCGCACTCCAATTTCTTTAAGTCTGCGCTGGGCGCTAAAGGAGGCCAACGCAAATAACCCAAGGCAGGCGACAAAGATTGCCAAACCACAGAACACTTTGAAAATTTTTGCCAGGCGCTCTTCAGACTCATAAGTTTGATTCAATGCCTCATCCAAAAAGTAGAATGAGAATGCGCTGCCGGGAATGATTTCATTCCAGGTCTTTTCTATGGCGGCTATGGTTGCCCTATAATCTTCAGGCTTGATCTTTACAGCAATGTTGCTAAATGCAGGTGAGAAACTCAGCACCACTGGACCTACCTTATTTCTTAGCGGATCAAAGTTGAAATCTTTAATTACGCCAATCACCGTAATGTCCGGATTGCCCCCTTCTCCAAAAGTTATTCTACGCCCTACAGGATCGTTCCAATTAAAGGCTTTGGCTGTTGCTTCATTGATCACTATGGCCAAGGTGCTGTCTGATGGATGCTGGATATCAAAAAATCTACCTTCGGCCATCTCTAGTCCGAAGGTCTCCAAGAAGTCGTGGCCAACCGCCATGATAGGTAACATTTGTTCGTCCTCTACACCTTCAACTATCATGGGGAAATACGGAAGATTGGTTTGACCCATGTCGTGCGAAAGGTTGGTTACAGAGGTAATACTGGATTCTCGCATTAGCCTTTCCTTAAAGGTGGCGTAGTTGGGGGGCATTCCTGTGCCAATGGCCCGTATCACAACTACCTGCTCTTTATCAAACCCCATGTCCTTATTTCTCATAAAGTCGAGCTGGTCTGAGATAATCAATGTGCCGATCAACAGAATAAGGGAAACGGTAAACTGGCCAACCACCAGCGCCTTCCTCAGATCGATCTTGCTGCTCACCGTTTTGTGAAGTCCCTTGAGCACCTTCACTGGCTGAAAAGAGGCCATCACGAAAGACGGATAGATGCCGGCAATGAATCCGGCAGCGATGGTGATGAAGAGAGCTGCGAGGAGATTTTCGGTGTAGAGCAATTCTTTCGTTTGAAGTTGAGAAGCGGCAAGGTCATTAAATACTGGTAGTGATAAGGAAATAATTAAGAATGAAATCAGACCGGCAATTGCCGCGATGAGCAGAGATTCTCCTAAAAACTGAAAGACAAGATTCTTTTTCTGTGCGCCCATCACCTTGCGGATACCCACTTCTTTTCCACGATTGGCATAACGTGCGATAGAGAGATTCATAAAGTTGATACAGGCAATGACAAGCACAAGAATGGCGATGGATGACAGCGTATACACATATTGGATGTTGCCGTTCACCGACATATCCGCATTGCTAAAGTCGGATTTGAGATGGATGTCTTCGATTGCCTGCAGTTTGAGCATCGCATTATTTTCGGTGTATCTGGGCAGGTAGTGCTTCTTTACGAAAGCTTGCAACTTGGAATTAGTATGCTCTGGATTTGCACCCGGTGTTAGCGTGACGTAACTGTAATACCACATTCCTCGATAGTCGTTGTCAATTCTAAAGCCTACCAGCTGACTAATCAACAACTTTGAATGTGCCAGAAAATCAAAATCGAGATGTGTTTTCCCACGCACTGGTGCCAACACTCCGGTTACTTTCAATGATACCGTATCCTGAAAGGTGATGATTTTGCCAAGAGGATTTATTTCTCCAAAGTATTTCCTGGCAACCTCATCTGTGATGACAACGGAATTGGCAGTTTCAAAAACTTTGTCGGGATTTCCATATTGGAAGTCATAATCGAAAATGGTGAAGAAGCTTGAGTCAGCAAGATAAAATTTGCGTTCCTGATATTCGTTGTCCTC
The DNA here is from genome assembly GCA_040216915.1 of Cyclobacteriaceae bacterium. GTDB lineage: Bacteria > Bacteroidota > Bacteroidia > Cytophagales > Cyclobacteriaceae > ELB16-189. The sequence goes on from JAVJOD010000009.1 coordinate 572,682, forward strand.
GTGCTTGATGGTGGGCAGGAGATTGGAAAAAAAGAAGGGTTTAAATACGGTGGCGGCATTTGTCACTTCTGGGAATTCAGCAACCATATCAAAGGAAGCAGGATAGTGGGCCATGGAGTATTTATTCTGCACACCATTTACATCCACATAGGTATTGAGCCTGTAAATATTTTCTGAGTTCGAGAAAAACTGATCGTATCCCGTTTCATTCTTCACATAAATCCCGATGAGGATGAAACAGGCCAATCCAATTGCCAGCCCAACCACATTGATCATGCTGTAGAGGCTATTTTTGAATAAATTCCGGAGCGCGATTTTTATATAGTTTTTTAGCATAGCTGACGTTTTTATACCTCGTTCAACCCTTCAAAAAGTTTGGGTTGATCAAATTAAGTACGCGCCTGCTGAACCTGCAGTCCTGCTTTTTCTATGAATGGACTAAAACGGTGATTTCGTGGAAAATCCCTTATCTCCTCGGTCTGGACATTTCCGAAAACATGCTGTTGAATACAGATAAGATCAAGCTAAAGGCGAGTGCCCACCAGAAGCCATCCACATCAAACTTAGGAACGAGGTAGTCAACAAGGAGTATAATGAGGGCATTAATCACCAGCAAAAAAAGACCCAGTGTGAATACAGTAATTGGAATGGTAAGTATTACGAATATCGGCCGCACAATTACGTTGGCGAAAGAAATTACCGCTGCTACCAACAAGGCATAACCATAGTGCTCAACAGTTACGCCTGGCAGTAAGTAAGCAGTAAGCAAAACGGCCAAGCCAGAAAGCAGAAATCTTACAACTCCATTCATAGGTTTTGAATTTGATTTCAAGTTCTCCTTTTAACTCAAAAAGTCAAAGTCTAATTTTGATAATGTATGTATGCAATTGTTGATATAGAAACTACGGGGGGATATGCAGATAATCACAGGGTGACTGAAATTGCAATATACCATCATGATGGCTTGAAGATTACCAATCACTATCACACGCTCATCAATCCTGGAAGGAGTATTCCGAATTTTATTACTGGGCTGACAGGCATAAACTACGAGATGGTGAAGGAGTCGCCAACGTTTGCTGAGGTGGCAGAGGAAATTTATGAGCAACTAAGGGAACGTGTCTTTGTAGCACACAATGCACATTTTGACTACAGCTTTATAAAAAAAGAATTTGAAGAGGCAGGCTTAAGTTGGAATGCAAAGAAGTTATGTACGGTAAGACTTAGCAGAAAAATCATACCTGGACTGAGCTCGTACAGTTTGGGAAGGTTGGCGCAGAGTCTTGGCGTGGAGATATTCAACCGCCATCGTGCAGGTGGAGATGCTGAGGCTACAGCCAGGATTTTTGATATGCTCTTGAAGAGAGATAGTGAGGGCATCATGGAGAAAGCACTCAAGAGGAATTCGGGTGAGACCATCTTGCCACCTAACTTACCCAAGGAGGAATTTGATAAGCTGCCTGCCAAGCCCGGGGTGTATTATTTTCTGGATGCAAAAGGTAACGTCATCTATGTGGGTAAAGCCATCAATATTAAGAAGAGGATCGCTGGTCACTTTACAGGTGCGGCAAGAGAATGGAATAGATCAAACATAAGAAATGAAATACATCATATCACATTCGAGCTTACGGGCAATGAATTAATTGCGCTCATCTTAGAGTCACAGGAGATCAGAAGAATTTGGCCTAAGTATAATTTGGCGCAAAAACATAAAACCGAACAATGGGGAATCTTTGACTACGCGGATAGAAATGAGTACCAGCGTTTCAGCATCAATACGGTGGCACGTGGCACACAGCCTTTGATCACTTTTAGTTCGAAGGGAGATGCATGGAATTTCATGTGGGTGAAAGTGAGGGAATTTGATTTATGCCCAAAATTATCTGGCTTGCAGGTCGCAAAAGGCGACTGCTTCAGTTTTCAAACTGGCGAGTGTAAGGGTGCGTGCATGGGAGTGGAGGGAAGTAAACAATATAATAAGCGCTTTCAAATGGCGATCGATAGTTTCTATGAGGAGGGTAGCTCATTGGCGATTGTGGGGCGCGGAAGAAAGAACAACGAGCGATCACTTGTGTTGGTAGAGAACGGGGCTTACCTGGGGTATGGTTTTATTCACAAAAGGGAGGCGATAGAGAATTTTGAAGAGGCCAAGAACTTTATCAAAGTAAGTAAGGAAAACAGGATCGTTCAAAACCTTGTCAACTCCTATTTGGTCAACCCAAGAGGGGCGGAAGTAATTACGTTCCAATGACCCTCAGATGGTAAACTCCAGAGACCGTATCCATATATCTTCCTATCCGTATTAGTTGTCTGTGGGCGCCATTTGGCACCACTAGATTCATCAAAACCCCATTTGTAACTAATTTTGAACCTTATTATTTATAATTGCGCTAGAATTGAAGTTAAACGATCTTAAGAATGGCATTTGAATTAGGAACTGAGGTAGAAAACGAGCATCACCAGAAGATAAAGCAGGTATTTACAGAGGTTGCAAAGGTGGTGGTTGGACAAGAGTATATGGTCAACAGGCTGTTGATAGGACTATTTACTAACGGCCACATTTTATTGGAAGGAGTTCCTGGTCTGGCCAAGACCCTTACGATCAGTACCCTTGCGCAGGTGCTACATCTGGATTTTGCCCGTATCCAATTCACACCTGACCTGCTTCCCGCAGACCTTGTTGGGACCATGATTTACAACCAAAAAGATGGAGAGTTTGAGGTAAAGAAAGGCCCCATCTTCGCAAACATTATTCTTGCGGATGAGATCAACCGGTCTCCTGCCAAGGTGCAATCCGCCTTGCTTGAAGCCATGCAAGAAAAGCAGGTGACCATCGGAGAAACGTCATTTCAGCTTGACCGACCATTCTTGGTAATGGCCACTCAAAACCCGGTAGAGAATGAGGGAACCTATCCCCTACCAGAAGCGCAAATCGACCGATTTATGCTAAAGGTATTTGTGAACTACCCCACAAAGGAAGACGAGTTGGAAATCATGAGGCGCATTTCCAATATGCAATTCAGCTATGACGTGCAGCCCGTGCTTACAAAGGAAGATATCTTTGCGATACGCAAAGAGGTGAACGGGGTAAAAGTGTCTGAGTCGCTGGAAAAGTATATTATAGAATTGGTCAACGCGACACGTAACCCCAAAGATTACAAGCTTGATCATGAGGCGCAATATATTCAGTTCGGTGCCTCACCTCGTGCCAGCATTAATTTGAATCTGGCGTCTAAGGCAATGGCCTATTTCAACAATCGTGATTATGTGCTGCCGGAAGACATCAAAGAAGTAGCGCTAGATGTTCTGAATCACCGCATCATCTTAAACTATGAGGCAGAAGCCGACAATGTGAGAACCAGCGATATTGTCAATGCGCTTTTGGTCAAGGTTCCCATCAATAAGTAGTCGCCATTTAAAAAGTCATTCTAACATATGACTAAGTAAGCAAGAGTTTTTGTCACTTTGGGAAAAGCCGATCTGATTCTTTTGTGCCTTGCGATCTACTGACAAAGCATTTCGAGGGACTCCTTGAGTCTCAATTTCACAAAATCATAATGCAGGGCAAACAATAGGGTAATATCAATACCCTTTCTTTGTATTATTTAAGTCATGCATACTAGGAATCGTAAAGTAAGTATTAGTAGCATAATGACAGTTTGGTCAAAGGGAGCTGATTTCACTATTACTCTTCTCAAAAAATCACTTCAGCGATTTGCCTTCCTAATCTGGTTGAGAATTGCACATCCTTTGAGATCTCCTTTAAAAGCATAAAGTGATAAAACAAAGATGAAAAAGAGGAAAGTAGATGTATTGGTACTTTCCGATATTCACCTGGGGACCTACGGCTGTAAAGCCAATGAATTGCTCAACTATTTGAAGAGTATTGAGCCTAAGGAGGTGATTTTGAACGGAGATATTATTGACATCTGGCAATTTAGCAAACGCTATTGGCCAAAAAGTCATATGAAGATTGTAAGCCGCATCTTCAAGTGGGTTTCAAAGGGGATAAAAGTAACCTACATCACAGGCAACCATGACGAAATGCTTCGAAAGTTTGAAGGATTAACTATTGGATCATTTGAAATAAGAAACAGGGTAACGCTTCACCTGGATAAAAAGAAGGCGTGGATATTTCACGGAGATGTTTTTGATGTCACCATGAAGCATTCTAAATGGATTGCCAAGCTGGGAGGGATTGGCTATGACATTTTAATTTTGATCAATCAAGTGGCCAACGCAATTAGTATTTTTTTTGGAAGAGGAAGGCTCTCCTTCTCAAAAAGGATAAAAAATAATGTTAAGAGTGCCGTAAAGTTTATTAATAAGTTCGAAGAAACCGTGTCGAGTATTGCCGCAGAAAACGGTTATGACTACGTGATATGCGGGCACATCCATCAGCCACTAATTAAGGATTATCAGACTGACGCGGGAAAAGTAACATATCTAAATTCAGGAGATTGGATTGAAAACTTAACGGCACTGGAATATCGAAAGGGCAGTTGGAGAATTTTCCAATATGAGGATCGCCACTTTGAGCACGTTAAGTCGCCTGAACATTTAGAAGTCGATGACCTTGAAGATATGTCTGACAAATCTTCTAAGGAATTATATAGCAAGTTTCTTAATGAAATGTTGAAAGCTAAAGTATGAGAATTCTATACGCTATTCAGGCAACAGGCAATGGGCACTTGAGTCGCGCTCAAGATGTGATTCCGGCCCTAATGAAACGCGCTGAGGTGGATGTAATGATTAGTGGCGTTCAGGCTGATATCGATTTGTCCTTCCCAATCAAGTACAGGTATCACGGGCTGAGTTTTATTTTTGGCAAGGGAGGTGGAGTGGACTTGTTAAAGACATTCAGGCAAAACAATACCCGAAAATTCATTAAGGAGATTAAATCCTGCCCTGTTCAGGATTATGATTTAGTGGTAAATGATTTTGAACCGATATCTGCATGGGCATGCAAATTAAAGGGTGTGAGATGCATTTCTCTGAGCCATCAAGCTGCGCTTCGTTCAAAAAAGGTACCCAAGCCGAAACACTCTGATTGGATGGGTTCGTTTATTCTAAAGAATTACGCACCCTGCAAGGAGTACCTCAGTTTTCACTTTGCAAAGTATGATGACAACATCTATACTCCAATCATTCGAAGTGAAATAAGGGCCAAGGAAATTCACGACAGGGGACACTACACGGTGTATTTGCCTGCCTACGGAGACAAGAGACTAATCAAGGTCTTGTCAAAGATAGAGAATGCGGAATGGCATGTATTCTCAAAGCACACACGGGAAAGTTATAAGATCAAGAACCTGCATATTCAGCCTGTCAACAGTGCGTTATTTAGTGAAAGCATTGCCGCATCTAGCGGAGTATTGTGTGGCGCGGGTTTTGAAACTCCGGCAGAAGCGCTGTTCCTGCATAAGAAATTGATGGTGATACCGATGAAGAGTCAGTATGAGCAGCACTTCAATGCCGCAGGGCTCAAAGACCTGGGTGTTCCCGTTATAAAAAAATTGAGCAAAAAGCACATTAAGGAAATCCAGAGATGGGTTGATAATGGAGAGGCCATAGAAGTAAGTTTCCCAGATGAAACACAGCTCATTGTTGATCGCATGCTGGAACAGGCTTTCTCATCCTCGGTAGAAAACTCTAAAAGTGTGCGATTTTCAATTCCATTCCTCAGTACATTCAGTCGGTGAACTTTTCAACAGATGATTTTGGAGACAACTTCAGGTGGGGTGTCTCAACAGCAGCGCATCAGATAGAAGGTGCCGCATTCTCAGACGGCAAAGGGCCTTCCATATGGGATGAGTTTGTCAAAAGAAAAGGTAAAATCCAGGACCGCTCTCGATCTGATGTGAGCTGCGATCATTATGGGCGATATAAGGAAGACATTGATCTAATTGGACAGCTTCATATTCCCAATTACAGAATGTCGCTCTCCTGGCCCAGGCTGCTGCCAAATGGAATCGGACAACGAAACCAAAAGGGAGTTGATTTTTATCACCGAGTAATTGATGAATGTCTCGAAAAGAATATCGAACCATGGATCACGCTGTATCATTGGGATCTGCCCCAGGCATTGCAAGCGAAGGGTGGCTGGGTCAATCGTGAAATTCTAAACTGGTTTGAAGAATATGTCACACTTTGTGCGCGCCAATACGGAGACAGGGTGAAGCATTGGATGGTACTTAATGAGCCTATGGTATTTACGGGGGCTGGATACTTTTTGGGATATCATGCTCCGGGACTAAAGGGATTAGATAATTTTCTGCCAGCCATGCATCATGCCACCTTGTGTCAGTCCTTGGGTGGCCGCGTGCTTAGATCCGAAGTGGCAGCGGCAAAAATAGGGAGTACATTTTCATGTTCGCATATTGATCCAAAATCTGACTCTCTCAAGGATGTGCAGACTGCTACTCGCTTTGACGCATTACTTAACAGACTCTTTCTTGAACCTGCTCTAGGTTTAGGGTATCCATTAGATGATCTGCCTATCGCCAGCAGAGTTGAAAAATACATGGCGCAGGGTGATGAGTCACGAATGGCCTTTGATTTTGATTTTATTGGCATTCAGAATTATACACGCGAGGTCGTAAAACACACCTGGTACATACCGTATCTGCAGGGCGAGATAGTAGGAGCAAAATCGCGAGGGGTTGCTACCACCACCATGGGTTGGGAGGTGTATCCCAAATCCATTTACAATCTCTTGCACAAGTTCAATAAGTATGAAAATGTAAAGGAGATTGTCATTACTGAAAATGGTGCAGCCTTTCCAGATCAGATAGCTGACGGTCGTGTGAGAGATCAACTGCGAATCAATTTTCTCAACTCCTATGTGGGAGAGGTTTTAAATGCAAAAAAGGAGGGTGTTAATGTTACAGGCTATTTTCTCTGGACATTGTTAGACAACTTCGAGTGGGCGGAGGGATACACACAAAGATTCGGTATTGTGCATGTAGATTTCAAAACGCTGAGGCGCACGATCAAAGATTCTGGCTATTGGTATTCCAGGTTTTTGATGTCACCTAAGCATGCTGAGCGAATTGACATTCTGTAAGGGATTAGCTCATTCACTCATTGGGTTTGTTAACATATTTTTAACACGTAGACGTTGTCTATTTTTTTATTTCTCAGCTAGTTATCTAATTGATTCCAATTCTAATTTTTTCTTCATAACAATGCCTTAAAGATTACTTCATGTTCTTTAACAATTTGGTAAACATGAAGTGCGGTTCGTATAACATTGGTTGCCCACCTTTGCCTTCGAATTTCAAAAAGAATAAATACTTAAAAATTATCTCATGAAAAAAATTATTTCCATGCTCGCAATGACAGCCGTAGTTGCAGCATTTTGGGCGTGCGAGGATGATCCCGCTCCTGACAATGGCGTCACGATTACGGGAATCCCTACCACAGCTGAAATCGACAATCTTGGTACTTTGGGACCAGTAACTGCTACTATTGAGGCAGCTGATGGTTTGGCTAGCTTGGTAGTAACCAAGGGAACTGCCTCTTTTGCAACAGAAACTTATACTGGTGAAACTTCTGCAACTTATGACTTCTCTTATACGGCAACTGCTGCCGATGAGGATGCATTGGTGACTTTCACTTTCACTGCGACAGATGTGGATGGTGATGTGGCCACAGTGGTACATGTGCTAGCTGTAGGAGCTGCTGCAGCTCCAATACCTAATGAGGTAAAGACAGGCCTGATCTCTGCAAATGAAACGTGGACAAATGACCGAATCTATGAATTGGCGGGTCGCGTAATCGTTACAGATGGCGTCACCTTGACCATCGAAGAAGGTACAATCATAAAAGGTAGAGAAGGTTCTGGATCGCTAGCTTCTGCGCTGCTTGTGGGCCGTGGTGGAAAGCTAAATGCCAATGGAACCGCTGCTAATCCAATCATTTTCACTTCAATTCTTGACAATATCAAAGTAGGAGAGAAAGCCGGAACAAACCTTGATGAGACGGATACTGGCCTATGGGGTGGAGTTTTGATCCTTGGTAAAGCAACTGTTTCAGTGGCCGGTGGTGAGACCCAAATAGAGGGTATCCCGGCTGATATTGTGGAAGGCGAGTATGGAGGCGGAGCTACTCCTGTTGACAATGACAACTCTGGCACCATTAGATACATCTCGATTCGTCATGGTGGTTCATTGATTGGTGCAAACAACGAGATCAACGGTCTTACATTGGGTGGTGTTGGATCAGGAACAACGATAGAGTACGTGGAAGTTGTAGGCAACAAAGATGATGGTATAGAGTTCTTCGGTGGCACAGTAAACGTGACCAACGCGCTCGTGTGGGCACAGGAGGATGATGCTTATGATGTAGACCAGGCTTACTCAGGTACAATCGATAACGTAATTTATATTGCCGGCCCTGACTCAGATCATGGCATGGAGATAGATGGCCCAGAAGCTTCTGTTAATGGCGGATTTACAATTAAGAACGGATCTTTTAAAGGTCTTGTGGGTGAGTATGCGGATTTTCGCTCAAAAGCACAAGGAACGGTTATGGATCTATACTTCTTTAACTACAGAAAAGGGGATGATTTTGAACTTGACGCTGATGGTACAGATAACACAGACACTGCTGATCCAGATGACAAGCGTTCTAACAATCCTGGAGTATCCGATAACTTTGCGGGTTCAGGAGCAGGATTTTCTGGCGCCCTAACGATCACAGGTTTAGAATTCAACTCAGTTGTTACGGATGACGGTGCCGCTCAAACTTTGGCTGCAATATTTGCTGACAAGTGGAACAGAGGGCCATCTGAAGCACCGGATGTATTCGATGCGGCAGATACCAGAACTTCAGGAGATGCCACTGCGCAGGCTGCTGCTAATGAGGCAACTTTTATTGCCGACAATTCAATGGTGACTAGTGCTACAAAAACCAAAGGGGCAGATAAGACCAAGTTTGCAGGTTGGACTCTCGCTGATATAAAAGGCAAGTTGGCTGACTTCTAAGAATTGATATGATATCGAACAAAAACCCGCCCTGGAAAGGGCGGGTTTTTTTATGATTATTAACATTTCCTTCACATTGGGAAGAATTTTAGCTGGGCAAAAAGGCACTTGCTGCAAATAAAATTCCGCTTTTCATTAGATCCCCAAAAGGAGGGAAGGCAGTTCCTTTAACAATGTTAATCTTAGATTAACTCAATGTGAACTAATTAATGTTTTGGTAAAGGCTCCCACCACCTCAAATAGGGTAAGGCACGATACCTTTGTGTCAAATTTTAATACCCTATGAATCAAAGCCTTAAACATGCGATTACAGCCCTGCTTCTCTTAGCATTTTCGCCCATTTTCGCCCAGAATGGAACCATAAGGGGTCAGGTGATTGATAATGAGACGGGAGAAGGCCTATTTGGGACCACTGCAGTCCTAGCAGGTACCACCATTGGTGGCGCAGCAGACTTTGATGGAAATTACACCATTGCCAATGTGGCTCCAGGTGTCTACGATGTGCAGTTCTCATTTGTGTCCTACCAAACAAAAACGGTGACTGGCGTTGAGGTGAAAGCGGGCGAGGTCACATTGATTGACGTGAGACTTTCCGGGGATACGCAGACACTAGAGGAAGTTGTTGTGACAGCCCAGATTATTCGCAATTCTGAAGCGGCATTGACTACGGTAAGGATGAAATCTCCCAATGTGATGGATGGAATCTCCTCCCAGTCTTTTAGAAAAATTGGAGACTCAAATGCAGCCTCTGCCATACAGCGTGTACCGGGCGTATCTGTCCAAGGAGGAAAGTATGTATTCGTAAGGGGCTTGGGTGATCGCTATAGCAAATCGACCTTGAATTCTATCGATATCCCAGGTTTGGATCCAGATAGGAACTCCATTCAGATTGATATCTTCCCTACGAACATTATCGACAACATGATTGTGACCAAGTCGTTTACCGCTGATCAGTTGGCTGACTTTACCGGTGGGGTGGTTGACATAGAAACAAAAGATTTTCCGGAGGAAAAAACCTGGGTATTCAATTCAAACCTGGGTTACAACCCATCAATGCATTTCAACAAGGATTACATTACTTATGAAGGTGGTAAAACTGACTTCTTAGGATTTGACGATGGCTCAAGAGACTTGCCAATTGCTCGCGATGAGGCAATTCCAAATCCTGTGCTGAATGATCCCAAGACAGAGGAGTTGACCAGAAGACTTAATCCCACTATGTCCACCATGCGCCAGAACAGCTTTATGGACTATACTTTGGGACTTTCTGGTGGTAATCAAAGAAACATTGGAGGAATGACTTTGGGATACAACCTATCTCTTAATTATCAGAACACGACCACCTATTACGAGAATGCAGAGTTGGGAGCTTACGTAAAGCAAACGGATCCGAACGCAAATGAATTGATTGCGGATAGAATTCAGCAAGGACCACTGGGTACCAATCAAGTGTTGGCAAGCGGGTTGGCTGGTGTAGCATTGAAAACAGAAAAGTCTAAGTTCAAAGTCAATTTCCTTCGCTTGCAAAATGGTGAGACTAGAGCGTCTATGTATACCAGAAATACATTCGTTTTTGGATCAAACACCGTAGAGGCTTCAAACTTGGACTACAATGAGAGTTCCATTACCAATGTGCTTTTGTCAGGAGATCATCGCCTTGGGCCTGGTTCAAGATTTGAAGTGAATTGGAAGCTTTCTCCTACCTGGTCTCGAATCAACGACAAGGATGTGAGACAAACGCCTTATCGATTTGAAGGGGGCAACTACACTATTGAGCCAAGTGAGGCAGGTGACCCGATTAGAATTTGGAGATTTTTGGAAGAGACTAACTATGTGGGTAAGGTTGACCTAACCCAGTCATACAAATTCAAGGGCATTGATGCTAAAGTAAAATTTGGGGCTAGCGAGACTTTTAAGGAAAGAGACTTTAGCATTGATCAGTACAGGTTGGGAGTAAGAGGGGCCTCAAACTTTGACTTCACCGGTGAACCTAATGAATTGCTTTCGGAAGATCTTTTATGGACGCCAAGCCAACCTGACGGCAGTGGCGGAATTGGAACATTCGTAAACGGAAACTTTGAGGTGTCAAATACCTTCAATGCGTCCCAGAACATATTCGGTGCCTACATTTCAAATGAAATGAACGTTTCTGAAAGATTAAAAACCATTCTTGGACTTAGGGCAGAGCAGTTCGATCACAGATACACTGGGCAGAATCAGGCTTATGCATCAGGCGATGTAGTAAACGGAATTAACTACGATAATGAAAAGTTACTCAGCACACTGAACTTCTTCCCTTCTGCGAATTTTATTTATTCCTTCACTTCCAAAATGAATTTGCGCCTAGGGTACTCACGTACGATTGCTCGTCCGTCATTCAAGGAGAAGTCTATCGCACAGATTTTTGACCCGGTAACGGATAGGACATTCATAGGAAATATCGACCTAGTTGAGACTAATATCAACAACTTTGACTTTAGATGGGAGTTATTTCAAGAAAGAGGACAAAATTTTTCGTTCAGCGTCTTCTACAAGAACTTTATCAACCCCATCGAGCTAGTGTCATTCCAATCAGATCCTCGCTCGCTTCAACCACGCAACGTAAACAATGCAAACGTTTATGGTATTGAGCTAGAGGCAAGAAAGAGCTTGGAGTTTATTGCCGGAGGCTTAAGTAATTTCTCAATTGCTGCCAACGTTTCATTTATTCAGTCGGAGGTAGAAATGAGTGAGGAGGAATTTTTGGGTCGTATGTCCTTTGCACGCACGGGAGAAACGATCGACAAGACAAGACAATTGCAAGGTCAGTCTCCATTCTTGGTAAATGCAGGATTGCAATATGATAATCAGGATGGATTAGAAGGTGCTTTAACCTACAATGTCCAAGGGGAGCGTCTGGCAATCGTGGGTATCAATGCTAATCCAGATGTATTTGATCAACCGTTTCATAGCCTGAATGTAAATGTGAACAAGACACTTGGCGGAGCGGATGGTAAGATAAGACTAGGTGTCGGTGTGGAAAATATATTAGCTGACAAGTTGGAAAGCTTTTCAAAGAACTTTGGAAGCGGGGACAAGGTATTCTCGAGACTTGCTCCGGCCACCCGCTTTAGATTACGCTTTGCATATACGTTCTAATCTACTTTTAAAATTCAGAAACAAAGAAGCCACTGCGAGGTGGCTTTTCTGTTTTAAGTAAGTTCTGCCTCCTAGTTTACCTTCTGCTGTCTCTCTTTGTGCATTTCAATCACGCGCTTGATTTGTTCACCGGCTTGGGCCACAGAATCTTGCGACAACTTATTGTTCTCGATCTTTTGAAGAAGTACCGCGTGCTCAAATGTGTTCTTCTCCATTTGCTGCTCAAGCCTGATTTTCTCCTGTTCGTTGTTTCCAAGCTGAATCGTGAGGTCCTTATTTTGATTAACCAGCCTTTGTGATTGACGAGTAGTGGCGTCAAATGCCCTTTGCGCTTCATCGATTTGCGCTTGTATTTTGTCCTTGTAGTACTTCACGCCAAAGCGATAGACCTCTTTCTCCAGATCCTTTTTCACAATGCCAATGTCATTTACGGTCCACTCGCCTTCCTTTATTCCAACCCATACCCTGGTATTGTCGTTCTTGCTTGTCACGTCCGCATAGATTACACCAGTAGAATAGGCCGTGCCGCCTAATGCGGGGTTTGAAATCATAGTATGCGAAGCGCCCAGTTTGGGTCTGCCAAAGTCTTTCAAAAACTTACTCCAGGCAGTTTCCACCTCCTCCTTTTTACCCTCAAGCTCTGTAGCATAGCCTTCCGCGGCATCGCCATTGATCTTTTCATTATGGGAAATCACCGTCACTTTCTGACCAAAGGCAAAGGATGTTATTGCGAAAGCAAAAACAGAAAAGATAAACTTATTGATGTACATGGTGTTAGTTTTATGGACGGTTGATAAAATCAAAAAAGCAAAGGTTCTTATTTGAACAGACTGTTTCAAATCTACTAATAATCTGAATGGCTAAAAATATACTCATCACCGGTGCTTCAGGCCTACTTGGTTCTCGACTTACTAGCTTACTATTGCAAAAAGGCTACCAGGTTTCTCACCTTTCACGAAGTGCAAAACAAGGGCCAGTCAAAACGTACGAATGGGATATTGAAAAGGGCATCATCGACCCCCAGGCACTCTCAAATTGTGACGCCATTGTGCATTTGGCAGGTGCCGGTATAGCAGACAAGCGTTGGACGGCCTCGCGCAAGAAGGAGATACTGGAGAGCAGGACAAATTCAACGAACCTGCTATATCAATCCCTGAAGAAGATGGATCATCATGTGAAATCTTTTATTTCGGCTTCTGCCATTGGTTATTATGGATTTGGCGGAGACGAGGTTGTATTTGATGAGCAAGGAAAACAGGGATCGGATTTTCTAGCGATGGTAACGGGAGCATGGGAGAATGAAGTGGATAAAGTGAAGTCTCTCGATATGCATGTGGCAAAAATTAGAATCGGCATTGTGCTGAGCGCAGAAGGAGGTGCATTGGCTGAGATGATAAAGCCTATAAAATTTGGTGTAGGGTCACCACTAGGCACAGGTGAGCAGCCGATGAGCTGGATTCACATTGACGATGTGTGTGGGATGTTTATCCACGTCCTGGAGCAACCGTCAGTCGGTGATCTATTCAATGCGGTAGCAGGTGTGGAGAGCAATAAAGAATTTACGAAGGCCGTGGCAAAGACCATTGGAAAACCGCTGTGGCTGCCTAACGTGCCTTCCTTTGTATTGAGGTTAGTACTTGGTGAAATGGCAGACCTTGTGCTAAAAGGGAGCCGCGTCTCTTCAAATAAGATTCAGGAAACAGGATATAAGCTCAAATACCCAAGCCTCGCTGAAGCGCTTCAGCAACTGCTTATTGCATAAGACTAGTTAGAGGCAGCACTTTCACTTTTTGGTGCTTGAGCTGCTTTCTTTCTGGTCCGTTTTACTACTTTTTTTATTGTTTTTGTGGATGCGCCAGTCTTCACTTTTTTAGGCGCATTTGCTGCCTTCTTTTTCGCCTCTACCTTATTTTTCTTTTTGGTAGTTTTTGCAATTTTTTTCAGATCCGCCTTCAGTGTGTCAGCAAGCTTTCGAGCCGCCTCGCTTACAGCCTTCCTGGTCTTTTTGGAAGCCTTGTTGACTTCTAGTTTTTCCAAAACCACCCTTAGTGCGTGCTCGATTTGCTCGCGCAATACTTTCTTTGAATTTTCTTTCATTTCGACAAAGGTTTGATCAAATGTAGAGGTTGTTAAACTATTGTCTATGGCCATCCAAAAAACTTAACATTAAGCTAATATACTGGGCGAAGCGAAGTTGAAAACTGAACCAGGGAGATTTTATCATCTGTAAGATGGGGGCTAATAAATGATCAATGGTAATAAATTCGTAATGCAAAACTTGCGATGTGTCCAGCGATATAGACGAATTTTGAATCATTAATCTTCGTTCTTCTTCTGGGTAAAGGCAGGCGTTCTAGTCTGCCTTTTTTTATTGCCCACCTGCTTACAGCTCAAGATCATTAGCGTTGAGGCACGGATTCAATATATTTGTCTTTTATTGAACGGAGAAAGATAAAGAATGAAAGAGTGGTGGAATGCTTACCGCGTGGAGATACTCGTGGGATTCGGGCTGGGTATCATATTTTTTTTGGTGCTATTTCTTAACAGCAGAATTGAGCGGTTAGAGCGATATCTGGTGAAGGAGGATGTTACGCTTTCAAATAGGGAATTTGGAATTCCGGAAACCGGACCTCTTCCCGCCATTTCTTACGATCTACCTGCCACGGTAACGTTTGCAGGTGAAGAAGTGCCAATCGACAGGCCAGACTTAAAAGAACAACTCGATAAAGAACTTCAAATCAACATATATTTTCATAGCAACACCATATTTCTCATCAAGCGGGCCAATCAATGGCTTCCACAGATGCAGGAAATCCTAAAAGCAAATGGAATCCCAGATGACTTCAAATATATGCCGCTTATTGAAAGCGGATTGCTGAACGTTACATCACCCAGCAATGCAGTAGGATTTTGGCAATTTATCAGAAGTGCAGGCAAGGAGTTTGGATTGGAGATCAATCGGGAAGTAGATGAGAGATATGACCCCATCAAATCAACTGAAGCAGCTTGTAGGTATTTGAACAAAGCATATCAGCGTTTTGGAAATTGGACGCTTGTAGCTGCCTCATACAACAGAGGAATGAGCGGTTTAAATCGTGCTTTAGATAAACAACAGGTAGACAATTATTATGACCTCTACCTTAATGAGGAGACGTCTCGATACGTTTTTAGAATGCTGGCCCTCAAGCAGATTATCGAAAACCCCCAGACCTATGGATTTCAGATTGATCCAAGGCATTTGTATTCGCAAGACTCTGTGCAATACGTAGAGGTCAATAGCTCGATCAAGGACTTGGTAGAATTTGCAAAGGAGAGTGGCACTACCTACAAGCAAATTAAGCGCTACAATCCGTGGTTGAGAGATGATCAGTTGACTGTGCGCAATAAAACTTACCAAATTGCCATTCCCACATCGAAGTAGTTAAGTATTGTACTCACTTTTTTAACTTTAAAAAATGAGGCCATTTATTCTTGCGGAAAACAACTGGAGTACGATAAAAGAAGCCAAGTACGACCTTGCAATTTTACCCTGGGGTGCTACAGAAGCACATAATTATCACCTACCCTATGGAACGGATATTATAGAGGCTGAAAAGGTGGCGGAAGCCTCAGCAGAGATTGCGTGGAACAATGGCGCTAAGGTAGTGGTATTGCCTTGCATACCCTTTGGGGTAAATACCGGTCAACTCGACATTGCGCTGGATATGAATCTCAATCCAAGCACGCAACAGAAAATTATTGAAGATGTGGTGCAAACCCTGATTCGGCATAAGGTACAAAAGTTGATTATCCTTAACAGCCACGGAGGCAACGACTTCAAACCAATGATCAGAGAGATTGGCGCTAAGTATCCAGACATGTTCATTAGCTCTTGCGACTGGTTCAGGGCCATTGATCAGGCGGAATTTTTTGAGCACAAGGACGATCATGCGGGTGAGATGGAGACCAGCGTGATGTTGCACTTAAGGCCTGACCTCGTACTTCCACTTGCAGAAGCTGGTGATGGGGCGGCTAAAAAATTTGTATTTGCTGCGATGCAGGAAGGTTGGGCCTGGGCAGAGAGAAAATGGAGTAGCGTTACCAAAGATACAGGTGTGGGTGATCCTCGCCAGGCAAGTGCCATCAAAGGTGAAAAGTACTTTGATGCGGTGACTAAGAAAGTGGGCAGCTTCTTTTTTGAAGTGGCCACCACGGACCGTAATAATCTTTATTCCAAGTGATGTCAGAAATTGAACAGCTAGATCAAGCAAGCGCATATATTCTTTCTCGTGGAATTGAAAATCCCGATATAGGAATAATCCTGGGAACAGGTCTGGGCTCGCATTTTGTAAAGCAAATAGAGAATCCTATTGAGATTGACTACCATGATATCCCTCATTTTCCTACAGCAACTGTAGAGTTTCACAAGGGGAAGTTAGTCTACGGTGAAGTAGCCGGAAAGAAAGTGCTTGCCATGAATGGACGCTTTCATTTCTATGAGGGGTATTCTATGAAGCAAATCACCCTGCCCGTAAGAGTCATGAAAAGCCTGGGAATCACGTACCTGTTATTCTCAAATGCTGCCGGGAATATGAATCTGGAGTGGAATAAGGGAGAGCTTATGCTTCTAGATGATCATATCAATCTCTTACCGGACAACCCGCTTCGAGGAATGAATTTGGATTCCTTCGGGCCGCGCTTCCCCGATATGAGTGAACCCTATAGTCCGAAACTAAACCAGGCATTGGTGACGATTGCAAAAAAGAAAGGAATCACACTGCGCAAGGGAGTTTATGTCTGTGTAATGGGACCCAACCTTGAAACCAGAGCCGAGTATAGATTTTTAAGTAGAATAGGAGCGGATGCAGTAGGGATGTCAACGGTGCCTGAAGTGATTGTGGCGAATCATATGAGGTTACCATGCTGTGCAATTTCAGTCCTCACAGACGATTGCGACCCTGATAACCTGAAACCAGCCAATATTGAGGAGATCATTAAAATAGCTGGCCAGGCGGAGCTGGCACTGACAGACTTGTATATATCGCTGATCGAAACGCTGTGATGCAACCTTTGAGCATAGCAGTGCGTCCTATACAACGACCCGAGCTTACATTCTATGAAACTACTTTCCACTGCATTTGGCGTATTACTCGCCATTTCCACTTTAGCCCAAGATGACCAAATTGCTGACGGCAATTTTCATTTAGACAAGGAGTATACAGTAAGTCCTACAGGCACAATTGATCTGTCACTCTCAGATGCAAAAGTGTATATCACTGGCGCTACCACGGAGACTGCTCATGTAAGGATTGATCGAGAAGTTGAGAGGCGTGGGATAACATTTGGTCAGGAGGAATTCTCAATAGACGTCAACAATAGTGATGGGAATCTTCGCATAAGAGAGCGCTCATACTCTCGCAATTCAGGAATCATAGGTTACTACTATGAACGATATGAAGTGAAGATAGATGTGCCTGAAGGTGTGAGCTTAATTGTAAAGGGTGATGATGGTGACTTCTTTATAAAGAATGTAAACGGGTCCATCGAAATTGATGTGGATGACGCGGATGTAGACTTAGTATCATGCAGGGGAACACGGTTCAGGTTCAAGCTAGATGACGGTGACCTTTCAATGGATCGGGGAAGGGGCTCGCTGGATATTGATATTGATGATGGGGATGTGAATATTAGAAACGCGAGCTTTAAGGAGGTCATAGCCAATTTGGATGACGGAGACCTTGTCATCGAGACTTCCCTGGTTGAAAATGGTGATTATCGTATTTACGCACAAGATGGCCTCGTATCAATGACCATATTGGAAGGTGGCGGTGAATTCAGTATTCGTCACGATGATGGAAGGGTGGTGACAGATAGTGATTTTGAAGTGATTCAGAAAACTGAAAACTTTATGAAAGTCTCGCTGAATTCCGGGTCAGCGAAAGTGAACATCAAGGCGGATGACGCCAGGGTGAGATTGTTCAAAGACTAGCGGCTTGCAGGCACGTAGACATAGTGCCCAATAATTTTAAAATCAAAAAGACAATCTGAGATCTCCTGACCTCGCCCAATGTTGTGAACCACCAGCGGACGCTTTCCGTCTCTCGATCTTTCATCGATTAATATTCCAATGTGCGTGATGCTCCCACCAAGATTCCAGGCCACGATATCTCCTGCGGCATAGTCGGTAGCATTGGTGGTAATCGGCTTTGCTTTTCCATGTCGCGCAAAGTAGACCATGAGATTAGGGACCCTCCTATGATCAATATTCTTGTCTGTTTTGCTGAGTCCCCAAATCTTGGGATACAAACCAAAATTGCTTGCCATGTCCTCGTGTACTTCCTTCTGAAGGTCAACACCTAGCTTTCGATATGCACGAATGATTACATCGGTGCATACTCCTTTGTCGGCAGGCACATCGCCATTCGGATAACTTATGCTAAAGTAAGAGGGGTCATAAGTGACTTCCTGATGCGTAAGAGAGATGGCGGCTTCTGATAGCTTTTGCGAGTATGATTCCTGGCAATTACCCTGTTGGGATAGTAATAAGAAAAAGCCTATCCAAAAATACCTACCTTTCATTTTTGTAAATGATACCATCTTTCATTACAAACTTGACCTTTCGCAAATCAGAAATGTTCTTTGAGGGATCACCTTCCACGGCAACCAGATCAGCAAGTAGTCCAGCGGAAATCGTGCCGAGTTTGTCCAGGTGAAATATCCTGGCATTGATAGAAGTAACGGATTGCAGAATGTCAATCGTATTCATTCCATATTCCTTCATCAACTCCATTTCTCTTGCATTGTCCCCATGGGGGTATACCCCAACGTCTCCTCCAGCTACAATTTTGACGCCAACATCTAAGGATTTCTTAAAACTTGTTTTCTTCTGAGCGATTCGTGCGGGTTCTGGTTCACTGCCCTTCATCCATCCATTGTATTGGAGGATCGCGTCACCTGCGGCTAGTGTTGGACAAAAAGCCACATCATGTTCTTTCATCAACTTAAAGATTTCTTCGTCACCATCGTCACCGTGTTCGATGGTTTCCACCCCAGCAAGTGTGGCCCGCCTCATTCCCTCTTTGGTGGAGGCATGAGCGACCGTAGCTCTGCCACTACTTTTTGCTGTCTCTACAATTAACTTTAGCTCTTCAATGGAAAAAGCAGGAGCTGCTTCTCCATGAGCACCCCACCTGTAATCTGCGTAGACTTTGATCACGTCCGCGCCTTTTCCAATTTGATCTCTGACCACTCGAATTAAGTCATTGCCATCGGCTGGTTCTGCGCCAAGCATTACTTCAAAGTCCGTATCAAAACCTTTCGGACCGTAACTGCCGGTAGCCACTATTGCCCTCCCGGCCACGATCATTCTTGGACCTACGATGACGCCATCTTCGATGGACTTCTTTAGTCCAACATCAGCGTATCCTGCCCCCTCGGAGCCTAGATCTCTGACCGTGGTGAAGCCCGCCATCAATGTGCTTTTTGCGTGCACTGTACCTCTTGCCACGCGGTAAGCATCGGATTCCTTCAGCACTTGATCGTTCCAACTTGTTTGGTTGTAGGGGTACAGCAGCAGATGCGAGTGTCCTTCGATCATACCTGGCATCAGAGTCATGCCCGGCAACACTATAGTTTCTGCGCCCCTCGGTGTACTAATCTTGTTGGTCGGTCCGGCACTTACGATCTGATTCCCTTTCACGAGTACGCTCCACCCCTCACGCATCTGAGTTCCGTCAAACAGACGATCGGGATGAAGGGCATAAGTTTGCTCTTGCGCAAGTGAAATTTCAAAAGAGAGTGCGCATAAGAGTAGAAGAGCGGGTCTAATGTTCATAGTTTATGAAGGTAGGCTAAATTGAAATAGAGTACAATAAAAAAGGCTGGCCGAAGTTCAACTTCAGCCAGCCTTCAATTGTTTTATCAATCAACTATAGTGCGCTTAATGCAGCATCATAGTTAGGTTCTTGCCCCACAGAGGGTACAACTTCAGTATGTTTAATTTTTCCGTTTTCATCGATTACTACAATGCTTCTTGCAAAGAAACCCTTCATGCCGCCATCTGTCATTTCCATTCCATAGTCCTTAGAAAATCCTGAATTCCGAAAGTCGGACAGGGTCACAACTTTATCAATTCCCTCCGCGCCACAGAAGCGTTTGAATGCAAAAGGGAGGTCTTTAGAAATTGAAATCACCACCGTATTATCCAGAGATGTGGCACGCTTATTAAATTCTCTAACAGAGGTAGCGCACACACCTGTGTCGATGCTTGGAAAGATGTTAAGAACGGTTTTCTTGCCCTTAAAGTCACTTAAGTTTACGTCCTTCAATGTGTTGTCTACCAGTGTAAAGTTGGGTGCGCTTGTCCCCACTGCGGGTAAATCTCCCATAGTGTTCACTGTGTTTTCGCCTAGTTTGGTTTGAGCCATGCTTTTAATTTTTTATTTTGGTTGATTAGATGTTTAACAAATTATTGAACGCAAAGTTTACCTCAGCCTGTCGGAGTCACGCACGAGTTTCTCATCTTTTCTGATAAAGCGATTGGCAACCATGTTGCTTATCATAGCGGCAGCTGGCAGCGCCAGTGCCAACCCATATTCGCCTGCCAATTGATTTGATTTGATCAACGTAGTGGCAAAGTATACAGCGCAGCCGATTGAGCCAGCCATCAATAGCGAGTTTAATGCACCGAGCTTTATTTGTAACATTCTGTTTTCGAATCGGCCAATCTCAAAAAATGCCAGCGTGGCAGCGGCCACGGCAAAAATAGCGGCAAGACTATACGGAAAATAGACAGTAGTTTGCGCTTCGCCTTCAGTGACAGAGTAGTGCAGTGGGAAAAGTGCGTATGCCGTATCGCCTTCGACAGCTGTCCAAATGGGGAAAAATATACTAAGCAGCATGCAGCCACCCACAATTGCCAGAAATATAGTTTGTTTCCTTTGCCACATAGAGTTCTTGATTTAACCCGTTCCGGGTTTAACTTGCACAAAAGTAGGAAATCTCTCGATTTAGAAACCGATATAACAGCTTAAATACTCGCAGAGTGAAGGCACTCAGATCTCTTCTTTGTTTGTGGGTAGTGATTCCAGCAAACGACCTTATTTAATTATCAGTGCGATACTTTTTTGAAATCAGCTACAAAGGCTCCAGCTACCATGGATGGCAATCGCAAAAGAACGCCCTGGGCGTTCAGGCAGTGGTGGAGGAAAAACTTCACAAGCTGTTTAGAAGAGAAATCAGTATCGTGGGGAGTGGAAGAACAGATACTGGGGTGCATTGCATGCAGCAATACTTCCATTTAGATATCGATAAAGAGCTGGATTACGCTGACACGCTCCAGCGACTCAATTCCTTTTTGCCCAGCGATATTGCCATTCACTCAATCAGAAGAGTAAAAGATGAAGCGCATGCAAGGTATATGGCAACTGAGCGGACTTACGAATATAGAATCACACAAGTGAAGAATCCCTTTACGCACGAGTTTGCCTATCATTACTTTCGACCTTTGGATGTGATAACTATGAACCGTGCTGCTACGTTGTTAGTCGGGGAGCAGGACTTTCAGAGCTTCAGCAAGGTAAAGACAGATGTAAATCATTTTATTTGCGACATAAGGAAAGCGGAATGGAATCAAAAAGGAGGATTGCTCGTTTTCACCATTACCGCCAATCGATTTTTAAGAGGTATGGTGCGGGCAATCGTAGGAAGTTTAGTGGATGTAGGAAGTGGAAAGACTTCGCTAAAGTCGTTTCAAAAGATAGTAAGTAGCAAAGACAGAAAACAAGCGGGAATGAACGTGCCTCCTGAGGGACTGTTCCTTATGAATGTAAAATATCCAAGAAGCATTTTTTTAGACTAGTGTAAAACAAGCCTGTGGAGAAGGAACAAATAAGCAGTGGTAATATAATCGACTTCAAAGTCTTAGGCAGGATACTGCAGTTTGTAAAACCCTACAAGGGTAGATTTTATCTACTTATTGTGCTGACGGTGTTTTTGGGTCTACTCACACCTATCCGACCACTACTCATCCAATATACGCTTGATAATGATGTAGCAAACGGTGACTACTGGGGAATGGTGAAGATCATGGTTTTGATTCTGGGATTATTGGTCATGCATTCTGGAATTCAATATGTACACACCTACATCTCAGGACGGATTGGGCAATACGTCATCAGAGACATCCGCATCAAACTGTATGATCACCTCATCGGATTTAGGTTAAAATTCTTTGATAAAACTCCAATTGGCAGACTGGTGACAAGGACCATTTCTGATGTGGAGGCATTGGCGGATGTCTTTAGCGAAGGGCTTGCTGCGTTGGCCGGAGACCTACTCCAAATCGTTTTCATTCTTGCCTTCATGTTTTATACAGATTGGAGATTGGCGCTGGTAAGCCTTTCTACGATTCCCTTAATGTTACTGTCCACTTACATATTCAAGGAGAAGATAAAAGTAACTTTCAATGATGTGCGCAATGCGGTGGCGAACCTGAATTCATTTGTGCAGGAGCACTTAACCGGGATTAGTGTGGTGCAGATTTTTGGAAGTGAAAAAAGAGAGTTTGAGAAGTTTAAGGAAATCAATAAAGAGCATCGCTCTGCACATCTTAAGTCCGTATTGTATTACTCGGTTTACTTTCCGGTGGCAGAAATTATTGCGGCCATGGGTGTGGGCCTACTGGTTTGGTACGGAGCGAGAGGAGTCATCACTCCCGAGACAGGTATTACGATAGGCACCCTCACGGCCTTCATCATGTACATTCAGATGTTTTTTCGCCCTATCAGGATGATCGCAGACCGTTACAATACTTTGCAAATGGGTATTGTGAGCTCTTCGAGGATTATGAGCTTGCTGGATAGCAATGAGCACCTTGCTGCGAATGGTACCAGAGAACTCAATGAGCTAAAAGGAAAAGTGGACTTCGAGCATGTTTGGTTTGCCTACAACGACTCGGAATATGTACTAAAGGACATCAACCTGCAGATCAAGCCCGGAGAAACGATCGCGCTGGTAGGAGCAACCGGAGCGGGTAAGTCCTCAATCATTAATTTGCTCAACCGATTCTACGAGATAAATCGGGGAACAATCAAAGTGGATGATATAGACATTGCGGAGATCGACCTTGGCTCTTTGAGAACCAAGATTGGTGTGGTGTTACAAGATGTGTTTCTTTTTTCTAATACCATTCGTTACAACATTACATTAGGAAATCCTGAAGTAACGGATGAAATGATAATGAGCGCAGCAGACTTGGTAGGCGCGCGAAGATTTATTGAGAGATTGCCGGGCGGGTTGCAATACAATGTAATGGAGCGTGGTGCTACCCTTTCTGTGGGGCAGCGACAACTGCTATCATTCATTCGAGCAATGGTCTATGATCCAAAAATCTTAGTTTTGGATGAGGCCACCAGCTCCGTTGATCATGAAACTGAGGAGATGATCCAGCATGCCATTGAAAAGATGATGACCAATCGGACTTCGATTGTTATTGCGCATCGGCTTTCTACCATTCAAAAGGCCAATAAGATCATTGTGCTTGACCATGGGGAAATAAAAGAGTCTGGCCGCCACGATGAGCTTTTGGCGCAAGATGGCTACTATGCTTATCTGCATAAAATGCAATACAAAGAGGTAGTTTAGCGTTCAACCGCTAAAATTGCCTTTCAACGAAGGGTAACACCAAAAGCGTTATATTTGCTTTAATGCGTTGTAAAAAGCCTATCCTAATCGCTATCGCACTTACGTTGGCCTTCGGTATTTCTCATGCCCAGGTCAGAAAAAGTGTGCGCAGTGCTAAGTTTAGGGTTCCAGTTGTTTCGAAGAGCAAGGCACGCATTATGTGTCCAATTTTTGAGAACAGCGAGTATCCCTACCAAGGTGTCGGCATAAAGGTAGGAGATCCTTTTGCAGTCACTTATAAGTTCTATCCCAATAAGAATTGGGCATTTACGGCTGATGCAGGAAAAGCAGCAAGCGGTCTTTATAATAGCTACTATCGCGACCTGTACGATACCTATTTACCAGATTCACTGACGCAAGATGAATCGTTCGAATACCTGGCTCACAAGGCGACTACCGATTGGTTTTTACAGGCTAAGTTTCTCTACCAATGGGATGTGGACAAAATTTCTAAAGGACTGCAACTCTATACCGGGCTTGGGTGGCAATGGAGAAGCACCACCCTGGAGTATGACTATCTTTATCAGGAAGTGGTAGAAGGAGTGGAGGTAGATAGTCGATTTGGGAAATTTACGGAGAGCAGATTCACTTATGGGCCTGTGGTAGTGTTGGGTTTTGAATACGCCTATTTCAACTTACCTATTTCTGCCTTTATAGAAATAGAGTGGTTTACTGACACGTTGCTGGATCCCGGCTATCAGCGTTTTCAGGGTGGAGTAGGATTAAGGTATGTATTCTAGATTGTGCTAGTCTTCAACCTCCGCAGCGGTCATTTGCTTTTCATACAATTCTTTGTAGACTCCGTCTCTGGCAAATAAGCTCTCATGCGTACCTTCTTCTACGATGACGCCATCGTTTAGTACGATTATCTTATCTGCAAGTTTGGCTGAGGACACGCGGTGGGAGATGATAATGCTCGTTCTGTTCTTCATTATCTTTTTCATGCTATTAAGAATAGTGTTTTCCGTTTTGGTGTCAACGGCAGATAGTGCATCATCGAGAATGAGAATCTTTGGCGCGCGCGCAATTGCCCTGGCAATAGAAACGCGCTGCTTCTGACCACCAGACAGAGTGATTCCTCGCTCGCCCACTCGTGTCATAAAGCCCTGAGGAAATGCCATAATGTTGTCATATACGTCTGCATCCTTAGCAGCCTGCTTCACTTTTTCATCGTCATTATTTGAAATCCCAAAAGCAATGTTGTTGAAGATCGTGTCGCTAAAAAGAAAAACGTCTTGAGGCACAAAACCCATTTGTGAGCGCAAGCTGACTAAGTCATACTTTTTAATTGGTATGTTGTCGATTAGGATTTCTCCTGAGGTGGAGTCGTACAATCGACCAATCAGATTTGCTATAGTACTTTTACCGGAACCTGTTGTGCCGATGATGGCCAGCGATTCACCGGGGCTAATTTCAAACGAAATATTTTGAAGTGCCTTGATGCCAGTGTCTGGGTAGACAAACGAAGTATCTTTGAATTCAATTTTTCCTTCTATTTCGCGCTCAAGATTTTCTTCAGAAACAATATCTGTTTTTGTTTTTAAGAATTCATTGATCCTCTTCTGAGATGCTTCTGCTCGTTGAACAAGACTGCTCGTCCAGCCAAGTGAGGCTACAGGCCAGGTAAGCAGGTTGACGTATATGATGAATTCAGCAATGTTTCCAAAAGTGAGCGCTCCATCGATTACCTCTACGCTTCCTGCATAAACGGCCAGCACGGTGCTGAGGCCAATAAGCCCGGTGATTAATGGGAAAAACAATGCTTGAACTCGGGTTAATTTTAAAGACTGCCGCTTGTATTCGTCACTTTCTGCTGTGAAGTTGGTGACTGATTCTCTTTCTCTGGTGAAAGACTTGAGTACCCTGATGCCAGAAAATGCCTCTTGCACAAAAGTGCTCAGCCGTGACTGGCTCTTTTGAATTTGTTCAGACCTTTTTTCAATGACGTTATTGACGAAATAGATGCTAAAGGATAAAATGGGCAGGGGAATCAATGAATACAACGTAAGCATCGGACTAATGCTAAACATCACCGGGATGAGCATTAGGAAAAGCGTGACAAGTTGAAGGCCGTACATGATCGATGGGCCAAGGTACATACGAACGCGGCCCACATCTTCGGAGATTCGATTCATCAAATCGCCCGTATTATTCTTGCGATAGAAACTTAGCGGAAGGGTTTGATAGTGTTCAAAAATTTCGTTTTTGAGATCATATTCTATCAACCTGCTCATCACGATCAGCGTCTGCCTTACAAAGTAGAGAAAGATGCCTCTCAAGAGCGCCATGATCAGGATAAGCAAAGCATAGACAAGAATCCCGTACGCAAATACTTCAAAGAAATCATTTTGAACGTCCACTTGATCGAAGGACCGATAAACGCGAATGTTATCGATGACTAAATCAATGGCGTGCCGCACCATTTGTGCTGGAAGAATCTGAAAGGTGTTGGAAATAATGACAAAAAGTGCACCCCAGATGATATGCCACTTGTACTTTAAGAGGTATTTATTGAGGTATCGAAGCTCCTTCATCAAATAATTTTAGCCAGAACTAGTAAAAACGGCTACATATCTCTTTAGTTCGCAATGAGGCATAATATGCTTTTGAAAAAAAAGAAGAAAAAAGATAGTTTTGCCCGCTGACTTTTCGTTCTAAGTAGTCAATTGAAACTTGGCAAAAGTACTCATTCATACCTAAAATCATATGTCGATGGAGATTAAAGAATTAGAGACTACAACACACGAGGGTGTATTTTCAAAAGCGACACAATTCGGTCATGAGCAGGTCGTGCACTGCTATGACAAGCATACCGGACTCAGAGCTCTAATAGCCATTCACGACACCTCTCTTGGCCCCGCACTGGGTGGAACCAGGATGTGGAACTATGCCACTGAGCAAGATGCGCTTACAGATGCGCTTAGACTATCCAGGGGAATGACATTTAAGGCGGCCATCAGTGGGCTCAACCTGGGAGGTGGAAAGGCTGTGCTAATCGGAGATGCCAAGACGATGAAGACTGAAGCATATCTGCGAAGGTTTGGAAAATTTATCGAGGGCCTGAACGGCAATTACATAACTGCCGAAGATGTAAACATGAAGACATCTGACATGGAGTACATCGCTATGGAAACTAAACATGTCACAGGTCTGCCTGAATCGATGGGCGGTGGTGGAGACCCTTCGCCAGTGACAGCTTATGGCACGTACCTGGGTATGAAGGCAACAGCAAAGAAGGTTTATGGTACCGATTCGCTCAGCGGAAAGAAAATTGGTGTGCAGGGTGTGGGACAAGTTGGGTCATACTTGGTGGAGTTGTTGACCAAGGAGAATGCCAAAGTAGTGATTACTGATATTTCAGAGGAGAAAGTGAAGGAGGTAGCTAAACGATTTGGAGTTGATACCGTGTCACAAGACAAAATCTATGACTTGGATATGGACATCTATGCACCATGTGCGCTTGGTGCCACGCTTAATGATGACACCATTCCAAGACTAAAGTGCGCCATTGTAGCAGGAGGGGCCAACAATCAATTGAAGGACGAGTTGAAACACGGGTACATGCTCTCAGATCGCAGTATTGCCTACGCACCTGACTTTTTAATCAACGCTGGGGGCTTGATCAACGTGTATAATGAACATCTTGGTGGCTACAACAGAGAACGTACCTATAAGCAGGCTGAAAGAATTTATGATACCTGTTTGAGTATTTTGAACCTGGCAGAGACAGAGAAGATAACCAGTCAGGAAGCCGCGATCAAGATGGCAGAGAAAAGAATTTTGGAAGTGGGTCGCGTGCGAATTCCAAGATAGTTTTACTGGGCAGAATTAGAATTAATAGACCTCAATAGGGTATCTTTGCATGCCCATACGTTCCTTGAGTAGATGCTAAATAGACACACACTTCGTATAAAGATTATGCAATCACTGTTTGCATATGACCGATGCAAAGAAGCAAACATCCAACTTGCTTTGAACTATTTAGAGGACCACTTTTCTCCAGATCTCAACTCTATGGAGGCACAAGACAAAGTCTTACTCAAGAAACAGAGTGCTACAGCAAAGCAGCAACTGCTAGAGCATCTGGCCGGGAAGGAGGCTGCCGAAGCAGGGGATGACGCTGCCATTCGAAAAGAAGTAAAGAAGGCCTTGGCCATCAATACATCGCAAACCTCAAAAGACTTAGCCTACTTCAAGAAAAATTTGGTGAGTGACGTTGAAAAAATCAACGGCTACTACTATACCGTCCTTCAGTTGCTCATTGACTTCTGCGAACTAGCGAAATCGGACAAGAAGAGCCATCTGCCCCTATTAGGGAAAAACAGAATTGCGGCTGCATTTACTTCCAATGCTGCGCTGCAGCGAATACTTTTATCAGGCAAGGGGCTAACTCTTGATGCAAACAGAACGCAAAGTTGGTATAAGGAAATAATCAAACCTGCCCTGTTGAAGGGTGAATTTGAGCAGGCCGATGGGGCCGATATTGAGATTGAAAAGAAGGTGATGAAGCACCTTTCCAGAAAACTTATCCTCAATGGAACGATCAACGACTTCTTTGCGGAACACGACATCCGATGGACAGAAGACCATGACATAGTAAAGAGCCTGGTAGACAAAACCATCAAGTCTTACAATGAAGATAGTCAACAGGTACAAGTTCAAAAGCTGTCGCTTGATTGGGAAGATGACATGTCCTTTATGACCACGCTGTTTGAGAAAGCGGCAACCACCGAGCAACGTTTCAAAGATCTCATCGCAAGTAATACCAAAAACTGGGAGGTGGACAGACTGCCACTAACTGATCGGATTATTCTTGAAATGGCCATCGCTGAGTTGATTTCATTCCCCTCCATTCCGGTTAAGGTCAGTATCAACGAATACATAGAGCTGACAAAGAAGTACAGTACCCCGAAGAGCCCAAAATTCATCAATGGAATTTTGGATGTGATTGCCAAGGAGCTCCAGGCAGAAGGCACAATCAAGAAGAGTGGAAGGGGGCTAATCGACAATAAATAGCAAAAAATAGGGCAAATAGAGTCAGAAGTGGACTTCTCGTTAATTCCTTGTATCTTTGGGGTCCAAAACTTTGGAGCGATGAGTAAAAAGGGAGATTCATTTATGGCATTTTTGTCTGGTGCAGCATTAGGAGCTGTTTTGGGCATATTATACGCACCTGACAAGGGATCAAATACGCGTGAAAAACTGACTTTCAAGCTGGACAAGTACAAAAATGTACTGGAGCAATTTCTTGATGATCTGGTGAAGGGCAAGGAAACTCCATTGACTTCTGAAGCAAAGTCTCAAGGGGCTAAGGTGGTTACGGAAACAAAAAACAAGGCAGAGCGGTTACTTGAGGATGTGGATGACTTACTAACTCAAATTAGAGGAACCTCCAAGAGTTAATGAATTGTTAATTCACCTGACTAGTTGGCTTTAGCCAGGTTTGAGACATAATTTTGTTTAATCATAATTTTAGAGAGCATATGAAAATTTTAAGAAATGTATTGATTGTTCTAGTAGCAGTTGCAGTTTTTACAAGCTGCAAGGACAGAGCTGCTGAGAAGAGAATAGCGGAGCTTGAAAGCAGATTAATTCAGCTTGAGGGGAATAACGGAACCTCACCTGGCTCGGCAGCAGTAACTCCTGCAGCTGCGGCAGTTCCTGAGCAGAAACCTGAGGGTCCTTTACCAACTTTTGCATTTGATGCAACCGACCACGATTTTGGAACCATTAAAGAAGGTGAGAAGGTTTCTTATACTTATACCTTCAAAAACACAGGAGAAGCCCCTCTGATTATTCAGAATGCGCAGCCATCATGCGGATGTACAGTGCCCGAATGGTCAAAAGAGCCGATCCCGGTGGGAGGTACAGGATTCGTAAAAGCGGAGTTTGACAGCAACGGCAAGCCCAACATTCAAAACAAGACAATTACCGTTACAGCCAACACCTGGCCAAAAGTGACCACCCTTAGATTTAAGGCAATGGTAACCCCCAAGGCAACAGGTGACAACGGACCAACCAGATAATACTTAGCCTTGTGAATTACATAAACAACCCAAGCCTTATCGGTTTGGGTTGTTTGTTTTTATAGGATAACTTTGCGGCCTAAATTTCAATGAACATGTACTCGATTCTATTACAAGCGCAGCAGGGAAGTCAATGGACTTCAATGATTTTCATGGTCGCTATCGTTGCCGTTTTTTATCTTTTTATGATTCGACCGCAGCAAAAGAAAGCCAAGGAACAAAAGAAATTCACAGAGGAGATTCAAAAGGGCGACTATATAGTTACGTTGGGGGGTATGCACGGCAGAGTTGCCGAGCTGGAAGGTGATACCTTTGTGCTTGAAGTAGAGCGTGGCGCTCGCATAAGAATGAGCAAATCTGCTGTTTCCATGGAATCGACCAAGGCAATGGCGAGCAAAAAATAATGGAGGATAACTTAACGTGAGCTTCTTAAGGGTTTTAGTTAATCTGTTTCACTTTAACCGCACTAATTGGAAAGCTGTTACCCTCTGTGTAATCACCGCGTTGGTGTTTTGGTTCTTCAATGCGCTCAACAAAGATTACTCCACCAACCTTAAATTCCCGGTAAACTTCAACTACGACAAGGCGAGGTTTATTCCCGTAGATCCACTCCCCGATGCTGTTTTCATGAATGTGAGTGGCAATGGTTGGGATTTGCTGAGAAAAAGCCTAGGGATGAATCTGCCCTACATGAACATTAACCTCGAGAGACCGACAGAGGTAAAAAAGATTGTGGGAAGCACGCTGCCTGCCTTGCTGGCAGGCCAACTTGGAAGCTTGCAAATCAACCATGTGGTGACAGATACACTTTACCTTTCAGTTGATCAACGAACGAGCAAAAAGGTCATGCTTGCCATAAATGAAGAAAACCTCAGTTTTGCTGAAGGATTTGAGAGGCTGAGCCCTATAGTTGTACTGCCAGATTCGGTGGAGATAGAAGGACCGCAGTCGCTGTTGGAACTACTTACCGATACGCTGCGCCTGGAGGTAGATGAAGAGGAGGTGGACGGAGACTACAGAAAGAAAGTACCAATATTTACAGATAATGACCTTCTGGTTCCTATGCTCGCTGAGGCGGAGGTACTATTCGAAGTAGTGGAGTGGGAGGAGATGTCCACATATCTAACCTTAGAAGTGGAAAACAGCCCCACTGCAGTCAGGCTAAATTTAGTCAAGGACACTGTGGCGTGTCAATTGCGCGTTCCAAAAAGGGAAATGGAGAACTTCAATGGACAACTTGGAGAACACCGAGCTGTCTTGGACTTGACGGGTTTGAGGCGAGGTGATCAAAAGCTCCTACCAAAGGTTGAGGGCCTTCCCCCTTACGTTCGTGTTGTTCGGATTGACTCGGTAGCTATAAGACTTTATTAGAAATCTTCTGCCATGAATACTCCCATGCAGGTAGGAATCACAGGAGGAATTGGCACCGGTAAGAGCCTGATTTGCAAAGTATTTGCTTGCCTGGGCGCCCCCGTTTACGATGCGGACAGCCGAGCGAAATTGTTAATGACCACTGATACAATACTGGTCGACCTAATCAGAAAAGAATTCGGAAACTTGTCGTACCATCCAGATGGTAGTCTCAATAGGGAACATCTAAGGGAGGTGTTTAAAGAGCCGCTACTTCTGGGAAAACTCAACAAGTTGGTGCATCCCCGGGTTGGCCGTGATTACTTGAACTGGACGTTGCAACATGTGGGGTCTCCGTATGTTATTAAAGAAGCCGCCTTGCTTATAGAATCAGGGTCTGCTGAGGGGCTGGACAAACTAATTGTGGTGACGGCACCACTAGAACTCCGAGTAAAGAGGGTGCTCATGAGGGATCCTTACAGAACAAAGGACGAAATAGAACTAATTGTAAGTAACCAGATGAGTGAAGTCGATAAACTAGAAAGAGCAGATTTTGTTATTACCAACGATGAAACCAAACTGGTAATCCCTCAGGTGCTTGAATTACATGAACGGTTTAAGGCCATGAACTAAAACACGAATTTCATCCTTTAGATTTCTTAATGAAAAAGCGAATTTTTTCAATAGTTGTGGTAGCTGCCATCATTTTTTTGTTGGCTATCCCAAAGCTAAACCTGTTTAGTGACAAAGAGGAAGGGCCTGCAGTTAGTCAACGGTCCTCCAGAGGTGCTCCAGGCAAACTGTCCGTAGAGGCTTACGTAGTGAAGCCATCGAAGCTAGACAACAAGGTAGTAGTTACGGGGTCTATTCAGGCGAATGAGTCACTGGACTTAAAAAGTGAAACAGCAGGGAAAATTACTCATATCTACTTCCAAGAAGGAAAGCAAGTAAAGAAGGGAGATCTGCTCGTGCAGGTTAATGACGAGGAAATACGTGCGCAACTTATCAAACAGCGCTACAATCAAAGGCTAAATCAGGACATCGAATTTAGGCAGCGCAAGTTGTTGGAGAAGGATGCAATCAGCCAGGAAGAATACGACAATGCCTTGAATAAGGTAAATACCGTAAGGGCGGATATCACTGTGCTGGAAGCCCAGTTGGAGAAAACTAAAATCAGAGCCCCTTTTGATGGCATCATAGGTCTTCGTTATGTCAGCGAAGGCGCATTGATCACTACTGCCACTTCCATTGCTACATTATATAATATAAGTCCGGCCAAAATAGAATTTGCCATTCCGGGCAGATACAGCACGCAGGTGAGAGCCGGGCAACAAATTGAGTTCACAGTGGAAAGTGATACAGTATTGTATAGAGGTGAGGTATATGCCTTGGAGCCTCAGATTGATGCCAACACAAGAACCTTAAGATTACGCGCGTTGGCTGACAACTCGAACCGCACGCTCTTGCCAGGGCAGTTTGTTCGTGTGGAACTGATTCTTGCCACTGTAACCAATGCTATACTTGTCCCTACCGAGGCGGTGATCCCAGAATTGAATGGGCACAAAGTGTTTGTTTATGAGAATGGCAAGGCGAAAGAGGTGTCAGTTGGTATCGGAATCAGAGACAATCTTAGTCTTGAAATTTCCTCTGGCCTTAATGTGCAGGACACGGTTGTGACCACAGGAATACTGCAGCTACGTCCGGGTATGAATTTGGCGATAACAAAATATAATTAACGATGGCAAGTCTATCAACGATAAGTATAAACAGGCCAGTATTGGCTATTGTGTTCTCGCTGGTAATTGTCTTATTTGGACTGATTGGATTCTCCAATTTAGGAGTTCGGGAATTTCCAAGTGTGGACCCTCCGGTGATATCTGTGTCCACTTCTTATGTAGGAGCAAACTCAGATGTAATTGAATCTCAGATCACGGAGCCCCTGGAAGATGCAATCAACGGGATTGCGGGCATAAGCACTATAAGCTCTTCTAGTAGAGAAGGGAGAAGCAACATTACTATTGAGTTCGAACTAGGAGTAGATCTGGAAGCAGCTGCTAACGATGTAAGGGATAAGGTCTCAAGCGCAGTAAGAAACTTGCCACCAGATGTAGATCCGCCTG
Organism: Cyclobacteriaceae bacterium; assembly: GCA_040216915.1. Lineage (GTDB taxonomy): Bacteria > Bacteroidota > Bacteroidia > Cytophagales > Cyclobacteriaceae > ELB16-189. Next base: position 605,964 of record JAVJOD010000009.1, read on the forward strand.
TTGTCTCAAAAGCTGATGCAGACTCGCAGGCGATAATCTATCTCACGGTAATGAGTAACAAGCGCAATTTGCTTGAACTTTCACGCGCAGCGGAAATTTATTTTAAGGAGCGCCTTCAAACCATACCGGGAGTGAGCGCAGTGAATGTTTGGGGAGAGCAAAAGTATTCGATGCGCTTGTGGATGGATCCAATAAAATTGGCTGGCCTTAAATTGACGCCAACGGATGTGCTGCAGGCCGTAAATAGAGAAAATATTGAATTACCCAGCGGAAGAATTGAAGGACTTAATACAGAATTGACGGTCCGGACCATGGGCCGCCTAAATACTGTTGATGACTTTAATAAACTGATTGTGAAGGAAGATGGTGATCAGGTAGTGAGGTTTCAAGACATTGGTTACGCTCAACTATATGCTGAAAACGATAGAACGTTGATGCGCAGAGATGGTGTGCCAGGCGTGGCTATTGCAGTAATCGCACAGCCAGGCGCAAACAATATTGATATCGCTGACAATATGTACAAAAAGCTTACTCAGATCGAGAAGGATCTACCTGAAGATGTGACATGGGTGGTAAGTAGTGACTCTACAGACTTTATCAGGAACTCGATCAGTGAGGTACAAGAGACGGTATTTATTGCATTTGGACTTGTGCTTTTTATCATTTTCTTGTTCTTAAGAGACTGGAGAACTACCCTTATTCCTGTGGCAACAATTCCAATATCATTGATAGGTTGTTTTTTTGTAATGTACTTGCTCGGATTCACAATCAATGTCTTAACCATGCTGGGAATCGTGCTCGCCATCGGATTGGTAGTAGACGATGCGATTGTGGTGTTAGAAAATATTTATACCAAAGTGGAAGACGGACTTGATCCAAAGGAAGCCGCCAGACAGGGTTCTGTAGAAATATATTTTGCCGTCATTTCAACTACCATTGCGGTGGTAGCAGTTTTCTTACCAGTGATTTTTTTGCAGGGACTTACAGGCCAATTGTTTAGAGAGTTTGGATTGGTGGTAGCAAGTGCCGTGGCAATTTCCTCTTTCGTTTCTTTGACTTTGACTCCAATGATGAGTTCAAAGCTTCTTAAGCGCAGGAAAGTGCAACCTTGGCTATACAGGAAGACGGAACCATTCTTCAATGGCTTAACAGAGTCTTATGCGAATGCGCTGCACGGGTTCATGAAATACAGATGGGTTGCGTTCATCATCATATTTGTGTCAGGTTCACTCATTTACTTCTTGATTACGATTCTTCCCTCAGAGCTAGCTCCGCTAGAAGATAGAAGTGAATTTAGATTTCAGGCCCAGGCAGCAGAAGGGGCCACTTTTGAATACATGGATACGTACGTCAATGCGATGTATGACTTTGTGAGTGAAGAAACACCTGAGATACTAGGTGTGCTGAGCATTACCGCACCGAGCTTTGGAGGAAGCGGAGGTTCTGCCAACTCGGGCTTCCTGAAGATCATGCTCAAGGATCCTTCAGAGAGGACAAGGACACAACAAGAAATTGTGGATGATCTTACGCCTAAGGCAAAGAAATTCAGCGGTGTAAGAACCTTCATCTCGCAATCGCAAACCATCGGTGACAGGCGAGGTGGATTTCCAGTTCAATTTGTAATTCAGGCAGCAGATATTGATAAATTGAAAGAAGTGCTGCCCGAGTTCCTGGATAAGGCTAACGAAAGTCCGAAGTTTACTTTTGTTGATCTTGATTTAAAGTTTAACAAGCCAGAGATCAACATCATCATCGATCGAGATAAAGCACGAAACCTTGGTGTCAACGTGATCGATATTTCTCAAACCCTGCAGCTAGGACTGAGTGGTTCTCGTTTTGGAAACTTCATCATGGATGGGAAACAGTATCAGATCATTGGGCAGGTAGAGAAAAAGAATCGCAACGAGCCACTTGACTTGAAGACCTTATATGTTAGGAATAGAAGAGGTGAGATCATTCAGCTTGATAACCTGGTCACCATAGAGGAGCAAAGCAGCCCTCCTCAGCTTTACCGCTTCAATCGATACTCCTCTGCGAAGGTCAGCGCTCAGCCAGCACCTGGGGTTGCATTGGATGAAGGAATTGAGGAAATGGAGAGAATAGCCAACGAGGTGCTGAATGATTCATACAGTACCAGTTTGGCAGGGGCGTCCAAAGAATTTGCTGAAAGCTCCTCCAGTATCTACATGGCATTCCTGTTGGCACTTGCCATCATTTACCTTGTGTTGGCCGGACAGTTTGAAAGTTTCAAAGACCCATTTATCATCATGTTCACAGTGCCTTTGGCATTGGCTGGTGCGCTAGTTACGCTGTGGTACTTCGGGCAAACCATGAACATCTTCAGTCAGATTGGTATTATTATGCTTATTGGATTGGTGACTAAGAATGGAATTCTGATTGTGGAATTTGCCAATCAGCGCAAGGCCCAGGGATTAAGCGTTTTAGATTCAGTAATTGGCGCTGCGGAGTCACGCTTTAGACCTATCATCATGACTAGTATGTCTACTATTTTAGGAATCCTTCCCATCGCACTTGCACTGGGGGCTGGGTCTGAGAGCAGGGTCTCAATGGGAATAGCAATTATCGGTGGACTAGTATTTGCCACTGTGCTTACCTTGTTTGTGATACCTGCAATTTATTCTTACTTCAGCGGGAAAGAGGGCAGAGTGATCATTGATTAAATTTTGTGATGAAGAAGTTTTTTTGGATGCTATGCATCCTTGTTTATAGTATTTCAGTAGAAGCTCAGGAGCCGCTCAGTCTCGCGCAGGCCATTTCGATAGGCTTAAAAAGCAATTTCGATGTGCAGATAGAGTTGCTAAATCTTGACATCGATAGGAATAATAACAACTGGGGGCAGGCTGGGCTTTTTCCTACTGTTTCTTTTAGTAGTAATCAAAATAACAACATTGTGCAGCGAAAGCCAGCCAACCCATTTGCGGTGCCAGGACGAAATATTTCTAACAATGTAAACGGCGCCCTGGATGTGCAGTTCACTCTATTTGATGGATTCTCAGTTAAGATGACCAAGCGTCAGCTAGAGCAGATAGAGAGGTTGAGTTACGGCAATGCCACTTTTGTAATGGAAAGTACGATACAATCGATCATGCTTGCCTACTATCAGGCCTTGTTGGAAAAGGAGAGGCTCCGAATTCTTGAAACGAATATGGTATTCTCTAAAGAAAGGTATGACTATGTGAAGCTTCGCAAGGAGCTCGGTGGAGCTATTACTTTCGATGTGCTTCAGGAGCAAAATAATTACCTCACAGACTCAGCCAATGTGCTGAGACAGAGTATTGTGTTGAGGAATTCCGTACGAGAGCTCAACCTGCTTTTAAACGAGGACTTAAATCGCACGTATACGCTTGTTGACTCACTGGAATATCAGCATGAAAACTACCAGTTTGAAGATCTACATGCTAAGATGGTTCGATCCAATACTAATTTGAAGAACCAATATATTAATCAGGAGATCATCCGATACAACACTAAACTGGCGCAATCAAGCCGCTATCCACTAGTCACCTTGAATCTTGGAGCCAATGGAAGTTTGGATCAGCTCAATGCCAACTTCAACGCAGAGACAGGCAACGTGATAAGGCAGCCGATTGGATTTGTTGATGATGCATCTCAAACTCCAGTGGTAAACGATGTGAATGAGCGGGTTCGCATGCCTTTGACACTGCAAGGTAATAGCTATGGTGCGTACGGCAATTTTGGACTAAGGTTTACCCTATTCAATGGTGGTCAGATTAGGAGAACAATCGAAAACTCGCAGGTTCGTGAAAAGATAGCAGATCTGAATACGGACCAATTAAAGCTTTTGCTGGAGCGCGATTTGCTTGGAGACTTTGACCTTTATAACCTGAGGAATCAGTTGGTGGGTATTGCCAAAACAAAATTTGAAGCAGCCTTACTGAATCTGGATTTGGCGAACGAGCGATATAGGAATGGTGCATTAAGTGCAATTGACCTGCGTATCGTACAGGAGAACGCAAGAAATGCGGCATTGGAATCGTATCAGGCCATATTCAATAGCATTTCTACTAAAATCAACCTGATCAGAATCACAGGGGGATTAATTGATAGCAGTCAGCTGCCGGATTAGTTCTCCTCCACTTTTGCAGCCTCGGGCTTCATCACCCAGAAATTGTTGAAGCCTTCGCCCTGCTGAATATTTAGAAGCCCATTAGCCAACATTTCTAGAATCGCTAAGAAGTTAAAGATTAGCGCCACTCGCGTTTTCGCTTCAACAAATAAGTCGGTAAAAGCAATCTTCGTTTTGGCGTTGAGCTCGTTGGTGATGTATTGCTTTTGACCATCAATGGTATAAGGATATTGAATCACCTGATGTACTGGCTTATTCTTTTCCTCTTCCTGGCGCTTTAGCACTTTTTCAAAGACGGTCAGCAGTTTGAAGAGATCCAGGTCCTGTAATTCTGCCTCCACATTAGTGCTTTCCGCAAGTGACCTTATTTCCTTCATCACATTACCGCGCTTCTCCTTCATTAGTGACTCTTCTTCCATCTGGTGAAAGCTTTCGATCACTGATTTGTACTTTTTGTACTCGAGTAAATGTTTGATGAGTTCCTCGCGGGGATCTATTTCGTTGCCCTCTTCATCAATTTGAGGACGTGGAAGTAACATCTTCGACTTAATTCTCATAAGAGTGGCCGCAACAAGAATGAACTCGCTAGCCACTTCTATGTTGAGGTGCTCCATTTGGTGCAGGTACTCCAGAAAATCGTTGGTTATTGTGGCAATGGGAATGTCATGGATATCCAACTCATCACGCTCAATAAAGAACAAAAGGAGGTCAAAAGGGCCCTCAAACAAGGGCAGACGCACTTCGAAGTTTTCCGTATTCATAAGATGCGCAAAAGTATTCAAAACTGGGCAGAAATCCTTTGGCAGCCAAAAATGCTTAATTTTGTACCTTTAAACCCTTCAAAACACTTACCTTAATAATCTGTTTAAGCATTAATATCATTCAGGAAGTCAATGTTAATAAAGCCCGGAAAACTGCTTAGCACCATTGAAAGTCCCGCTGACTTAAAAAAGCTTGATCAGGCAAGTTTGGTGAAGTTATGCGAGGAATTGCGTCAATTTATCATTGATAATGTTTCTGTTTATGGCGGGCATTTTGGCGCCAGTCTTGGCGTCACTGAATTGACCGTAGCACTTCATTACGTTTTCAATACTCCAGAAGACCAGTTGGTTTGGGACGTAGGACATCAAGCGTATGGCCACAAGATTTTAACGGGAAGAAAGGATGTATTTCATACCAACAGAATGTATGGAGGTATTTCAGGGTTTCCGAAAAGGAAGGAAAGTAACTATGACACTTTTGGAGTAGGGCATTCCTCCACTTCTATTTCAGCTGCCTTGGGCATGGCGGTAGCTTCCAAGTATAAAGGTGAAAAGGACAAGCAACATATTGCAGTAATTGGGGATGGTGCGTTGACAGGAGGAATAGCTTTTGAAGGCCTCAATCACGCGGGGGTATCTGATTCCAATATTCTCATTGTGCTCAATGACAATTGTATGTCGATAGACCCCAATGTAGGAGCACTTAAGGATTATCTGACTGACATTACTACTTCGCAGACCTACAATAAGTTCAAAGACGAAGTTTGGAATTTACTCGGTAAGCTCTCAGGTTTTGGCAAGAATGCGCAGGAGATTGTGTCAAAAATTGAGAACGGAATAAAATCAACACTACTCAGCCAGAGCAACCTATTTGAATCACTAAATCTCCGATATTTTGGACCGGTTGATGGTCATGATGTGGATCACCTGGTGGCTGTGCTAAACGATCTAAAGCACATTAAAGGACCAAAAATTTTGCACTGTGTGACTGTGAAAGGAAAGGGATATGGTCCTTCCGAAAAAGGAAATAAAACGACCTGGCACGCTCCGGGTACATTTGATAAGATCACCGGGGAGATTTATAAGAAGATTCACGATCAGCCTCAAGCCCCTAAGTATCAGGATGTTTTTGGCCATTCATTAGTGGAATTGGCCAAGGAGAATGAAAAGATTGTAGGTATCACTCCTGCTATGCCCTCCGGGTCTTCCATGAACATCATGATGAGAGAGATGCCCGATCGTGCATTCGATGTAGGTATCGCGGAACAGCATGCCGTGACTTTTTCTGCAGGCCTTGCTACTCAGGGATTGATACCGTTTTGCAACATATATAGCTCATTTATGCAAAGAGCGTATGATCAAGTAGTGCATGATGTGTGTATTCAAAACCTACCCGTAAATTTCTGTCTGGACAGAGCTGGATTTGCCGGGGCGGACGGGCCCACGCATCACGGAGCTTATGACATCGCCTACTTTAGGTGCATACCAAACATGATTGTGGCTGCTCCAATGAATGAGCAGGAGCTACGCAACCTGATGTACACCGCATCCAGACCGCGAGAGAGTACTGCCTTTTCGATAAGGTACCCTAGAGGGCAAGGCGTAATGCCGCAATGGCGAACCCCTTTCGAAGAAGTGACAATCGGAACAGGAAGGAAACTAAGAGATGGAGAGGAACTGGCAATTCTGACGCTTGGTCACATTGGTAATTACGCTGTCGAAGTGTGCGAAGAATTGGATAAGAAAGGTATTTCAGTTGCTCATTATGATATGCGCTTTGTGAAGCCACTGGATGAAGAACTCCTGCACGAGGTGTTTCGCAAGTATCCGAAAATAATAACCGTAGAGGACGGGTCAATCCAGGGTGGATTCGGCAGCGCGATATTGGAATTCATGGTGGACAACAATTATACCTCCCAGGTGAGACGGTTGGGAATTCCGGATAGAATTGTAGAGCATGGAGAGCAAAGTGAACTACATCATGAATGCGAATTTGACGCAGAAGGCATACAAAAGGCCGCCCTTGAATTACTTGCTTTAGTTTCTCGCCCCTAGGTCGGCCGCCCTTCCGTTATCGATGGATATAGAGAAATGAAAGATTTCGTGAAAAATATTCATTTCGTTTCTCAAGGTGATGGCAGACCTGTAGTCTTCCTTCATGGCTTTTGCGAAACCCATAAAATCTGGGAAGATTTCATTCCGCTGCTATCACCCAACATCAAAACTTTTGCCCTTGACTTGCCGGGTTTTGGTAGCAGTCCGTTGCATAGTTCACCCTTCACACTAGACGAAGTTGCGCAGGAACTGAATTCTTGGATTGATGCCAAGTGTTTGAAGAAGCCAATACTGATAGGACACTCGTTGGGAGGGTATATTTCCCTGGCTATGATTGCAACTAATGCATCCCTATTTTCAGGGCTGAATTTGTTTCATTCCACTGCTATGCCCGATGTGGAAGCAAAGAAGGAAAGCAGAGTCAAAGCCATCGAGTTTGTGAGGAAAAATGGAGTTGGAGCCTTCGTCCAAAACTTCATACCGGGACTATTTTATGATGAAGAGCATCCGGCAGTCCCTTCGGCTGTGCAGCTCGCTTCGGCAACAAGGGTGGATACTTTCATAAGCTATACATTAGCAATGAAGGATAGACCGGATCGAACACATGTCTTAAAAAAGAGTATCTTTCCAGTGCTACTTATTGGCGGTGAATTTGACCCCGTTATTGAACCAGATAGCTTAAAAAGGCAAGCCTTACTGAATTCAAATATTGATTTTTCGAACCTTCTAAATACCGGCCATATGGGCTTTTTGGAGTCTCCAAAAGCGTCAGCTGAGGCCGTTAATCACCTCATTTTGAGGGTATCAAACCTGCCATAAGCGACTCTCAAATCTTGCATTTCTGGGTAAAACTGTGCTAAATTGTGTAGTTTACGTATAATATTTGAGTTACCACTTGATAGTAGTGCGGTATAGATTATTATATTTGTTATCCTGAATAAATGAAACGTTAAAAAAAGCAGCATCATGAATGAAAATTTACCCTCTTATGATTCCTGGAATACTTTAGCTGCGAACATCGCCCTGGCTTGCTGGGCAGTTGGCATATTGGTTATTCTAGGGTACTTTTTAAAGCTTGCTACTACTTCGGACAGCAAAACGAAATATGATTTCATTAACAAGTATGAAATCAAAGTGCTGTGGTTAGCGTCTCTCATTATTGTGCTTGGCGCATGCGCTTATGCCAATTCTAATATCATCGAATTGAATGCCTTATGGATTTTTGTTAGAATTTTCGTGACGGTCTCCATGGGAATGATCGTTGCCCTGATTATTCAGAACTTGCTTAAATTCTATTATCCTTTTTACATAGAAAAGAGACTTAAAGTATTGCGCTATAAGCCAAGGATCTCTCCAAAAACGGGCAAGCCAATGAAGTTATTGAGTGAGGAGGAGGAAGACGCTTACCTGGATGAAGGTATGCAGGCTGAGGAAAATCTCTTCTCCATGGACTATGATGTGTGGAAGGATGATGAAACAGGGTACATTAAAATAGAAAAATACTCTGGTCACTTGCATGCCATACAATGTCCTGAGTGCAATTACCAAACCTTTAAAGTGGTTCGCGAGGAGATTATCAAAGAACCTACTGAAATGGAGGAGGGAGAATTGCTTAAGCACTATCAGTGCGGCTATTGTGGCAATAAAGCGCGCAAATCTGTTCACTTAAAATCCTCTTCGAAGCTGCAGCAAGAACCAGCTACAGCATAACGATCAATAAGGAATGAATTTTCAAGGGCGAATAGACATCTATTCGCCCTTTCTTTTTTTAACCTTTTGTGGATTCACTCAAAAGGCGATTGGAGTACTTGCCTACAATGATTGCCACAATGACGGCTACATAGAATTGACCCGAAATGGCAATAAGTAGGGAAAGAGACTTTGCAATCGGGGTGATGGGGGTGATGTCACCATATCCGGTGGTGGTCATGGTGATGAGTGTAAAGTAGCCTCTGTCAAAGCCTGTGTCAAGCACACCAGAGAAGGCATTTTCTGTGTGAAGATCAACGAAAGTGACCAAGGCGGTGAACATGATTCCCAACAGTAAGTATCCTACAAGTGCCTCTATCAGCGTGTAGAGAGACACCTGCCTTCTTTTCATGATTTGTAGTACGAAACTTACTACTACCCAAATAATGAAGGAGTCAGTAACCAGTTCAGAGGCATAGTGGAGATACACAAAGTCAGTAAAGTTGGTGACCCATTCAAACAGGATCACGGAAACGGCAACTAGAATTACCCGCTTATTATTGGGGCTAGTAATAGAGGTAGCAAGACCCACAATGGCTGTAAAAACCAACGCCCTGATCCACTCTACGACTGGAAATTTTAGAACAGGGAGCACAAAAATGATAACGTTGCAGGCGATCAACAAAGCCCACAATGGAATAGTGTTCAGGCCACGATCGTCACGCTTTGCAAGTGCTGGCTGAGCGGAGCTCATCCTCTAAAACGCCAAATGGTAAAAATCAATACCTTATTTAGTTGCAATGGGCTTGATTGGAAATTGTTTCATGATAGCAGATACAGCATACCTGATGTCACCCTCCCTGTCTTTCGAATCTTCATTGATTGTTTTCTTGCCGATTCCTTGCCAGATGTGTTTCTTTTCTTCTGTATCAAAGACGTCAACAATTAGTGTTCCTTCAAGATAGTCGTTACGTTGCGTTGTGGTAGTGCTCATTCCACCCATCCCGTACCCGTAACGTGGTCCGTACATGCCCCCGTACATTCCTCCACCGTAATGATTAGTGTAGGAGGTGTAGCTGGTCTTTTGATCAACCACGATGAAGAGCGAAACAGTTGCATCAGCATCCGACTGCGTCAGATTCCAGCCTCTCTTGGAGAATTCATCTTTGAAAGCTTCTTCAATTCTTTTCTTATCGAAGTCGTTAAGAATTTTGTCACTGTTTTCGCTCCAGCCGTAGTACATGAAAGTACTGTATTTGGTGAAGTCTGCTTCCTTGTCGTAATCGGAGGTGACCTTGATACTAGAGCAACCCGCCATAAACAGTGCAATCAGCACGTATATTGTATTTTTCATAATCGTCATTTTTATCGTAGTCAAAATTAAAAATTTTTTGATACTAAGTAGTCAAATAAACCTTTGAGTTCCATCCCAAAGGTTTGTGAAAGTGATATAAATTCTTTTTGGATATTGGGGTATTGAATTTTACCTGACAGTCTCCACCAACGGAATCTCTAATGCAAGTTGGGCATTTATCAAAGTCTCGATTTTGTTTTCTGTTTGCATAAAACGAACGGCTTTGCCCGGGCTGAGAATTTTCTTAAACTTTTTATAATACGTTGACTTTACAGTTAGCAGTTCCTTTTGATAACTCATATAATTGGTCCATAGCTCATCTGCTTTATCATTGGTGAGCATTTCGTAGCGCTCTGCATATGTCTTGATCAGATCTATTCTCTTATTTTGTATAGGATATAGCTTAGACTCGTATTCATTGTATAAACTCCAAAATGGCTGGCTTTCAGCTTCAGTCAGTTGCATGGCTTCAGTGATCGCGGCTTTCTTTTCTACTTTGATTGCATCCCGCGCAAGTTCCAGATAGTCATTATTTGATTGTGCACTTGCAATAAGGCAAATAGTGAGTGCTACCACTGTTAAAATTGAAGTTTTCATATGTTAATGCTATTTAAATAATAGGAGATGAATTCAGATTCGAAATTACATGTGAATTAGTTGGCAAAGTAGCTACTCTTCGTTTTTCGGTCCAAGAATTTTGCTAAATCCGATTCCAAAAAGCCAACTGTCGTATGTTTCGAGCTTATTTTCATAAATAAGATTGAAGCTCAGTTCCCAATCCCTGGGCAATTCAATACCATATTCTACTCCAAGCGTGTATAAGTTGAAGCTTTCATTTTTCTCAAATTCCCTGCCCACTCCCGCAACAAAAGCCCAGTTTTTCCATGGCCTAAAGATGCCAACTCCACTCACTGAGACAGGAAACGACCTCTCGATAATTCCCTCATTACCCTTCTTTTCTATCTTATACTGCTGCAAAACCAGATCATTATGGAGGCCTACAGCCCATTTTGGCGATAGCCAGTAGTCATAGTCAAAGCCCCAGGTAGGGACTATAAATACTGCATCTTGGCTATCAACGTTATCCGCAGCTGGTATGTGCGAGTTGGCCATCATAATAGTAAGCCTGTGTTTGTGATAAGGTTCATTTTGCAACTCCTGGGACAGGACAGTTTGAGCAAACCCCAAAAGCAGTACAGATACTGTTATCATTTTCAACATCATGTAAATCTATAGCATCGTTAGTACTTCTACATGAATTCATGCTTCAAAACCTCAGATAGGTAGCGGCAACTTTAGCAGGAAATACTTCGAGCTTTGAGTTTAAGAATTCCAAATACCATAAATCAAGGTGTTCTAGTTATGGTAAAGCTAGCTGATGAGGATAGTGTGCGAAGGACTTAGGGAACATACGAGCAATCAAATGAGAGTGCCTTGCCACAGAAGACAAGACACCCACATTAATTCTTAATTATTTGAGATATCCACTGTCACCTTCTTGATTTTCCCTTCGAATTCATTGTCACCTTCTTTATACTGATTGGTAACGTTGGTCTCATTATCAGTTCCAATGTCAACTCCTTCGTCACCAGAGTATAAGAAGGGCTGTGTTCTAGGGATTTGACCTTCAGCTACCTTTTCGCCATCTATGTACAAGATACATTTACCTCCTGAGGCTGGCTTTGGTTCATCGATGATAAACTCATACTTTATTTCATGCATTCCTGAAGTAAGTGCTGCATTGGAAGAGATATAAGTATGCTCAAGGCCAAAGTAGTTGTAATCATGATACACTTTGCCACCCTTCATATAAAGTGACCATCCACCGAAACGTCCAGCCTGAGAAATAATTACTCCATTTGTATTAGCATTTCTAAGCTCCACTTCTGCAACTATGGTATAATTTTTCGTTTTGTTGTTGATGAAAACATTTTCCATGATTCCTGTCATGCCTTCATAGAGCGTGAGAGAAGTACGATCTCCCATAATGTCAGCACGCCCGGCAATTTCAGCATTAAATCGCTCTGCCCTACGATCATCAATAGGAAAAACGTGATTTGCTATTGCTTCTTTTTCAAAAAGTTTTTTTAACTCTTCGAGTTTTTCAGGATTGGAGGCGGCCAAGTCATTTGACTGAGAAAAATCCTCATTCACATTATACAATTCCCATACATCGTTTTCAAAAGCGGGTAATGCTGATCCCATTAGCCAGGGGATTGAATGCCTGGTACTCGCTGTCCAGCCATTGTCGTAAATTCCTCTGTTACCAAACATTTCGAAATATTGAGTGGTATGCCTTTCAGGGGCATTGACATCATCAAAGGAGAATGCGAATGAGGTGCCAGCAAAAGGTGTTTGCACGGTACCATTGACCGAGGTTGGGAAAGGTAAACCCGCGGCTTCCAGAACGGTGGGTGCGACATCAGTAACATGGGTGAACTGCGAGCGTATTTCCCCTTTTGATTTTATTCCTTCTGGCCAGTGAACCACCATGCCAGTACGAGTTCCGCCAAAGTGGGATGCTACTTGTTTTGTCCACTGAAAGGGGGTATTAGTGGCATGAGCCCAACCTATTGCGAAGTGAGGAAAGGTATTTGGTCCGCCCCACTCATCGATGTGATCCATCATTTGGGAGGCTTCACTAAGAACCCCGTTCAATGCCATCATTTCATTGTATGTTCCCTGTGGCCCTCCTTCCGCACTGGAACCATTGTCACCTATTACGTAGAGGAATAAGGTATTTTCTAACTCACCGATTTCTTCAAGCGCTTCAACAAGCCTACCGACTTCGTGGTCAGTGTGCTCGGCAAAACCAGCAAATACTTCCATTTGTCTGGCAAATAGTTTTTGTTGTTCAGGTGTTTGACTATCCCACGAAGGGATTTCATCTGGTCTTGCGGTAAGTTCAGTCTCCTGTGGAACTACACCCATTGCTTTTTGGCGCGCAAGCGTTTCTTCACGGAGCTTATCCCAACCTTGATCAAATTTTCCTTTGTACTTATCGATATACTCCTTTGGTGCATGGTGCGGTGCATGTGTAGCACCAGTGGAATAATAGATATAAAATGGCTTATCAGGTGTAAGCGATTGTTGAGCACTGACCCAATTGATGGCCTGATTAGTCATATCTGTGGTGAAGTGATAGTTGGGATCCCTAGGGACTTCCACACGCACCGTGCCATCGTACACCGCTGGAGCCCACTGATTGGTTTCACCACCAATGAAGCCGTAAAATTTATCGAATCCAGAACCTGTCGGCCATCGGTCATAAGGACCTGAAACTGACGCTTCCCATGGTGGCGTCTCATGATATTTTCCAAACATTGCTGTACTATATCCATTCAACCGTAACATTTCTGCGAGCGGAGCAACACTATTGGGCCTCATTCCTGTGTTACCAGGAAAGCCGGTGGCCAATTCCATAATCGCTCCCGCATTATTTTGATGATGGTTTCGTCCAGTTAAAATAGCGGTGCGCGTAGGAGAGCAAAGAGCCGTAGTGTGAAAGCGATTATATCGCAATCCTTCCGCTGATAGCTTCTCTGCAGTAGGCTCGTTAATGGGACCGCCAAAGGCGCTTGATGCACCAAATCCCTGATCGTCAATCAGCACGATTACCACGTTGGGTGCTTTTTCTGGAGCCTTCACAGCGAACCGCGGGGGTGGAGTGGCTTTCCTGGCATCCATTTCACTGATGGCGGGATAAGCAGGTTCTTTTATTGGAAGAACTGTTCGGTCAATTTCTTCTGAGGTACCCGCTGAATTCTGAGTGCTTTGTTGCTCAGCACAGCTATAAATGAGCACTGTTAAGGTAAGGAGTGTGAGGTTTCTTAATTTCATAGCGTGAAGATAAGGGATATGATGAACAATAATTTTAGACGGAACCGTTTAAATCGTGGCGCCAACGGTACTCAAGAAGAAAGATTCTCATTCTGCATCATTTCCTGAATTATTGATTTGGCTTCATAGGCTACCTGATGACAAAGTTCATAGGTGAGATTGTCAAAAGTGACCTGTGACAAAAAGGTATGTCGCGTCATTTCGTAATAACGTAATGCAACGGAAGGATTGTTGGGAATACCCAAAAAAAGTGACCAAATTGGCAGGACAGCTCTGTCAACATTATCGTTTACGCCATCATATGTTTCGATAAATATTTTAATGTGACGATTTCTCACCAATTGATTCTGTGCCAGGACGGTTGTCTTGTGTTTCACCAACAAATGGAGATAGTCCGGATCAAATGAGGAGCACGAAGTGATGGAATTGCTGAAGAGATCAGCCATCTCTCGATGATGGACCATAAGGTGTTCGAAGTATAGGTCTAGATCTCCAAAATAATGGTAGAAACCGGACTTGTTGAGATCGACAATCCTTGCCAATCGTTCAATTTGAATCCCCTCATGCCCTTCTTTCGCAAAAAGATCGTAACCTGAATTTATCCACTTTTGGTACGATTTTGATCGACTCATTAATGGTATGATTGCTAATTGATTGAGGATTAAAATTAAGGGAAAACTTTAGAATTGTTGAGTGAAGAGGAAACCAACAAAAAAGCCAGCTGGACGGCTGGCTTTTTTGTTGAAAGTGGGGAGGCGGGTAAATCGCCTATTTAGTTCACTCGTTTCGAATAATCTGTGTTTTCGGCACTTATTTGCATATTCTGTGTTGGTAATTTCAGAATAGTGGTGGAGCCATGATTGACGCCTGAGCTGAATTTATTGTAATTGACCTCACCCTCAACAGCATCCTTGCCTAGCAGGCTGGAAAATTCCTTTTTGGTGTAAAGATTAGTCTTTTTGTCAATGATCACTTTGAGCTTATCACCTTGCACATAAATGTTTTCTCCGAAAGCTTCGATCGTATCGTCCTTTTCTGTGACCACAGCCTTTCCAAAGAAATCGAGTAATTGCCCCTTTGTCATAAATGTGTAAGCAAGTGAAAGGTCCAGTGCTTTGCTTACGTAGTCCATCTTATCTTCTGCCGCATTTTGTTGGGCACGGCCACGCAAACCTGGCTTTTGCTTTACGGAGCTTTCAGCGTCCACAAGTTTAGCTTGAAGTTTTCCGCTTTCATCAAAACTAAATTCTGTGACGGTGGTCAACTTCACAGCCCCATCAACAGAAACGTCTGACTTTCTCTTCCAGATGTATTCTCTGAGCTTTTCAGTATTCGCTTCGTCAACCTTGCTTATAGCCAAGGCCATTTGCTCTTTATCAAGTTGTGCAATCGCCAGAATGGGCTGCAATAAGACGATTGAGATAATTAGATTTTTCATAGGCGATTTAGTGTATTGTTAATTTATCACTGTTTTTTACTACTCTCACTTTGCGGGTTCAAAGTCCCCCGGTTTTCTACGCTTTATCAAAGACTACTGCGGATAACTTTTCCAATCCGTTGAGCAAGCGATTAGGCCAACTGCTATTTGGGGCTGCAAGGTACACAAACAACCTCCATAGTCTGTAAACGGTTGCGTTCACTATTGTTCAGGGAAGGAGCCGATATTTGAACTCTGGTCAGACGAGCTAGTTCCTGAATTTGGTTAAAAAAAAAGCAGCACCTGAATCAGATGCTGCATTAATGATTTAGTCTTCGTAAGGCTTAATTATCTCACGTTAATACCAAAGCCGACTGATAAGGCATTAAACTTGGCCAGGGTATAGTCACCATGGAAAGTAAAGATGGCAAGTTTCAAGCGCATGCCAGCGGTAGCTCTCAATCCATTATTGGTAAAGCTCAATGCCACAGGATCCGTAGCTTCGGCAGTCCCATCGTCATCAAGGTCGTACGTACCGGTCATATCAACATTGGCTTTTCCAATGTTGTAACCTACACCACCATAAAAAGTAAGCACTGAAATCTTTTTGGAGATAAGACCTTGAATTGTAGTTGACTTGAACTCCACAATACCTCGCTGATTCTCACCCGCTGATGTGCCAGAGATATCCACATCGAGTTTGGTTTTTGTGTAACCTACAAATGCAGACATGTCGAACGGAAGATTCTTTATTCCTGGAATCCACTGCTTAAAGTCGTGCATCACCCCAATACCAAATAAGCTGTATTTGGCATCGCCAAGATTGAGCGTAGGTGAAAATCTGATCTTCAAATCAGTACTTTTTGGCAGACCTATACCCAGGTGATAGACTGGCACAGGGAGCGCGTCAGCAATCTTGATATTTTCTTTTAAGTCCAAGCCAGGAGGGCCATCAAACTCCGGGCTTGCAGGAGTTGGTGGGGTTGTAGTAGGATCTGCACGTAAACGATAGGTTGGCGTTTTATCAGGACCAAATATGGTTGGCACTTGAGCCGAGCCTGTAGGGCCCACGGGTTGACCATCAAACGATGTCAATTCTACTTCATCAAGTTGATTGTTGTCCACAGTATAGAACTTTTCAGAACTGGGAACGAACATCATGCTGGTAGTAACTGTAAAATCAACGCCAAGTGTCTTATGTGGCTTTGCGGTGTTGTACCAACCTTGGTTAAGGCCGCCAGAAATTCCTCGCATGGCGGGGCCTATGTAACCTTCCACTAATTTATTGGCATCGGAAAGGCTTCCCTTTAAGAGCTCATCTAAATCGTCTTGTGCAAGTGCACCAATTGGGTTCAAGAGCGACAATGCAAGTACGACCAGTACTACGTTGTAAAATTTATTCATATGGTTTGTTTTTGCTTTCAGATGTGAATCCGAATTTAGTCATTTTGGTAAACCCCGCAGCCTAAATTCATCAAAATATTGGTTTAATGGTCTGTATCAGCTATAGGGAATCATTTCGATTGGCAGCTTTCGGGTGTCTGGCTAAGTGTGTTAATTGAACGAATAGGCCACGTCTGACCTAGTCATCCAGAACGAATGTTTAATTACCTAATTGGAAAATGCCTACTCAGCATCACGAACACACCTAAAACCACTATGGTTCATTCCAGTGTCATATGCTGCACCTTGGCGCCCGCTTGGTTTGTAATTGCTGCAATACTCGTTGCTACAAAGGAAGGAGCCACCTTTAGAGACATGCTTCTGCGTGTAAGGATCGTTAGGATCAAAAGTGGCATCGGGTCCTTTCGGATTTCGGGCGATACCTTGATATTTTCTTGAAGTGAAATCATCAACCGCATACCAGTCGGTGCACAATTCCCACACATTTCCAGTTATATCAAAAAGACCATATGGATTTGGGGGGAAGGATTTCACAGGAGCGGTGCCAATGAAGCCGTCATCTTTTGTGTTTTTATAGGGGAAGGCCCCTTGGAAGTAGTTGGCTAGGTATTTTCCCTGCGGATTTAGCTCATCTCCCCATGCAAATTCCTTTTGGGTTAAACCTCCACGTGCTGCAAATTCGTACTCCGCTTCCGTAGGAAGGCGCTTGCCTGCCCATTCGCAATAGGCGACAGCGTCCTCATACGCAATGTGAACCACGGGGTGATTGCCTTTACCTTCAAGATTACTTTCCGGTCCAAGAGGATGCCTCCAATCTGCTCCGTTTACCCAAGACCACCATTGGGAGTAATCATTGAGCATTACGGGGCCAGCTGGCGGAGTAAATACGAGTGAGCCGGGTTGCAACGCCTCCTCAGAAGGCTTGGATGTTCCAGGTGGAAGCATTTTCTTCATTTCCTCCCAATCTACAGGTCGCTCAGCCAACGTAACGTAGCTTGTGGCGTCAGCGAAGGCACTAAATTGCTCATTGGTAACTTCCGTCTCATCCATCCAAAAGCCTTTCACCTCCACCAAGTGTTGCGGCTGGGCGTCTTGGGTACTGCTTTGTTCTCTGGCACCCATTATAAATTCACCTCCAGGAATCCAGACCATGCCCACAGGAGCCTCACTGGGCTGGCCTGTAATGCTTTCTCCTTTTGCTTCAGATTCTTGCTTCTCTTTATTGCCACAACCTGTGATAACTTGCAGAACTATTATAAAATATACTAACTTTTTCATTAGATGGCTTTTAATTTCCAATTCCAAGAGTTTTTGAGGGCTTACTTTTGTTAATGAAGTGCCTAAACCTTATTCGGAATATATTATCGATCGTAGCTTCATTATTGTCAAACTTATTTCTTGACTCTTGATAGGTATATATGAATTCAAATCTACTATTGTAGGTCAGTCGGTAACCAAGGCCCGCTCGAAAACGAAATCGATTAGCATATCTTTCTTTTACCTCTTCATCAACTACAAAAAACCATTCGCCATCCATAATGCCATACCAAAGTTTGTCTTTGTTGAACATAGTTGGATTGTTTAATGGGATAAGCGCTCCAATTCTCACTCGCGTTCTGCCGGAAGATGACCATTCTTTCGTATCTAAGTTCTTAATATTTCGAAACTCATATCTTGCCATCACTCTGGTCAGTATCTTACTGTTAGGTGTCAGGTGAACTCTAGCGCCTACAATAGGCGTTAATTCTAGCGTATTGACATTTTCAGTTTGTAAGGTTTCTTGTAGTCGCATAGAACCAATTAAATCAAAATGCTGTGTGTAAGACCAACTAAGCGTGGGGTTATACTCTATCGAACGCCACTTTGATTTGGTCAAATTTGTCCCGTAGGATCCCAAATGCTCGATCTCCCATACGTTTGCAAAAGGATGCGTCATCATGTATTCTATCCATAATTGTTGATCTGTTTGAGCCGAGAGTTTAATACAGGCTAATAAGCTCACAAATAGAATTAGTATTCTCCTTTTCATTTACACGCCAATGCCAAATTTAGGGATATCCCAAAACAAAACGACTTTACACACTTCATTAGATAGCATTTAGAGCCATTTGTATTTATAGTGAGTTTCTACCTTCCTTTTGCTTCAAGCCGACAAGAAGCGTAGAAACTAACGCTAGACATTTTTGATCAAATTATGTTAAATTTGGATTGAAGACTGTAAGCAATTAGAATTATAACTGACAAAAAATGAAAAAACTGATTTGTAGCATATTGGTGCTGACAATAGCAACTCTTGCTGTCGCCCAGCAAGCAAAAAAGCCCAATATCTTGGTAATCTGGGGAGATGATATTGGGACCTGGAACATCAGCCACAACAACCGAGGTATGATGGGATACAGCACTCCAAATATTGATCGCATAGCCAAGGAAGGAGTTTCTTTTACAGATTACTATGCGCAGCAAAGTTGTACAGCTGGCCGAGCGGCATTTATTAGCGGATCAGTCCCTGTCAGATCTGGCATGACCAAAGTGGGTTTGCCTGGCGCCAAGGAAGGCTGGCAAAAGACAGATGTAACGATGGCCACCGTATTAAAGGGCCAGGGATATGCCACTGGTCAATTTGGAAAAAATCATCAGGGTGACCTTGACGAACATCTACCCACCATGCATGGTTTTGATGAGTTTGTGGGAAGCCTTTATCATCTCAATGCGGAGGAAGAACCTGAACACAGAGATTATCCTGGAGACATGGTGCTAGCCAACGGAAAGACTTTCAGAGAGACCTTCGGACCACGTGGAGTTTTGAAGACCAAAGCTGATGGCAAAGGCGGACAGACCATTGAAAACACCGGACCGCTCACGAAAAAGAGGATGGAAACCATAGATGATGAAACGGTAGCTGCTGCTAAGGAATTCATCACCCGTCAGGTAAAAGCCGGTAAGCCTTTCTTCACCTGGTGGAATGGTACGCGCATGCACTTCAGGACCCATGTCAAAGATGAGCATATCGGTATTTCAGGACAAGACGAGTATAGCGATGGTATGGTTGAGCATGATATGCATGTAGGTGAGTTATTGAAGGTACTTGATGAATTGGGGATCGCGGACAATACAATTGTAATGTACTCCACAGACAATGGTCCACATTACAACACCTGGCCTGATGCGGGGACTACTCCCTTCAGGTCGGAGAAAAATTCTAACTGGGAAGGTGCCTATAGGGTTCCCACTTTTGTGAGATGGCCTGGCCACTGGCCTGCTGGAACTACGTTGAATGGCATCGTTTCACACGAAGATTGGCTCCCAACATTTGCAGCTGCTGCTGGTGACACCAACGTCAAGGAAAGACTGTTGAAAGGAACTAAGATTAATGGTCGTGACTACCGAAATCATATTGATGGTTATAATCAACTTGACTACCTGTCGGGTAAAACCAAGACCTCTCCAAGGAATGAGTTCTGGTATGTAAACGATGATGGGCAGGTGGTAGCTGCCCGCTATAGCGATTGGAAGGTTGTGTTCCTTGAAAATCGAGGGCAGGCTTTTGGTGTCTGGAGAGAACCTTTCACAGAGCTTCGCGTTCCACTGCTATTCAATTTGAGAAGGGACCCTTTTGAGAAGGCGCAACATAATGCAAATGTGTATGAAGATTGGTTTCTGGATCATCCCTTCATCATTGTGCCTATTCAGGCACTCGCGGCAAAATTCTTACTTTCAATGAAGGAATATCCGCCAAGTCAAACTCCAGGGGCATTTAATTTAAGTAAGATAGAAGAAACACTCAGGAATGCATCAGGAAGTCACTAACCGGTGATGATGCACCAATTGATTGGGATAAGCACTAGTGCTTATCCCATTTTTTTTAAGCCAAATAGTTAAAAAGCAAACAATGAAAAAGATTCTACTAGTTCTCACGCTCATTATTTCAATATGGAGTTGTGAAAATACAACGAAGACTGAGGGGAGTGCTGAGCATTCAAATGAAACTGCAGACCCTTTGCCATCATGGAACAATGGGGAAACGAAGCAGGCGATTATTGATTTTGTTACTAAAACCACTACTGCTGACAATCCTTATTTTGTCAAGGTGGAGGATCGCGTGGCTTGCTTCGACAATGATGGCACGTTGTGGAGTGAGCAGCCAATTTATTTTCAATTGGCATTTGCAATAGATCGGGTAAATGCGTTGGCCGCAGATCACCCTGAATGGAAAACCAAACAACCCTTCAAGTCCCTTTTGGAAGGGGATTTGCCTGCCGCGTTGGCAGGGGGGGAGCATGCCTTGCTAGAGATTGTGATGGCCACACACGCGGGGATGACAACTGATGAGTTTGCCCAGATAGTGACTGAGTGGATTGCTACAGCTAGACACCCCGAAACGGGAAAATTGTATAAAGAGATGGTGTATCAACCCATGCTTGAGTTGTTGGACTACTTGCGAGCGAATGGTTACAAAACTTTTATAGTGTCAGGTGGTGGAGTTGATTTTATGCGGCCTTGGGTAGAAGAGGTGTATGGTATTTCTCCTGATCAGGTAGTGGGAAGCTCAGGAAAAGTCAAATATGAGGAGGTCGAAGGAAGGGGTCAGTTGGTAAAACTTCCCGAACTCAATTTTATTGACGATAAGGAAGGAAAACCTATAGGCATTCATCAATACATTGGCAAGCGACCTATTTTTGCCGCTGGCAACTCCGATGGAGACTATGCGATGTTACAATACGCGAGCACCGGGCCCGGGCCCAGTTTTGGAATGATAGTGCATCATACAGATTCGGTGCGGGAAGTGGCCTATGATCGTAATTCAAGCATTGGGAGGTTAGATCGCGGATTAACTGATGTGCCAAAATATGGTTGGGTAGTGGTAGACATGGCCACGGAGTGGGTGTCATTATATAGGATTGATCAATAGTGCATTGAAGACTGAAAATATCTTCGTAAGATAGCGGCACGCTTATTACCGATGTTCTCTAAGAGCCACACCGTTTTGTTTAAGAGCAGATTATTTATTCGACTCGCCATCTTTATTGGTGCAAGCCTGGTGCCTATTTGCACCCAAGGGCAAAGCAGAATCTGGGATTTAGTCAAAGGAACTCGAAATGATGCAAATGCCTTATTAGAGGGGTATATAGCACCGGGCATGGAGGCACTTGGTGATGGTTTGAATCAGGGTTGGTATAATACTGCCAAGACCCACAAGACGTTTGGTATAGATCTCACTATTACTGGAAGTTTGATGTACATCCCAAGATCGGAAGAGTTCTATACAGTAAATAACAATGATCTGCAGTCTATTAAGCTAACCTCTTTCGATGGAATTGCTGTGGCGCCAAACGAGTCTGCCAAGGTGCCAACACTCTTTGGTCCAGGCAAGACTCCTCAATATCAGGTTGCTCCATTTGCCCCATTTGATGGGCCACCAGGACTTGATCTAAAGAATGAAATAAAGCTTGGAAACATACTTCCAGTTCCTATTTACCACTTGGGTATAGGTCTGCCGAAAAATTTTGATCTTAAAGTGAGATGGTCACCTACCGTTCGCGTTCAGGACTTCGAATTTAATTTATACGCAATTGGGGTGATGCATGACATCAAGCAATATTTTAGAGGTATTAGAGAAGTGCCGATTGAACTGGCTGTGCTTGTCGGATATTCGCATATGGAATTTGTGCAAAACCTCTCAAGCAGCATTAATGCGGTTGATGCGGAAGGAGTCGCAAAGTTCAATGCCACTACTATTCAGGCTTTGATCTCAAAGAAGATTTCTGTTGTCACACTGTACGGTGCTCTTGGCTACAATTTTACTTCTTCATCACTTGGTATGATAGGCAGCTTTGACCTGGATAATGATGGGAACTCCACAGACATTAATCCACTTAGCCTTGATTTCTCCAGTTCAAGTCCACGTATCACAGGAGGAGCTCGGCTGAAGCTCGCCATTTTTACACTTCATGCAGACTATACACTTGCTCATTTTAATGCGCTAAGTGTGGGTGTAGGTCTTAGCGTTAGGTAACTTCGGAGTAGGTGCGTTCAGCCCTGGTGGCTAAGTGAGAGGAGACCTTTTTGTAATTTGCATTACCTCAGTATAAAAATAATCACAAAATGAAAACTCCAAATTCTTTTCTTAGGACTACCATAGCGGGAGGTATTCTGTTCATGATTCCCTTAGTTCTGCTAATAGCAGTAATTAACAAAGCCCATGAACTTCTGCTCATTTTTTCTGCGCCACTAGCCGACATGCTACCCAGTATTATTTTTGGATTGGATGGCAGCAACCTGCTGGCGATCTTTTTGCTGGTAGTAATTTGTTTCATTAGCGGTATGCTCTTCCGGCTTTCCAGGGTAAAGAAAGGAGTGAACAAACTGGAGGAAAATGTGCTGTCCTATTTGCCGGGCTATGTGCTTCTCAAATCAATTGCTGCAGATGCGCTAGGGGAGCGAGTGGGCCATGACCTCGACCCGGTATTCATTAAGGATGGGGATCACTACAATTTTGCTTTCCTGGTGGAGGAGAGTGATTTCTTCTGCACGGTGTTTATTCCGGATGCGCCCCGACACGATGCCGGGGAGGTACGAATCGTACCAACAGACTCCATCAAAAAGATAGACGCGTCCATAACCCAAACCACGAAAAGTTTGAGCAACTATGGCAAAGGAGCTTTGCATTGGTTGAAGGCAGAAACGTAGGTCAAGTCTTTTCCTTTAGACGCAGCAGGAAAAGCGCCATAGCCAAGACCAGGATTACTACGGGAAAGATCAGTGCTTCCCAACCTTCAGGTGCAGATTTCACTAGGTGCGAAACACACACAATGACAAGGGTCACTAGAATGGTTTCCCAAAGCAGAATCTTCAACTCTTTCAAGCTTTTTACGTCAAGCCAGCCAGGAATGGTTGAGGATTCCACTTTGTCGAATAAGAACAGGCGGGCTACCCCTAGCCCAAAGATCAAAAATACCAGCGCGATCATAAAGGAATCAAGTCCCTCCAGCAGCATGAGGCCAGGGCGCGCCTCATCAGAGGGAAGAAATCCTACTTTGATGAATTCGAGATAGCCATGAATACAATGTGATGCGCCTACAAGCGTAAAAAATATTGAGTTAATCAGGGTGAAGATGACTGCTACAGAAGTAACAAACCGTGACCGAACTAGATATTGAAACATACTACTGCGGTTTAGGGTGTCAATTTCGAAATTTATAGCGCCTTATACAACAGGGCTTGACCCTGTCATTGCATTTGGATTGCTATTTGTGCTTTACGGGTAATCGCATAAACATATCCCTAATGGCCTTCTGAATATCTTCGGATACGTTGGTTTTGTAGGTCACTTTTTCGTGGGCCCACCCTCGCCAAAGCAATTGTTCTGTTTTTGTATCGTACATGTAAATGAAGAGCATTCCTTCCTGGTAATTTGTTTGGGTCATTTGCCCTCCGGCAACCGGTGCGTAGCCCCCTACATAATAGCCTGGTCCCCCAAAACCCACTCCAACATTCACCGTGGGAGCTTGGCTATAGGCGACTTTGTCTTCAACGCGCGTATCAAAAGCAAAAATGGCATCAGGATTTTCTTCATCGATAGTGAAGCCCTTTTTGGCGAGTTCATCGTTAGAAAATTTGACAATGGAGCCGGCAAACAGTTTATCATCTTGCTTACTTGCATGCTCCGGGTCTCCTGGCTTTGCCCAGGCGTAGGTTTTGTATTTATTAAGATCAACACCTTTGGTTTTTTTTGAGGAGGTATAGACCGAAGGCGTGCAGGCGTACAATATTAGGCAGATTATTACTCCACCGATTGAGATTAGAATGGCATTGGACGTTTCCTGTTTCATAAGAACTGATAAAGTAAACAGGTCGCTGCGCTTGAGTGGCAGTGACCTGTTTTTATGCTAGTTAGTAAAAGGAGAATCCAACGTTTATAGAAAAGAAGGATTGAGATTCATCCAGCTCATTCCCAGCCTGAAAGCCATGTGAGTACTTTCCAGAAACTGAAAAGGAGGTGTTGTTATTCATCTCAATCAACACACCAATTTCTGGCTGCATGGCGAAGTTCCAGGCCTTCTGCTTTAAGGTGTACTGACTCATATCCGTATTGCGCTGGGTATAGATAGTCCCCACTCCGAATCCTCCAAATGGATTGATCATTTCGCCAGGTCTTAAGTAGTAGGTTCCTGCCACCAGCATTGGAAAATTATTACTGTAGCGGTATTGCTTTCCAGTGAGAGACACATTGTCTATAGTATAGGTGTCAACGCCATTTTCCTGATAGAAGACATTCCAGCCAAAAGTAACTCCTACGCCAACCTTTGGATTTATTAATTTTCGATAATCTATCGATAAACCTCTGAAGCTGGACTTCTCAATAAAGTCACCCAGATCACCGGTAGCGAATCCCATACTGTAGGAGACCGTTGTATTACTTTGTGCGAATGCCCCACCCACGCTCAGAATGAAAAGCAATATTGTATAGACTAATTTTTTCATCATCGAATTCATTAATTACGTTTCAGGTATGGTGACTGAGCAAATGCCTGGTTAATTCCTTGATTTACTCTTGCCACATCAAAATTGCTGGTAAGAATTCCATTTGCTGCGGCAAGCCAGGCCACTTCTGACTGATTAATAGGGCTGTCATTGATCACATTGGGATCCGCAATTGTAATTAGCATAGTACCAGTTGTGGTACTGCTTACTGTATAAGACGGTGGATAATACCAACCCCATCCCGGGTAAAAACCCCCATACCACCAATTATACCAGTAGCTATAATAGTAGGTAGTTGTTTTGATACCTGCTGGAGTGATCACTACATCCGGAGTGTCTCCAATGTCTACCTTACTCCAACCATTTGCTGCCATATTCTTATCTATCGTTGCCAATATCTGATTGGCAAATATATCTTTCATGTAAACGTATGTGGTGTCACCATTTCTGTCGATTTCCACATCAATTACGATTTGATCGGGCATGGCATAAGTGCTTCGGGATGAAAACTCAAATTCCTCATCAAATGAGGTATATACCACATCGAGGTCTTCAATAAACTCAGGTCCGGCCGGAAAGCAGCCAAGTGCCAGCACCCCGAGGATTGCAGGCAAAACCATCGCTGATAATCTCTTCATATTCAACTTATTAGTGATAAAATTTAGAATGTGCAAAGCTATAAAAAAGTATCAATACTTGCGCTAAACGTTTGCGTTTAGCGAAATGTTTAAGGAGCAATTAAGTACGGTAAATCTAATTTCAATTATCTTGTGACAATGTGCAGAAATGTATAAGTGATCATGCCCGAATCAAGACTTTCCAGAGCGGCCAGTATAGGTGTCATCTTGATGATCACCACCGTGGTGCTGATCTACTTTAAGGAGCTGCTTAAGCCGTTGGCGGTAGCGTTTATCATCGGCTATATTATTAGGGCTTTGCAAGGCTATATAGGGAGGCTAAAAATCCAGGGAAAGCCTCTTCATCGAATGATAAGTGGAACTTTAAGTATTCTTCTGATCTTTCTAGCACTTCAAATCACCATCAACCTGATTGTTGACAACCTGACACAGATGGTGAAAAATTACAAGCAGTACGAAGACAGCTATGAGGTGTTCATGGTGACCATTGGGGATTTCATTGGCGTGGATAGGCTAGGAGATAAATTCATAGGCAGGCTGGAGATGATTGATATTCAAGAATATCTTCAGGGCGTGATCAGCAGCCTTACTGCTGTCCTTGGAAACCTCGTCTTAATAGTCATCTACATCATTTTCATCCTGCTGGAGGAAGTGACTTTTAAAGCGAAAATGGAAAAGCTGTTTACCACTTCATCCCAGCGAGAACGTTTTAGCAGGATTAGCGAGCAAATATTTGTTTCTACTAACAAGTACATCACGCTCAAGACGTTTGTCAGTTTCTTAACCGGTTTCCTAAGCTACCTTGTGCTGGTGTTAATTGGGGTAGACTATGCATTCCTGTGGGCTTTTCTCATTTTTCTTTTCAACTACATACCCTACATCGGTTCATTGATTGCAACAGTCTTGCCTGCAATTTTTGCGCTCCTGCAATTCGGCTCTTTCTGGCCTTTCTTTTGGGTATTGGTTTTGGTTGAGGCAATTCAACTAATTGTCGGTAACTATGTGGAGCCAAAAGTAATCGGAAAATCCTTAAACCTAAGTCCATTGGTAGTGGTGATCACACTTTCTTTTTGGGGAGCTTTGTGGGATATACTGGGAATGATAATTTCCGTGCCGATCACTTCGATCATGCTCATTGTTCTGGCGCAGTTTCCATTTACCCGGAGCGTAGCAATCTTATTATCAGAGCACGGAGATATTGATGATTTAGTGGTTAAGGATCTGCCCCCGGAACCTAAAGCCTAGAACAAAAAGAAGACTTAGAATACTTCTCCGATATTTAACCAGACACTCCAAAAATCTCTACTAAAACCGAAATCGATGGCGACATTGGTATCGGAATATTTGTTGAATTTGGTTCGCAGACCTACGCCAACACCAGGTTTCCAATATCTGAATTGTTGCGTGTCAAATTCTGAGGCGGATGAAATGTTGACAAAAGTCACTAGCCCAAATAGTCCATTTTCAGTCAATTGATACCGATGCTCTGCCTCCCCATACAGCATGGCATTGGATCGATGCCTACCAACCTTGAATCCGCGGCTTGATATTCCAAGAGTTGGTGTACTGTTGGTTGAGGGAAGGTCCAAGTAGGGGGCAGTACCCCCTAGGAGGGTCCAGTAGTAGGATCTCAGTGCCAGTATGTTTACCTGCTGTGTGCCTAGAGGAAGGTATTTTCTCGCATCGATAAACAAGGTTTGGTAATTTTGATCGCTCCCTAAGTCCCTATGATTTAGTCTTAACCTAGCCAGCAAGTACGCACCTTTCGGAGGGTTGATTGCATTGTATCGGGCATCATAGGATATGTTGAAAGTCACACCAGATGAAATGGAGGTTCCGTCATTTGTAATTGGGTATTTTGCGAGATTGCTTTCGGTGTTGACGTCAGTTTCCTCAATGTTATAGTTATGGTCTAACGCATAACCCAATCCTAAAAACCAATAACCTCCAATATTTCGGAGGATATCCTGATTAATTCTAACGTAGTCTGTATCGATAATTGATTGAGCGGAATCATTTGAGTTGCCTCCTAATCCCCATGTATTCCTTGGGAAATGCTCGACCCGGTAGTCACCTAGAAGATTCCATTTATTATCCTTCAGCCACACATTGCTGCGAATGACCACTCCAAATCTTCCAGAGAAATCTGTGAATGGCACAAAATAGACGTTTGAGAGATTGGTACTTTCTTTTTCACCTAAGGAAAAGGTGGCATTTACGGCTGTAATAACAGCGCGGCCAGCACCAGGGGTGCTTACGGCTGAAGGTAGTAAAGAGAAGTGAATTTTCTTTTTCGATCTAACCTGATTGTTACTGAGCGATTTTTCCTTGCCAATGATCAAATCAATTAAGTCAACTTGAGTAGAATCAATTTTCTGTCCATGGACTCGAATGGTAGCAACAGTGACCAAGATGAGCAGCAGTGTTTTTGGCATGTTTTGCTAAAGAAGAAAACTAGATAAAAAAGAAAGCCATCCCATGGATGGGGATGGCTTTTCTAAAAAGAATGCTTCTGCTTAATCAAGCTCACCAATAAATGGAATGCTTTCCAAAATGGAAGCTCGCACCTCACTTAAGAGAAAGAGTTCAAGCTGATAGAACTGGGCAGCAGGCTTAGTGCCTGCGGCCTTATTCATTTTCTTAAAATAGGTGGCAAGCAGTTTGTCAGTTTTGGCGCCAAGTGCAATGGTTTCGTTGATGATTTTTGAGGTGGACACATCATCCAAGTTGAGATATTCATCGGCATATTTTTCCAGGAGTGCAATCCGCTGTTTGCCAAAGGCTTTTCTTTTCACTTCGTACTCATCATACAAGCTCCAAAAAGCATCTTTGTTAGCATCATCTACCTGGACAAATTCTGCCATGATCATCTTTTTCTCTTTGCCATAGATAGACTGCACAAAATCGACATCCTCTGAGTTTGATTGTGCTGCCACAAGGCCTGAAAAGCAGACTGCGGCCAGTATCAGTAATTTCTTCATAACGTTATTATTGGGGTATTTTAATTTTGGAGCAAACATAACTGTTTTCGCCTTTATGTGCACAGGAATCATTTGGTTTTTGGTGGACGTAATCGACTATAACAATCTGACGATATTGAATGTTTAAATAATGTTTAAATTAGAGCATACAACTTAGACACTAAATAATCTATGAACAGGATTCTTCTCTTTGGCGCTGCGATGGCCTTAACGGTTGTTAGCTACGCGCAGCCTACTATTACACTGCTCACCTTTGAGAGCTATACCTTCGCGGACAAGTTTGATACACAGTATGGCAATGGGAAATTACAAGATGGCTTTCAGTGGGGTGGAGGGCTAGAGTTTGGCCTAACTGAAACCAGCGCAGTTGAATTGATTTATCAGCAATTGAATACGGATGCATACTACCAGGGGTTTGATGGCAGATATGATGGGACCGTTGGCGTGAGTTACATAATGTTAGGAGGGACAAAGTACTTGCCGATAAACGAGATGATTAGCGGCTTTGGAACATTTAATGCTGGCGTTGGAATTTTTAGCCCAAGCGAATCATTAGATTCTGGAACGATCACCAAATTTTCACTCGGTGGTAGAGTTGGGCTTAGGATACAAACCTCAGAGAAAGTAAGTATTCGACTTCACGCCCAACTATTATCTCCTGTTCAATGGGCAGGCGGGGGATTCTACTTTGGTACAGGAGGATCAGGCGCGGGTGTCTCTACTGGGTCTACCATTTATCAATTTAATCTTGGGGGTAGCTTGAACTTTAGGCTTAAATAAAACTATTACGAAGCATGAAATTACTTTCTTCAGCCATTCTTCTTCTTTTGGCATCAACTTCTTTTGCACAAGATCATAAAGTGTACTCTACCACAAGCGGGGAGTTGATATTTTCTTTTGCAGACGTCAACGCTTCGGGGAGTAATCAGGGTAGTATCCTGAGATTTTCCCCCGTCTTCAATTTTCAGAATTGGGTTAACATCGACAAATCTGATCACCTGGGATTTTTTACAGGTCTTTCCGTTCGGAACGTAGGGTTTATTACAGATGAGTCCTCCACTGTGCGTAAAAAATATCGAACGTACAATTTAGGATTGCCCATAGGTATCAAAATCGGAAACCTGTCGGATAGATTTCTCTTTTTTGGATATGAGATTGAACTTCCTTTTCATTACAAAGAGAAAACTTTCGTCAATGAAGACAAGACTGACAAAATCAATGTGTGGTTCAGTGACAGGACACCAACATTTACACACTCTCTAATGGCGGGCTTCCAATTACCTTATGGAGCTACTATCAAATTCAAGTACTACCTTACTAATTTCTTTAACAAGAGTTTTCAAGCTGATGACGGTTCTGGAAACATAACTCAGCCTTTTGCCAATGCAGACGTAAATGTGTTTTACTTTTCTTTGAACTTTGGCTTGTTGAAAAACACCGGCTT
Source organism: Cyclobacteriaceae bacterium (assembly GCA_040216915.1). Classification (GTDB taxonomy): domain Bacteria; phylum Bacteroidota; class Bacteroidia; order Cytophagales; family Cyclobacteriaceae; genus ELB16-189. The sequence goes on from JAVJOD010000009.1 coordinate 636,136, forward strand.
TTACTACAACGACAAGTAGCATATCGGTAGGAATGAGACGGCTTTTTCTCTCAATCTTCTTGATCCAAGCGCTGCCCTCTTTTGCACAGGATGTGTCAAAGGACACGAAGCTTGGGGCAGAAGCGGCTGTACAGGTCGAGCTGGAGATGGGGCTCTATGATCACGACTCACTTTATAAGTTGGTCAATGAGGTAGGAACTAAATTAGTTTCAAGGCTTTCAAAAAACCAATTTGATTTTCAGTTTTTCCTGGTGGACTCTGCTGAGCCGAATGCATTTGCGCTTCCGGGAGGATATGTATATGTGACCCGGGGAATTCTGCCTCTTGTTCAGACCGAAGATGAATTGGCAGGCATCATGGCGCATGAAATTATTCATGTGACTGAAAGGCACTCTATCAAGCAAATGAAGAAAGGAGTGGTTTCAAGTATTCTCAAAGTACCTGGTAATATTATTAATGCGGTTACAGGAACGCAGCTCGGGAATGTGTTGAACGCTCCAATCAATTTCTCTGAGAAGGCCTTCATCGCTCAATACAGCCAAAAGCATGAAAAAGATGCAGATCTGTTTGGGATTCAATTGGCTGCCAGTGCCGGATACCAAACTGATGCCCTTGCCAACGCACTTGAAACACTATCCGAAGAAGTCGAAGTACTGACTGGCGAGAAGGAAAAGCAGAATTATTTCAGTGATCATCCTTACACACCAACTCGCGTAACTTCAATTCGGAGTGCAGCATCCAGGTATGCACCTGTAAGTTCAGCGCCAGTTGCCTCTTCGAATGAGATTTTTCTCAATAAGTTTGAAGGGCTAGTGTTTGGGCATAACCCGCAACAAGGTGTGTTTAGGGACACACTATTCCTCCATCCGGATCTCAGGTTAGCGTGGATCATTCCAAGCAAGTGGACAGCAGTAAATCAGCCAAATGTGGTGGCCGCCTATTCTGAGAAAGGAGATGGTATGGTGTCGATGAGATTGGCTGGGAGTGGCCAATCGCTGGATGAGATGCTGGCGACCATCAGAGAAAAGATTAAAGAGAATGAGAAAGCAGGCAAGATAAAGATTGATTTTATGGGAGATACTGTAATTAATCGATTGCCTTCCCATCTGTTCAGGATCAAAAGTAGAGAGAGCAACAATGAGGTTTTGATGAACTTGGCCCTGGTTCCATATCGGGATGTGGTGCTTCAGTTTGTGGGAGTGAGTACAAGCAAACTTGGCAAGTTGATGAGCCATTCCCTCACCAGCTTCAGAGAAGCCAGGGATGAGGAGGTGGCATCACTTGATATCTATAGAATCAGCTTGATTGCTGCTAAAGGAGGAGAAACCCTGGGATCCATTTCGTCAAGAGCAGAGAACAAACTTAATAATGAGATGACGGCCATCATAAATAAACTAAGTCCTGATGAAAAGCTAAAGGAAGGTGAAGTGGTTAAGGTAGTGAAGGCAAGTCCATATCTCTCCAGCCTGCGTTAGCCACTATTGGCATCGATCAGATTGGCCCACAAAGTATCTTTCTCCGTCACTGAATACATTGTCTTCACGTATCAATAAGGGTGCTTTTATGCTCGGTAGTTTCTTATCATCGAACGCAAGAGTGATTTCTGCTTGAGCGCCAATTCCATCCACACTCCATTGTCCGGTATTACGGCCTCTGTATTGTCCATTTTGATTTTTAAAAATGCCTTTCTTTTTCAAATCGCTGTAAAAAGAACCGTCAGAGCAAAGATGTACAAAGCTCTCCTTTGAACCTGTCTGATTGGAGGTAAAGGTCATTAGTACTTTGTTGGTTAGAAATTCACTCCAATTAAAATCAGAATAAGGTGACGTTCTAACTCTCTCCTCAAAAGTACCGTTTCGCATTAAGTCAATCGTTGTATTTTTAACAGCTTCGTAGTATTGGACAGGTGCATTCATTAATGAAATAATGCAAGGCCCAGCTAGTTTACATTTTGCAACCGCGTATTGTTGGTACCCCTTATTGATGTACTCGCCTTCTGCCTCTACCTTAGAAAGTAAAAGATCGCCCTCTATTGTTGCGTCAATTGCTATGAGCTTGATAGATTCACTGAGTTCAAATCCAGATCCCCAATTCTTTTTTAAGACCTCTAAGTCAACTTTGTCTCGACCGAACACATATACTTCGCCATAAGTGGACGTGGTGGAGGTTAGAAGGAAGACTTCGCTTTCTCTTGGCAGTAATCCTTCCCATCCTTCAGGGATGGTAGCCGCAAACCCATACAGCGGAGCATAAATAGACTCTCCTGCTGCATATCTTTTACCAGGTTGGATGCGATTTTTTTGCGCAAGTACATGGGGAGACGAAGCCAACATCAAAAATATTACTGCAAGAACTACTCTGCTCATACTTCTAAAATTACGTAATCTAATTGTATCTGATAAGAGACGGTGCGGTTGCAAATACCCCTTCGTCCTTAATGCGAAGATTTTGCCTAAAACCAATTACAAATTGGCTGTCTCCGTACTCATTTTTAGGAATAAACGTGAATTTCACTTCCATTGTCCCGAATATAAGATTTTCGTTGGCGGTGCGCATGCCTGCGCTAAAACCCCAAAAAAATTCGTTAGTGTTTGCGCAGTTAAGGCATTTAACTGGCACCATATCAATTGCCCCAAAGGTTGCAATTCTGAATCCAAGCAAGGACCACGGGGTGAAAAGGGTGGGTTCAAAATGAAGCGCAAAACGAGCCTCAGCCTCAAGGCTGTCGGAACGAAATCCAGGAATCTCATTTTTCCCAATGAGAAGCTGACGGTCAACCTCTTGATTGAATATTTGCGTGTAGCTTGCAGAAACCAATCCCCTAAACTTGAATCGGTTAAGAGGGAAAAGCCTGGTAAAATGGTTTACTTCTACTTGTGCTACAAGATCTTCCAAAGTATTATTACGCACATACCCCCCTGTTTGCAAGGCCAGCCTTTGAAAGTCTCCTTTTTTGTTCGCTTTGCTGTATTTAAACTTTACAGCTCCGTAGGGTCTCTCTAAGCCCAATAGTCTAACATAGCCTGCGGTGATACCTAGGGAAACCCCATACGGGACGTCCTCTGTACGGCCAAAGCCAAAAACATACCGTGTCTTAAAAAAATTTTGTCTGTAGAATGTAAATTCTGAGAGATACCCAAAGGCATTGTTGTACTGAATCTCTGAATTGTATTCTTCCTGGTTGGGTTGATCTACATAGTATCCGTCAAAGAAACGGAAGGCCAGAAAATTACGATTGCGGTTATCAAAGGCTTTGTTAATGCCCATATTGTACCCTGCCCAGCTATCAACTATCTTATAGTCGTAAGATAGAAATGCCGTGTCTTCCTTACTGAAAACATTTTCAGACCAGTTTCGGCTCACTTCCATGCCACCAGCCAACCGTGAGTAGGGGGACACTAGTGGACGACTAATTCGTGCGCCAATCGAGAACTCATTTTCTGCGCCAATACTAATGCCGTCATCTATTTGGGAATAGAAAAGATCGAAATTGAATAAACTACCTAATATGCTGCTTTTTCGATATAGGAGAGAGACACCCACTGTGGGGCTCCGTTCGGCATCTATGAGCGTGGTTACTTGAATTCTCTGAGCCCGACCATCTACGTTGGCGTCATATATTCTAAATTCGGGTGCAGTGGGGAAACTACCTCCTATGCTCCCTCCCAAGCTGAACACATCCCGGGTCAGGACAGTGATATCAACAGAATCTGTACCTTCTACCGGCTGTGCAAAGATGCGGCTATCTAAAATGAAATCTTTTTGTCTCAGGAACCGCTCATTATCTGCCAGCTTATGCGGATTTAAAGATTCATGTTCTTTAAAAAATAAATGTTGCCTGATCGTTTTTTCTCTTGAATCTGTGTGTAGTGCGTTAGCAAGATTAGTAACAGTCTTGGCTACATTCTTAGCGCTATCATAAATAGATTTTTCAAAACCAACGCGCTCGATATTTATGTGGCGGATAATTTTACCTGAATACTCTGAATAGAGGGAGATACTTCGTTCGTTAACAATAGTGTCCTTGGGACTTGCTGCTATCAGCTTCATCCCCTCTGCGAAAGCTCTCCTGGTTATTGATTCCCTCTTAGTTGAATCGGGTGTTCCTTGAGCAAAAACAGGATTTTGAGAAAATGATGTGAGGATTGCTCCAATAATGAATACTGATGACCGCACAGAACTAGGCATAGATTCCTACTATTCACTGAGTACTTCCTGCGTCTTTTTCTTACCGCCTATAGGAATGCCAACTGAAAGGTAGAAGGAGCGGTTGAATTGATCTGCCGTGGTATCATCTATCGTAACATCTACCAAACCATAGTAGTAGCGAATTCCCAAATTCATTCCATTGCCGCCTAACAATCGGTATCCGAATCCTGCCAGTAGCCCAGCATCAAGGGGATGATAATTATCTCTGGTGCCAATAGTATATTGTAAATCGTCTTTGTCAATAATTTTCTTCTTAAAGACGTCTGTCGCTTTGTGCATGAGGCCAAACATTGGTCCTATCTCATAGAAAAAATGATTACTGAACTGGTGCTTTGCCAACACAGGTACGTTGAAGTAGGAGAGTCGTCTTTCAATAGTACTACCAGTTGAAAACAAGGCATCTAGATTTGGGTCGTTGAGCGAATAGACAGGCACATCTTTAGCTCCTAAACTGGACTTCGCCAATAAGCCTGTATGGAGTAAAAAATTTGAATCTTTTAATTTGATATCAAAATAGAAGCCAAGGTTAAATGTTCCGTTTGCTTTGGATTGATCAATCCCAGTAAGAGAAGAATAATTTATGCCTCCATCGAGACCAAATTCGAGTTTGTCGGAATTAAGCTTGTCCCCCAGCAATATGGATATTAAGATTTGAGAATGGCCATAGATAGAAATTAGTAGGATTATTGAAGTAAGCAGTAGTTTTTTCATGAGAGTGAATTTACACAACCTTTATCATAAGTAGGTAGCTTGACGATAGATTGGTCATTACTTGACCTGCGAGATAGGCAATTTTATCTGGTCGAAGTAAAACTTCATGCGGCTATGCTGAGTGTCTAGCTGTGTAATTTTTTCTATCCGATCAAGTTTATGATTGTAGAATACCTCAATGTAAAAGGCACCAAGCAAATACAGATTGACCTTAAAACCGTAGTATCGGATAGACATAATAAAAGAGCCATCCTTATACAGCTTGTTAATCTTTTGAGTAAAAGTATAATTATCAAATTCACTCCAGCTGACCATAAACGAACTTAATCAAAATTTGGGGATTGATAAAGGTGTTGGAATTTGCTTGGTAATGACTTTTCAAAATCGCTTTGCAAATTGTTGTGTCCTGTCTAACTTTGCACCCCTCAAACGGTGGATGTAGCTCAGTTGGTTAGAGCACCAGATTGTGATTCTGGGGGTCGCGGGTTCGAGCCCCGTCTTTCACCCCAAAGCCCCTTAATTGGGGCTTTTTTATTGCCTCTCGAAAGTGAGCCGTTTCCCTTGCACATTTTCATTGAAGCTCCCCTTAGAAAAGGCATGATGCCCTGATACCCAGACATCATCAATAGAAGAGCTGAAGGTTGTGCCCTCAAAAGGCGACCACTTACACTTAGCAACGATATTTTCTCTACTCACACTCCAGCGAGAATTTAAATCTGCCAGAACCAGGTCAGCAAAATATCCTTCTCTTATGTAGCCTCTCTTGTTGACTCGGAAAAGAATAGCGGGATTATGACTCATTTTTTCTACGATTCTTTCTAAGGATATTTTTCCTTGCTTGTGGAACTCCAGCATCGCAACGATACTATGCTGCACCAGGGGGCCACCGGCTGGCGCAGTGAAATATTTGTTTTGCTTTTCTTCCAGTGTATGAGGTGCGTGATCAGTCGCAATTACATCTATTCTATCGTCTAGCACGGCATCGAGGATTGCTTGTTGATCCGCCTTTGTTTTAATGGCTGGGTTCCATTTGATTAGTGTGCCAAGTCGGTCGTAATCCTCATCGTTAAACCATAAGTGGTGAATGCATGCTTCCGCTGTGATCTTTTTATCTTTTAGAGGAATCTCATTAGTAAACAACTCCGTTTCCTTTGCCGTGGAAATGTGAAGAATGTGCAAGCGAGTTCCATGCTTTTTTGCCAACTGAACTGCAAATGAAGATGACAAATAACAAGCTTCATGATTGCGTACCTCTGGGTGAAGGCGAATGGGCATGTCTTCCCCATATTTTAATCTGAAGGCCTCTGTATTGGCCCTGATGGTCTTTTCATCCTCACAGTGCGTTGCAATGATTGAAGGGAACTTTGAGTAAAATCCTTCCAGCGTTTTAGGATCATCAACAAGCAAGTTGCCAGTAGAAGAGCCCATAAAAATTTTGAGACCACATATGTTCTTCACATCGGTCTTCATCACCTCATCAAGGTTATCATTTGATGCACCCATGTAGAAGGAGTAGTTGGCAAGGGAAGATTGTGAGGCGATTTGATATTTGTCTTCAAGCAATTCTTGTGTGAAAGCGGGGGGATTAGTGTTGGGCATTTCCATAAAGGAAGTCACACCCCCAGCCACTGCGGCACGAGATTCAGAGTATATGGTTCCTTTATGGGTGAGACCCGGTTCTCTAAAGTGCACCTGATCATCTATAGCTCCAGGTAGTAGGTGCTTACCATCTGCATCGATTACCTCATCGGCAGGCAAATGCTGAAGATTGCCATCTACTCTCTCAATATATTCACCCTTAATTAGCAGGTCTCCTTCATTGACCTTGCCTTCGTTTACTATCTTCGCGTTGAGTATTAGCGTGCTTTTCATTGTTACAAAGATAAAATGATTTGAAGGATCCTGAAGGAAAATGAGCGAATGGAAAGACTTTAAGTTGAATAAGCAGCTGTTCAACGCAATTGAGGAGGCTGGATTTAGGGTACCAACGGGTATTCAAGAAAAATGTATTCCTCTTATTCTTGGAGGCCAGCAAGTCATAGGAATTGCGCAAACGGGTACGGGAAAGACGGCAGCGTACTTATTGCCGCTGCTGATGAAGACAAAATACGCACAAGGAGAGAGTCCACGAGTGCTAATTTTGGTGCCGACAAAGGAACTCGTCTTGCAAGTGACTTCTCAGGCAGAAAGACTTGCAAAATATACAGACTTGCGAATTCTCGGAATTTATGGTGGTGTTGGTCCGAAGCGTCAGATTGAATCTTTGGGTAATGGCGTAGACATACTCATCTCAACCCCAGGAAGGTTAATGGAATTTTATCTAAAGAAGGAACTAGTCACTAAGTCAATCGACACACTCGTCATAGATGAGGCTGATAGAATGATGGACATGGGATTTATTTCTCAACTTCGGAAGACGTTCGACATTATTCCTCGCAAGAGGCAAAACCTTTTGTTTTCAGCAACATTTCCAGAAAAAGTTGAAAGGCTAGCTGAAGATTTCTTAGAATTTCCTACCAAAGTGGAAGTAACACCTCAGGCCACACCTGCCAAGACTGTCAAGCAAGTGTATTACCTTGTACCTAACTTAAAAACGAAAATCAATTTCCTGGAACACTTACTGAAGAGGGACGAATTTAGCAGAGTGATCATTTTTACAAAGACCAAAAGTGTCGCCAACAATGTTTATAAGTTCATTGAGCGGAAATCGTTGGGCACCGCACAAGTCTTGCATTCCAACAAGGCGCAGAACACAAGAATAAATGCGATCAATCAATTTAAGGAAGGACAACTGAAAATTCTAGTTTCCACAGATGTGGCATCACGAGGTATTGATATTACAGGAATCTCTCATGTAATTAATTTTGATGTGCCAGTAAGATATGAAGATTACGTACATCGAATAGGACGGACCGGAAGAGCTTCGGAAGTAGGTGAGGCAATTTCCATGGTTACGGAAGATGAAGTCTATCACCTGGCTAAGATTGAAAAGTTGATCCGAGAAAAAATTCCACAGAAGAAACTACCGCCTCAGGTAAAAATTGAGCCCACTCCATTTGAAGAGGCGCAGGAGATCGCAAGAGCCATTGACCATCAAAAAAGAAAAGAGGATCCTACATTTAAGGGGGCATTCCATGATAAGAAGGAGCCTCAAGGAAGGCGCAAAAAAAAAGGCAGGTAAAAAACCTGCCTTTTCATTTTTTTGGAATTTTGACTACTTAGCCATTCATGGATACAAGGAACTCTTCATTATTTCTGGTTCCTTTCATTTTCTGAAGTAGGAATTCCATCGCTTCATTAGAGTTCATGTCAGCCATAAATTTGCGCAATATCCATACACGCTGAAGTTCTTCTTCTTTGAGCAACAAGTCCTCTCGTCTCGTGCCGGAAGCAGGAACATCAATTGCAGGATACACACGCTTGTTTGAAAGTTTGCGATCTAAAACCAGTTCCATATTTCCGGTTCCTTTAAACTCTTCAAAAATCACCTCGTCCATCTTAGATCCGGTGTCAATCAGGGCTGTAGCAATAATGGTAAGTGACCCTCCATTTTCTACATTTCGTGCCGCTCCAAAGAAACGCTTTGGTTTGTGTAGCGCATTGGCATCCACACCCCCAGAAAGAATTTTTCCGGATGAAGGCACTACCGTATTGTAGGCACGGGCAAGTCTTGTAATTGAGTCCAGAAGTATTACTACATCGTGGCCACACTCCACCATCCGCTTCGCCTTTTCTAGCACAATGCTCGCCACCTTCACATGGCGATCTGCTTGTTCATCAAAAGTTGAGGCGATAACCTCTGCCTTCACGTTGCGAGCCATTTCAGTTACCTCCTCGGGACGTTCGTCAATTAAGAGAACGATCAGATAGGCTTCGGGATGATTTTCTGCTATCGCGTTGGCAATCATTTGTAATAGCACTGTTTTACCAGTCTTGGGTTGTGCCACAATCATGCCTCTTTGACCTTTTCCAATAGGCGCAAATAGGTCAAGAATACGAGTAGACATGTTATCTGGTTTGGTACTCAAACGCAGCTTTTCCTCTGGGAAAAGTGGAGTCAAGTATTCAAAGGCCACCCTGTCCCTTATTTCATCTGTCGTCTTGCCGTTAACACTTTCAACCTTAAGTAGGGCAAAATATTTTTCACCTTCTTTTGGTGGACGGATAAGGCCCTTGACAGTATCCCCCGTCTTAAGCCCAAAAAGTTTTATTTGAGATGGAGAAACATAGATATCATCAGGGCTCGCTAAGTAATTATAGTCAGAAGAGCGAAGGAAGCCATAGCCATCTTGCATGATTTCAAGCACCCCCTCGTTGGCAATTACGCCATCAAAATCTTTGATTGAATTTTCTTTCTTGTTCTGTTGATTTCTGTCCTCCCGGTTATCTCGTTTGTCTCTGCCTTCACCTTTAACTTTTTCGTTCCCTTTCCCGTCTTCAAAAGATGGGATTGCCTTCTCAAGTTCCAGATCGATCGACTCCAGTAATTCATCTGATGAAAGATCCTTTTCCTTCTCCCTCTTTGGGGCTGGCGCTACGTTTTCCCTTTTACGGGGTCTAGCCTTCCGATCACTGTCGGTGTTTCCAGCGGGTTTCTTAGAAGATGGCTCCGGCTCAGTCTTAGCTTGCTGGTCCAGAATTTTATAAACAAGATCTTGCTTTGTTAGTTTCTTGGCGTTTTTTACGCCCATGCCTTCGGCCATTTCTTTAAGCTCAGAAAGCAGTCTGACATTGAGGTCGTCAATTGTATACATGCGGGATTAAAATGAAGTGTAAAAAAATTTGAATGATTATTTGTAAGAACTCAGAGTGAAAGCGACAAAAGCTGAAGTATTCAGTGGTTTTAGAATCAGTCTAGCTAGTACGAATTGGGTTATCTATTGTTCAAAGGCCTGGGTAGGCCATCATGACCCTGCAAGTATAGACCAAAATTGAATATAATCAAATTGAGACCCGAAAAATTATGGTTAGGATCGCTAATTTTGAAGGCAATTAAACAATTAATAATGCTTCAAATCAACATCATCCGAGAAGAGCTGAACAGGGTATTGAGGGGTCTGGATAAGCGCAATTTTAAGGAGGCATCAGATCTCTGTGATAGGGTCACATCCTTGGACCAAGATAGGAGGGAAACTCAATTGAAGAATGATGAAATCTTGTCTGAGGCAAATGCACTCTCACGAGAGATTGGTGTCTTGATGAAGGCGGGTAAGAAAGAAGAGGCTGAGGAAATCAAGGGAAGATCTGCTTTACTCAAGAAGCAATCATCTGAATTGACAGCAAAACTAACTTCGATAGAGGAGGAACTTAGAAAGCTGCTCTACTTGATACCCAATGTGCCACACGATAGTGTTCCAAAAGGGACGGGTGCTGATGATAATGTAAGTGTGCACGAGTGGGGAAAGCTGCCAAGCCTTGCGCCTGACGCAAAGCCACATTGGGATTTAATCGCCCAATATGACATCATTGACTTTGAGCTTGGCAATAAAATTAGCGGAGCTGGTTTTCCTGTGTACAAGGGCAAGGGAGCCCGACTGCAGCGTGCGCTCATTAACTTTTTTCTGGACAATGCAATTGAACAAGACTACTTTGAGATACAGCCACCGATAGTAGTGAACGAAGCATCGGGATACGGCACAGGCCAATTACCGGACAAAGAAGGTCAGATGTATCATATGGAGACCGATAATTTGTATATGATACCGACAGCAGAAGTGCCCATCACGAACCTGTATCGGGATGTAATAGTAGGGGCAAATAGTCTGCCGATAAAGAACGTGGGATATACGCCCTGCTTTAGACGAGAAGCTGGTAGCTGGGGTGCCCATGTCAGAGGTCTAAACCGACTCCATCAATTTGACAAGGTGGAGATTGTGCAAATACGAAAGCCGGAGGACTCCTACCAGGCACTGGAAGAGATGTGCCTATACGTGCAAAGCTTGCTGGAGAAGTTGGAATTGCCCTACCGCAAGTTATTACTGTGTGGGGGTGACATGGGATTTAATGCTGCCCTCACGTTTGACATGGAAGTGTATGCAGGAGCGCAGAAAAGATGGCTGGAAGTTAGCTCGGTGAGTAACTTCGAGACGTTTCAAGCCAATCGACTCAAGTTGAGATATAAAAATGATGAGGGCAAGACCGAACTGCTACATACCCTGAATGGAAGCGCACTGGCACTGCCCAGGATTGTGGCGGCCATCCTGGAGAATAATCAAAGTGCGGAGGGCATCAAAATACCTAAAGTGCTGTGGGACTACACCGGGTTTGAGGTGATTAACTAGACCTCTTCCAGCAGTGTCCTGAACGCCACGTGCTTATCTTTGAATCGAGCGCGGTGCTCTTCTACCAACGAAGGGGCATGATCCTTTATGTACATATTAAATTTTTCGATGCTATCCGTAAAGTATTGAATGCAGTAGGAAACGGATCCATCATCGTCATGAGACAGCACCTTGTAAAATTTATAAGATTCAAAGACACCCGTATTAAGTACATCAGGGATGTGCGTCTCCTTCATCCAGGTGACCCATTCTAGTTCGATGTCAATGTCAATTCCAATGGTTACATTATATAAAATCATGATCTTAATTTCTTAATAAACACATAAAGCACCTTTCGTGGCTATTTCTATACAATACTTTGATATTTATAACCATAGCAATATTCGAATTATGAGTTATTATACAACAATCAACGGTAAAAAATTAGACAAGCACTTGATAGAAATCGCTGAACAAAGTGCGGCAGGACAGGGAGATGGAAGAATTTCTCTTGAAGATGCCAAGAAGCTGATGGCAGCGGTGAAGGATGGAGATATATACACGGAAGTAGAGAAGGATAGCATGGAGTATATCAGGGACAATTTCAGGTGGACAGAAAGTGCCGATGAATGGTTTAGAACTGCCATCAGGAGTTGGGCTGCTACAAAGTAATATTTGCCAAGCCGGCATAGTCGGATAAGTACAGAAACCCTTCCGTGAGCTTTCCGCTTTTGGTAATACTGGCTCTCTTAATTACACCGTCCTTGTCTGAGATCACCAGTGCTGGGATAATCTTATCAATCAAGTCGCGACCAAATTCTTCTGACGCACTCCTCGGCAATTCGCATGGTAAATTATCTACCGCCATAACAGTCACATAAGAGGGATCGCTTAAAGGTTCTCGTACTTTGTCAGCGTGAGGGTCGTAATCATATATTGGGTCAACGATGGTGCTGGGTCTCTTCGTAGAAGGTATCGACCCATCGATGTCGCAGGTTACATCTGCGATTACCTTGAGTCTAAATGAAGACTGTTGCATGTCCTCTCGGACAAATAACTTAGGAGCCTTTGGATTCCAAAACGCTCCCGCGATGAGTAGATCCGCTGCTTGTGCAAAAGGAAGAAAATTTGAGTCGTATAGTTCTGGCTGGTTATGGAATTCGTCACGGTTAAACGTACCGCCACCTTTTCGAACATGATAGTCTGCACTGCCAAGTTGCACGTATACTGCTTCTTCGAATGACTTGCTCAAGAAATCTTTGGCATTAACCTTTCTGATTCCAGCGCTATCTAATGTTTCCATTGCCCCTTTGGCTACTCTGCCACCTCCCGTAAGGATAATCTTAATAGCTGGAAGCTGTACCTTTCTTAATTCAATTTTTAGATCATTTATATCAAAACATTCACTCGCCTTCCGTAAACCAAATAAGTTGAACCGCTTGCCATAGGTTAACAAGCCATTATACGCTCCCACAATTCCTGCAAATCTGCCAAAGGCAACAAGGCGATTGTTCAATTTGTCTTTGAGCGCTTCGTAGTCAACTAGTCTGATTTTTCTTTCCAATATTTCCTGGAGTAGGGTCTTGTTGTAGGGTTGCTTTTTGGTCGTGTGTGAAAAGAATAGATAGGTCTTTTTTGGAATAAGTTCCGCAATGGGCACCTCCTTTATCCCCATCAGGATATCGCAATCAGTTACATCGGAGACAACTTCAATCCCTATTTCACTATACTCCTCATCCGAAAACGAGCGTATTTTGCTCTCCTGTACTACTACCTTTACATGAGGATATCGTTGTTCTATTTCCACCACTTGCAGGGGACTAAAGGGCACACGCTTGTCAGGAGGGTTCTTTCCCTCTCTAATTATTCCAATTTTGATGGTTTCCATGATTTGTCTTCTGTACTTTCAAAAGTAGTGAGCTTTAGTAAATTTCAGATCTTTACAGTAAATATAATTGCTCATCACATTGAGACATGATGAGCTTTTGAGCATGACAAAATTCATTCTTCTTTTTCTGTGCTGGGTTCTTTACTTCTTTCTGCACAGTTGGTTAGCGAGCACTAGTGCAAAGCATTTTGCAAAGACCTCATTTAAGTTTAGTGACAGGAGCTACCGAATCTTTTATGTGACATTATCGTCTGTTGGTCTAATTCTTCTGTTAGTATTCAATTCCAATATTCCGGCTGTACTTTTCTTTAGCAATGAAGGCTGGCTAAGATACCTAAGTTTAGTGCTCACCGCCTTCGGAGTAATTATCATCAAAGTGTCTTTTCGAGAGTATGATTTTGAAGCTTTCATGGGGGTAAAAAATCCGGAAGGAGAAGCATTCTCCTCGAATGGCATCCTGTCAAAAGTAAGGCACCCCATCTATGCCGGTACGATTTTGATAGTTTTAGGCTACTTTTTGTTCAACCCAACCATGCCTACATTGGTTTCAATGAGTTGTATTTTTCTCTACCTCCCGCTTGGAATCTACTTGGAAGAGCAGAAGTTAATTAAGCTATATGGGGAGAAGTATCGAAAGTACAAGGAGGAGGTGCCAGCTTTATTTCCGACACTGTTCTAGTTTTTCTTTTTCTTCTTAGATCCCTTCATGTCCTTGTCTCGCTCGGCCAATTTTTTATCATCGACATTCTTACTAAGAAATTCGTTGATCTTCTCAATGTTGGTGTTGGATTTAATCTCACCAAATTGGTCAATGGTAATTTCGAATCCCTTTAGATCCTTATGAACCCGAGGCTTGCCCTGCTTTTTGCTTGGCTTATCTTTCTTACTCATGCTTGAATTTAACGAAAGATTGTCTTCTCACGTTAGTCATTGGGGCGAATTTCTGTTAAGGCAAAAGAGAGCCTCTTTTGCGTCTCTTTAACTCCTAGAATTTCTATGGTGGTCATTAAATCAGGCCCCGAAGCACCTCCAGTGAGAGCTAATCTTAAGGCGGGCATTACTTTACCCTGACCAACGCCTTGCTTCGCTGACACTTCCTGAATTATTGTGTGAGCTGTTTCGGCAGAAATCTCTTTGGTCGCTGGAAATGCAGAGATTAGTGCGGAAAGTACCTGAACTGCTTCTGAGGTCCACTTCTTAGATGCAATTTTCTCATCAAACGATTTAGGAGCTTCAAAAAACACCAATCCCATTTCATAGAAATCTTTGGGGAAGGTCACACGCTCCTTCAATGCGTTCACGATTTGAATTTCCTTATCCTTTGAGCAATCAATCTTTGCATTCGACAAGTCAGTGTGTAAAAACGCAGCCAGTTCTTCATTAGACTTTGACCTAAGATAGTGTTGATTATACCACTTCGCCTTTTCTATATCAAACTTAGCGCCCGCTTTACCTATCCGTTCAAGACTAAAAGCTTGGGTTAATTCTGAAATCGAAAATATTTCCTGATCACTTCCGGGATTCCATCCTAAAAATGCAAGGAAGTTTAGCAACGCATCAGGAAGATATCCACTCTCCTTGAATCCAATAGCTAACTCCTTTGATGTTGGGTCGGTCCAATTTAGGGGAAATATGGGGAATCCCATTTGGTCCGCATCTCGCTTACTTAGTTTTCCGTTACCGTTTGGTTTGAGCAGCAAGGGCAAGTGAGCAAATTGTGGAGCTTCCTTTTCCCAGCCAAAGTACCTGTACAACAGAATGTGAAGTGGCGCTGAAGGCAGCCACTCCTCTCCTCTAATAACATGTGAGATCTTCATTAAATAGTCGTCCACTACATTGGCAAGGTGATAGGTAGGCATTCCGTCTGATTTCATCAATACCTTGTCATCCAATGAAGTGGAGTTCACGGTTACTTCTCCTCTAATGAGGTCATGAAGCACTACCTGCTGGTTGGGTTCGATCTTAACTCTAACAACATAAGGTTCTCGAGCTCCCAAGCGCCTGGATACTTCAGCAGTGCTGAGGGTAAGCGAGTTGTGCATCTGCGCCCTGGTTTCGCACCCATATTGCGCGTTTCCACCTTCGTTCTTTATCCGCTCCCTCATATCCTCCAATTGCTCAGGAGTGTCAAAGGCATAGTAGGCATTGCCAGTTTCAATAAGCTGCTTGATGTACCTTTCATAAATATCTTTTCGGTCTGATTGCCGATATGGACCGAATTCACCACCCTGGTCTGGGCCTTCATCTAGATCAATTCCGAGCCAATTGAGAGATTTCTTTATGTATTCCTCTGCTCCTTCTACAAACCTTGATTGATCTGTGTCTTCAATTCGCAGTAGCATTTTTCCACCATTCTTTCGTGCGAGCAAATAGTTGTATAGGGCGGTACGCACTCCACCTATGTGCAAAGCTCCCGTGGGGCTTGGAGCAAATCGAACTCTGGTTTCTCTCATTTCTTAATGACAACTATCTAACGGCAATACAGGATATTTCTACATGCACGTCTTTTGGCAATCTGCTTACCTCTACAGTTTCCCTAGCTGGCGGATTTTTTATGAATGATTTGCCGTAGGCCTCGTTAACTTTCGGAAAGTCATTCATATCCTTAAGAAAGATTGAGCACTTAACGACATTTTCAAAGCTCATCCCCGCAGCGCCAAGTACTGCATCCAAATTCTTCATGACCTGCAATGTTTGGGCAGTGATGTCTCCTGTAATCAAGGAATTGGACTCATTGCTGAACGGAATCTGCCCTGATACATAAAGTGTATTGTCAATTTTAATTGCTTGGCTATATGGGCCAATAGGTTCGGGAGCTTTCGCGGAGTAGATTACTTCTTTTGCCATAAGGTTGTCTTTGTTACTTTTGTTCAAATATCTTAAAATCAAACCAAGACGCCTTAGTTTCAATGAATATTCTTGTAATAGGTGAAGAAGCGCATTTCGTTGAGTGCAAGGAGAAGTTTGGTAAGAAGCATCTTTATCAATGGGAACGTGAACATCAGCATGCTGAACAATTCTTTAGTAAGGCTGAAGTGGTGTTTGATTTTATCATCGATGAAGCGCCAGATCAGATGGAAGTGTACCGGGATCATCCTGCTGTTGTTGCTTTTCTTAACACGACAAAAGTCAGCTTATTAGAGTTGGTGGCTGCATTTGCCGGACCAATTCAGTGTACGCTTTTTGGATTTAATGGATTGCCCACATTTCTAAATCGGGAAGTATTAGAAGTAGCTCTACTAAAGAAGGAGAATCAGGACAGATTGCAGGAGGTATGCGAGGGGCTTGGCACAAAATATGCGCTGGTCGATGACCGTGTGGGCATGGTGACACCTCGTGTAATTTGTATGATCATCAATGAAGCGTATTACACTTTTCAGGAAGGAACCGCCTCCAAGGAAGACATCGATATGGGCATGAAGCTTGGAACAAATTACCCTTACGGCCCTTTTGAGTGGGCAACTCGAATTGGTGTACGACATGTTTATGAACTGCTGGAGTCGGTCTACGAAGACACTAAAGATGAGCGCTACAAGGTATGTGCACTGCTAAAGAAGGAGTACTTCAGGGATACACTTTAGGGTGTTTCCGGGTTTAGATTTCACAACTCAGGGTAGAACTTTAACAGTTGGGCAACTGAAATTTCCTGGCTTGAATATTTTGCCAGAATTTAGCTGAAAAATAAAAGAAATGAAGAAAATTACATTATTGCTTACGTTCCTGATTGTGCTAGCTGTTAGTTCCCTTCAGGCTCAGCATGGTACCATCGAAGTCACTGTAGCTAATATTAAAAGTGAGAATGGCCTAATTTTAGCAAGCCTGTTTACTAACGAAAAGGACTTTCTAAAGACTCCGTTTCAGTCACAAAAAATGGAGGCAAAGGAAGGCGAGATCGTAATCACTTTTGAGCGTGTTCCAGTAGGATCTTATGCTCTTTCGGTGATTCACGATGAAAACGAAAACTTTGAATTGGATTCAAATTTCTTTGGCATACCTAAAGAAGGATTTGGGTTTGGTAATGATGCAATGGGTTCATTCGGACCTCCGTCTTTTGAAAAAACATTAGTCAACGTAGGTGACGGAAAGAATAATTATACCGTCGTCAATCTAAAGCATCTTTAAGACCTATTCGACTGTTACGGATTTAGCAAGGTTTCTCGGTTGGTCCACATTACACCCTCTTAATACAGCCATATGGTAAGAGAGAAGTTGCAGTGGAATCACCGAGATAAGGGGCATAAGTGGCTCTAAGGTCGAGGGAATTTCTATAACGTATTCAGACATTTCAGGAATGATGTCATCACCCTCAGTTACCACAGAGATCACTTTGCCTTTTCTGGCTTTTACTTCCTGAATATTCGAAACGATCTTTTCGTAGGAGCTATCCTTGGTTGCCACAAAAACGACAGGCATCTCTTCATCGATCAGAGCTATTGGCCCATGCTTCATTTCGGCAGCCGGATATCCCTCTGCGTGTATGTAGGAGATTTCCTTCAGCTTTAGAGCTCCCTCTAGTGCCACAGGGAAGTTGTAGCCTCTGCCCAGGTAAAGAAAATTAGTGGAGTCTTTAAATGTCTCCGCAATTCCAAGAATCTTGTCGTTGAGTTCAAGTACCTGCTCCACTTTTGAAGGGATGTTTTCCATCTCAACCAACAACTCGCGAAATTTCTGCTCCGGTATGGTACCCTTCTTTTGTGCCACTATTAGGGCAATCATATACAGCACAGTCAATTGCGCTGTGAAAGCCTTCGTGCTGGCCACACCGATCTCCGGACCAGCATGAGTGTATGCTCCTGCATGTGTAGCTCTTGGAATTGAGGAGCCTACCACGTTGCAAACGCCAAAAATGATTGCTCCCTTAGACTTAGCAAGCTCGATCGCTGCCAGTGTATCGGCCGTCTCCCCAGACTGAGATATGGCTAACACGACATCACCTTCTCTAATAACCGGATTACGATATCGAAATTCGGACGCATACTCGACCTCCACGGGAATTCGACAAACCTCTTCAATGAAGTATTCTGCTACGAGCCCGGCATGCCACGAAGTACCACAAGCAATGATTAGTATACGATCAGCATTTACGAGTTTGTTGACATATTCGCGTAGGCCACCCAGCACCAACCTTCCCTTTGATGAGTCCATTCTGCCTCTCATGCAATCTTTGATGGACCTCGGTTGTTCAAAGATCTCCTTCAGCATAAAATGCTCAAACCCACCCTTTTCGATTGCTTCCAACTGTAAGTCAACAATTTGCACGTATGGTGTCAGGGGCAGATTAGATGTGTCCTTAATGTTTAGTGCTCCGTCTTTGATGATTGCAATCTCCTGATCATTGAGATAGACTACCTCATTTGTGTATTCGATAATTGGTGTGGCGTCTGATGCCATAAAAAATTCTCCCTTACCAACCCCAATCACCAGCGGACTACCCTTCCTGGCTGCAATCAAAAGTTTAGGGTCTTCCAGCGACATTACCACAATGGCATAGGCTCCAATTACTTTCGTGAGTGCAAGTCGTACCGCTTCATCAAGTGAACAGCCTTCATTCTCTTTGATATCTTCAATGAAGTGAATGAAAACCTCAGTATCCGTTTCACTTTCGAAGACATGTCCTTTGCGCAGCAGTTCTTGCTTCAGGGCTCCATAATTTTCAATAATGCCATTATGGATTATCGCCAGCTTTTTTGTTGAGGAGTAGTGAGGATGTGCATTTCCATCATTTGGCTCACCATGAGTGGCCCAGCGAGTGTGACCCATGCCGATGTGGCTATTAAGATCGAGACCTTTTAAGGCAGCTTCGAGTTCAGTGACCTTGCCTTTCTTCTTATAAATGTTTAGGCCGCCATTCATTAGCGCAATTCCGGCACTGTCATAGCCCCTGTATTCTAATCTCTTCAGCCCTTTGATAATCACTTCCTGGGCTTGCCTGGGTCCTAGGTAAGCAACAATTCCACACATAGTTAACTTATTTTGGGTCCTCGCTGGTGGGTATAGTATAGAACACTTTTAGTTTTATATTCTCCTTTTTGAAAACCGCTCGATTAACTGAGAGCGGGAGAGGTAGCTCGGAAGCCACAAAAGCGAAGTTGAGAAATAATTGATCCTCATTGTCAACAGTTGCCAGAGATTGGAAAAAATCTGTTAAATCTCCTCTGTAAGAATGAGTTTCTGAGTCATATTTGATGTCAAATAGATTACCTACTGTTTGCGGGTTGAGCCTCTGTCCGATAATAAACCAGCCTTCTTCGTCATAAGTCATCGACCTAGGAAAAACAGGTGTATTTGATTCTTCGATGTCCTGGCTGAAAAAATTAAGAAAATCATTATTCTCATTAAGTAGTCTTAGTCGAAGCGTTGCGGGTGGTTCAAAGTCATCAAAATCATCAAGCTCGATGGATAGCTCCACAGAATTGAAGACCAGATTAGGGATAGTATCTGTGAATTCAAGGAACTTGCTGAAGTTTACTTTAGTAGTTACAGGATTTCCCGATTGATAATAACGCCTGTTGTCAATTGGTTCAAATTCTACATTAGGAGTTGTTAGGGGGCCAAGGGCAGTGGCGCTTCTATCTGCCTCTATCCTGGTAAAATTGATGTGGTAGACACTATTATTGCCAAACTCATAAAAGGTGTATTCTAAAACTTTTCTCTCATCTTTCTGAAGCTCATCATTGAACTCATCATACTCGATTATGAATTTTGATTTCGAAAAGTTGGTTGAGTCGTTCTCAGGGTTAAAGTGCAATATCTTAGTTCCTTCACCCGGAATCACTGCAAAGCCTTTGAAAGTTCTTTTGAACGTGGAAAAATTCTGATATTCGCTTGATTGGTTACGCGCGGCATTAAACAAAGCTTCCCCATAACTATCGGCAACCTTAATCACCAGGCTATCCAAGTCGTCAACGCGAAGATCAAAACTTGGATTGTCCAATTGAGCACGAAACGTAGCGAACGTAGCAGACTCAACCTCATAAACAGTTGATCCCAATGGTGTGGGATCATAGCTGATACTACTATTAAAGTAGTACGGCAGGTACTGTGGAAGACCAGCAACGTTTGGCGGGAGTACGCTCGTGTCGATTGATGAACTGATGGAATCGGTGAGTTCGTGAAGGCTGAAGTTTATGCTTGAGGTCCCGTTAGATCCGTAAACCCGAAAATTAGGACTTAGAATGAATGTGGAAGTCACAAATCTTGCCTCGGAAGAAATATCTATCCTTGGCTCGGAAGGTCTGATCTGAGTGTACATTTCTGCGCTGATCTCCCCCAACAATGGATCGGAGTACTTTCCAATCAGAACAGTTCTATCTTGAAAGGGAATGGCCGGATTGTTATACGTCCTCACGGAGTCGAATAACATCACCGTTGAAGGCACATCAATTTCCTGATAGATAACACTGAACTTTGAATTGGGATTTCTAAATCCTAAAAAGGACGACTCATCATCTTCACATCCCCACAAAATCGCTGCAAGAAGGACACACAGTCCCCCAACTCTACCCCACAAGTTCATTGTATAGATTATAGTATGATTCAGTATAGTTGTCGTCTCCCTCTATGGTCTCTATCTTCTTCTCTTTGATCTTCTTAACGAGCCCTTCTAATTTCTTATTGTCACCCGCTGAGGACACGATATCGGAAAACTGCGCGCCAAGCTTAATAAAACCTTCGTAGTCACCAGTCTTTAAGTGGCCAAGCATGTTATCTTCAATGTCAATCATTTTTACTTTGTCCATAAGATCTCCCTTGAACTTATGATTAAAGCTATTATTGTAAATGGTAAACACCGTTTTTGCATTCTTAAAGAGTGGATCATTCTTGTAGGTAGTTTTTAGATACAATGGAATGAAGCTTGTGATCCAATCGTTGCAATGAACGATGTCTGGTGCCCAACCCAGCTTGCGCACAGTTTCGATTACGCCTTTGCAAAAGAAGATGGCGCGTTCATCATTGTCCTCGTAGAATTTGTTCTGCTTGTCGTGGAAAACGGATTTGCGGTGGAAGTAGTCTTCGTTGTCGATAAAATAAACCTGAAGCTTAGCATTTGGAATTGAAGCTACCTTTATAATCAATGGCTTCTCTTCATCACCAACTGCGATATTTATTCCAGAGAGGCGAACCACTTCATGTAAGCGATTTTTTCTCTCATTTATTAGGCCGAATCTGGGAACCAGTATTCTAATTTCCATGCCCTTTTCCTGCATTGCCTGAGGTAATTTTCTTACAAAATCAGAAACCTCGCATGTTTGAAGAAAAGGATTGATCTCGCTGGCTACATAAAGAATACGGAGTTTTGACATATTTTTAGGGTTTTTAAACAGAATGGAAAATCGAGCCACAAAAATACGCAAAATTTGCCCCTAATTCAACCTACATCAAATCAAAACTATTACCTTTGCGACCCTTTAAAAATACCCCTTTATGGTGATTTTCAAGGATATTGAGACCCTAAGGGCTCATTTGACATCAGCGAGGGGAACAAACGCGACAATTGGGTTTGTGCCTACCATGGGCGCACTCCATGAGGGCCATATTTCCCTTATCAGAGCGTCAAAGGCTAGTAATCTCCTAACCGTCTGCAGTATCTATGTCAACCCTGCGCAGTTCAACAATTCTTCCGACCTTCAAAAATATCCACGAACACTGGAGCAGGATGTGAAACTACTAGAGAAAGAAGGGTGTGAGGTGCTCTTTGTCCCTTCTGATTCGGAAATGTATAATGCGAATACTTCTCTATCATTTGATTTTGGGCACTTGGACAAGGTATTAGAGGGAAAGTATCGCCCAGGCCATTTTAGCGGAGTAGCGCTGGTGGTTTCAAAGTTGTTCAATATTGTCCAGCCCGACAGGGTATATTTTGGCCAGAAAGATTTTCAGCAATTACAGATCATTAAACATTTGCGGAATCAGTTGATGTTTCAACTCGAGATATGCAGTGTCCCCATAGTGCGGCTGCAATCCGGTTTGGCGCTGTCTTCGAGGAATGCTCGATTATCTAAGAATGATTTGAAACAGGCCTTGTTGCTTTTCGAATCTTTGAACTATGGACTGAAAGCTTTGAGGGCAAATTCCGAGTTCTCTATAATCAGAGTGGAGGTTGCAAAGAGATTTGAAGGTATTAAAGGGGTCAAGCTTGAATACTTTGAGCTTGTGGACCGAGAAAGCCTGGAGCTATTGGAGAAATTTGATAAAGGGCGAAATTCGATTTTGCTCATTGCTGCATATATTGGTGACGTCAGATTAATTGATAACATGCTAGTGGAGTAGTCAGTACTTTACGTAACCGCAAAATCATATTGCCCTCGAAATCAAAAGCCGTAATTCAATACATTGTCTTCCTTGGACTGGCGGTTGGATTGCTATGGCTCTCCTTAAAAAGCATTCCAGATGTTGAGGGTGAAAGCAAGTCGGCATTCATTTGGGAAACCTGGGAAAGGGCCAACAAGGGTTATTTGATGATCATGGCGGCAGTGGCCATACTCAGCCATTTTTTGAGAGCATACAGATGGAAGATGTTGCTGCAACCCACCGGAAATAACATTTCTCTGACAAACAGTTTCCTGTCATTAATGATCGGATACTTAGTGAACCTCGCAATACCACGTGGTGGCGAAATCTCTCGATGTTATAACCTGCTGAAGCTAGAAAAAACACCAGTTGAAATATCATTTGGTACGGTGGTAGCAGAGCGGGTGGTTGACGTCATTTCACTCGCAGTCCTAATAGCCATTTCATTCTTTGTAGAATGGACCAAGCTTGCTCATTTCATTGAATCGCTAAACCTATTTAGCCAACCGTCCGAAAGGAATAGCCAATGGCAAATTTGGATACTTGTAGGAGTGGCAGCGGTGATCGTGCTTTCTGCAATTATTTACGGCTTGAGGAAAAACGAAAAACTAAAGAAGATTCTTCTTGGATTTAAGAATGGAGTCCTTTCCATTTTCAAACTGGAAAGGAGTTGGCTTTTTATTTTCATATCTGTGCTAATCTGGCTGCTCTATTTCGTCATGAGCTATTTTGTTATCATCGCTTTTCCTGAGACAGCTACATTGGGTTTCAGCGCTGTGGTTACACTATTTGCTATTGGGGCAATAGCGATGGCCGCACCTTTGCCTGGTGGAGCAGGTTCGTACCACACACTAGTTCCCCTGGGGCTGGTTTTGCTCTATGGAGTACCCAAGGGAGATGCCGTGGCTTTTGTATTTATTTTTCACGGGTGGCAAACATTCATTTTCATATTGGCTGGAGTAGTATCTTTGCTTATTAGCTATTGGAAAGTGAGATGGAAGAAGTAAAACATAAGATAAAATCGTGGGAGCTCGCGGAGAAAGCTGTGAAGGAATGGAAGTCAAAAGGGGAAAAGGTAGTCTTTACCAATGGCTGCTTCGACCTCCTGCACCTTGGCCATGTCGACTACCTGGAAAAAGCCAGGTTCCTTGGCAATAGGCTTGTGGTCGGGCTCAATACCGACAGCTCCGTAAGCAGATTTAAGGGCCCGGACCGACCGGTACAAGATCAGCAATCCAGAGCCAGAGTTTTGGCATCTCTGCAATTTGTAGATGTAGTTGTCTTTTTTGATGAAGATACGCCCGAAAGCCTTATTACTGCCTTGATCCCGGATGTACTGGTAAAGGGCAGTGACTATTTGGCAGAAAATATTGTTGGCGCGGAAGTTGTCAAAAAAAATGGAGGTGAAGTAAAAACCATAGACTTTGTATCTGGTTATTCAACTTCACGTATAATAGAAAAGATTAGAAAATAATTTTAACAAATAAGATATGGGAATAGGTGCTTTAGTTATCACAGGTTTCTTCATGTTAGTGGGTTGGATCGTAAGCTCCAGACTAAAAAACAAATTCAAAAAGTATTCTGAAATAAGGTTGACCAAGGATCTTACGGGTGCCGATATTGCCAGACTCATGTTGGCGGATAGCGGCATTCATGATGTAAAAGTGATTTCTGTGGAAGGCCAGTTGACCGATCATTACAATCCGGCAACAAAAACGGTAAACCTTAGCCATGACGTTTACAATGGTCGCAATGCAGCAGCTACCGCGGTAGCTGCCCACGAATGCGGACATGCGGTACAGCACGCCACAGCTTACAGCATGCTTGAGTTTAGATCAGCAATGGTGCCAATTCAAAATATTAGCGCCAAAGTGATCAATTTCATCTTCCTTGCCATGATGTTTGGTGCCTTTGCAGTAAAAGGACTCTTCTCCTTCGACACTGCGTTGATTGTCATCATTTCCTGCTACGGTGTATTTGCGCTCTTCGCTTTGGTCACCCTACCAGTAGAATTTGATGCGAGCAAACGAGCATTAGCTTGGATTGAAAATCGAGGCATTGTAAACCGACAAGAGCATGATATGGCAAAGGATGCGCTTAACTCGGCTGCTATGACATACGTGGTGGCTGCAATAGGAGCGATCACCATGCTTTTGTATTATGTAATGATCTTCATGGGTCGAAGAGATTAGATTTGAAATAAGAAGTCATAAATTGCAGGCCTGGGATTAGAACCTCAGGCCTCTTTTTTTGTTTCAATGATAATAAACGGACCCCAATGAACTTTGCACTTACGGAAGAACAAATAGCAGTGAGAGACGCTGCGCGCGACTTTGCAAATAGCGAGCTTCTCCCTGGCGTAATTGAGCGCGATACGCACCAGAAATTTCCAACTGAA
Organism: Cyclobacteriaceae bacterium; assembly: GCA_040216915.1. GTDB lineage: Bacteria > Bacteroidota > Bacteroidia > Cytophagales > Cyclobacteriaceae > ELB16-189. The sequence continues at coordinate 660,893 of JAVJOD010000009.1, forward strand.
CAAATTAAGAAAATGGGCGAGCTGGGTTTCATGGGAATGATGGTGGATCCAAAGTATAATGGCGGTGGGATGGATAGTATCTCCTACGTGCTTGCGATGGAGGAGATTTCCAAAATTGATGCCTCTGCTTCGGTTTGTATGTCCGTGAATAACTCTCTGGTGTGTTGGGGCCTTGAGCAATTTGGTTCAGAGGAACAGAAAGAAAAATATTTAAAGAAACTCACAACTGGTGAAAAGATAGGAGCATTTTGTCTCTCCGAGCCAGAAGCGGGCTCTGATGCCACTAGCCAACGCACTACGGCTGAAGACAAAGGGGATTACTACTTGCTTAATGGAACGAAAAACTGGATCACGAATGGTAATAGTGCCAGCGTTTATATTGTTATCGCGCAGACCGATGTTTCATTGAAGCACAAGGGAATAAATGCGCTTATTGTAGAAAAGGGCATGGAAGGATTTGTGGTTGGGAAAAAAGAAGACAAGATGGGGATCCGGGGTTCGGACACTCATTCACTTATGTTCTCGGATGTAAAGGTTCCCAAAGCAAATAGAATTGGTGAGGAGGGTTTTGGGTTTTCCTTTGCCATGACGACACTCAATGGAGGTAGGATTGGTATTGCATCTCAAGCTTTGGGAATTGCCTCCGGTGCCTATGAGTTGGCCGTAAAGTATTCCAAAGAACGCAAAGCATTCAACAAGCATTTGTCAGAGCATCAGGCCATTCAGTTTAAGCTGGCAGATATGGCAACAAAAATTGATGCCGCCAGATTGTTGATTTGGCAAGCTGCTTACCTCAAAGATCAAAAGCAAAATTTTATTAAGGCGGCAGCCATGGCGAAATTATTTGCTTCGCAGATCGCACAGGAAGTAACAACAGAAGCAGTCCAAATTCACGGAGGGTATGGTTACGTTAAAGAGTTTCACGTAGAAAGATTGATGCGTGATGCGAAAATTACGCAGATATATGAAGGGACTTCTGAGATTCAACGCATGGTGATCTCGAGGGAGCTACTACGTTAGTTGTCTTTCGTAGTTGTTGCTTGATTATAGTCGTAAATACGATCTGATATCTCTATCAATAGATTCGGATCTTTTTCTAATGCATTACCTATAACGATCATATCAGCTCCAGCCTCCAAAGCTGAAAGTGCTTTTCTCGCAGTATCAATTCCTCCACCTACTATTAGCGGAGTGTTAACGGATTTACGCACTGTACTTATCATTTTTGCACTGATTTCCTTTTCGGCTCCACTTCCGGCATCAAGGTACATCACTTGCAGACCCAGCATCTCTCCAGCCATGGCAGTGCATGCGGCCAGTGAATGTTTGTCATCTGGGATTGGGGTAGTGTTGCTCACATAGGCGACAGAAGTAGTTTTGCCAGAGTTGATTAGCATGTACCCGGTTGGAACGACCTCTAATTTGTTCTGCTTCAATATTGGGGCTGCAGCCACGTGTTGCCCAATTAGTAGATCAGGGTTGCGTCCTGAAATCAAAGACAGAAATAAGATCGCGTCAGCGGAAGAATCAATTTGAATAGAACTTCCTGGAAAAATTATGACTGGAATGTTTACAGATCCTTTGATATGTCCAATCACTTCAGACAAATTGGTGGTGGTGATCAGACTTCCTCCTACTAGAAAATAGTCGATGCAGTTTTCGCTAGCAAGGTTAATTAAGTGGGAAAGCCTGCTGGCGTCTTCGACTTTGTCAGGATCAATAAGTACACCTATTGATTTTTTCCCCTGTCTACTTTTTTGTTGAAGTTGTTCAAGAATCTTCATCCTCAGCTTTTCTGCTTTCCAGGTAATTAGATAATTTCTCTTTTGCTAGATCGAGCAAAATAATTGATGCGTGGGTGATGAGTGCGTCACCTACTTGCGAAAATATACTGCTAGTAACGCTACTGTGCTGTTCTACTTCGTCCTCTTCTTCCTCTTGCTGTTTCTTCTTATTTTTATTTTTCTTCTTTTTCGTTTTGCCCCCGACAAATTGTCTTACTACCAAGTAGGTAAGTATAAGTGACCCACCGATCACCAATGCGTTTGTAGTTAGCTTCTTGGAGTGTGCTGTTATTTCCTTGAGTTGCTCTGCCAATTCCTCTTTATGCCGTTGGGAGTTTTCTATCAGTCTCCTTTTTTCTTCCTCGTATGTCTCCAGATGCTCCATTCGAACTACTAGTCTTCTTTCGTAATTATAGCAGTGAAGTACTTCCTAAACTTCTTGTCTAGTGGCTTTCTGATTATTAGCAACACTAAGAACACAAAAAAGTAGCCACCGGATACAATCCAGTATCCTTCATAACCACCATCGAAGTAGCGGTTTAGAAATTGTGCCAGACCCAGACTAAAAAAGATTAAGAAGAAGAAGGCAAACAAAAAAATAAATGTGTGAACCAATCCTTTGGAGAGCACGTTGGCTACATCCTCGCGGATTTCTAACTTCAATAGCTTTACTCTATTTTCAACGTAGCCAGAAATGTTGTCGACAAGGTTGTCAATTCTCAACAGCTTAAAAATTGCTTCTTTTATTCCTTCCATGATTTATATGCAATATAGCATTTTACGGTCTTTAAAGCTGATTCCACAAGGTTTGGAATACTTTGATTAAGAATTTAACTCATGGATAGCCATCCAGGCCATTAGCCCGGGGGCCATGGCCAATGCATCCTCATCTATGTCAAAGGTTGGAGTGTGTACGTATGAGGTTATTCCCTTGGCTTCGTTTCTCGTGCCAAGCCGGTAAAATGAAGCTGGAATTACCTGTGAATAATATGAGAAGTCTTCGGCTCCCAAGGTAATGTCAAGGTCTACAATATTTTCCCTTCCTACGTATGCCTCCGCAGCAGCTCTGATTCTTTTGGTTAGTTCGGGGTTATTTTCGAGGTATGGATAGCCCCTTGATATTTGCACCTCACATCTGCCTCCCATGCCTTCAGCAATGTGTTGCGCCATGTTCGTGATTAACTCAAGTGCCTTTGCCCGCCAGTCCTCGTTCATTGCTCGAAAGGTGCCTGCAATTTTCACCTCGTTGGGGATAATATTGGTGGCACCCTCGCCACTAATCTTTCCGAAGGTTAGAACTGTGGGTTGCCTTGGATTCGCATTTCTGCTGATCACTTGCTGAAGGCCAATAATGATGTGTGAAGCGATCACAATAGGGTCGATGGCAAGGTCAGGTGCAGCTCCGTGTCCTCCTTTGCCGATCACTGTCAGGTACACCTCATCGCAACTTGCCATGTACATTCCCTCTCTAAAACCAACTTTTCCCACCGGTATCAGTGGCATCACATGCTGCCCAATGATGGAAACTGGCTTTGGCTTTTCAAGTACTCCATCTTTGATCATTAAGGAAGCGCCACCAGGGTTCTTCTCTTCTCCCGGTTGAAAGATCAACTTTATGGATCCTTCAAATTGATCTTTGATTTCATTCAGAATTTGAGCTGTGGTAAGCAAGGAGGCAGTGTGGGCATCGTGGCCACAGGCGTGCATTATGCCGTTCTTTTTCGATTTATAGTCTACTTCATTTTGTTCATGAATGGGTAACGCATCCATGTCGGCACGTAAAGCAATTACTTTCTTGGTGGGATTTTTCCCCTCGATCAATGCGGATAGACCCGTGTCGGCAATCCCTGTAGTTGCCGCGATTCCAAATGATGATAAAGTGCTGGCTACAAATGCTGCGGTTTCATTTTCCTGGTAAGATAGCTCGGGGTTTGCATGGAGATGCCTTCTTAAGGCCCTTGTCGACTCATGATAATCCTGCGATAATTTTTTGATGGTTGCCAGTAACATAATGTGCCGTGAGGAAATATTACTCTTAGTTTATCAGGATTTTTTCAGGAACCAGAATGGCGTTGGAAAAATGCTTCCTCAGCCGCAATAAGTCCTTCTGTGCCTCTATCTTGTTGAAGTATTTTCCAACCGTTACTCTGAATTTGGGCTGAGTGTATTGTAGATTACCTTCAAGGTCACTTACTTCCGTTACCAGTTTAGACTTGGCAGCGATGGCTTCTTCTCGTTTTTGCCCTGAATATATTTGTATGGTAAAGCCATCTACAAACTTTTTAAGTTCATTGATTCTATCGATGCTATCTAGCACCGCATCTACTTTCGCATTTACGGTATTTTTCGCTGGGGTATAAGCCGCGTGCGCAAGGCTCGAGATTGTGTCTTGCTGAGTAGAATCAGCCATCGGATCAAATTTTGGGCGAACTACAGAAAGGTCCTCCGAGTAGTTTTCAAGATTCGCAGTGCTTTGCTGGGCCACGCAGGAGATTTGCATCAAAATAAAAGCAAAACCGAAATTGATCGAAATTTTTTTCAATAGTCCAATAGCGCCAACTATTTTCATTTTTACTCCTCTATAACGATACATTTACCACTATTTACATCCTCTTCTACCTTTTTAAATTTCACATCCTTTAATACGCGACCATCTGGATACTGTACGCTAACCTTGTCGTTCCTTCCAGCAATTTTTAAAGATTTGGTAGGCATCACCTTTTCCTCTACTGCACGCTGTGGCCCTTGCGGATTCTGTCCTCCTTGAAGCAGAGAGCGTGACTCATCTTTCTGCTCTCTCAGTCGTTCCCGCCTTTGCGACCTGGCCTCTTGTACTTGCTCTGGCTCACGTACTGGAATGTCAGCTTTTATCAAGAAAGATATCGTCTCTTCATTCACTTTCGCAATAAATCTCTTGAAGGCCTCAAAGCCTTCGAATTTGTAAATAAGCAATGGGTCTTTTTGTTCGTATACCGCATTTTGAACTGACTGCTTGAGATCATCCATATCTCTTAAGTGCTCCTTCCACTGTTGGTCGATGATCGCCAGTGTGATCATTTTCTCCATAGCTTGAATTAGCTCAGCATTGTTCGTCTCTATACACTTTTTGAGATTAGCGGCTACTCCAATCTGCTTAGAGCCATCAGTGAATGGAACTAAGATGTTCTCGATGGTGCCTCCTCTAGTTTTAAATATGTCGGTGATCACAGGCATTGCTTTTTCTGCGACAACCTTATTCTTTTGCTCGTAGTGTTTTAGCGCTTCATCGTATAGTTTTTCTGCAAGCTGACCAGTATCTGTCTTTTTGAATTCTTCTTCATTAATTGAGAAATCAAACCCAAGTAGGCTCACAACGTTGAGTTTGAAATCCTCCACATTCGCTCCCGCCTGGCCATTTGCTACTATGTCTTCGCAGGTATCGTAGAGCATCGTGAGAATATCGAGCTGAAGTCGTTCTCCAAAAAGCGCATTCTTTCTTCGCTTGTAAATCACCTCTCTTTGGGAGTTCATTACGTTGTCGTACTCAAGTAGACGCTTGCGTATACCAAAGTTGTTTTCCTCCACTTTCTTTTGCGCGCGCTCAATGGAGTTGGTAACCATGGAGTGGGAGATTACTTCTCCTTCTTTCAGTCCCAGCTTATCCATAATTCTCGCGATGCGTTCGGGCATGAAGAGGCGCATAAGATTATCCTCCAGGGAAACATAAAACTGTGACGATCCCGGATCTCCCTGACGGCCAGATCTTCCTCTCAACTGCCTGTCGACCCTTCGCGACTCATGACGCTCTGTGCCAATAATTGCCAATCCCCCTGCACTCTTTGATTCAGGGGTAAGTTTAATATCTGTACCTCGACCAGCCATGTTGGTGGCGATGGTGACAGTGCCGGGTTTTCCGGCTTCGGCTACCACATCAGCCTCACGCTGGTGTTGCTTCGCGTTCAGCACCTGATGTTTTATTTTCTTAAGCTGGAGCATGCGACTTAGCAATTCGGAAATCTCTACCGAAGTAGTACCCACCAACACCGGTCTGCCTTCTTGCGTCAACCGCACTATTTCATCTACTACAGCATTGAATTTTTCTCTGACAGTTTTAAAAACCAAATCGTCCATATCCTTTCGGGTAATTGGGCGATTAGTGGGAATGCCCACCACATCAAGCTTATAGATATCCCAAAGTTCGCCAGCTTCAGTTTCAGCAGTACCGGTCATACCCGCCAGCTTGTGATACATGCGGAAGTAGTTTTGCAGCGTGATGGTGGCGTAGGTTTGCGTGGCATCCTCTACTTTCACGTTTTCTTTGGCTTCAATTGCCTGATGCAATCCATCGGAATATCTGCGCCCGTCAAGCACACGGCCCGTCTGCTCATCCACAATCTTTACCTTTCCATCAACGATGATGTATTCGGTGTCTCTTTCAAACAGCGTATACGCTTTCAAGAGTTGGTTGATGCTATGGATGCGTTGAGCCTTGGTGGTGTAGTCTCGTATTAGTTCTTCTTTCTTCTGAAAGCGCTCGTCCGCACTAAGACTCTCACTCTTTTCAATTTTATTCAACTCTATGCCGATCTCCGGTAGAATAAAGAATTTTGGATCTTCACCCTCGCCAGTGATCAGGTCAATGCCCTTGTCAGTAAGGTCGATCGTGTTATCCTTCTCATCAATCACAAAGAATAGTGGCTTGTCAGCCTCAGGCATCATTTTTTTGTTGTCCTGCAAATAGAAATTCTCCGTCTTTTGCAAGAGGTTCTTCATGCCCGATTCACTAAGGAACTTGATCAACGGCTTATGCTTTGGCATGCCTCGATGCGCACGAAATAGCGAGATTCCGCCCTCCTTTTCATTTCCTTCACTAATCAACTTTTTGGCATCATTGAGAAATTGATTGATCAATTTCTTCTGTGCCTCTACAACTTTGTGAATTCTTGGCTTCAGGTCATAGAACTCGTGCTCGTCTCCTTTGGGAATTGGCCCTGAAATGATCAAAGGCGTTCTGGCCTCATCGACAAGTACACTATCAACCTCATCGACCATGGCATAGTGGTGTCCTCTTCGCTGCACGAGTTCTTCGGGGTCGCGAGCCATATTGTCTCTCAGATAGTCAAAACCAAATTCATTGTTTGTGCCGTAGGTGATATCGGCTTCGTATGCTTTTCTTCTTTCAAGAGAATTCGGTTCGTGTTTGTCAATGCAATCGATTGTGAGTCCGTGAAATTGAAAAAGCGGTGCCATCCATTCACTATCTCGTTGTGCCAAATAGCTATTGACCGTTACAATATGAACGCCCCTTCGTGCAAGCGCATTCAGAAAGGCGGGGAATGTGGCGACAAGTGTCTTGCCTTCTCCCGTGGCCATCTCAGCAATTTTTCCCTGATGCAAAATGATGCCACCTATGATTTGTACATCATAGTGGACCATATCCCATTTTATCAGGTTGCCTGCTGCATTCCACTGATTGGCCCAAATGGCTTTGTCTCCTTCAATCTTTACGTTCTCGTGCGTTGCAGCCAGCACGCGATCATGCTCTTGAGCGGTAGCCTCCAGATATTCGTTTTCTTTGAATCTTCTTGCGGTCTCCTTCACAATGGCAAATCCAAGAGGCAGGACATCCATGAGAATTACCTCAAGCTCTGCATTTCTATCTTTCTCAAGACTGTCGATTTTGGCAAAGATGGACTCCTTCTCATTCAAGTCTAGCTCTGGGTAATCCACTATTTTTTGATGCAAGCCTGCCAATTCATTGTCAATCGACTTTAATCTTTCATTTATGGTCTCCTGAATTTCTTGCGTTTTTGATCTCAGTTCATCGTTGGATAGAGAATGTAGCTTGTCGAATTCTGCCTTAGTTTTATCCACCAGCGGCATTACATTCTTAATGTCTTTCTGTGACTTGGTTCCTAGAATTTTAGCAATGAATTTGAGCATAGTTCAGTAATTAGTCATTCCACACGAGCAGGCATCGAAAAATGCCCAATTCACGCAAAAGGAGTGCAAAGTTAAGGATTTCAGGTGTGCAATTATAGCTCCAACTGGCCCTTGAATACCATTTTGGCAGGCCCTAGGAGGAAAACATCAGAAAACAGGACTGCTTGACCTTCTGGCAGGTCTGAATGGCCGGATTTGAACTCCACAGCCAATTGACCCCCTTGCACGTGCACCTTAACTGGAGACTTGTAGCCCTTGTACGATGCTGCAAGCACTGAGGCGGTAACTCCGCTGCCACAGCTGAGGGTCTCATCTTCTACTCCTCGCTCGTAAGTTCTCACAGCGATTTCATTGTTTGGCAGGAGTTCCACGAAATTGACATTGGTTCCCTCTGGTCTGAATGCTTCGCTATTTCTGATTTCTCGACCTTTGAGCACTACATCTGCAGCAGCTACTGAGGGCACGAACATCACATAGTGAGGATTGCCAGGGTCTACAAAAAAATCTTCTCCATGCTTTTCTACCTTCCTTACATCATTCATTTGAAGGCGTACTTCCTTATTTTCCAGGATGGAGGCCTTGTGGTATCCATCATAGGCCTTGAACCTGGTTTCGTTTTTGATTAAGTGTAATTGCGAGGCCAGGTCGACTACAGAACGACAACCATTGCCGCAAAGGCTTTGGGTTCCATCGCTATTGAAGTAGACCATTTTAAAATCACTGTCGGGATCTTCTTCCACGAGAATGAGACCGTCCGCACCAACTCCAAATTTGCGGTTACAGATCTTTTTTATTTCTTCGATTGAAAAAGTCTTGCCAAGCTTCCGATTATCCACCAACACAAAATCGTTGCCAGTAGCCTGATATTTATAAAAAGGGATTTGCATGGTTAGCAGTCTATTTCACCTCCTCGAAATCCACATATTCGCCACCTTTAATTTCGCTACTTTTTTGGTTGCGAGGCTGTTTGCCATTTCGCTTCGAATCAGTGTGGCTCGGGCCATATTGCTGGCGTCCCTGTGAAGTGGGGTTAAAACGAAACAGAAATCGTCCTATCCGAGATAGAAGGTAAATGGTAATTACAATAATGAGGAGGAGCTTCAGCATGCTATGTAGTGTTCGTAGTAATAACTGAGGCTCAAAGATAATGGTTTCATCCTAAAAAGTGTTTTTTGGGCAAAACCTCATAATTTGCTAAAACTTTAAACATCAAAGTCTCTAGCCTATGTCGGTAGACGGCACCCTTGCATTTGAAGAAAGCCCTCAGAAGAAAGTTCTGATAAAGATTGAGTGGTGGGTCTGGCCCATTTTGCTTCTGACGCTGGTTGCTATTTCCTACGGATCCTATTTCCTGAGAAATTTTACGGACTCAGTTCTTCTTTACTTACCCACTCCTTTTGCCTTTGTGCTGATCTATTGGTTTGGCCCTCGAACCCTTCCTTTGATCTACATCAATGAAATAATAACGCTGATTTTATGGGGAGCCTTGGGCCCGTGGTATAGAATTTTATTGTTGGCGAGTCATGTGCCAGTGATGGCATTTGCATCGTGCTATTTGTTCAAGAGTGTGAGTAAGGAGAGCAATGAGAAAATGCTAACTTCTACTAATTCATTTATCAGGTTCACCCTGTTTGGTGTTTTTATTCCGGTCTTAATTAACACAGTCTACACTTACAATTATTCCTTTGTTGATGGCGACCTCTATACCGTTGGCCTCATATTTCTTGCTGACTTTCTTACAGTGATTACAATTGCTACGCCAATCTTGTATTTTTTTGCGCCAGGTAGTAAGTCATTTAGACTTACTCGCACTAAGCAACTCACTTCATCTAATTTCTTGCCTTACCACTTAAAGCGGGCTATTGGTCTCTCAGTCATTATTAGTGTGTTTGTAGTGATGATCTTCTTTGTGGATTTCGATAGCTACTGGTTTGTATATGGCGTGGTTTCAATAATTGTTGCCATTCAAAGAGGTTTTGCAGGGGTACTCGTTATTAACGTAGCAATTTTTGTTTTGAACTACATCCTTCCCACACTCGACTTTGCTGACGAGCTTCTGGCCTCTAAAGGATCCACGAAATTGTTGGGAGTGCATCTTGGAATGGCCACAATGATATTATCCTCATCATTGATCGGGAGGGTGATTTCGGATCTTTGGAAGATCGAGTACAAGCTCAGTACTCAGAAGAGGCAGCTGGAAGCCACGAACGATGAACTTGTAAAAACCAATTCAGAGCTGGACAGATTTGTTTACAGCTTGTCTCACGACATTAGTGCTCCTCTTAAGTCGATAAAAGGGCTGATAAACCTCAGTAAAATTGATAAGTCTGAAAGCTTAAATGAACTTTATCTTTCAAAAATTGAAGGGAGTGTAAATCGATTGGATTCCTTTGTAAAGGAAGTATTGGATTATTCTAGAACCAATCGGAGCCAAGTTGAAAAGGAAGTGGTAGAACTTCGAATACTAACAAATGAAATTATTGACGGATTCCGATATCTGGAAAATTTTCAGAACATCGAATTCTCCACTCATTTCAAAGTTCCAAGCATTTATACCGACAAATTTCTTTTTAAGGTGGCTTTCGCCAATGTGATTTCAAATGCAATTAAGTACCAAAAGACAGGATCGGATCACAAGGCATTTATAGAGGTAACTTCGATGCTTAAGGCGGATGTCCTGCAGGTAAGTGTTTCTGATAATGGAGAGGGTATTTCCGAAGAGCATCAAGATCAAATCTTTGAAATGTTTTATCGCGGCTCAGATACCTCCACAGGCTCAGGCCTTGGCCTCTACATCGCGCGCGAGTCCATCGAGAAGCTTGGAGGAACTATCAAAATTGAATCTACGAAGAATCAGGGAGCTACCTTTACCATATCATTTCCGCATACTGCGTTACCTGCTGAGGTATAGATTTCTTTCTGCGTAAATATTCAAGAAGTAGTCATCTAATAGGTCATCAATAAAATAGATTGCCTCTCCTGTTGATTTCATTTCAGGTCCTAGTTCCTTGTTCACATCCGGAAATTTGTTGAATGAAAAAACCGGGACTTTGATAGCATAACCTTTCTTGGTAGGGTTGTATTCAAAATCTGTCACCTTCTTTTCACCAAGCATAATTTTGGTGGCATAGTTTACGTAAGGTTCGTCATAGGCTTTGCAAATGAAAGGCACGGTGCGTGAAGCTCGCGGGTTGGCTTCAATCACAAAAACCTTGTCATCTTTGATAGCATACTGAATATTGATCAGCCCAACGGTGCGGAGGGCCACAGCAATCTTTTGCGTATAATTTTCAATTTGCTTAATTACAAAATCTCCTAGATTGTAGGGAGGAAGTACAGCATAAGAATCTCCAGAATGAATTCCTGCAGGCTCGATGTGCTGCATGATTCCGATGATGTACACATTTTCACCATCACACAGTGCATCGGCTTCCGCCTCAATTGCTCCATCCAAAAAGTGATCGAGCAGAACCTTGTTTTCAGGAAGGTGTTTCCAAATATCCAGGATATGTGACTCCAGTTCTTTCTCGTTGATCACGATTTTCATGCTTTGACCTCCGAGTACGTACGAGGGCCTCACCAACAGGGGAAAGCCGATTTCCTTCGAAGTCTCCAACGCTTCATCTGCATTTCTCGCAACTCCGAAAGGGGGGTAAGGAATACTTAGATCCTTAAGCAAAGTTGAGAAGCTTCCTCTGTCTTCAGCCAAGTCAAGTGCCTCGTAGGATGTGCCCATAATCTTGATACCGTACTTGCTTAATTTCTCAGCAAGCTTTAAAGCGGTCTGCCCACCTAGTTGTACGATAACTCCTTCAGGCTTTTCGAACTCAATAATATCGTAGATATGCTCCCAAAAGACCGGCTCAAAATAAAGTTTATCAGCAATATCAAAATCTGTCGAAACAGTTTCCGGATTGCAATTGATCATGATCGTTTCGTAGCCACATTCTTTTGCCGCAAGCACTCCGTGTACACATGAATAATCGAACTCAATGCCCTGGCCAATTCGATTTGGACCTGAGCCTAACACAATCACCTTTTTCCTATCAGAAGATACGGATTCATTCTCAGTATCAAATGCAGAATAGTAGTACGGTGTTTTGGCTTCAAACTCGGCTGCACAGGTGTCTACCAGCTTGTAGACCCTGTTGATGTTCATTTCTTTTCGCTTCTTATGTACCTGGCTCTCCAGGCACTGTAGTAAGTGAGCAATTTGCCTGTCTGCATATCCTTTCTCCTTGGCGGTACGCATTAAGCTTGAAGGGATTGTATCGATAGAGAAAGTCTCAATTTCCTTTTCCAGCTCAATAAGCTCCTCGATCTGCTGAAGAAACCATTTGTCTATTTTGGTAAGAGCCATGATGGTCTTCATCGAGACACCTAGTTTCATGGCGTCATAGATGTGGAAAAGACGATTCCAGCTTGGGTTTTCCAGACTGTAAAGCAATTCATCTTGTTTCTTTAATTCCTTGCCGTCAGCCCCCAGTCCGTTTCTCCTGATTTCTAACGATTGGCAGGCTTTCTGGAGTGCTTCCTGAAAATTGCGTCCGATGCCCATCACTTCTCCCACAGACTTCATTTGCAGGCCCAGCTTTCTGTCGGCACCCACGAACTTGTCAAAGTTCCACCGAGGAATTTTGACGATCACATAATCCAGTGTAGGCTCAAAGAAGGCCGTTGTGCTCCCAGTAATGGCATTGGTAAGTTCGTCCAGGTTGTAGCCGATGGCCAGTTTTGCGGCAATCTTAGCTATTGGATATCCCGTAGCTTTGGAAGCAAGCGCAGAGGATCGAGAAACTCTGGGGTTGATTTCAATTCCTATGATATCATCCGTATCCGGGTTTACGGAAAATTGCACGTTGCAACCTCCTGCAAATTTTCCGATGCCATTCATCATCTTGATTGCGAGGTCGCGCATGTTTTGATAAACAGTGTCTGGTAGCGTCATGGCAGGAGCAACCGTGATGCTGTCTCCCGTATGCACACCCATCGGATCAAAGTTTTCGATAGAGCAAATAATGATGATGTTACCAACTCCATCTCTTAAGAGTTCGAGCTCGTACTCTTTCCAACCCATGATGCTTTGTTCTACCAATACTTCGTGCGTAGGCGAAGCGTGTAGTCCTCGGTTGAGTGCTTTGTCAAATTCTTCAGGAGTTTTGACGAAACCGCCTCCAGTGCCGCCAAGAGTAAACGAGGGCCGTATAACAAGTGGAAAGCCAATTTCTTGTGCAATCTCCTTCCCTTCAAGAAATGAGGTCGCAGTAGCTCCTTTACAAACACCCACGCCAAGTTCCATCATTTTTAATCTGAACTTTTCGCGGTCCTCAGTAGTCTCAATCGCGTTGATATCCACACCGATGATCTTCACACCGTAGTGATCCCATATTCCTGCTTTGTCGCAATCGATGCAAAGATTAAGTGCTGTTTGTCCGCCCATAGTAGGCAGCACCGCATCTATGTGATGCTTCTCGAGAATTTCCTTAATGTATTTCTTTTCAAGAGGTTTTAAGTATACGTGATCAGCAGTGACTTTGTCGGTCATGATGGTGGCCGGATTAGAATTGATTAGAATCACTTCAATTCCTTCCTCGCGCAGCGATCTTGCGGCCTGGGAGCCTGCATAATCGAATTCACAAGCTTGACCTATGATGATTGGACCGCTCCCGATGATGAGGATGGAGCGTATACTTCTGTCTCTTGGCATGTAGGGGCTGGATTAGATAAATCGGCTGCAAAAATAAGCATGATTTGCAGGAGTTGTGGCCAAATTCAATAAAATGTGCCCAATTTTTTACAGCGGAAAGTTGGTCAATGAAAAGGGCTAGCAATAGGCATATCTGCCACTTGCTAGCCCTGGAAATGCTTCGGTTCTTAACTTACATTCCTCCCTGAAGTTCCTTGGCGACTTCAGCGACCCTATTCCAAACTCGAAATACATTTTTAGAGCAAATCTTCTCGATGTCTTCTTCGCTGTATCCTCTTTTTAGCAGTTCAAAAATCAGGTTCGGGTAAGAAGAAACATCTTTTAATCCTGTTGGCAGGCTGTCACCTACTCCATCATAGTCTGTGCCAATACCAACATGATCAATGCCTGCTAATTGTACCACGTGATCGATGTGATCCACTACTTTTTCAAGTGTGGCATATTGTTTTGGATTTTCAGACCTGAATTTTTCTATGATAGGCTTCGCCTCTTCCGAATCCTCAGCAACTCCCGCATCGCTTAGCATTGCCTCCAGTTTGGCATCATTCTCTTTATTTGCTTGCACCACCGCAGAGTCAAGGAATGAAGAGCCGTAGTTGATTTGAATCACACCTCCGTTCTCGCCAAGTTTTTTGATCATTTCATCATTCATATTTCTTTCAAATCCAGGAGTGAAATGCCTGCATGATGAGTGGGAGGCAATACAAGGTGCCTTAGATAGTTCCATTACTTGATAAAAAGTGTCATCGTCAACGTGGGAGATATCAACCATGATTCCTACTTTATTCATCTCTGCCACAACCTCACGTCCATAGTCGCTTAGTCCACCCCAGGTCCCTGTCGGATCATAGGAAGAATCACAAATCTGATTGTCCTTCCCGTGCGTTAACGTAGTGTAGCGGATTCCACGGTCGTAGAAATACTTTACGTTTGCCAGGTCACTACCAAATGGGGCTCCATTTTCCATACCCATCGGGAGCGCAATTTTTCCTTGCTCAAAAAGTGCTTGTACTTCTTCAGGAGTGTTGGCTAGTCCAAACTTATCCGGCAAGTTTGTAACGATTGCCCGCACATTGTCGATGAGCGAATCTGCTAACGCCTTTCCCATATCGGGTTGCGACTGGTAAGAAGAAGGAATATAAATCGACATAAATGGGGCATCAAGTCCACCCTTTTTGGCGCGCTCGTAGTCAAAATCGCCATCTGCAGTGCTTACCAAAAGGTTGGCGTTTTCTGCATTTACATTGATGCCTTGTTCTTTCAATCTATAGGGTACATCGATATGCCCATCCGTAATTATAAATTTTTGCGCAAGCTCATTTGCGCGAGCTCGCATCTGTTCTTCTGTCATATTCTCGTCAGTCTTTTTTTGATCCCCGCATCCGTTCAGCAATAGGGCAAGCAAGCAAGTGCATGCAAAAATAATTCTTATAGGTTTCATAGTTTTGATTGTTGATATTCTCTAATTAGTAAAAGGTGTCAGAAAGGTTTTAACTTCGTTCCTAAGTTAGAGATAAAACAGCAGATCAAAAGCAAGAATGATAGCAATGGCGTGTCGATTGGATGAGTGCTATCATTTTGCCGATGATCAGGCAAACTTGAAATGCCACTCGTCAGGATAAAGAACTGCAATAATGAAGGAAGGCCTTGCCGAAATTTCATTGTCGAAGCTGGCACTTCGAAATGGACAAGATAAGCCCGAGGTTTGGGTAGCTTACAAGGGCATCGTTTATGACGTCACTGAGTCGAGGCTTTGGAAAACGGGAAAACACTATGAGCACTGGGCAGGGCAGGATTTGACCAGTGAGCTTGCAGAGGCACCTCATACCGAAGAGGTTTTCGTTAAATTTAAAGCGGTTGGCATTCTAAAGAAATAAATGTGATTCTGATTGCAGATAGTGGTGGGTCAAAGCTTGACTGGAGAATTATCCAGAGCGATGGGAGCATTAGGCAAGCTAGTGGGCCCGGTTTTAATCCATACTACCAGCCTGCAGATGACCTCAGTAAATCGATTGAGGGTCACCTGCTTGAAAAAGTAGATGGGGAACCTACACAAGTATTTTACTATGGCACAGGAGTATCATCCGAAAAGAACCAAGCAAGGGTCAAAGATGTGCTGATGAAATATTTTAACTCGGCCGCAATTGAAGTGAGTCACGACTTGCTAGGTGCGGCAAGAGGGCTTTGTGGTAGCGAGCCCGGCATTGCGTGCATTCTTGGCACAGGGGCGAATTCTTGTTTGTACGATGGCGAAAAGATTACCCAGAATGCGATGAGCTTGGGATGGATACTCGGAGATGAAGGCTCGGGGTCACATATGGGTAAACGTATCGTTGTTGATTACCTTCGTTCTGATCTGCCTCAGGAGCTTTCGGATCAGTTTGCAAATCGATTTCCTTCCAGCAGGGAGGATATTCTGAGAAACGTGTATCAGGAGGAGCGACCAGCAGCATACTTTGGCTCGTTTTCAAAATTCATCTTTCAGCATCTGAAAGAACCCTACTGCTATAACCTGGTATATAGCGGCTTCAAAGAGTTCTTTGATCAGAACGTTTTGAAATATGAAGGATATGAGAAGCTTAAGATTCACTTTTCAGGATCAATTGCGTTCTATTTTAGTGATGTGCTACGACAGGTGGCAAATGATTTGGGATTGACTGTCAGAAATATTTTAGAAAGTCCTATCGCAGGCTTAACGTTGTATCACCAACCAAAGCAAAGTAGTTAAATGTCGATTACCGAATCATCTTCCAGTCACGACCATCTTGAACAAATGAGTGTTAGCGCCTTGCTGCATGCTATGAACGAGGAGGATAAGAGCGTACCACACGCTGTGGAAAGGATAATTGAGAAACTTGTGCCTCTAGTTGATGTTATTGTTGACAAAATGAAGGAGGGTGGACGTTTGTTTTATATCGGTGCCGGAACAAGTGGAAGACTGGGAATTCTGGATGCCTCTGAAATACCGCCAACCTATGGCATGCCTCACGGCAAGGTGGTGGGTTTAATTGCTGGAGGTGATTCGGCCATCAGAAAGGCTGTTGAATTTGCAGAAGATGATGAGGAGCAAGCTTGGAAGGACTTGATGGCCCATGATATTTCCAAGCAAGACGTATTGATTGGCATCGCAGCGTCCGGTCGCACCCCATACGTGCTAGGTGGAGTGCGCAAGGCAAATGAAAAGGGAATAGTGACCGGCTGTATTACCTGCAATGAACAAAGCGAACTGGCGAAGCAGGTGAAGTATCCTGTGGAGGTAATAGTAGGGCCGGAGTTCGTGACAGGAAGTACTAGAATGAAATCGGGGACAGCGCAAAAACTTGTGCTCAATATGTTGTCCACGGCTGTGATGATTCGATTAGGCAGAGTGAAGGGAAACAAAATGGTGGATATGCAATTGAGTAACAATAAGCTAGTGGATAGAGGCTCAAGAATGATTATGGAAGCGCTTGGGGTCACGGCAATGCAGGCTGACGCACTCCTAAAGAAGCACGGTAGCGTTCGCAAAGCAATTGATGAGGTTAAGAATGCACGAGATTGAACCCCACTATAATTGGCTCACCTACTACGATTCATCTCATGATGTAAAGTGTCCCTTTTACGGCAAGGTGTATGATTTTGATAAGTACACTGACGCTATATATGGCTACTACATCGATCCGGCATGGGACTTCTTCGGATCTGAAACACTCTATTGCAAAATTCTATTTGCTGACTATGATAAACATGTCTCGGTGATCGAGTTTATCGGTGAATGGAATGACACCTTATACAATGACATCATGCACCTGAAACGCAATGTAGTTGAGCCGCTTCTGCAAGAAGGTATTAATCGATTTGTGTTGGTGGGAGAAAACATTTTCAACTTCCATGGTTCTGACGATAGTTATTACGAAGAGTGGTTTGATGAAGTGGAGGATGGTTGGATTGCTGCAATCAATTTTCCTGACTTTATCCAAGATGAATTTAAGAAGTACCAGCTGGACAACTATATCAATATGGGAGGCACTTTGATGATTCCGCAGTGGCGAACTTTACACCCCGTTCGATTCACAGAACTCGTGGGCGCTTTGATTCAGAGGAGACTTAGCTGAGCGTTTTCAATAGGAACATCGGCAGGTACAAGGTAACTTATTCGAGACTTAATCTCTTTGCATTCAACTCTTGTGCGTCTTAGCTTGCCCTTTCTAAACCACTTTCCCCTGAATCCAAATACAGCGCCTTCTGGAATTTGCGACAGTAGGACCACATCTTTTTGCCTGACGTCATGTTTACGAAGAATATCGGTGAACCTCGTGTCTGAAAAGGTGGAGGCCATGGGATTGACCATATGCTTTTGAAGTCCATTTAGAATAGAAGGAGGAAAGACTTGCTCGTTGGTAATAGGATGCATTAATTGTTGAAAGGCTTTCTTCCATTCCTTGCCGTGCGACTCTACCCTACGACCATAAGTTTGGTGTACTTCCAAGTGAGCAATTTCATGCACGTACGTAATGACGAAAAGGAACGGATCCAGGTCGCGGTTAACGGTAATCAAAGGAACCTTCCCTGGAACAAAAGTGAAATCACCGACTTTGGTTGCCCTTGCCTTTCTCAATTTGAATTCAAACTGGTAATGTCTCCAAAGATTGAAGCAGTAGGGGTAGGCCGCCTCTGGGACATGTTCATTTAGGATAGCAGCCAGCTTTTGGGAATTCATAGCACAAAAAAAAGGCTTTAGATCTCTAAAGCCTTTTATTCAATCAAAAAAGATTGAATTTTTCATTCTTACTGCATGCTGGTTGTGTCGGAAGCAACGCTATCCATTTCCATCTCCATTTCTGGAGCAGCTTCCATCGTCTCTTCTACCATTTCAGTTGACTCTTCAGTCTCTGTTTTTGCGCCACCACAGGCAACGAAGGCAAATGCGAAACCGCACACCATCATCAATGCGATTAATTTTTTCATAGTTTACAGGTTTAAATTCGCTGCAAATATAGGGTTATAGATACGGGATAGCGATGAAGGGTAAGAAAAATTTATTTTTTGCGGAAAAACAGCCTTATTGGAGTGCCCTCAAAGTTGAAATGTGCCCTCATTTTATTCTCCAAAAACCGCTTGTAGGGCTCTTGAATGTACTGAGGCAAATTGCAAAAGAACGCAAAGGTGGGCGTTTTGGCCTGCACCTGGGTAATGTACTTTATTTGGATCATTTTGCCCTTGAGGGCTGGAGGAGGGTAGTGTGTGATCTCCGGCAGCAGCGCGTCATTCAATTTTGAGGTCGGGATCTTAGTACTCTTGTTGTTGTACACTTCTACAGCTTTTTCAATGACCTGGAAAATCCGCTGCTTGGTAAGTACAGAAGCAAAAATAATCGGGATGTAGGTGGCAGGAGAAAGCTTCTCAAGCATTTCTTTTTTTATGTTATCAGCAGTTTTGGTATCCTTTTCAATCAGGTCCCACTTGTTCACCATGATCACAATTCCTTTGCCTTGCTTTTGTGCCAGGCTTATGATGTTTATGTCTTGAGATTCAAGCCCTCGTTCTGCATCGACCAGGATGAGCGACACGTCACTCTCTTCAAGGGCTTTGATTGATCGCAGTACGGAGTAGAACTCGATGTCCTCAGAAACTTTACTTTTTTTTCTAATGCCAGCCGTATCAATCAATATGAAATCATTACCATACATTTTATAATGAGAGTGGATGGCATCTCGGGTAGTCCCCGCTTCATCCGTTACAATACTTCTTTCGTGGCCGAGGAGCACGTTAAGGAAAGAAGATTTACCCACGTTGGGTCGGCCGAGAATGGCAATCTTAGGAATACCAGCATCTGGGTCTTCAACTCCTTCCGTCTCAAATGTTTTAATGAGTTCATCAAGCAGTTCTCCCGTGCCGCTGCCATTTTCCGCAGAGATAGGATATACCTCACCCAGTCCTAGTTCGTAAAATTCTGTGCTTAAAGCCGCCTTGTCAGGAGTGTCCGCTTTGTTTGCGGCAACGAAGATAGGTCGCTTTGATCTTCGCACAAGGTTGGCAAACTCTTTATCATAGCCTGTCAAGCCTGCCCTGGCATCAACCAGAAAGATGATCGCAGTACAATCTTCAATGGCAATTTCAACCTGCTTTCTGATTTGAGACTCAAATTTATCTTCTGATCCAACCACGTAGCCACCTGTATCAATCACGGTGAAAAAATTGCCGCACCATTCCGCATAGCCGTAGTGTCTATCTCTAGTCACCCCCGGCACATCATCCATGATGGCTTGCCTTTTCTCAATAAGCCTATTGAAAAAGGTAGATTTTCCTACGTTAGGCCTTCCGACTATTGCAACTGTATTTCCCATATTCTAGTCGGTATAACCAAACTGCTTCAACTTTTGTCTCTGCTTTCGCCAGTTGTCTGCCACCTTCACATGCGTTTCGAGAAACACCTTCTTGTTGAAGAATGCTTCCAGATCTTTTCTGGACTCGATGCCCACTTTCTTCAAGGCACTACCACCTTTTCCGATAATGATGCCCTTTTGAGAATCTCTTTCAACGAAAATTATGGCCCTCATCCTTATGATTTTCTCATCTTCTTTAAACTCTTCTATCGTGACCTCAGAGCTATAAGGAATCTCTTGTTCGTAGTTAAGAAAAATTTTCTCTCTGATTATTTCTGAGGCAAAAAAGCGCTCCGACTTGTCAGTGAATTCATCTTTTGGATAATAGGCAGGATGTTCGGGTAAATAGGAGGTGACAGTAGTTAGAACTTTCTCCACCCCTTCGCCAGTCAAAGCGCTGACGGGAATGATATCTTTTGCGGAAATTTTACTCTTCCAATAGGTGATTTTGTCTTCCACTTGTGACCCATTTGCCAAGTCTGTTTTGTTAATCACTAGCACAATAGGTGCCTGTACATGACTAAACCTTGCAAATAGTTCTTCGTCATACTTTTCATCGAGCTCTACTACTAGAAGAATAACGTCAGCATCTTCTAAAGACACTTTGACAAAGGTCATCATACTTTTTTGAAGCTCATACTTTGGCTCAAGTAGGCCAGGGGTGTCGGAGTACACGATTTGAAAGTCCTCTCCAGAGAGAATACCCATGATTCGATGCCGTGTGGTTTGTGCTTTGGCAGTGATGATAGACAGATTTTCACCGACCAACTTGTTCATAAGGGTCGATTTGCCCACGTTTGGCCTACCAATGATGCTTACAAAACCTGCTTTGTGTGGTTGAGACATGGTATTTAAAAAAAGAAACCCCTGACTCAATGCCGGGGGTTTTAGTAGCGGGGGCAAGACTCGAACTTGCGACCTTTGGGTTATGAGCCCAACGAGCTACCAACTGCTCCACCCCGCGATATATTGTAAATGACTTAAATCAGCCTTAAAACCTAATATCTAAAATGAATCAAAAGCTTAATTCATTTGGAAGGACAAAAGTAGACTCCCAAAGTATAAAAAGCAAGTTGTGACTTCCTATTATGAATTCGCTAAAAGGAAATTTAACTATTGTTGAAGTTCAATTTTTGTAATTTTCAAACACAATAACTTTTTGCAAAAGATGACTATTGACTTGCGAAGCGATACAGTAACCAAACCCACACCGGGAATGCTAGATGCAATGATGAGTGCACCAGTGGGTGATGATGTGTTTGGTGAAGATCCATCAATTCTTGAATTGGAAAAGAAGGCTGCAGCAATGCTTGGGATGGAAGCAGCTGTGTTTTGCCCATCAGGAACAATGACTAACCAGATTGGTATCAAAATTTTAACACAACCCTACGAAGAGATCATTTGTTACAAAGGCGCACACATTTACAAGTATGAGGGAGGTGGACTGGCTGGAAACAGTTTGATTAGCACTCGGTTGGTGGAAGGTGATAGAGGTAGACTTTCAATCGAGGATGTGGAAGCAAACATTAACAATTATCAAGACCCACATCAAGCCAAAACCACGGTAGTTGCGTTGGAGAATACGGTGGTGCGTGAAGGAGGCAGCTACTATACCTTAGAGGAAATCAAGAAGATAAGTGAGTTCAGTAGGGGAAAGGACCTGTTTATGCATCTTGATGGCGCCAGACTATTCAACGCCCTTTGTGTCACCGGAGATAGTGCACGGGAATATGGCCAATACTTTGACACCATTTCAATTTGTTTATCAAAGGGATTAGGTGCACCAGTAGGTTCGCTATTGCTGTGCAGCAAGGAAAATGAGCTGAGAGCGCGAAGAATTAGAAAGGTCTTTGGGGGAGGAATGAGACAAGCGGGTTTCCTGGCTGCAGCGGCATCCTATGCGCTTGATCATCATGTTGCACGTTTATCCGAAGACCACAGGAGAGCCAAATCCTTAGGAGAGACGATTGCCAGGCTTCATTGGGTGAAAAAAGTAAAACCAGTAGACACCAATATTGTGATTTTTGAAACTCAAGTTGAAGTCACCCCTGAGGAGATATTGCAAGCATTGGCCAGTCACAATATCAAAGCCTTGAAATTTGGCCCTCAGGAAGTAAGATTAGTAACTCATCTTGATTTTGATGACACAATGCTGCAGAAAACGGTGGAGGTGTTTAATAAGATTTCGATTTAACAGCTAGGAATTAGCATAAAACACAATTTAAGTTGCTCCTCAATAGTCAAATACCGCTGGCTGAACGCATGCGACCCGCCAAATTGGATGAGTTGGTAGGTCAAGAGCATTTGGTTGGAGAGCAAGGCGTAATTCGAAAAGCGATTGCTGTTGGAAACATTCCGTCAATGATATTGTGGGGGCCTCCAGGAGTAGGAAAGACTACTATTGCAAACATAATCGCTAACGAAGTTAAAAAACCATTTCATACGCTGAGTGCAGTTAGTGCGGGCGTGAAAGACGTGCGTGAGGTGATTGATCGATCAAAGAAGTCAGGCAAGAGTATTCTGTTTATCGATGAAATTCATCGATTCAATAAATCGCAACAAGATGCATTGCTTGGAGCCGTGGAGAAAGGTACAATTACACTAATAGGAGCCACCACTGAAAATCCTTCATTCGAAGTCAACTCCGCACTCCTGTCCAGGTGCCAGGTATACGCGCTAAAATCACTATCGCAGGAAAATCTACTTGCCCTTATAAGTGATGCGATCGAAAGGGATGTCGAACTGAAGCAAAGAAATATTGAAGTTAAGGAGCATGCCGCCTTAATGAATATTTCGGGCGGAGATGGCAGAAAACTTTTGAACTTGATTGAGCTTGTCTCCGAATCAGTTCAGGGGGAAATAGTAATCACTGATGAGCTTGTGATTAATGTGGCTCAAAAGCGGATTGCGATTTACGATAAGAAAGGAGAGCAGCACTATGACATTATTTCGGCATTTATCAAATCCATACGCGGTAGCGATCCAAATGCAGCAGTATACTACCTTGCCAGAATGATTGAAGGGGGTGAGGATGTGAAGTTTATAGCGAGGCGTATGGTCATCTTAGCATCAGAAGATATTGGAAACGCCAACCCCACCGCCCTTGTTCTGGCAACGAGCGCTTTTCAGGCTGTAAACGTAATAGGTTATCCTGAAGCAAGAATAATTTTGTCGCAGTGCGCCACCTACCTTGCCTCATCGCCAAAAAGTAACGCAAGCTACGTGGCTATTGGAATGGCGCAGCAAAAAGTTAATGAAACCGGTGACTTGCCGGTGCCGTTAGCGATTAGGAACGCGCCAACGAAATTGATGAAGGATATGGATTATG
Organism: Cyclobacteriaceae bacterium; assembly: GCA_040216915.1. Taxonomy (GTDB): domain Bacteria; phylum Bacteroidota; class Bacteroidia; order Cytophagales; family Cyclobacteriaceae; genus ELB16-189. The sequence continues at coordinate 683,999 of JAVJOD010000009.1, forward strand.
GCAAGGGGTATAAGTATGCGCATGAGCACGAGGGAAATTTTGTTGCGATGGAGTTCATGCCAGACGCCCTTAAGGGAATGACATTCTACGATCCTGGCAACAACGCGAGAGAGAATGAACTGAGGAGTTTTTTGAGAAAATTGTGGGGAACGAAATATAATTACTGAGTGGACCAGCAACGCGTATTATTTGAGCATAACCCGGCATTCATTCTTGCCTGCATAGGAATAGGTCTAGCGTACGCATATATACTGTATTGGTCAAAGCACACTTGGAGTAAACGCTCAAATAATATCTTGTTTGTTATACGGGCCGTGTTGGTTTCTTTTTTGGCATTCTTACTCATAGGGCCAATTCTCAAACTGACGATCAACGAGTTCGAGAAACCTAGTCTTGTTTTTGTATTAGATAACTCAACGTCTGTTGGTGATGTAATTGACTCAACGGGGTGGGTAGGCATTAACAATGACATTGAATCCTCTGCAAATGCACTACAGCAATTTGGATATGACGTGAAGATACGTACCCTTGACGGGGATTATGTCACTCCGATTACTTTTTCCAAGAGTACTTCAGATTTGAATGGCGCATTACAACGCACGCTAGAGGAGTATGAGGGCAAGAATTTGGCTGGTGTCGTTGTGGTTTCAGACGGGGTGTATAACACAGGAAATTCGCCTCTCTATACAAGCTCTCGCGTGCCGGTGTATACCATAGGAATTGGCGACACGACCGAGCGAGTAGATCTAAATCTTAGAAACATCTTGCACAATAAAATTGCTTATCAGGGAAATCAATTTCCTGTTAGAGTAGAAGTGCTGGCAAAAGGTATTCAAGATCAGGAAGTAAAAATATCAGTGTATCAGAAGGGGAAACTTGTAGCCCGTGACCAGAAGCAGATAGGGAACAAGGCGCTGATAGATTTTGATTTTCAAATTCAAGCCAGTGAAAAAGGATTACAACGTCTGGATGTCAGCGTGGAGCCACTTGGCCAGGAGAAGAATACCAAGAACAATTACTCAAGTATCTTCATTGAAGTTGTAGAGGGGAAGAAGAAGATCCTTTTTGTGGCACCTGGCCCTCATCCAGATATTAAGGCACTCCGGTCTGTAGTGGAGAAAAATACTAATTATGAATTTATCCTGCACATCCCTGGAGTGAAAGAGGCTACCGCTGAACAAATGAATGCTGCTAATGTGGATCTTGTAGTCTTTCAACAAGCTTTCGACTATACTGGCAAAACGCAGGTGCTCATCAAGAATTACATGGAGCGTGGAACTTCAATTTTTCTAATGCTGGGACAACGTTCAAATTTGAGGCAGCTTGCAGCCAATGAAATTCCACTGAGCTTTGAGAACCCGGGGCAATGGGATGCAGTCACACCACTTGTCAACGTTGACTTCAGCGCATTTGGATTTTCTGATGATCTCAACAGTACGCTTTCTAGGTATCCTCCTGTCAGTGTCCCCTTCGGAAAATTTAGTTACCCTGGAAGTGCAAATATCTTATTCTACCAAAGGATAGGTAGCGTGAGTACGGATCGGCCAATGCTATTCACTTTAGATGAAGATGGCAGCAAAATTGCAATTATGTTGGCGGAGGGCATCTGGCAATGGCGTCTAGATGAGTATTCGGAGACGCAGGATACTAAGGCCTTTGATGAAGTGTTTTCAAAACTGATTCAATACCTCAGCACACGTGAAGATCGGAGAAGGTTTAGGAGTTTTCCGCTTCAAAGCGAATTCACCGCATCGGAGCCCGTTGTGATTGAAAGTCAAGTTTACAATGAACTGTTTGAGCAGGTTTTTGGTAACAAAATTGAACTGACACTCACCGATGAAAACAACAAAACGAGCGAATACAGTTATGTCACGGGTCCGGGTAATTCCAAGTACAGAATAGGAGGTTTAGCGGAAGGGGTGTATAAATACACTGCAAGTACAGAGGTGAGTGGCAAGAAGGAACTCGTTTCTGGTGAATTTTTGGTTACTGTTCAGAATATTGAGTCACAGAATCTGACGGCAGATTTCAATATGCTAAGCCGGTGGGCAGAAAATACCGGAGGATCCTTTTACAACGTAGATGAAATTGCGCAATTGAATCAGCGATTGGAGTTGACAGAGGCAACCAGTTTAATTAGAAGCGAGGAGTCATTTAATCCACTTATTAACTTAAAACTAGTTTTTGTTCTTTTGCTCTTACTTGTAAGCGCAGAGTGGTTTTTGAGAAAGTATTTAGGATCCTACTAAACGTAGTCTTGGTCGTGGAATAAGTTTGAAACAAAAAATGGCAGGATCTCACCTGCCATTAATTGCTTATTATGAAGATGCCTAGTCACTCTTCTTTTCTTTGGACGAAGCTTTTGGTTTTTTCACTTTGATTGTCAGTTTTTCCGACTTCCCATCGTGATCCGCCATCAAGATACCACCTTCTTCAATCTCTCCCTTTAGAATCTCTTCTGCAATTGGATCCTCAAGGTACTTCTGAATAGCCCTGTTCAGCGGACGAGCGCCAAATTGCTGATCATAGCCTTTCTCTGAAAGAAAATCTTTTGCTTTATCGGTCAACTCCACTTTGTATCCGAGTGCTGTAATTCTCACAAACAGTTTTGATAAACTGATATCGATAATTTTGTGAATCTGCTCGCGATGAAGTGAATTGAATACAATGACATCATCGAGGCGGTTAAGAAACTCTGGGCTAAATACTCGCTTCAATGCATTTTGAATGGTGCTCTTCATGTTCTCCTCTTCATTGGATTGCTTCGCTTTGGTAGCAAAACCAATTCCCGATCCGAAATCCTTCAAATCTCTCACACCGATATTGGAAGTCATGATGATAATCGTATTTCTAAAATCAACCCTTCTTCCTAGTCCATCCGTTAGGATTCCGTCATCGAGAACCTGTAACAAGATGTTGAAAACATCAGGGTGTGCCTTTTCGATTTCATCTAATAGCACTACACTGTAAGGCTTTCTTCTTACTTTCTCTGTGAGCTGTCCTCCCTCTTCATAGCCGACATATCCCGGAGGTGCACCGACTAGCCTGGAGACGGAAAACTTTTCCATATACTCACTCATGTCGATACGAACCAGCGCGTCTTCTTTATCGAAAAGATACGTAGCTAGTACCTTGGCAAGTTCTGTTTTACCCACACCAGTAGGTCCGAGAAAAATGAATGAGCCAATTGGTTTCTTTGGATCTTTTAGTCCTACGCGCGTACGTTGTATTGCTTTAGTAAGCATTTGGATGGCCTCTTCCTGACCAATTACTTTGCCGCTAAGTTCTTCAGACATACCAAGAAGCTTGTTGCTCTCTTTTTGGGCTATGCGGTTAGTAGGAATACCAGTCATCATCCCGATTACATCGGCTACATTGTCCTCTGTAACCGCATATTTTTCAGTTCTGGTTTTCTCTTCCCACTTTGCCTTGGCAATATCCATTTGCTCAATGAGCTTCTTCTCCTTGTCGCGCAGTTGAGCAGCCTCTTCGTACTTTTGGCTTTTTACAACTCTGTTCTTTTCTTTCTTCACATCCTCAATGGCATTTTCAAGCTTTAGGATGTCCTCAGGAACATGAATGTTGTTCATGTGTACCCTCGCCCCCGCTTCGTCCAAAACATCGATTGCTTTGTCTGGCAAAAAGCGGTCGCTAATGTATCGGTCCGAAAGTTTTACGCATGAGTCTATTGCTTCTTCGGTATAAGAAACATGATGATGATCTTCGTACTTTTCTTTGATATTGTGCAAAATCTCGATGGTTTCATCTACTGTGGTGGAGTCCACCATCACCATTTGAAATCTTCGAGCCAACGCACCATCTTTTTCAATATACTGCCGGTATTCGTCAAGCGTAGTAGCACCAATACATTGGATCTCTCCGCGTGCTAATGCGGGCTTGAACATATTCGAGGCATCAAGTGAGCCGGAAGCCCCACCTGCACCCACAATGGTGTGCAACTCATCGATGAAGAGAATGACATCAGCAGACTTTTCCAGCTCATTCATCACCGCTTTCATTCGTTCTTCAAATTGCCCGCGGTATTTCGTTCCAGCAACAAGCGAGGCAAGATCCAGTGTAACTACTCGCTTGCCAAACAGCACTCTCGACACTTTCTTCTGAATGATGCGCAATGCCAGCCCTTCAGCAATGGCAGTCTTACCCACACCAGGTTCACCAATCAGTATGGGATTATTCTTTTTTCTTCGGCTTAGAATCTGTGCTACGCGTTCAATTTCCTTTTCACGACCTACTATTGGGTCTAGCTTGTTATCCTCTGCAAGCTTCGTGAGGTCTCTGCCGAAATTGTCGAGCACGGGTGTGCGAGATTTCTCTGCGCCCTTCTTTTCCTTGCCTCCGCCAGCACCGGAAGAGCCAAATATTTTTGAGGAGTCTTCATCTGGATCATCAGTATCTGATGAAGCCAATGGTTGATCAGATTGATATTCTAACATTTCTTTTACCACATCGTAGGCTACATCAAATTTGTTTAGAATCTGCGTGGCCAGATTGTCTGGATCTCTGAGAATGGAGAGAAGCAAGTGCTCAGTTCCAATCAATTGCGCCTTAAATATTTTCGCTTCCAGATAGGTTATTTTCAAGACTTTTTCTGAAGCTCTTGTAAGCGGGATGTTGGCAAGATTTTTCACATCATGCGTAGCTGTGCTTTTCGATACTTTTTCAATCTCCCCACGCAGTTCTTCAAGGGGAACTCCAAGCTTCTTCAAAACACCAACGGCCACACCCTCGCCTTCGCGAATCATCCCCAATAACAAGTGCTCGGTGCCGATGTAATCGTGACCTAACCTTAACGCTTCCTCCCGACTCAATGAGATCACTTCTTTCACACGGTTAGAAAATTTTGCTTCCATATATTTATCGGCTCCTTTAATGTAAATGTATAGTTGTGGGTTCATTATTCAAAGTCCCAATAACTTCAATCTAACTTGTTTTGACGTGCTTTTTCGTCTGTTTACGTATTAAAAACAACAATAGATTTTTATTTGTTCAAATACCCCTTTGTGGAGGACTGCAACACGTGAATTGCATTCGGCCCCTCACAAAAAAGTAAATCCATTAAGCTGAGGTTAGTAACAAACTTGCTGCCAAAAACCTGTATGTAAGGTGCAGGTTCATAAAAGGACCTTTCGAAGAAGGGTATTTTGGGAGTTATGGTGCTTCGGAAGTCCGTGACCTCATCTAACACGGTTTTTTGATACTCAGTACTTTCTGTCAGCACAATTGAGACCCCGAGACATTGCAGACAGAATGACAGCAATTTATGATCGAGGTCGTAGAGAAATATCTCTTTGGAATAAAGAATGTCCTGAAGCTCATCTGCGTAATGTTCGAAGAAAGGAGATTTGCCATATGCTGAAAGGATCGCTCGCCAGTGTGTGTTAACCCAATTCATCGAGTGATCTATTCTTGCGTCTTTAATCAACACCTTCCCATGTTTTTCAGTGATTGGGACAGTTAAGGCTTGAGTGCCGTTGGCGGTGTTGATGTAGCACCTGTTGCGATACGTTTGCTTTTGATAGTTTTCATGCTTTTCTATCACAATTTCCTTATGAAGCAGCAGCAAGCAGAAGTATTCGATACTTGGGAGGTAGTGAATTTCAATCAGCGCCTTGCCCATGGCTTCTACGAGAAATCAAAATCACCCAACCCCTGCCTTATGACAACCGGTACCGATCCTGAGAGATCCACTACGGTGGAGGGAACATTGCCACCGGGCCCCCCATCGATCACAAGGTCAACTTCATTTTTAAAGTCTTCATAGATTTCTTCCGGATCGGTAGTGTATTCCTTGATCTTATCGTCATCCTTGATCGAGGAGGAGATGAGAGGATTTCCAAGCTTGGAGACAATATCTAATGGTATCGCGTGATTGGGAATCCTGATTCCTGCTGTCTTTTTGTTTACCCCTAGAATTTTTGGCACGTTGCTATTAGATTCGAAAATGTAAGTGTAAGGTCCTGGCAATGTCTTTTTAAGGATTTTAAAGAATGGCGTATCAATTCTTTTGACAAATTGTGAAACGTGACTCATGTCACTACAGATGAACGAAAGATTGAGTTGCTTGGGTTTGATTCCCTGAATTCTGCATAACCGTTCCAGTGATTTTTTGTTGAACAGATCGCAGCCAATTCCATAAATGGTATCAGTAGGGTAAACAATTATTCCACCACCCTGCAAGACAGAAACAACCTGATCAATCTTTCGAGGCTCAGGATTTATAGGATGAATTGAAAGGAAGGCGGCAGTCATATTTAGCTTAATATCTTTAGCGGCATCAAGGTACCAAAATCAAAAACTAATTGACGGTGCTGTAGTCACATTTTTGTAATTTTGCACGTTTGAAAGACAGAATGAAAGAAGTATCCAAAAAGGGATTGATTGTATTTCTGGTGGGCTCATCGCTATTGATCACCTTCACGTTTTATACCTATCAAATCTTTAACACTCCTAATGTGCTGGTGGATCGAGAGGATCGCCTGTTTGTGGTTAAACCTGGCGCTACTTATCGCGATGTGCAAAATGACCTGGGTAGGGGAGGCTTTGTAACGGATATGGTTTCATTCAGTTTTCTGGCGCGGTTGTATGACTATGATAAATCCATCAAGCCGGGGCGCTACCTTTTGAGACGCGACATGACCAATCTTCAAGCGATCAAACTTTTGAGAGCTGGAATTCAAGAGCCCGTAAATATTACCTTTAGTTATGCGCGCTTAATTGACGAACTCGCTGAACCGATCACAAAAAATTTGGCGATCACAGGGGATGACTTTCAAGCTGCCCTGAACAAATTCATTGCCACAAACGATGAGGGATTCAATAAAGACAATATCCTTTCCATGTTTATTCCCAATACTTACGAAGTGTACTTCAATACTTCCGCAGATGATTTGGTAGAGAGAATGCATCGGGAATTCAAAATCTTTTGGAATGAAAGCAGACTGGATAAGGCAAATCAGCTGGGGATGACGCCAATCGAGGTTTCTATTTTGGCTTCAATTGTGCAGGCAGAGACTGTCAAGCAAGATGAAGCGCCAGTGATTGCAGGCCTATATTTAAACAGACTGAAGAAAGACATTGCGCTGCAGGCAGACCCAACTCTTGTTTATGCAGTGGGTGATTTTAGTATTAAACGGGTGCTCAACGAACACAAAGAAATTGATTCGCCTTATAATACGTACAAGCATGTGGGCTTACCTCCTGGACCAATCAACCTGCCACAAATTGCAAGCCTTGATGCGGTTTTAAATGCAGAAAGTCACAAGTTTTTGTACATGTGTGCCAAGGAAGATTTTTCTGGATATCACAATTTTGCGATTACCTTAAATGAACACCTCATCAATGCGAGGAATTATCAGCGTGCGCTTACTCTAGAGCAGAGGAAAGGGCGTGCGCTTAGAAACAAATAGTAATGTATACCTCAGAGACATCCTTACGGGTAAGATTCGCAGAGACTGATCAGATGGGCTACGTATACTATGGTAATTATGCTACTTACTACGAGGTAGCAAGAGTGGATAGTTTGAGGCAACTGGGTTTGACTTACAAAGAGCTTGAGCAAATGGGCATCATGATGCCTGTACTTGAGAACAAATCATTTTTTCTTGCACCCGCTCTTTATGACGATAATTTAAAGATTGTCACCACAATTCGTGAGCGGCCTGGAGTTCGGATTCGTTTTGAATATGAAATTTTGAATGAAGGCGGAGAGTTGATCCATAAAGGAGAGACTTTGTTGGCGTTTGTTAACATGACGTCAGGCCGACCCTGCCGGCCACCATCAGCCTTCACAGACGTACTAGCACCTTATTTTTCATGAGCTATAAATTACTTCGGCTTATTCTAAAATTTCCATTTGTGCGTAACATACGCGATTGGATGAAGGGCGTGAGGATAAAAAGCTATCACAATATTTCACTGTATCGGTTCTTCAGGATATTTACCTATAATTTGCAGAACGACAACATCGCCAATTGGGCAAATGGCGTGGCATTTAACTTCATTCTAGCCATTTTTCCAGCTGTCATTTTCCTATTCACCCTCATCCCATACGTGGCGATGCTATATCCTGAAGTGAATAGAAATAGTATTATGGAGTTTATGGGAAACTTAATGCCTCCGAGTATGTATGAAGTGGTGTCGTCCACCATTTTGGATATCATTAGCAACCAGCGAGGAGGCCTTCTGACGTTCGGTTTTTTGTTTGCTGTTTACCTCTCTACTAATGGTATGCTTTCTTTAATGCGGGCATTCAATGCCTGCTATCAGACGGTGGAAAAAAGAAGTGGGCTACGCATGCGCCTCACGGCTACAGGACTTACATTCATGTTGGCTGTAGTGCTCATTCTGGCCGTAGTCATTTTGGTGGTTGGGCAATTTGCAATCAACTACATCACCACCAATATTTCTGAGTTTAGTAATCTAAATTTTGATGCCTTTTCCATCTACATGATTTTGCTGCTGCGTTTTCTGGTAATCTTTGTGATGTTTTTTATAGCCATCTCTTTCGTGTATTACTTTGGCCCCGCCATACACTACAACTGGAAGTTTTTTTCCATTGGATCTTTTATCGCCACGCTGGGTACATTGGGAATTTCATACGGTTTTTCTTTTTACATCACCAATTTCGGTACCTATAATAAAGTCTATGGGTCTATTGGTGTGCTGATCGCGCTTATGATTTGGGTGCAACTCATTACCGTAGTCCTTCTTTTTGGTTACGAAATCAACGCCAGCCTTCATCACGGCATCAAAGTGGAGGCCATTGAATTGCACAAACGGCAGATGCGGAAGGTGGTTCAAGAGTAACTTTCCTAGCCTTCACTCTCTTTTTGATGTATTACAACTGACTCTTATGAAGGTGAGGAGGAGCAGTAGTGATTGAAATAAGATATGTCCCGCTTTCTCCCTACCTTGTGTATTATGAAAATCTTAAGAAGTTGGAGGGAGCAAAAAATCCTGTTGAAAAGGAGGTTTAATAATTTGGTTGATGCAGATCTTGTTTTGGAGGAGGGCAAGGAGGAGACTTTGTTACGAAGGCTTGAAGAGAAATTGGGTAAAACGCGAGAGGAGCTTGAAATAATATTTGCAGAAATTCAACTTTCCTGAGCGCCTTGAGGGTAATAGGTGTTAAGCTTTCTCACTTTCGATTATGAAACTTCGTTTCGGCCTGGCGCGGAAACAAAAAACCCTGACGGCAGTCAGGGTCTTTGTTTGCAGAGCCTGCCTGCCGCAGGCATGGAGGCATGCCTTCGCTCAGCTTCGGCAACCAGGGAGGGATTATCCCGATAGTCCCGATATTTATCGGGATCGGGATGATCCCTTTAAAGGGGAGTGTCAAAGCATCGACCGTTCGCTTCGCTCTCTCTTTTTTATTGGTATCGCTCGCTAAAACCTGTGGTTTTGCCTCGCGCACCAATAAAAAAACCCCGACAAATGTCGGGGTCGATGCTATGCAGAGGAGGAGGGATTCGAACCCCCGGAACCTTGCGGTTCAACGGTTTTCAAGACCGCCGCATTCGACCGCTCTGCCACTCCTCTGTGCGTTCCAAGCGGATAATTTTCAGGAGTGCAAAAGTAATTGATAATTCCTATCTGCCAAAAGAGCTGCACAAAAATGCCCTATTGCTCGCTGAAATCCGGGAAGGTCTTTTTTAGCTCCTTATCACTATAAACTTTATAGCTGGGCTTGCTGGCATCCATTTCGAGGATGACTAGCTTCTGGTTGTTAATGATAGGGAGCATTTTGTCACGGTCCACATCAAACTCCTTACTTCTTCTGGAAGACTTGAGCGCATATTTCCTTGCAAAATTGTCACCCGCCACCTGCAATTGATTTCTGATTTCGACATTGACTTTAATCTTCTCTAAAATATCCGACTTGGACTTGCCGAGAATTTCGGTGGCCTCCAAAGTGCCCAGTGTGAGCACTGTGGTACCCCCCACTGCTGAAACTACCTTGCTCTGGTCCGTGCTTAGAATAATTGGAGATAAACCAGTGGTGGCACCAAGGGAAGCCGTGACTAGCGCTCTGTTCTTCTTTCCTTTCTTTGCTTTCTTATAAGCTTTAGTAAGCGTCTCATGATTTTCATCCAGCAGATCTATGAGCCCCTTTGCTTGCGCGAGTGAATTCCGATACTTGACAGCAAGCATTTTATCTTTCTCATCCAGATTTTCTGCATCCTCAACTTGCACAGTGATTCTCTTTTCTGTGCGATTATTTGACTTATCCAATGTAAAAAAGATTAAGTCGACACTTTTCGACAATTCGCTACCATCCACAAATTCGTATCCGGGAAGCCAGACAAACTCCGCTTGAACTTTTGTGTTTTCTTTGAAACTTTCAGAGGGAACCTTGATATCGCTACTCATAAATCCTGCCTCCTTAATATTTTCATCTCCATTAGGATCAGACACGTAGATCTTCAGATTGATCAATTCATCTTCCTTGATAGAGATAATAGTGTCGCCAGGGACAAGCAATATTTCCGGTGGCAGATCGAGCTGCGTTTGGGCAATTCTAATTTTTCCCCGCGCTTCAGTTTTTGAAGGCTGATCTTCAACAATGAATTCTATTGTAAGCGGATTCTTTCGAAGGGCATTAAACTGATTTCGGGAAGGAGTCCAGGTCAACACCCCAAGCGAATTCAGGTTGGCGCCTTCTGGCATTTGAGAATGAATGGACCTAAAAGTGAGTGGATCCCCGTCCGGATCTTTTACATAGTCGCCAGAGATCTGGTATTGGTTATTGGAGGAAAGCTTTACATAGAATATCGGTAGCTCTTCCACCACCGGTGCCCTGTTCTTATGATTGACGGTGAACGTTACGGGCTTGCGAGCCTTTCTTCCATCGTCCCATTCCGCTTCGAAGATTACACTTATTTGCTTTTGACCTTCCAATCGATCGACAAAGTCAAAAGAAGGTTTCCAGGAAAAATTGCCAAGTGAATCAAATTGAATTTTTGATTCAGCAATTCCATCGATACTGTAGAGCCTGGGCGGAATGGAGTCAATTGCAGTGACCTGAAACTTCAACTCCTCATCTTCATTAAGCTCATTCCACTTGTATTGATATGGAAATACAAGTTCCTGCGCATTAAGCCCTATTGAAAAGCTAAAAAGAATGATGCTGAGCGAAATTTTTCTCATAGTTCTTTCGGCCTGCAAATTTAAGGCCTCAGTTGGAGCATTACATCGATTCGGGTAAATTCACTGCTTACATTTTTATTTCTGGTAAATGGGCGTGAAGAAAAAGGTAGATAGCCACAAGCAACACAACTTTTTTGAAGATGTGTATGAGGTGGTTAAGTTAATCCCCAAAGGCAGAGTGACCAGCTACGGGGCCATTGCTGCCTATCTGGGAACCAAGACGAGTGCCCGAATGGTGGGATGGGCGATGAATGCAGCGCACACCCTCCCGGTACCTGCACACCGGGTGCTCAATAGAGAAGGATTGCTGACGGGAAGATTTCACTTTGTGCCGCCAAGCAAAATGCAAGAGCTTCTCGAGAAGGAACGTATAAAAGTGGCAAATCATAAAGTGAAGGATTTCAAAAAGCACTTCTGGGATCCCTCGGTTGAGTTGCTCTAGTCTCAATTACGAGTCTTTGTTCCCATTCTGGGACAGTGCTGTTTGCAAAAATGATGATTAGAGCCTAGAATTGTGCTTTTTAACTGACGGCACGTATTTGGCAATTTGTTAAGGGAATTAACAAATACAATCATGAAAGCCTCAATTCAGTTTTTAGCCATCTTATTCATTTTGATTTCTGCAACTGCTATAGCTGCGCCAATCGAAGGTGACTCCATCACTGTGATTGAATCCAAGCACAAAAATCTCTTTGTTTTTAAGGCAAATAGATCACTAATCGGCAGCGAAGTAATGGTTTACCACTCAAATGGAGAGCTGGTAACTTCGATGAAGCTTAAAAGAAGGAAAGCAGTTATTGACTTTTGCGATTCGAAGTTTGGTAGTTACACCATCAAAATCGTGAAAGATGGAAGGGAGATCGAAAGCTATTCTTACTCCAAAGTGTTGATATTAGGTAGTGTGATTAGATAATATTTTTTATAGTGCTTTAGTCTAAAGGGGCTGCTCAATTTGAGCAGTCCTTTTTTTGCTTATTAGGAAAAGCCCAGAAAAGGTCAGAATACCGTTCAACATTAGATTCTCGTATCCGACTTGATAGCCGTTTAGTAGATAAGGTGCATTCAACACGATCAGGTAGCAAAGAAGAGGAGCGAGCAAACATACCAACGGCACTAATTTGCCTGTAACATTTCTCTTAGTAAAAACTCCAAATGCGAATAGACCGAGCAGCGGACCATAGGTGTAGGTTGCCGCCATCAAGACAGCATCAATGAGTGATCGTTCATTTACCTCTTTGAAAACCAGAATTATGATGAAGAATAGTATAGAAAATCCTATATGAACTCTATTCTTTTGCTTTTGTTTGACTGCCTCCGGCTTATTCTTAAAATCTAGAAAGTCAACGCAAAATGAAGTGGTTAATGCTGCAAGGGCAGAGTCTGAGCTGGCGTAAGTGGATGCGGTAATCCCCAACAAAAACAAGACTGCAGCAAGTAACCCAAATTCGTTGAAGGCCAGCATAGGAAATAACTCATCTCTGACTTCAGGCAACTGAAGGCCAAACTCTGCGCTGTATATGTATAACAAGGCACCGAGGATTAGAAAAAGTAGGTTTACTACAACGAGCGTGCTGCTCAACCAGAACATATTCTTTTGGGCATCTCCAATATTCTTACAGGTGAGATTCTTTTGCATCAAGTCTTGATCCATCCCCGTCATGGTGATGGCGATAAAAGCGCCACCAAAAAATTGCTTAGGGAAAAAGAATGTACTCTTGGGGTCGTCAAAGAAGAAAATGCGGGAGTAATCACTTTCAAATACCAGGGTCATCAGTCCGCCAAAGCCCAAATCAAGGCGTTGAGCTATCAGCACTACGGATATGACAACAGCAAGAACTAAAAAGGTGGTTTGAAAAGTGTCCGTCCAAACGATGGTTTTGATGCCTCCCTTAAACGTGTATATCCATATTAAAAAAATTGTAATGAGGACCGTTACGACAAAGGGTACACCCCAGGCATCAAACAGGAAGAGTTGTAAAACGGAGGCGGCAAGAAAAAGCCTTAGTGATGAGCCTATTGATCGTGACAGAAGGAAAAAAAAGGACCCGGTCTTATACGAGATGCGATCAAACCTTTCTTCGAAGTAGGAGTATATCGAAATGAGGTTAAGCCGATAGTACAGGGGAAGCAAAATCCAAATAATGATCCAATAGCCCACCAAATATCCAAGAACGACCTGAAAATAAGAGAAAGCGGTTGTGCCCACACTGGCCGGAACAGAAATGAAAGTTACACCTGAGAGTGAGGCGCCAATCATTCCGTAGGCCACAAGGTACCATGGAGACTGACGGTTGGCAGTGAAGAAAGTATCAGAGGTTGCTCCTTTCGAGGTAACTACCGAGATCCCAATTAAGATAGCGAAGTAAGATAGAAGAATAAAGAGGACAAGAAGTGGGCTCATAGTGATTGCAAACGCTAAAACTTGCTATTTTTTTTTACTTTTGGAACTGGATTGATTAAAACAAAAAATAAACCAATCGATTGGCTTATGATTATGTCACATCAAGAACAGGGAGAGGTTGAGTTGTTGGATGCGATCGAAAGTATTGATGTCAAAGATCTCGTAGTATTTAATGATGACTTCAATACGTTTGAGCATGTGATACAAACTTTGATAAAGGTTTGTAAGCACTCCACCGAACAAGCAGAGCAATGTACGTGGCTCATTCACTACAAAGGTAAGTGTGCGGTGAAGACGGGAACATTCGAGGAGTTAAAGCCCATGCGCACCGCAATTTGCGAAGCAGGCATTGACGCCAAAATACTATAAACACAGATGCCTTAATGGAATACCCTTCTAAGCTTGTTGAAGAAGCTGTCAATGAGGTGTCAAAGCTTCCGGGAATTGGAAAGAAAACAGCATTGCGCCTGGTACTCCACCTGATCAAAGAATCAGAACACAAAACATTTAGCTTGACCAATGCATTGAATAATCTCAGGTCGGGAATTCAATTCTGTGGCCAATGCCATAATATCTCTGATGAAGAATTGTGCGCTATATGCCGGAGTCACCGGAGGGACAAGAGCGTGTTATGCGTGGTTGAAGATACCAGAGACGTCATGGCCATTGAAAATACCTCTCAGTATTCAGGGATCTATCATGTACTAGGAGGTGTTATCTCTCCTATGAATGGCATCGGACCCTCTGAGTTAAAAATCGAATCTCTCGTTCAAAGGGTCGCAGAAAGCAAAGGTGAAATATGTGAAATCATACTCGCATTGAGTCCTACGATGGAGGGGGATACCACCTCCTTCTACATCAGCAAAAGATTGAAGGAATTTTCAGTTAAACTAAGTACCATTGCCAGAGGCATTCCTATCGGAGGTGACTTAGAATTTGCAGATGAGATCACGCTTGGGAGAAGCATACTGGGCCGTACTTCCTTCTAGATTTAGCGAGATGCTTTCCTGAATGGCGAATTAAAGCTGATTATGATCAACAATAGGCTCTATATCGAAGTTTATCTGTGCCATGAATCTTCGCAATTGGGTTTCCTTCTTGGCTTTTAATCATTTTCTTTGCGAAGTAATTTTAGAACTATGAATCAGCGACTTTCCAACAGAATTGAATCAATTGAAGAATCAGCTACGCTCGCTATGGCCGCAAAGGCACGTGAGTACAAGGCGCGTGGCATCGATGTGATTAGCCTTAGTCTTGGTGAACCGGACTTTAAGACTCCACAGCATGTGAGTGATGCAGCCAAAGAAGCTATCGATTCTGGAAAGTATTTTGCTTACCCTCCTGTGGCTGGCTACCCTGACCTTAGAGAAGCCATCGCCAACAAGTATGCCACACAAAATAAGGTGCCATACAAAGCAGAACACGTGGTGGTATCTAACGGAGCAAAACAATCGATTGCGAATGTGCTTATTGCGTTGCTTAATCCCCAAGATGAGGTAATCATATTTTCGCCTTACTGGGTAAGTTATGATGCGCTAGTGCGATTGACCGAGGCAAAGCCCGTAATTGTAAAAGGTACTATCGAGAATGATTTCAAAGTGACGGCAGCGCAAGTGGAAGCAGCGATCACCCCACGGACACGGGCGATCATGTTTTCTTCACCGTGCAATCCCACAGGATCAGTATTCACAAGGTCGGAATTAGAGGCAATTTCAAAAATTGTTTTGAAGCATGATAACCTGCTGGTAATTGCGGATGAAATCTACGAACACATTAATTTTTCTGGCGATCAATGCAGCATTGGCTCGCTGCCTGGAATGTTTGAAAGAACCATTACTATCAACGGATTTGCGAAAGGTTTTGCGATGACTGGTTGGAGAGTAGGATACCTTGCCGCTCCGGATTGGATAGCCAAAGGAAGTATTAAGGTTCAGGGTCAAATTACTTCAGCAAATGCGTCTATATCGCAACGTGCTGCCCTTGCCGCCATATCAGGCGACTTGAGCCCCACTTTGAAAATGGTGGAGGAGTACCGTCATCGCAGAGAAATTGTCTACAAGCTTTTGAAGGAGATTCCAGGTATAAAAGCAAACTATCCACAAGGAGCTTTCTATTTTTTCCCTGATGTGAGCTACTACTACGGAAAATCCGATGGAGAGACTACAATAAACACAGGTGAAGACTTTTGCATGTATATACTGGACACTGCTCATGTCTCTCTGGTGGCAGGAGGTGCTTTTGGCGAAGAAAATTGCGTGCGTCTGTCTTATGCTGCCTCTGAGAAAGAGCTGGTTGAGGCATTGAAAAGAATGAAGGAAGCACTAGCCAAGTTAAAGTAAGACCATGGCCTTCACCTCAGTCAATCAAATCTTTGAAGCCTTTAATAATCTCAACGTGCTGGTGATTGGTGATGTGATGCTGGACAGTTATATCTGGGGTCGGGTTGACAGGATTTCTCCGGAAGCACCGGTTCCAATCATTCAAGTAAAAAAGAGAGATTTTAGACTTGGAGGGGCAGCCAACGTAGCTTTGAATGTGAAGGCGCTTGGTGCAAACCCTATTCTTTGTGCGCTTGCCGGAGAGGATGAAGCTGGGAAAAAGCTTTTGGACTGCCTTGATGTGGAGGGACTTTCCAGACAAGGAATGATTGTTAGCAAAGCAAGGCCCACCACAATAAAGACCAGGGTGATTGCGAGTCATCAGCATGTGGTAAGGGTTGATGAAGAATCTGATGCCGAAATAAACCAGGATGAAGAGTCACTGCTAATTAAGAGTATTGAGCAAATTCTTCCAGCGTGTCAGGTTGTGATTTTCGAAGATTACGATAAGGGTGTGATCAATGAAAAGTTGATCGGGGCAACGGTGAAAATGGCAAAGAAACTTGGTATACCTGTGGTGGTGGATCCCAAGAAGCGGAATTTTAGTTCATACAAGAATGTGACTTTGTTTAAGCCTAATCTGAAGGAGTTAAGGGAGGGGCTTAAAATTGAGGTTGATCCAAAAGACCTTGATGAGGTGCAAAAGGCAGTTGCTAAATTGAAAAGTGAGTTAAGTGCCTCTGGCGTATTGGTGACCTTGTCCGAACATGGCGCGTTTATTGACTATCAAGATCAAAAAGTGCATGTGAAGGCGCATGTAAGAGAGATTGCTGATGTGTCGGGAGCCGGAGATACGGTGGTGAGCATTGCAGGACTTTGCGTTGCACTAAATTTGGATTCGAAGCTTGTAGCTGCGCTTGCTAATTTAGGCGGAGGACTTGTCTGTCAGCACACTGGTGTGGTACCTATTGACCGGGAGGAACTTTTGACTGAGGCCTTGAAAGAAAGGCTAATTTAGATCGTTGTAATCGAACTGCTTTTCTAGCGGAACAGCCTTCTCCAGATCTTCAATAATTTTTCTGTCCAGTGGACTTTCCTTTATCACGTTATAATTATCCCAAAATTTCTTGTTGTAAGGTAGGTCTTGGTATTGCAGGCCATAGTTTTTCATTTTTTCCGTTGTTCCTATGTACTCATCCGTGTCTGCGTGCACATCGTTAATAAGCAATTGCTGATGAAGTTTAGTTTCGAATCTTAGCTCATCTGTTTTTTTATCATACCAATTGATTTTTGACTCTAAAGTAAGATAGTTGAGAAAGAATTTTCCCTCGAAGGATTTGAAATCAATTACTCTTTTAAGGTTAACAAATTTGCTGACCAAGCCTCTTCTTTTTCTGATCACTTCCTGCTCGTCATTCTCGTATTCCAGATGGATGATGGCGTAATTTTCTTTGTCAATAAAGATTGTAAGGTCGTAATCGTACTTCTGAGAGATTACGTACACTTCATGTCCATTGTAATAGGAATCTGGTTCGCGTATCATTCCCTTGTAGAAGATCTCTTCTTCAGGAAACTGGCGATACCGAATGTTATTGTGCAATAGTATATCCTCCAGCAAGTTGCCTTCGTCAAAGTATGCTGTAAACTTGTTTTCATACCCCAAACTTCTTCTTACTTCTTGCAGCGCCACTCGCTCCCGCAGTTTGAACTTATTTCTGGGAGCCATGTAATCTTCATCAAAAATCTTGACCGCAGCCTCCAGCAAGGAGACATAGGTGCCCCCCACCTCTTTTATGTCTCTGTAGAAGCCGTCCAGCAAAAATGGCTTCATAGGATAATTCTGATCGATGCGTGACAAGGCGATGCTCATTATTTCACCCCCTCGAAGCGAATCACTCACAATAACTTCTTCCAGTACCCTGGTAGATTTTCGAATTTGAATTTGGTTGGTTCTATTTTCAATCAGAGTCCAGGCGGGCGCTTCGTAGGTTTCGTACCCCAACATATTAATGATGAGAATGTCATTTCGCAACTCGTTCGGAACATGAAAATCGAATTCACCTTGCAAATTGGTGATGGTACCCAGTGACTTATCTTTAATTCCGATTGAGGCAAAGGGCAGGGGTTCTTTCGACTCCATGTCTATTACCTGGCCACTAATGGTTATCGTTTGGGCGTGAGATATTTGTAGACCAAGAAAAAGGCACAAAAAGGAAAGCAATATTTTGCCAGTGGTAAACATCAATCTACACCTCTTCAATTCGTCATTTTTCAACTTATCCGCTCTTATTGTGTGCTGGCCGATCATGTCTACCCTTTAACTGAAAAAGCTGGACTTGATCTTCTTTATCTTCAATTCCTTAACTTTATTATACAAATTTCCTCAGTTTGAAACTAATAGACAATATACCCAGGATTTGGAGGAGAGCATATCTAATCATATGTATATGGTATGCAATAAACTTTGGAATCAGTGTGATTTTTGAGTGGAAATTCATCAATCCATCTACCTATGTCTTCTGGAATGCACTTTTCTTATATGAGGCACTTATCGTTTCCATTATCCTTATTTTCCTTTGGTCTCACTGGTTATCGCACTTTAGCGCTTCCTTTCAGATAGGGGCTCACGTATTTGGCATCTTCATGTTCTTTCTGGTGATGGGTACCTTATCCTATTACTTTACAGATTATTTGGACGGCTTGGTGTACTTCGATCACTGGAAAGAGTATATGCTGGAGCTAATGAGTTGGGATGCGTTGCGCTTTTATGATCAATATATTATCACTGTCGGTGTTTACTACGTGATTAGATATTTTCAAGGCCTGCAAAGGCAGGAGAAGGAGAAGAGCGAATTGGCCATCAGAAACAGAGAGATGCAGATCTCTCTACTAAAGTCTCAAATTAATCCGCACTTCTTGTTCAACACGCTGAATTCTATTAGCACACTGATGCATTCCAGTAAAGAAAAGGCGAGAAAAGTAATCACTCAACTTTCAGACATATTTAGATATGCGCTGGATGCGCATAGCGATGAAATGGTGAAGTTGATTCATGAAATAAAGTTTATTGAGAACTATATAAGAATACAAGAAGTGAGGTTTGGTGAGCGACTGAAGTTTCAAACAGATATTGACCCGGAGTGCCTGGGCGTGGCAATCCCGCCTATGATTTTGCAACCTTTGGTAGAGAATGCGGTGAAATACGGAATTGCTCCAAAGGAGGACGGAGGTACCATTTACCTAACCGTAAGGAGGTCGGAACAGATCATATTCTTTGAGGTGAGAGATGATGGACTTGGCACCAAAGCCAAAAAGATAATGGATGGAAGTTCGAGTGGAGTGGGCATGGCCAATACCGATCAGCGACTGAAAAGTTACTACGGACAACAATCAGGTTTGCGTATCAGAGCAAACGAAAAGGGATACGCGGTGAGTTTTTTCATTGAGGTGAAAGAACCACGACACAAGAAAAAAGAGGACACACAACCAATACTTGAAAAACAAGCTGTATGAAGACAACATGTATTATCATAGATGATGAGAGTTTAGCGAGAGAATTACTTACGGAGTTTCTCGAGGCGTTTCCGAAGATTGAAATAGTAGCGGAATGTGAAAAGGGCAAAGAAGCGGTGGAAAAGATCGACTCCCTGAAACCTGATATCATCTTTTTGGATGTGCAGATGCCCGGTATGAATGGGTTTGAAGTGCTTGAAGAAATTGAGCATGATCCTTATGTGATCTTTACGACAGCGTACGACCAATATGCCATCAAAGCTTTTGAAAAAAACGCAGTGGATTATCTATTGAAGCCATTGGATGAAGAACGTTTCAAGCTGGCGATTGATCGGGCTATGACAAGGAAGGAATTAGAGGATAATAATATTGGTGAGTTGCTGAAAAGTTTCAAACCAGATAGGAAGGGGAGCTACGACTCACATATATTCGTGCAGAAATCTGAAAAACTTTATAACCTTCCTGTGGAGGAAATCATTTTTCTCGAAGCGTCTGGAGACTACACAATTATCACCACCAAGTCTGACCAATTTGTGAGCTCTTCGGGAATTGGCAAGCTGGAGGAGATCATGAACCCGGAAATGTTCATCAGAGTTCACCGCTCTACCATTATCAATATCAATTTTCTAAAAGAAATTGAACGGCATTTTAACGGTGGTATGATCGTCAAAATGCAAAATGGCAAAAGTTTTCCGGTGAGCAGAACTTATGCGAAGGCCATCCGCAAGAAGGTAGTTTAGAAGGGATTGTCTGGTAGCTGAATTGCAGGCGATTCCTTTTCCTTAAAGGCATCAAGTTTAAGTAACCAGATACCTATTCCTGCTGCGCCTTGCATTAATCCTGTTTGCGCTTCAAGAAGTTGAGGAGTTTTTCGGTGCTCAGCCTGAATCCATTTGATCCCCTTGCCTTCCATGGTTGACCGCGCCATGAGGTCATCGGTCACCATTAAGGAGAATTCAAGGTATTCAGGTTTTTTGGTCACTTTATGCATGTCCAGGAAGAATTCGGCAATGGAAGCACTCCCGCAGCATGCTCCCACATTATTCCAATATCCGGGAAGTTCCTTCTGGGGTATACCACATTGCATGATGGCTTTGCTGGCTTTCTCCATTTTAGTAAGCCATCTGGCATCTTTGGTATGCAGATACATTTCATAATACAGTCTTGCAGTGCCAGCGGGTCCATGGCACCATGACAAGTAGTAAAGGTTTTTCCCATCCTCTTTGTCGTGATGAAAAATCCAGTTGTTCTTGTTTTCTAATGACTCCAGGTGGCTCACACCCTTTAAGGCCGCATTTAAGAACTCCTTATCTTTTGTCTCCTGATAGAGCTTTAGAAGAAAATAACTTACTCCTGCGGTGCCATGTGAAAAGTTAGGCATATAGTACTGTTGCTTAACCATAGCAGTGTCCATATACCATTTCAGGCCTTTAGGATCAGGAGTTGCAGCACGAATCAATTCTTTTCCGGTCGCGATTGCTAATTCTTTGGCACCAGGGATTTCCTTAAGATCAAGAAGGGTCAGACCAATGCCCGCACTGCCGTACACAATGTCATTATATCGCCAAGTCACTCCCGCCTTGGTTGGTTTTGCTTTGCGCTTCAGGTTTTGAAACAATATTTGCTTGCTTTCCTTCAGCTCATCATATTGGCTTATTTTCTGAACTTCCGAAACAGTCCAGAGCACCCCGGCAAGCCCGGTGTAGAGACCTACTTCATCGTAGGTTTTGGCGTTGCTTCCGTGTGCAATCAAAAACTTAGTACCATCAAGTGCCTCTTTAAGGTAAGTGGAAATCTTTGTGGTGTTGTAGAGCTCAAGATAGAACAGGACCACCCCCGCAGATCCCGAATACAGATCAGTTTGAATGACCGTGGCTTCAGCCTCCTCAGGAATGGAAGGCCAGTAGGTGCCCTCAGGTGTTGTGACCTTTACGGACTGCAACCATTTCTCCACCTTGATGGCCTCATTGAGATAGGGCCTAATTTCTTGACTTATCGCAGATCCGATGAAGCAGCAAAGTAGGAAGGTTAGTAGGGTACGTTTCATGGTGGCCTTTGTGAAGGCAGAAATCTAGTTGCAAAACTAGCGCTCAAAGTGCGCATTAAAAAACCGCCTCAACGAGTGTCGAGGCGGTTTGTCTATTGCCTGGAGAATTTTAGTTCCCTACTTCGTGTCGCCAGGTCTTTCCATTCTTATTGGTGATTGAGACGAAATTGTCACAAGTGCCGTCACCATAGTCCACTGTGATGCCTCGCTGACCATGCTTGATCGATTTAATACCCTCCACCGGAATGATTACTCCCTGCTGAGCGCACTCACGGCTGTACACTAGTGGCTCAATAATTTCAATTTGAAATCCTCTTCCATTTCTATGATTGCCTTCTGCCGTACCGTAAATGATTAAGCGATCAAGCAAATTGTTGTCATTGCGCACATGATGACGTCTGCGATGTACCCTTCTAGTTGCCTTTGAGCCATCGGGCCAGGTAATCACACCATCTTCTACATCAATTTTGAAAATCAACTCGCCTTCACTTTCAGAGATATTGTTCACCTTGCGAAGCCCTGCGATAGACACATCGTTGATGAAGTAATCTACAAATTCTACGCTCCAGAAAGATCCTGCCATGTTCCATCGCCCTGAAAATTCAACCACAATTTGCCCCTTGCGAATGTTACCCTTCTGATCTTCACATCCATCACCGAAATCAATCACGACAGTACCCGACTCATCTGTACCGGTTCTGGTAATTTCTGCACACGCCAGTCGGGTGTCATTAGATGCAACTTTGCCACCATCACTGCTTGTTTCTTTTTCCAGCAGGGAAGAGACGATGTCATCCGCATCTTCCATGTAGTACTCATCCAGATCATCTAATTGCACGCTTTCTTGATCTTCTACTGAAGTATCCGCGTTTACTCCTTCTTCATTACACGAAGTGAGTATCATTGCTAATAAACCCATCGCTATGATTATTACTTTCAGCGATGTTGCTTTTGTTTCCTTTGCCATCATGTTCAACGTCTTCATCATTATTTCCAGTTTGTTTGGGGTTTAGACATGACATTGCCACGAGGGTTTAACTCCTATCAAAAAATTCTTAAAGAAAATGCTAAAATGAGCTATCTGGCTACTCCTAAGCCAATTTCATCTACAATTAGAACGCCTTTAGGGCTTCTGTCGAACTTGAATCGGAGGCTTTTGACATGTGTTATTTCCTCCGCACCTTCAAACGCACTTAGGGGAATTTCAATGGACTCAAGTGTCGGCTCCCAAGTGCTTCCAAAATTCTCTTCGTTCAAACCTTTTAGTTTCAAGAACTGAATTTTGAGTTGTGGGCTAATTTTCTTGAAGTCATTTAGAGCAGCTGAGGCAGATTTTCCTGTACTGTCATACAACACGATGGTAAAGTCGAGTTCAGCTAAATCCTTCTCTTCCTCTTCATTCTCCTTCTTTTTATCAGAGGCAGATTTGAGCTCTGACATGTTGCCGCGAGCGGCAAGAAAACTTACAGTTTGATCTTTTTCAACTCGCACGGGCTTATTGAGCTGTACTTGGTAATAAGGCGATTGTTTGATTGAATCAGACGCTGAATCCCAACCGAGCACCACGGCATTGTTTCCCTGTACATCTTTATCACGGAACGTGAGTATTTCCTCTCTCCAAACCTTCAGGTGTTCAGTGCTTATTATTGATTGATTTAGTGAGGCTGAGGTGAGGTCAATATCCTCTTCAAAGGAAGCCAATACCTTAGTCTCAGAATCTTTGTAAGTATTTAGAAGTAATGAGTTCGGTAGCCAATCTTTTCCTGCCATTGAATTTTTAAAGAGGGGAAGATATGAGCTATCACTATGCAGCACTGCTTCTGCAAATGCTCCTATGTAGACCTTTGCAATCTGCTGCTGCTCTTCCATAGGAATTAGCGGTTGTGTATTAAGTACCCAATTGTAAGGCGGGCCTCCATCGTACCTTCCCCATACGCTATTGAATTGACCATGATTGGCTCTGTGCACATACAGCCCGGCTTTAAAGTAGAAGTTGCTATCTGGAAATGTTACGCGTTGGTACTGTCTGAATCCGAAAAAACTTGCTTCATCACTGTCGTAGGAGCCCTGAATGGAAAGGTAGTTGACATTTTCGAGGTCTATTCTACGATCATATCTTTTATCTGTAGGTGCAATTGCAAGCACGCCCTTTATTCCGAAATGAAAATCAAACTTTTCATTTGCATCGTCAGGGAAATAATCCAGTTCATTAAACCGTGCAGCAATAGGTGCTGCCTCGCCACCACGAGAATGTCCGGCCAGTAAAACATTATCCAAATCTACTTTACCAAAGAGCTCGTGGTTGTTGTCTTGATTCCAAAGCTTCCACTGTTCAAGGTGCTTTAGCAATAGCCATCCCCGGGCAGGCATTTCCTTTCCTCTAAAATCTCCAGACCATGTTCCGTTCACAAAGTTTTCATCCACCGAGACGGTAATAAATCCCCGAGTTGATAGATGTTCACCAAGGTATTTGTACCCCGGATCGGAGTGTTCCTCCATGCCATGGTTGCCGTGCACAATCAAGATGATTGGAAACGGCCCATTGCCCACTGGCATCCAAACCCTGCCATTAAGTGGGAATTCCTTCGCACCAAACCCCCAATATCGTTCACGCCATTTTGCTTTTTTACCCTTCCAGTCGGTCAGAATTCTTGAAGCATCAACCGACTTTGATTTATATTTCACTTCTTCCCTGAATTCGGCACGCCTCGTATCTGTGCCACTGCCATAGGTGAAGTGAGTGAATTGTAACTTTCCATCCAGACCTGGATTTGCAATGCCACGCGCTGAAAGCAATTCTATTTCAGTTGGCTCGAACGCGATGGGATAGGGGTTGCTTCCTTCTTGTGCGAAGTAGTAGGTGCCCACGCCTAGCACCAGTAAAGAGCAAACAACAGCAATGAGATATTTAGTTTTTGGTTGATCGGGAGATTTTAGAAGAACCCAAATACTTCCAAAAAGCAGAACAACGGTGGTGATGCTAATGATAATGCCAGGGTAAAAAATAACATCTGGCAAGCCGAAGCGAATGTTTTTAGCCAAAATGAAAATGCCTACTCCGGCAAAAATGAGAGAGAATACAAAAAGAGGGACCTTTGAAATACCTTTGTGAATCAGGCTGCCAATAATTCTAAAAAACCAAAAGGCTGAGATTCCAATAGTTACTGTGGCGAGCACCATAACCACCCTGGGTAAACCCGTGCGAAAGAAAAGCCCCGAAAGGGCCATAACAAGAAGAGCTAGCGAGATCACTCCAATAAATGCTCCCTTCCAGAAGTGAACGGAGGGATCATTTTCATTATTCTTTGGTAGCCTGATAAGCTTATTTATCCTTTCCAGCATAGCGACAGTATTATTGAGTTAAGATAGATATATCTGCATCTCTCCTAATGCTCAAATCCATCAGCGGGAAATATTCCGTTTGGTGGAATTTTATGCAAGTCAAATTGAGATGAATTGAAATCTATCTCCTGATTTTTTTTGTGCCAGGCAGTTTATCCCACGGAACGTGAGTTGCAGAATGCGCGGATAGCCACCCGTGGTTTGGCAGTCTTGCATGAGCGCGATCAACTGTCCGGAAGGAGTTAATTGTATAGTGCCAGGCAAAACAGCGGAGGTTAGCATGCTAAAATCGCTTGGGTATTGCAAGGGCTCGGATAGCAATCGATATCCCATACGATTATTGTCGGGAGCAATCGCAAACTCTTGACTGAAGATTTTTTCTGAATCCTGGTGGTTCAGCATTTCAAATTCTGGCCCAGGTGTGCACTCTATTTCTCTGGTAGTAAATAGATCCTTTTCAGTTCTTAAAGAAGCGTTAGACGAAGCAGTGTTATTTTCATATTCCGGTATTGGAATTTTGTCGCCCTTCTGAAACCGATCTTTGCCCGAGATCGCTTTATAAAATGAAGCGCTATTTAAAATGGATTCAGCGAGAAATCCACCCTTGACGGCCAGGTAGCAGCGAGCTCCCAGCTTAGCTTCTCCAAATGAGATGACATCGCCAGCCGCTACGGGGTAAGCCGTGCCGGTATTGATGGACTGGTGATTTAGTTGTGGTGAAAGATCAGCACCTGCTATGGCAATAACGGCTTTAGCACTGAATCTGAGTTTGGGTCCGGACAACGTGATCTCCATCACAGGATCATCTATTTGGTTATTAAGCAATCTGTTCGCCATGCCGGCACTGAATCGGTCCATTGCACCGGATGTTGGAACGCCAAATTTTCTATATCCAACTCTGCCGCGATCCTGAATTGATGTGTAAAGCCCGGGTGATAATATTTCGACAGAAGCTTTCATATTGATTCGCTCTCTAGTTTGAATCTTCCAATTTCCACTTCTTCCTTTAGGTGATGATAGTGATCCAATTGGATTGGATAGAATTGAAGTCTATTGCCAGGTGAAGCGAAACATGGTGGGGAAGAGTGAGGGTCAAAAAATGAAAGAGGGGTATTGCCTAGCACATTCCAACCTCCCGGACTTTCAATCGGATAAATCCCCGTTTGGCTCCCGCCAATAGCTACCGCACCTTTTTTTATTCTTAGTCTGGGGGTTGATCTTCTCGGTTGATTTAATTCGGGGAGTAGCCCGCCAAGATAAAGGAAGCCGGGAAGGAAGCCGATAAAATAGACCGTGTAGATGGGTGCGCAGTGCTTCGCTACGATTTCGTCAATGCTCAATTTTTTGACTTTTGAAATTTCCTGGAGATCGATGCCAAATTCTTCATTGTAGCAGACTGGGATTTTCCATAGCTTATTTTTGGAGGTGCCAGGTTTCCTTGTGATACTTCTCAATTTATTGACCTCTACCTGCAATTGTTCGGGGCTAGTTTTCTCACGATCGAAAATGAGCGTAAGCGAATTGTACGCAATTACGGATTCAATAATTGACGCAGATAGTTTTTTTTCGATCACTTCCTGCAAGGCCATTATATCGGATAGAATATCCTCATCTATTCTTGCCGGCCATTCGATGAGTACCGCGGATTCGCCAAAGGGTTTAAATGTTAGATCGAATCCTTTCAAAATTTATAGAATGCTAATTTCAACCTCTTGTAATTTGACGGATAGGTGTTTTGCTATTTCTGGAGCGTTGGGGTTGTCGCCATGAATACACAGCGTGTCAGCCTTAATGGGTATCCAATTTCCATCAACTGATCTCACTTTTTGTTCCTTGATGATGGGTACGACATGCCTGAATATTTCATCCACATTATTTAGCAACGCGTTTTCTTCTTTGCGCGATACCAGCGTGAGATCATTGTTGTAGTTTCTATCCGCAAAGGCCTCGTACTTGATTGGTATGCCTTTTTCAAGGGCGTGCTGCTCTATCACCGAGCCAAAAGGGACGTATAGAAATACTTTTCCAGAATAGGCTGCAACTGCTCTGGAGATAGCCTCTGCTGTATCATGATCTACGGCTGCCATGTTATATAAAGCACCATGTGGTTTTATGTGATGCATGAGTGCGCGCTGCTCTTCTAGATGCTTGTGAAGCCGGCTTATTTGCGAAGAAATTATTGCTTCTAATTCATCAATGGGCAAATGCATTTCGATTCGCCCGAAGTTTTCCCGATCCGGAAAAGATGGATGTGCACCAATTTTTACCTGGTGTGCAAGAGCCAATGTGATAGTTGAGCGCATGGTATCATCATCACCCGCATGCCCGCCACAAGCGATATTACAGGAGCTCAGGTGGGGCATAAGCAGGTGATCATTTCCTACTCCTTCTCCCAAATCACAGTTGATGTCGATAGTAAATTCTTTCATCAGCCAATTACTTGAATGATACTTTTGAGTCCGAGTACGATCGTAACAACAAAGATAATTCCTCCGAGAATATTTTGAAGACTACTATTCCGAGACTCACCCAGCACAGATCTCTTGTTCATGATCCAAAGAATGATGCCGACAATAATTGGTAGAGCGGCTCCGTTTGCAATCTGGGCAAACTTGATTATTTCTATTGGTTTAAGACCCAAGGAAGAAAAGACAACACCCATCAGCAAGACGAACCCCCAAACCATTCTAAATTTTCTGCTCTTAAGATTTCCGTCCCAACCCAAACAGCCATTGGCTACATAAGCTGCGGCTAAGGGTGCGGTGATGGCAGAGGTGGTACCAGCTGAAAACATACCAATGCTCAAAAAATATTTGGCGAAGCTTCCAAACAGTGGCTCTAAGCCCCTTGCCAGGTCACCTGCATTGGAAACGCTGCCAATTCCGGCAGCCGCAGCAGAAACAAGAATCGCCATGGAGACCAGTCCTCCGAATGCGACTGAGATAATGGTGTCTTTCTTTGCAAAAGCAAGGTCTTGCGCGGAGCTACCCCATTTTTCTTTGACAAGTGAAGCGTGTAGAAAGAGGTTATAAGGCACTACGGTTGTTCCTATTAGCCCCACAATAGTGAGTAGATTCGCGTCCGTAACTCTTGGTACAAACAGTCCGCTCAACATAGCGCCAATATCTGGTTTTGTGAGCATGGAAGTGACTACGAAAGCAAGACTCATGATAATCACAAGAGAAACCAATGCACGTTCGAGTACTTTGTAATTGCCGATGTAAAGCAAAGTGAAGGCAACTGCACCGATAAGGATGCTCATGTAATTGAGTGTTACAAAACCTAGTTTAATTTCCGGACTGCCAAGCAGTGCTTCTAACCCAATTATGCTTCCGCTGATGTTTCCTGCTTCGTAGACTGCGTTGCCAACAACTATAGCGAAAAGAATTAGTGTAAGCACAAAAGCTTTCACGACTGGATGATTGATTTCTCTTCTAATTACATCTGATAACCCCTGTCGTGAAACGATGCCAAGTCTAGCTGCCATCTCCTGCAACACAATGGTGGCTAGCGCGGATAAGGCCATAGCCCAAAGCAGCGAGTAGCCAAATTGAGCTCCAGCAATTGTACACACGGTGACTGTTCCCGGACCAATGAAAGCTGCAGCTACAAGCGCTCCAGGTCCTGAATTCTTAAACCACTTTGACATTCATGAAGATTAAGGAAGGATAATATACGCGCTTTGAGAGAAATTCTAAATGCTTATACCATAATCCGAAAACACTGCATCATTTGCTCTTTGTTGTCTGATACGAGCGTTATGCTAAGTTAGGCCAGCAGCTCTTCCGTAGACCAACTCTGCAATGTTGATATCTTGTACAGCGACACCAGTCAGATCGGCAATGGTAATCGAACTGTCATCACTTCTCTTTTTTCCGCTGGTGATAAAGGTGCCAAGCTCAATAATATTTTTTGCGTCAAGCGTGCCGGCTGCTATTGCTGAAGCGCAATCGCCATGGTCGATGCATTGTGTGATACTATCTGCAACAACAATATCCGCTCTTTCAAATAAGGCGGGATCAACTTCAACCTTGCCAGGCGTGTCAGCACCTACTGCTGTAATATGAGTTCCTTCCATTACTTGAGATGACAAAAGCAGTGGGTTTTTTGATGGAGTGGTGGTTACAATGAGATTGCAAGTTGCGGTTAGTTCGTCAATGTGCCGGGTTGTAGCAATATTAAAGTCGCTCAAAAGGCTATCGCTAGCGTATGCTTCCATTTTTTCTTGTGAGCGCCCCCATACGATGACGTTCCTGCAATTCAACACTGACTTCAAATACCTGAGCTGAAGCCGTGCTTGTATCCCAGTGCCTACAATTCCGATTCTACTCACGTTCTTGGGACTCAGGTGTTTTGCAACTACTGCGCCTGCAAGAGCCGTACGAATATCAGTCAAGTGACCTTCGTCTAGCAGGATGGACAAAAGTTCGCCTGTCTTCTGGCTGAATACTAGCATCAACCCGTTACTTGCACTTAGCCCCAAGCTCGGGTTTTCGTAAAAACCAGAGGCCATCTTCACGACAAAGTATTCTTTGCCTTTGACGTACCCATATTTAATATGGAGATCGCCTGGAGGATTGGTGAAGGGCAGATGACCTACAGGGGCTACGAGTACTTCGCCATTCGAATAGCTCACAAAGCCATTTTCAATCAATTGTATTAGTGAGGAATCAGAACAGGTGTCCAGTATTTTTTTTATTTCAGAAAGTGATATGATCTTACTCATCGCACACTACTTGCTTAAGAACTTCTTTGCTTACATTACCACCACAAATTATTGCAACAACCTTCTTTCCTTTGAAAATTTCCTTTTGTTTTAGAATGGCAGCCACGGCTACTCCGGCAGATCCTTCAATCACTTGATGATGATCGCGTAGCACTATTCTCATGGCGCTGAGAATTTCTTCTTCCGAGGTCAACACAAATTCATCAACCAGGTCCCTGCAAATGGGGAAAGTGATGGAATCGTGATCCATACCTCCCGCAGTTCCATCCGAAAGCGTAGGCTTCTCCGGCACATCGAAAATTTTCCCAGCTTTAATGCATTCATACATTACTGGTGAATTTATAGGCTGGCAGCCAATAATCTTGGCTTTGGGATTGACTGATTTGATGTAGGAGGCAATCCCTGCAATCAAGCCACCGCCACCTACGGACACGAAAATAGCGTCAAGGTCTGGAAGTTGTCGATGTAATTCGACTCCGATGCTTCCTTGCCCCGCGATTACGTCTTCATCGTTGTATGGAGAGACGTAAATCTGATTGCTATCGCTTGCAAACTGCCTTGCGTAGATTTCTGTTACCTCTCCACTGTCCCCTTGAAATTCTACTGGCACACCGCGTTGCTTAATGGCCTCGACCTTCGCAGCGCTGGCCTTGGTTGGCAAATAGATTGTTCCCTCGCGCCCAGTCTCTCTTAGTGCATTGGCCACACCAAGTCCATGGTTCCCTGTGGAGGCTGTCACTATTTTTCGAGGGTCGTCCTTTAGCGAAAGAACCTTGTTCATTGAGCCTCGCGCCTTGAATGACCCGGTCACCTGTAAGTTTTCAAGTTTTAGATACACTTCACAACCGGCTTGAGCAGAAATAGGATAGGAATATTCTAGTGGAGTTTCTCGTATGTAAGGCCTGATTCTTTGGGCTGCTTCAATTATCTTTTCTCCGGATAAGCTCATAATTGCTTGTGTGGATATCTTACTGTCTGTGAACCTATAATATTCTAGTGGGATCAACAAGGTGCATTGCTGATTATTGCACTGAACCAATGCATTCAACGAATCGATTCAACTTAAACGCAACCTTCACTAGAAACATGTATTTGATACGATAAGGAAAAAATCAGAATTCCTTCTCGCCAAACTCACTCTTGATAAACTTACCTTTCTTACCTGCTCTATTGAAGGTGTAGGATAGGTTCAGCATTACTATGTCTACTTCGAAGACATAGTTTGTGGTGGTAAAAAATTCGCCAACGCGAGAAGTAGTTATACTTTGCTCGTTGGTTTCAGTAGCAAGGATACTTTTTGCTCTACAGATAGTATCCTTCCCAAAGGCCCTCAAAAAAGTGACGCGCATTGATGCCCAGGTCTCTGTTTTTATACCCGCCTTCCTGCACGATCAAGGTGGGGAGATTCATTTTTGCCAGCATAACCCCATTCTTCACAAAATCATCGGACTTAAGTAGCCAGGTACCGGTAGGATCGCCTTGCGCAATATCCAGGCCCAGCGCAATTATTAGGTAAGTGGGGCTAAATTTTTCGATCTCAGCAATGGCAATAGTTAACGCCTTGCGAAAACCCTTACCATCGGTACCTTTTTTCAGCGGCAAGTTGAGATTGTACCCCTCACCTTCACCCATTCCGATCTCATCAGCGAACCCAGTAAAGTTTGGATAGGCGTATTGTGGATCGCCATGAATGGACACTGTCAGCACATCTTTTCTCTTATAAAAAATATTTTGCTGTCCGTTGCCGTGATGGTAATCTATGTCTAAAATGGCAACCTTTCCTTTCTTACTTAAGTAGTTTGCGGCCACCGCATTGCTGTTGAGATAACAGAATCCTCCAAAGTATTTTCTTTCTGCGTGATGACCGGGTGGACGTACTAATGCGTATGCCATTTGTCTTCCATCGAGGATCTGATCCGCAGCTGTCAGCGCACAATTCACTGCGGCACGTGCGGCTTTGTAGGCGTTGGCATGGAGTGGAGTTGTGCTATCGATACTGTAGTACCCTATTTGATGTTCAGGTTTGATGGGTATCCTTTCAGAGAGCCTTTTAGGAAAAATTTCAGGATAAAGTATGGCATCGTCTTTGGCGGCAGCACAATCCTTTTTTAGGAAATTGACAAAATCAGGATAGTGCACCTCTTCGACCCAAGAATCTGGATAGTTCTTAGCGGCAGCCCTTTCAAAAATTTTGACTTTCTCAAGTTCCCGAAGTATGGTCTTAACCCGTACTGGAGACTCCAGGTACCCGCGATCCTTCACGTGGTGAATGAGGTGACCTTCATTTACGACAAGCCCAATCTTTTTGTCTGAAGGGATTTCCTTTTTTATCTCAATGTACTTTTCTCTGCTTGCATACTTTGCTGCTCTTTGCGATACGGTGTTGCCCTGAATTGATGCTACAACCTTTCTTATATAGGCAGGAGGGCACTTGGCGCTCGCCTTATTTTCCAGGATGGCTCGAATTATCTTTCTTATATCGGCTGCAGGTAATGAAGATTTTTCATTCGGCCCTTCAAACACGAGGTGGAAGATCGAATTATCATTTCTGGGGAGTTCGTATTTTGTGCCTGCGAGCGGTCTTGCTCCATAGCGTTCGTAAAACCGCAAGCGCGCGGCATTTTGCTTTCGCTCTGCGTTATCGGCACACAGTTTGGGATCATCAGGAAGGCAATCGAAAAATATTCCAATGGCATCTACTGCAGCGGCTTCTTCTCTTAGTCTTTCATATAATGCCCCGCCCACACCTCCACCGATACGATTGTGATGGGCAGCGATATAGTCCAGGAAGTAGAATTTCTCTTTGGGGAAGTAGGAAGCAATAACTAGACCCAACACGGATTTGTCTCGTGCCTCCGCAACCAGGATGACGTACCGGAAGTTTACGGCAAGTGGATTTTTGGCCGCTATAAAAATGTCTTCCGCTTCTGATTGAGAGAGGTAGGGAAACTGAGCAACCAATATTTCTTTGCACTGCGCAAGAGCTGCACGGTTTGCAGGGTTGTTGTGATCGTATATTCTTCTAATGGCAATCATTGACTAAGTAATATTTGCTTGCAAGCTAGTTACAAATCGAACTTTCGATGCGCTCACGCGACAAAATAATTGTGCCGTGAGTAAGACCTCAATAATTACTTTTGAACAGCTTCTTGAAATTAAAAGCAGCCAGACTTGGGCCTTCTGTCCATAATTTTTCCATTTTTAATCTTGCCTCTTTCAGAGAGGGGACGTGGTCAGGTGGGATCCACCATAAAACCAGATGCTCTCGCTCCATTGGCTCAAACCATGCTTTCCTGTTCTTGAAGACCTTTAGGTGTAGGCCATTGTAAACAAATTGCTTCATTGATTCGATATCTTGCCAGACCGTAAGGTTGACTAGCAAGCTAGGATCATCAAAGAGATTGAAATTGACAGCAGTACCCGTTTCATCCTTTAGAATCCACACAAATCCCGAACTATTCTCTCCTTCACTATTTACCGCAGCCAACTGTTTCACAAAACCAGCCATTCTTGGATCGTCCAGCGAATATTTGGCTTTTGCGAGGTTTAGTTGTGCGATATGATAGGCAGGCAATTTGTTATTAGTCCTTTAGGGCTGGCAAAATGAAATCATCCAATGGGCTGGGCAGTTTCATAGTGGCTTCAATGTCTTCTGTGGTTCGAGGTGCATAAACAGACAAATGCTCGTAACCATCCTTGGTTAACTGATAGTCATCCTCGATCCGTACGGCAATACCCCACCACCGCGGATCGCAGTTGCTGTTTTCAGGAATGTAAATCCCAGGCTCAATGGTGATGGTCATATTTTCCTGTAGCGCATCTCGTAGCCCTTTGTCGTGCACATCTAAGCCAATATGGTGACAGCATCCATGCGGATAATACAAATGATTTTCATTTTCGGACTTTATGATGCCCAGGTCTTTTAATCCTTTGTTAACTACTTGTCGTGTGACTTGTGTCAGTTCAGCGAATGTTGTGCCCGGCTTACATATTGCCATTGCTGCTTCTTGCGCTGCCAGCACAATATCGTAGATGACTTTTTGGTCTTCGGTGAATTTTCCATTTATCGGAATAGTTCGTGTGATGTCGGCAGTGTATCCGCGATACTCCGCGCCAAGGTCCATAAGAATTAAATCCTTAGAGGAGATCTCTGGCGTGTAGTTCTCCTGGTAATGCAAAATGCACCCATTGTGTCCCGCGCCTACAATAGAGGGATACCCCACATCTTCCGCCTGATATTTTTTGAAGACAAATTCATGTACCCCCTGAATTTCTCGTTCAGACATGCCTGGTCTCATCGCTTTCATCACCTCAATTTGCCCTTGACACGAGACCCTCACTGCTTTGCTAATAAGCTCAAGTTCTTCTTTAGTCTTGATCCCGCGTAGCTCTCTCATATATACATCGAGCGCGGTAGTATTGAGGTTATTTTTAATTTGTTCCTTTTTTACAATCAGTTGCTCCATACTTGGATAGTTCACTTTGACTTTAAATTCCTGAATGAGACTATAGAGGTCCGATGAATCTGCCGGGTTGTCCCTTACATCATCGATGAAGTCATAAAACAGTACTTGATCAAACTTGGAGAAGTCAACGGCATATTTTTTAAACTCTGTGTTGTTGAACGATTGCTCCAGGCCCAGTTTGTTCTTTACACCTTCATCACCCAGTCTTCTGCCTGTCCACATTTCGCGCATGGCGTCTCTGGGCTGCACAAATATTATTTCGTTGTAGGAAGTGCCATTTGCGGCAGTTTGATTTTCCTTAAAGACGAGAAGTACAGCATGCGGTTCCTTGTACCCGGTCATGTAATAGAAGTTAGGGTCTTGATGATAGAAGAAATCCACATCGTTTGCTCGGTTTCTAATAGGGTTTGCAAAGAACACCGCTACTGAATTTTTGGGTAATTTATTTCTCAATTTTTCTCTTCTGTCTTTGTGAAAGTCCTTAGAGAGAAAGTCAGAAGGGAGATCGGTTTGTGCCAAAATATTTGAAGCGAACCCTGTCGCAATAATCAGTACTAGAATTTTAATGTAATGCATGTGCTTATTTATAAATCGTCAAATTCGCGAAACGGTATTGTGCCTCCAAAGTATACGGGATAAACGGCAGTACAGTTATTCAAGATCTTCTACGTGAAAATCCTTCCCTCGTCCAAATTTTATGATGTCTTTCAATTGAAATCGCTCCAGGGTATGAATGTCCTTTACCTTGAAGTCGCCATTGCTCAGGATAGACTCTATGATAAAATCATAATGGTCACCGAAGTTGGTGAGGCGATATGTTTTCCCTACGCGTAAGACGTCAAAAGAAAGTCCCGCCATTTTACAGATCTTCTTCTCGTTCAAGCATGAGAATAGAGGCTTGGGGAACGATGAAATATCGCTCGTTTTCATAGATCACCTCAATGGCGCCTTTCTGAAGAAAAATGGCAAGATCACCTTCTTGCGCTTGAAGTGGCAAGTACTTTATCACCTCGTCTTTACCTTTCCACATGTCTTCCTCATCTGCAGCTAGTGGCAGGGGGTACCCCGGACCTACTTTAATAATATAGCCACTTTGAATTTTTTCCTTCTCTTGTACGCCCGGGGGCAAGTACAATCCACTTGCGGTCTTCTCTGTTTGTTTCTTAGGCTTAATCAATACGCGATCGCCCACCACAATCAGCTTCTTCAGTTTATTGTCAATTGTTATCTTCATTCAAATGATTAGTTCTCGAAAAGGTCACCCTGATCTTCCGATCTACTAAGTAGTCGGTTGTCAATATTTTTTTCGGCTTTTGCTCCCAGCTTCTTAATGTGTTCCACTTTACTTACGAGATTGCCGCTGCCCACCGAGAGCTTTTTCATTGACTCCTCATAGTATTTCTTTGAAGAATCCAAATGCCTGCCCAACGTGAGGAGGTCATCAGTAAAACCAACAAACTTATCGTAAAGGTCTCCGGCTCTCCTGGCGATTTCAATTACATTTTGATTTTGATATTCTTGTTTCCACACCCCTTTTATTAATTGAAGGGACGGAAGCAACAAGGTAGGACTAACAAAGACGATGCGTTTGTCGAAGGCGCCCTCGTAGAGACTTGGATTAGATTGAATGGCGACCAGGTAGGCAGCTTCGATCGGAATGAACATAATTACAAAGTCGAGGCCGTTGTCGCTATAGTTTTTTTGATAATTCTTGTCACTAAGAATTCGCATATGCTGTTTAATGGATTGAAGATGGAGCTTGAGTTGAGCGTCACGGTCTTCATCAGTCTCCGCATTCACATAATTATTATATGCCGTTAAGCTTACTTTCGAGTCGATAATAATATGTCTTTGATCAGGTAGGTTGAGAATGACGTCCGGCCTTTGCCTCCTTCCGTCATCAGAATAGAAGGTTTCCTGTACCACATATTCTCTTCCTTTCTCAAGGCCTGATTTTTCCAATATTGTTTCGAGAATTAATTCACCCCATGAACCTTGCGTCTTGGTGTCTCCCTTTAAAGCCCGAGTCAGGTTTCTCGCTTCCTCACTCATTTGTTGATTCAGGTCTTTTAGATTCTTTAATTCATTGAATAACCCTGCGTTTTTGGCAATGGTATCTTTGTGTGTGGTGTCCACCTTCCTTTCAAATTCCGATATCTTTTCACCCAACGGCTTTAGCATATCTGAAATATTGGACTTATTCTGTTCGGTAAACTCTTTACTCTGCTTGTCAAAGATTTTGGTGGCAAGATTTTCGAACTGAAGTGTGAAACGCTCCTGAAGTGTTTCAAATTCCGTTTTTTGTTCCTTCAGTTTTTCTTCAAGGTTTCTGTAGTCGGCCTCCGTTGTGGAAAGACTGGTGTTGACCTTCAGTACGGTTGCTCGCTCTTCTTCCAGCTGCCTTTTTTGCTCCTCCAGTTGGGCGTGTAAAGACTTATTTTTTTCCTGTTCAATGAGCAGCGAGGCATTATTTGCTGAAAAGTTCAATTTTGCAATCATCCATCCAATGCCAGCGCCTGCAATAAGGCCTCCCAGTAAATTCAAAACGTCCATGGAACGTAAAGTTAGGGCAAAAAACCGCATGCTCAAGCCTATCTACTTAGCCGATTGCAGGCAAATCACTATCTTTGTGGCTGTTTATTTCAAGCCTCGGATCGTTGTATAACTACCTCTTCAATTTTACTTGTAGGGATTGACCGGAGCTACACATTTTAATTTCACAATCTTATGGAGACTGCAAATATCACAAGCCAGGAGGCGATCGAACTAGAGAAGAAGTATGGAGCGCATAACTACAGCCCTATCGATGTAGTGCTATGTAAGGGCGAAGGTGTGCATTTATGGGATGTAGAGGGGAAAAGGTATTATGATTTTTTGTCTGCCTACAGTGCCGTAAACCAGGGTCACTGCCATCCGCGTATAATTAACGCACTCATAGAGCAAGCCAAGGAGTTAACCTTGGTTTCTCGGGCATTCTACAATGATAAGTTGGGGGTAGCAGAGAAATTTATTTGTGAGATGTTCGGCTATGATAAGGTGATGTTTATGAATAGTGGTGCTGAAGGCGTGGAAACAGGAATCAAATTAGCCAGAAAGTGGGGATACAACGTGAAGGGTATTCCGGAGAACGAAGCGATTATTCTCACCGCAAAGAAAAATTTTCATGGCAGAACTACTACGATTATTTCTGCTTCTTCGGATCCATCAGCTAGAACAGGATTCGGACCATTTATGCCTGGCTTTAAGGTAATTGAATATGACAATGTGGAAGTTTTGGAACAAGAACTCAAAAATCCAAACGTGACTGCCTTATTGATAGAACCCATTCAGGGAGAGGCGGGCATTTATGTTCCTTCTGAGGGCTACCTGAAAAAGGCCAGCGAGTTATGTAAGAAAAACAACGTGCTCTTGATGGTTGATGAAATCCAAACAGGTATTGCGCGCAGCGGAAAGATGCTGGCGAGTGATCATGAAGGAGTTCATCCAGATCTGTTAATTCTAGGTAAGGCGATTTCTGGAGGTGTGCTTCCAATTTCTTGTGTTCTATCTAATGACGAAATTATGCTGGGCATCAAGCCGGGCCAGCATGGCTCTACCTTTGGAGGCAATCCTCTTGCCGCAGTGGTATGTATGACGGCACTGCAGGTTGCCAGAGATGAGAAGATGGCGGAAAATGCTGATAAGCTGGGTAAGATTTTTAGGGAGCGAATGAATGCCCTGATAAAGAAGTCAGATCTGGTGACACTTGTAAGAGGGAAAGGTTTACTCAATGCAGTGGTGGTCAATGACACCCCCGATAGCAAAACAGCTTGGAACATTTGTGTTCAGCTTAAGGAAAATGGCTTGCTGGCAAAGCCAACACACGGCAACATTATTAGATTCGCTCCTCCATTGGTGATGACGGAAGAGCAATTGCACGATTGCTGTGACATCATCGAAAAAGTGGTGATGAATTTCAAAAAATAGTATTTCAGGGCTGGTTTACGATTTCGTAGACCAGCCATTCTTTTGAATCGATTTTGATCCGGTGGGAGAAAGTAAACCCCAGCTTCTCCAATCATTTCATTGACGCGGTATTCCCTGGCATCGCCCTCCCGATCAGGCGAGTCATTTTCAATGTTTGAAATGCGAATTTAATGCAGGCAGATCCGGCCTCATGAGCGTATCCATTTCCCCAATACTTTTTCATGAATCGGAACCCAAGGTCAACTTCCTGCTTATTCACATGATATTTTAGGCCGCACCAGCCGATAAATTTATACCCTGGTTTAAGTGTGGCTGCCCAACGTCCGTACCCATACGTTTGATAGTGATCGTAATTTCTTAAGAAAGATCTGGCTTCATCAATACTTGAAAAAGAATTATCTCCTGTAAACTGAATTACTTGTGGATCGAGGTTTAACTCATATAGACTACGCGCGTCATTTCTCTCAAATTTGCGCAACAACAATCGAGGAGTTTCTAAGACTTCAATCATTTGAGAGAGGCGCTTACTATCCTGTCTTTATTTGAGAAATCCCGAAGAATCTTAATATTCTCAAACCCTTCTAACCTCAGCGCTGCAGAAATTTCCTTTCCAAATCTTTCATTGATCTCGAAGACGATCCAAATTCTGCCAGTGGCCATCGCTACGGTTTGTTTTATTATCTCCTTATAAAAGAGAAGAGGGTTATCATCAGGAACAAAAAGCGCAAGTGACGGCTCATATCGTATCACGTTATTCTTCATGTCTTTTTTCTCACTATTTGTAATGTATGGTGGATTGCTGACAATGAAATCAAATTGACTTTTTGGAAATTCATCTTTGAAAAGATCACGGACCATAAAAGTGGATCGCGCATTATGCATTGAGGCATTATAGGTGGCTACTTCGATAGCGTCTCTGCTGATGTCGGTTCCTACCGTATTCGCACCTTCAATTTCAAGACTCAAAGTAATTGGAATACATCCGCTGCCAGTGCCGATATCCAGAATAGTTGGATTTGTGATTTTATTCTGTTGACAGATTGAAATTACTTCAGCCACGAGCAACTCTGTTTCTGGCCGAGGTACCAGTACCGAAGGATCTACCTTGAAGGCCCTGCCGTAAAATTCTTGTTGACCTAAGATGTATTGTAGTGGTTCATTCTTGTTGATACGAGAGATGAGTTGGGCTAGCAATACTGTATTAATTTTTGGTGCTTGAGTTTTTGCCACCACATCAGATTTGGAGATTCCAAACTTCTTGTGTAGCAAGGTATATGCGATGCTTTCGATCTCATCCCGATCTTCCTCGATAAGAATTTGATTTTTAACCTCCTCGAAAACATCTTTGGAATTTGGCATGGCTTGGTTGATCTTTGCAATGTTAGCAAAATGGGAATGAAACCTGAAGAACTATTTATGCACCGAGCCATGCAACTGGCTGAATTGGGGGCGGGCAAAGTAAGTCCGAATCCAATGGTAGGATGCGTAGTTGTTCATGATGATAAGATAATAGGTGAAGGTTGGCACAAGAGATATGGAGAGGCTCATGCAGAAGTTAATGCTATCGAGTCTGTGGAGGACAAAGATCTGCTACAGTACGCTTCTGTTTATGTAAATCTTGAGCCCTGTTCACATACAGGAAGGACACCTCCATGTGCAGATTTATTAATCAAGCATAAGGTTAAGCAAGTACATATTGCCAATCCAGACCCAAATCCTTTGGTGAGCGGGGCTGGAATAAAAAGACTAGAGGAGGCGGGAATTCCTGTTTCGATCGGATTACTAGCTAAAGAAGGTGAAGAGCTCAACAAAAGATTCTTTACCTTTCATCGACTGGCACGCCCTTACATTATTTTGAAATGGGCTCAAACAGGAGATGGATTTATTGCAAAGGAGGATAATGAATCGAAATGGATCAGCAATGACAGCTCTCAGCACCTGGTTCATAAGTGGAGGACAATTGAAGATTCAATCCTTGTGGGTAGGGCGACTGCGACTCATGATAACCCCCGACTCAATAATAGGCACTGGATAGGAAGAGATCCTATTCGTCTAGTAATTGATCCTGATTTGACTTTGGATCGATCGTTGTTTTTGTTTGATCAGTCACAAAGGACCTATTGCTTTAATGCTGTCAAGGAACTTCAAGATGGGGCTAACTTGATTTTCGCAAAAGTAGGTAAAAGCACTATGTTGGAAGATATTTTAAGCAGGCTCTATTTGGATGGGATACAATCAGTGCTTATTGAGGGCGGAGCAAAAACCATTCAATCTTTTGTTGACAAGAGTCTGTGGGATGAAGCCAGGGTATTTTCTTCTTCAAAAAAATTTTTCAAAGGAATTAGTGCGCCCGAGATAAAAGGAAGCTTAACTGGTAAGGAAAATATAGATGGCGATGAGTTGTGTATTTATCACAATGGGACTAAAACTTGATAGCGAGCCCTAAAGAAGTGCCAGACAAAAGGAGATGTGCGCTAGGCTCAGTTCTTGATGAGTTGAGCCCACTGTTATAGGTATCAATTGCGTTGAGTGCATGCCTTCTAAAGGACAGGTTCAAAGGTATGGACGCTCCTACCAGCAGTGCTCCTCCCGCGGCCAGTCCCCATTCGGGCTCACCGCCAAAAAGCGCGGACGTAAGAGGAACGGCAATTAGCACTACTCCGGCAAAACCAAGGATGCCTGAAACATCATATTTTGATTTTGCTTTCTTGAATTCCATGTAGGCCTGCGGATTGCTATTTAGAATTCTCAATACTTGTTTGGGACTGTAAGAGACTGTGTCAATTTCGAAGCCAACGCCTCCGAAAGTCCGGTACATGGTGATTTCTTGTGCCTTGCAGACCAAACTCAGCACGAGGAGCGCCAGGCACAGGGGTATTTTCTTCATGATTCAGTTGCTGAAATAAATCTTAAGTTAGGATTAATACACCATTGACCAATAGAGAATTGTGATAATAGATAGGTAACGAAATCCGATATTTTTGTAAAAAATATATAGCTTTAGAAAGTTACCCTGAAGACTAGATATTTTTATGACAGAATCTTATGATGAGATTCCTTCTCTGGATTTAGCTGCCTTTTCAAAAGGCTCAACTCGACAGCGCCAAGCCTTTGTACAAGCGTTGGGTGACGCTTATCAGCAAATAGGATTTGTAGCGATTCGCAATCACTATTTGAAAGAGGATACTTCAACCAATCTCTATCAAGCTATTACGAAATTTTTCTCACTTCCTGACGGTATTAAGCAGAAGTACGAAGTGCCGGCACTTTCTGGCCAACGTGGCTATATCGGTAAAGGAAAGGAGCATGCCAAAGGAAGAAGTACAGGCGATCTAAAAGAGTTTTATCATGTAGGGCAGGAGATCGATAGCGGTGACCCCTTAGCGCACGAGTATCCACAAAATATCTGGCCTGATGAAGTAAAGGACTTTAAACAAGCAAGCCTAATCGCTTTTCGTGAGTTAGAAGAAACTGGTCTGGAAATGCTAAAGGCGATTGCAATCTACCTGGCTCAAGATGAATTGTATTTTGAGGAGAAAGTTCGGAAAGGCAACAGCATACTAAGACCCATACATTACTTCCCGATTGAAAAGCCTAAGGAAATCCCTTCAGATGCTGTTCGGGCAGCAGCACACGGAGATATAAACCTGATCACCCTTCTCATGGGGGCAAGTGCAGATGGGCTGCAAGTAAAGCGAAGAGATGGAAAATGGATTTCGATCACGGCATTGCCAGATCAGCTAGTTGTCAATGTAGGTGACATGCTGGAGCGATTAACAAACGGAAAACTAAAGTCAACTATTCATCGGGTGGTTAATCCGCCTCCCGAAATGATGATGACTTCTCGCTACTCCATTCCATTTTTTATGCATCCTCGATCATCTATGAGTCTGGCTGCCCTCCCTAATTGTTTAGATCTGGATCATCCAAAGCAGTGGCCGGATATTACAGCGGGAGCGTTCCTGGACCAAAGGCTGCGAGAAATTGGACTAAAAAAATAACTTGGCTAGAAAGGTTAGATATATCGACTTTCTCAGTGACATCCTTTATTTGTCTGTAAGTTGCTTTGGTGGTCCGCAAGCTCATCTCGCTTACTATCAGCGAATACTTGTAGAGAAACGAAACTACCTAACTGAAGAGGAACTGCTCGAACTCTATGCGTTGTGCCAAATTGTTCCGGGACCTACCTCTACACAGACACTAACTTCAGTGGGTTACCGTCTTGGCGGCCCCAACCTTGCTTACCTTACCTTGCTGTTGTGGATGCTGCCGTCCGTCATTATTATGACAACCGCAGGGATCCTCATTGGAAGTTTTCAAGAGAAGGAATTGTCTTTGGAGTTCACCAAGTTTATTCAGCCGATGGCAGTTGGCTTTGTGAGTTATGCCGCCTACAACATCAGCCTCAAAACGGTAAACACAAAAATTGGATTCGTACTGATGATCGCTGCTGCAGTGGCATCCTACTTCATAAAAACGCCATTCGTTTTTCCTGCCACGCTATTAGTCGCTGGGGTGATCACTGCATTTAATTATAAACTGCATCCCAAGCAGGCTAAGAAGAAATTTGATGTGCCTTGGGCTAACTTCTTTTTATGGGCAGGCGTTTTTGTCGTTGCCGCACTAATCGGAATATTGACGAAGTCATTGCCCGTGAGGCTATTTGAAAACTTCTATCGAAATGGGAGTTTGATTTTTGGCGGTGGTCAGGTGCTAACCCCGCTGCTCTACACTGAATTTGTACAGTATG
This sequence comes from Cyclobacteriaceae bacterium, assembly GCA_040216915.1. Taxonomy (GTDB): domain Bacteria; phylum Bacteroidota; class Bacteroidia; order Cytophagales; family Cyclobacteriaceae; genus ELB16-189. The sequence goes on from JAVJOD010000009.1 coordinate 726,694, forward strand.
CGCCAAAGCAATACCTAAGTGCAGAGGAATTCCTATCTGGCTATGCGTTGGCCCAATCAGTTCCTGGCCCAGTATTTTCTTTTAGTGCCTACATTGGTGCATTGTCTATGCGCGAGGCGGGGATTGGTGGTGAGATTTTGGGTGCGATCATGTCTGCGGCTGGGATATTTCTCCCCGGTACATTCCTTATTTTTTTCGTCATCAGGATTTGGGATAGCTTGAAAAAGTTTAGACCGATCAGGGCTTCGCTGGAGGGAATCAATGCCGCAAATGCGGGACTTGTTGCAGCAGCGGCTATTTTATTATTTCAACCACTGGATAACAACGTGACCAATTTTGGCTTTACCATTGGTACGTTTGCTCTGCTTGCTTTTACCAAGCTACCTTCCTGGTTGATCATTGTCTTCGGTTTAGTGCTAGGGTTTGCACTGACATAAAAAAAGCCCCACCATTTCTGGGGGGCTCTTCAATCAATGTTACTTTGAAATTATCCTAGTTTGAAAGTAATTGGCAATACCATTCTTTGCTTCACAGGCTTACCACGCTGCTTACCTGGCTTCCACTTTGGTGAACCTTGAAGTATACGAACTGCTTCTTCATCGCATCCTGCTCCAATTCCCTTTACAGCCACAACTTCAGTGATACTTCCGTCCTTATCGATTACAAATTGAACGAACACCCTTCCTTCGACTCCCATCCTTCTTGCTTGTGCAGGGTATTTAATCTTATCGCCTACATACTTGTAGAAAGCGGTCATTCCACCCTGCGGAGACGCTGGGTCCTCTACGATTGTGAAAATTTCTTCAACTTCTTCCTCAGGCTCTGCAGCTTGAATCACAATCTGTTGAACCTTGGTGTCTTCCGTTACTTCCACATCAAACTTTACCTGAATTTCTTCCTCAATCTCTTCCTCATCAGGGACTTCGATAATTTGCGGCTGCTGAATTTCTGGTGGTGGTGGAGGTGGCTGCTCTGTCGGAGGAATCTCAAGCATCTCCTCAAAGGTGTTCACATTCTTCGCCATCAGATCGACATCCTGCTTCTCTGAATCTCTCCATTCGAAGGCCATTACCACGATGCTCATCGTAATCAACAAGCCAATGCTGAAGAAAAAGCTTGTCTTCTTATTCAAGTCGGCCTTTTCAGTCTTTTTAACTTCCATAGAATTACCGGTTTAGGATTCCAAATATATGAATAGAATCCAGTTTAGGCCACCTAGTCACATAAAAACGCAAAATTTTTGATGGCTTTCCAGCCAAAAATCAGAAGAATCATTTTCTACTCCCGTAGAACAGGGTAAAATATAGGGTAGGGAAGAGGGCGCTGTTATCGGTTGTTGGCATTAGCACAATCTCGTTAAAATAGGAGTCAAGCAGGAATCCTACCTCAAAGCCCGTTACCTGGCTCTTAATAGTGCCTAGTTCAAAATTGAAACCTGCCTTGAGATTTATGCCAAGTTGGAGTTTTGACTCTGAAAGCCCTTCAAACAAATATCCGGTGCCCAAGATTTTTGTATACGAATGAAATGGATTATTGGGATCGTATTGTTCATGTTTGGTCACAAAGAAACTGTTGTCAACCAGACGTTCAATGTAGTAGGGGGCTAATAATCCTATGCTTGGTCCCCCGGCAAAAACTGCCTTGATTTCCACGCCCTGCTGGGGAGCCTTCTTGAATATGATCAAGTCTCGTCCGTACTGAAACCGAAAGGAATAGAGATAGTTTCTCTTACCATATATGAAGAAATTGCCAGTCTGCGAGCTCAGTCTCGTTTCTTGCGAATGTTTTACGTTCATTATTTCAAGACCGTAAGTTTCCAGCACACGCTCACTCACTTTCTTGGCTTTCTTAAAAACGAACCCGCCTATAAGGCCACCGGATGTGTTCTTATTTATCCCCCACGTGAATTCCGAGTTATAATCATAGCTATCCTGAGTCTGCGAATAGGCAGCCGTTGTGCTGAGTGCCAGCGCAAGACAAAACAACCCTATTTTCTCAGATAATGACATTTGCAACCCGTCTTGATAAATTTAGACCTTAATTCAATTAACGCAAAAGTGTAAATAAACAATATCCAGTGCAATCACCTCAGATTGGGGAACCTCTGAATCCTTACTTTTGCCCACATTTCACTCTATAACATCAAAATTCACAAATCGTTTTCCAGTTGGCATGGGCGATATCAATTGGGCACCATCACTTTATCCTTTATTTCTTTATAGCTGATATCGAAGTGAGACCAGTTGCTTACTGCTTTTCCCTGCCTCACCAATATCGCCTGAGGTGACTCGTGCCGGACCTCAAAATGAGATGCAATTTCATTGGATAGGTCTCTGTAAGATAGCAGGTCCAGAAAGTATGTAGGAATTGTGACGTCTTGCGCATTCCAATTTCTTTCAAGTCTGTTTAGTGCGGTGGCGCTGATAGAGCACGAACGACTGTGCTTAAAAATGAGCACAGGAGTTTTCTCTGATTCTGTGATTATTTGATCAATTTGATCTCTCGTTTCGATATTAATCCATTTCATTTGCAACAAACAATTATTCGTACCACATTCCTTTTTCACCTTTGTCATAGCGCGGTCTGCCATGCTTCTCTTTTAGATGATCCGGCTGGGTATCGCTTTTCTTAAATAGTTTCGCCCACATCAACTTGAAATTCATAAGAATAGTTCGCTCTTCTTTTACGTTGTCTCTATAGCTATGCGCAAACTTAGCGTCAGGATGCAGCTCGCTGTCGTTGAATTTTCTCATTTTCACGTTGCCCTGATAATTGCCAACTTTTCCATAAGCTTTTGCCGGAGACCTACCCATCAAGGCTTCATCGTTGCTTACCGGATTGCGTTTGTAATTCCAGTAGACTTTTACACCACGAGCGTACTCACCAGCCTTAACTGAGGATTTGGTGGGGGCAACGCCAGGCAACGATCCATCCGCCGAAGATGGTTTGTGTTTGTAATTTCCCTCTTTGACTTTGACCTGAAGCCCAGCAACCCTAAACGTGTACTTGCTGGGTTTTTGTTTTTTCACCGACTCGTTCACCGCATTTGGATTTTGCACATAGTTTCGACTAAATCGTGATGACTTCATGTTTCCGCTAAAGCCTCCGGCTTCTGCCGCGTCACCTGAGGGGGTACGCACAGCAATGGGAGTCTCCTCATTGTTCCAAAGTACTCCACTTACACTGCCGCCACCTTTCTGCGGTCTTTTCGCTTTCAAGTTTCCGCTGAAAGCTCCTGCTTTTGCGGCATCACCTTTTGGAGTCCTTACGGCAATAGGGTTTCCCTCATTGTTCCAAAGTTTTCCGCTCACACTGCCGCCTCCTTTTTGCGGACGTTTAGTCTTTATGTTTCCTGCGAAGTCTGCCCCTTGCTTTGTGAATCCTGGTGAAAGCTCGCCTCTCTTAAAGTTTCCCTGGTAGTTAGCACCCTGCTCGCTGAAGCCAGGGCTCAGCTCCCCTCTTTTAAATCTTCCCTGGTATCCGGCCATGTCAGCACCTCCTTTAGGTACGCGTGGGGGTAGGGGTGATTCACGGTTGTTCCACAGCTTGCCACTGATACTTCCTCCACCTTTAGCAGGCCTTCTTGTTTTGATGTTGCCGGCAAAGTCTGCCCCTTGTTTAGTAAACCCGGGTGATAGTTCTCCTCTTCTAAAGTTTCCTTGATAGCCAGCACCTTGTTGGCTAAACCCAGGTGATAGCTCACCTCTCTTAAATCTACCCTGATACCCCGCAATGTCAGCTCCTCCCTTTGGTGTACGCGGGGGTAATGGAGACTGTCTGTTATTCCAAAGTTTTCCGCTCACGCTGCCACCACCTTTAGCAGGTCTTCGTGTCTTCAAATTACCTGCAAAGCCAGCACCTTGTTTTGTAAAACCAGGTGAAAGTTCTCCCCGTTTAAAGTTTCCTTGAAAGCCAGCGCCCTGCTCACTGAAGCCGGGAGATAGCTCTCCTCTCTTGAACCTTCCCTGGAAACCTGCAATGTCAGCACCTCCGCGAGGAGTTCTTGGTGGCAAGGGAGATTGCCTGTTGTTCCAAAGTCTTCCACTCACACTGCCTCCGCCCTTTGCCGGTCTTCGTGACTTGATGTTTCCAGCAAAGCCCGCACCCTGTTTTGTGAAGCCAGGAGATTGCTCGCCTCTCTTTAAGTTGCCCTGGTAGCCAGCGCCTTGTTCAGAAAAGCCGGGTGACATTTGACCGCGCTTAAATCTTCCCTCGTAATTTATGCCGTTAGCTCCGATTCCCGGAGCCCTGGCGGGCAGCGGATTTCTATTTCTCTTTGTCTTGCCGGTACGAGAATAGTAGCCAGCGCCTGGTAATTTCTTTCCTGCTTTTCCGGTTGTACTAATCGAAAGCTTTCTGGGGAAGACAAACTTTCCTGCCACTTCACTTTTTCTGTTAGTGCGGTTTCGTCTTATGGGCTGACCAGAAATATCTCCTTTCCATGCCCTCTGTCCTTCTTTGGTAGCAGTGACAAAACCACTTGAAGCTCTCCCCGAGTATGGACGTTCACCTTTTGGCTTCCTTCCGAAGAAACGCACGGAATCTCTGGATACGAGACCGGCCGGAGTAGATCTGAAATTGCGCATTCGAAGTGGGCGTCCCGTGATATCTCTCGTATAGGGTTTTTCTCCCTTCGAGAATTTCCCCCAGTACACACTAGGTTTCTTTTTAACCACAAAGGATCGTGAGGCGGAACGCGAGAAGAGCCTTCTTCGCTTTCCTGGTGGATCACCAAACTCCTGTTGCGAGGCTCTGGCAATTTTTGATTGGTTCGGAAAGGTGCGGCCGCTCGGACTTCTGCTTTTGGAGGAATGGTTGACAAACCTTCCGCTTTGTGGATATATCTTTCTGTACTGTCCCGTGCGCGAGGGTGTACCCACAGGCCCGCCTTGAATATTTCCTTTCCATGCTCTCTGCTTCTGCTGTGGAATTCTCTTGATGGGCTTCTTTCCCGAAGCGGTGCGTGTGTATATCTTGGGTTTAGGTGATCGGGTGTTTACGTAAGTGCTGCTTTGAGGGAAAACATTACTTCTTGCTGACTGACTTTTACGTGATTGTACTCTCACCTTCCTCCCGCTGATATCCCCTTTCCAGGCTCTCTGAGTTTTGCTAGGTGGCGTGTCAAATATCCGACCTCTGGGTTCGCTTGGCTTGTCTCTACCTACTTCTTTCCTACCGAAGTAGGGGTCAGGCTGCCTATATTTTGCGTTTGCTCGCGAGGCAGAAGATTTGTTTACAGTTCTTAGCCTCCTGCCAGAGATGTCCCTCGTGTTACTCCTTCTCTTTGGCTTCTTGACAGCCTTAAATTTGATCTCTCGAATTTGTCTTTGATTGGGTATGGGCCGATCCCCCTTGGTATTCTGAGCCATAGCGCCTAACGAACACAAAAAAGTCAGCAGTAAAGTCACCGCTAGTTTTAAGTGCCAGCCAAAAAATGGGGCTATATGGGCCTTATTGGGCTTCACGATCGATGAAAGAAGGTTAAAATTAGTCAAAAAACAGTTAGATCTGATCAATGTATAATAACCGCATACTAGAGCCTCAAATTTCCTTTCAGGGCAAATTATAAATGATCAGGGGGTATCCTTTCCCCTCTTAGTCCAGAAATTGATTTCGATGTCAATGACATTGGAGAGGAAGTTCTCCATAGAAGTATGCTTAAAATCTTTACCTACTCCAAAGTCTAATCTGTCTAACTGCCATCTGATTTCGATCCCAAGCTGGTTGCCTTGCTCCGAAAGCAACTGAAAAGGAATTTCGACAACCTGCTCTATTCCATGCATAGTGAGCAGGCCATTTGCCACAAAGCCACTCTCGCTCTTTTTAATTTGAATGGCACGGAACTCGATTCGAGGATGTCTTTCTGCGTCAAAAAAATCGGCAGTCAAAAGATGCTCGTCTCGCTCAGGAATTCCAGTGACGATACTGGAGAGGTCAATTCCAAATTGAACTTTGGATTGGGTTATGTCCTGATTTACGTAATCGATTCTTAAATCAAATTTCATAAACTTACCCGTTACGCGCGTAATGCCTCCTGCAATAGGAACGGAGAAGCCGATGGTGGAGTGATTAGGCTCAACCACAAGGGGTACAGTTTCCTGTGCAGAAAGATTAATGCAACTCAGAGTGAGCCCGAGTGTGAGTAGTATGTTTTTGAGCGGATTCATGGTGTTGACCTGTCTGCAACAAACTAAAATTTCAGGAGGTCTTCAATTTTTTGCTTTATGCGGCCTTTTGGCAAAAAGTTTCCCTCCAGCGCTGGCGCAAATGGAATTGGTGTATCTAAGCTTCCGACACGCATGATGGGCGCGTCAAGGGACGTGAAGCAATTTTCATTGATCCATGCGGAAATCTCCCCTCCAATTCCTCCCGTAATCGTGTCTTCATGAAGGATAAGGACACGGTTTGTTTTCTCCACGGTGGACGCAACCGCTTCTTTGTCCCAAGGTAGTAGTGTTCTCAAATCCAAAATGTCTGCAGACACATTTGGCATTTGGCTAATAATGTCCATCGCCCAATGGACCCCCATTCCATAGGTAATAATTGAAAGATCACTGCCCTCCGCCACAAGTTTGGCTTTCCCTACTTCAATCGTATAGTAATCATCGGGAATTTGTTCCTTGATAGATCGGTATAACACCTTGTGCTCAAAATACAAATAGGGATTAGGATCTTCAATGGCAGCACTGAGCAGCCCCTTGGCATCATAAGGATTTGAAGGGTAGACAATTTTCAAGCCCGGAGTGTGAAAGAACCAGGCTTCATTGGATTGACTGTGAAAAGGTCCGGCTGCAGTGCCTGCGCCTGTAGGCATTCGCACGACTACATCGGACGGTTGCCCCCAGCGCCAATGCGACTTCGCAAGATTGTTCACAATCTGATTAAAGGCTTCGGTAACGAAATCGGCAAACTGCATTTCTACCATCGACTTCATTCCTTTCACAGAAAGGCCAAGCCCGGCACCAACAATTGCCGCCTCGCAAATAGGGGTGTTGCGAACGCGTTCTTTACCAAATGACTTTACAAACCCTTCTGTGATTTTGAAGGCACCTCCATATTCAGCGATATCCTGCCCCATAAGCACCAGGTTCGGATATTTTTCCATGCTTTGTCTTAGTCCATCTGAAATAGCGTCAATGAATCTTCTTTCGCTCGACTTATTTGACGAAGGATCAACTACAATTTGCTGAAAAGGAGCATAGACATCTTCGATTTCATTGTTGATTTCTGGCTTTGGCGTCTCACTGGCAAATGCGACTGCAAGGCCAGCGTCAATTTGCTTTTTATGTGAAGCTCGCGCGTCTTCGATAAATTTTGTGTCTACCACTTTTGATTTGAGGAGAAACTTCTCATAATTAGCAAGTGGGTCTTTCTTTGCCCAATCTTCCATCAGTTTCTTTGGCACATACTTGGTGCCCGAGGCTTCCTCGTGACCCCGCATGCGAAAGGTCATGCATTCAAGCAAAACAGGTCTTGGCTTTTTACGCATGGAATTAGACAAGACTCTCACTGTATCGTAAACCTCCAGTATATTGTTACCATCTACTTGCACTCCTTCTATGCCATAGCCCACAGCCTTGTCCACAAAGCTCTTGCACCTAAACTGTTCTTTGCTTGGTGTGCTTAATCCGTATCCATTGTTTTCGACAATGAAGATCACCGGTAGGTCCCAAACTGCAGCAACATTTATTGCTTCATGAAAATCACCTTCACTTGTCCCTCCGTCTCCGTTGAAAACTGCGGTCACTTTTTTCTCTTTGCCAAGTAGATGGGCCAAAGCGATTCCGTCCGCCACTCCATTCTGCGGGCCTAAATGAGAAATCATACCCACAATGTGATGTTCACGTGTGCCGAAATGAAAGGACCTGTCTCTGCCCTTGGTGTAACCAAGCGAAGTACCCTGCCATTGTGAAAACAGTCTGTCGAGGGGCAACTTTCGAGAGGTGAAAACACCGAGGTTTCTGTGCATGGGAAGGATATATTCATCACTTTCCAATGCTTCTGTGAGCCCAACAGCTATCGCCTCCTGCCCGATTCCACTAAACCACTTGCTAATCTTTCCTTGCCGAAGCAAAATCAGCATTTTCTCTTCGATAAGGCGCGGAAGTAGGAGACTCTTGTAAAGGTCTTGAAGGACCTTGTCAGAATATTTTTTTCGGTTGAACTGCATGCGATTAAAAATTGCGTGGCAAGTTAATAAAACGGGTATGGATTAAGACAATAGGATATAAATAGTATTATTGCCTGCACGAGCTGGGCTATTGGCTAATTTGAACAAATCGAAAAAACAAGGGTATTTTTGAAACGCATGATTAACTATGAATCGTTTGTTCTTGACAACGGCTTGCGTGTGATCGTACACGAAGATCCGTCTGTTCAAATTGCAGTGCTAAATATCGTGTACGATGTTGGCTCCAGAGATGAGCAACCTGATAAGACAGGCTTTGCACACTTGTTTGAGCATCTGATGTTTGGTGGCTCGGCAAATATTCCAAATTATGATCAACCCCTGCAGCAGGTAGGTGGCGAAAACAACGCATTTACCAATACAGATATTACAAACTATTACCTGACCGTTCCTGCAGAAAATATCGAAACAGGATTCTGGCTGGAAAGTGATAGAATGTTGAGTCTGTCATTCGATCCCAATGTGTTGGAAGTACAGCGCAAAGTAGTGATCGAAGAGTTTAAGCAGCGGTACCTTAATCAGCCCTATGGAGACGTGTGGTTGAAGCTGAGACCATTGGCCTATGAGGTTCATCCATATCAATGGGCCACCATCGGCAAGGAGATTAGTCATATTGAGCAGGCCACCATGGCGGATGTCAAAGACTTTTTTTTTACGCACTATGTGCCAAGCAATGCCATCATGGTAGTGGCCGGACATGTGAAAACAGACGAGGTGAAAAAGTTAGCAGAAAAGTGGTTTGGGCCTATTCCCTCAGGTATCAAGAAACAAAGAAAACTGCCAAGTGAGCCACGACAAATCAAAAAGCGAATTTTAGATGTTGAAGCAAAGGTGCCGGCCAATGCACTATATAAGTCTTATCACATGCCAGGCAGATTTGATGCTGACTTTCATGCTGCGGATCTGTACAGTGATGTGCTAGGACGTGGAGATTCCAGCAGGTTGTTTCAGAAATTGGTCAAAGAGAAGCAAATTTTTAACTCGATCTCGGCTTTTACCATGGGAACCATCGACCCGGGATTGATTGTGGTTAATGGAAGGGTGAAGGAGGGTATAAACCTGAAAGAAGCGGAACTTGAAGTGAATGCGGTAATAGAGGAGACATTGAAAAGTGGGCCCGCAGAACCCGAACTGGAGAAGGTGAAGAATCAGGCGCTTTCTACTGTAGCGTTTGGAGAGGTTGAGGTATTGAACAGGGCCATGAATCTCGCTTTTAATACGCTGTCTGGAAATACAGACCTGGCAAACCAGGAGCGAAAGCTGATAAGAAGCGTAACTTTGGAAGATGTTAATCGGGTTGGCAATCAGATCTTTGTTGAAGATAATGCTGCGACTCTCTACTATCATTCAATTCAATAGTTAAGGCTTATGAAATTCAGAGTTGGGATGGGATTTGATGTACATCAACTGGAAACTGGAAAGGATTTTTGGTTGGGTGGAATAAAGTTACCAGCAGCTAAGGGTGCGGTTGGGCATTCTGATGCTGATGTTTTAATTCATGCACTGTGCGATGCACTATTGGGGGCTGCAAATCTTGGAGATATTGGCTTCCATTTTAAGAATACAGATGAAAGGTGGAAGGGAAAAGACAGTAAATTCTTTTTGAAGGAAGTGGTGAAGATGATTGGCGAGAAGGGATGGCAGGTAGAAAATGCTGATTGCACACTTTGCCTTGAATTGCCTAAGCTCACACCACATATTCCTGAAATGAAAAAGGTGCTGGCGCCTTTGCTTAATGTTGACGAGGATGCAATTTCGATAAAGGCTACGACTAACGAAAAGCTAGGATACGTGGGGCGCGAGGAGGGAGTCAATGCGTATGCAGTTGCCCTAATTTACAAACCGTAGTGATCTCATTCGTTGAAACGGAGGATGGCTCCCATACTTTGCGAAATGAAGCGCTAGACGAAACCTATCACTCCATTCACGGAGCCATTCAAGAATCACGGCATGTGTTCATCGACAATGGGTTTCATTATTTTGAAAGGGAATTTTCGGACAAGAATATAACTATTCTTGAAGTAGGCTTTGGAACCGGTCTCAATGCTTTCTTGACTTGCTTGGCGTCAGAGGTGAGTAAGAGCAGGGTGCAGTACTGGGCTATAGAACCTTTTCCATTGGAGACAAAAATTACTGATGCCATTAACTATCCTAAGTTGCTTGCCTCTGGACTTAATGCTGGTACTTTTAGAAGTTTACACGCTTCAAAGTGGGAGGCATCACATGAAATTTCCGCAACTTTCAGTCTCCACAAACTGAAAAACACGGTACAAAATGTTCAATTACCTGTCTCCAAATTCGATATAGTCTACTATGATGCTTTTGCACCAGGCAAACAACCGGAGGTGTGGACTCTTGAGGTACTAAAGAAGATCAGCGAAGCCATGAGTGACAGAGGCATCTTTTTGACTTATAGTGCAAAAGGACAATTAAAGCGTGATCTTAGGGCGCTCGGTTTTGAAGTTGAGACTTTGCCAGGCCCGCCAGGCAAGTTGCAAATGATTCGGGCCATCAAAAGGTAGTATTTTAATGTGGACGGTAATTCTCCTTGACCAATTGTCATCTCATGAAAGCAATGTACTTTGATTGCTGGAACCCTAAACATTCTTGGCTTGGTAATTTTACAGTTGCATGAAATAATGATTATTATCGCAGTTCAAATTATGGAGAAAATACACCTTCTAGCGGGAGAAAATCAGAAAAAGGTGTTAGTAAATTTCATGGCTAAAAACTAATTGCTTGAAGAAACACCTGATTTTCGTCCTACTTCCGCTTTTCTTCCAGTTCCAATCCTTTGGTCAGGATATTCTCAATATCAAGCTAGGTGAGAATGCCGCCAACGTACCAGTAATAACTATTATCGAGGATATTGAAGCTAACACAGGTGTAAGATTTTTCTATCTCGAGGATTGGTTTAAGAGCAGTACTGTTGAAATGAACTACAATGGCTTGACTCTCGGTGAAGCGCTAAGGGAGATCACACGCGGAAGTGACTTAACTTTTACTGTTCTCAATAACTATGCAATCATCTTTTCAAGGGACCCCACTCAGGCATTGCAGCGAAGAGAAATACTCACAGATGCCATCAGGGGCAGAAAGCAGATCAGTCAAACCGTAATTGGAGATATCAACAATCCGAAACCTGGCAATGAAGTTACACTTAGCGGATCTGTTACAGATGGGAAGACACGCGAGTTGATGACAGGCGTGTCAGTGTACGTAAATGATATTGAAATGGGAACCATCACCGATGCACTTGGCAAATATTCACTTACTATGCCCAAGGGTGAGCACATTGTTACATTTTCTTATATCAACTACGAGGAGAAACTGACTGATCTCAGAATTTATGATGATGGAGCGATCAATATGGTAATAGAGGAGGTGCCAAGAATGCTGGATGAGGTTGTGGTGTCCGACAGGGCCAATAGAGAGTTTGTGACTAGTAATGTGGGGCAAACTCAAATTAGCATCAAAGAAATCAAAAGGGCGCCCGCACTGTTGGGAGAAGTAGATCTGATAAAGCAAATTCAATTGATGCCAGGCGTGACCACTACTGGTGAGGCATCGTCAGGTTTTAATGTGAGGGGTGGTGGTGTAGATCAAAATCTAATCTTATATGATGGGCTCCCCGTCTTTAACAGTTCGCACGCATTTGGTTTTTTCTCTTCTTTTAATTCTGAGGCTATACGTGATGTTACCTTCTACCGAGGAGGAATCCCTGCAGAGTATGGGGGAGGAGTATCATCTGCTTTGGTGATTAGATCCAAGGAGGGTGATTATGGTAACTGGAACGGTGGTGGAGGAATAGGCTTACTTTCAAGCAATTTCATTATTAACGGACCGATTAAGAAGGATAAGACGTCTCTCATTGCCTCGATTCGCACTACGTATTCCGATTGGCTGGTTAACAGCATAAGAACAAACTATGTAGATCTGCGGAACAGCACAGTTAGATTTTACGATGGCACTTTAAAATTAGCACATAAGTTTAATGAAAAGACCAAACTGACATTGTCTGGTTACAATAGTCAAGATCAATTCAGATTGCAGGGTGACACTACCTTTCGATGGCAAAATTTGCTGGGCGCATTAAGACTGGATCATTCATTTTCTTCCAAACTATCATCATCGCTGATGCTAGGATATGGCTCCTACGGATATGATGTCACCGATAAAGATCCTGCCACCGGGTTCAAGCTGGCCTATAAGATTACCTATCCTGCGCTCAAACTTGATTTCAACTATCAGATGAATCCTCACAAATTCAATTTTGGCGTGCAAAGTCAATACTACGGCTTTGAGCCAGGTAACCTGGAGCCGATTTCCTCTGAGAGTAATGTGAAGCCTATAGAAATTCAAAATCAGCAATCGCTTGAAACTAGTTTCTATGTGAGTGATCAGATAAACGTGAATGAAAAACTTTTCCTTGAAGTGGGATTGAGGTTCTCTACATTCAAGTCCCTCGGTCCGGCAGATGTGTATGTATACGAGCCTGGACAACCGTTGGAGACTTTGAACATCATTGACACGTTACAGTTTGCCAAGGGAGAAACCAGTAAGTCTCAATATGGACTTGAGCCCAGGGCTTCCCTACGCTACACACTCAATGACCGATCCTCAATTAAACTTGGCTACAATAGGATTTATCAATATCTACACTTGATTACCAACACTGCGGCAATTACTCCTATCGATATCTGGCAGCCCAGCGGGCCGTACTTTGAGCCGCAGATCGCAGATCAGATCTCACTCGGGTATTTCTTTAATTTCAAGCAGAAAATGTATGAGGCATTTGCGGAGGTGTACTATAAGCAAATCGACAATATTGTAGACTTCAAAGATGGCGCTCAGCTAATTCTAAACGAGCAAATAGAAACGGACTTGCTGCAGGGAACAGGGCGTGCCTATGGTATTGAGACTCAGATAAGTAAAAGCTTAGGCCGGCTTACCGGTTCACTTAGCTATACTTATGCAAGGTCGCTCAGGACAATAGATGGTCCTACTTCTCAAGAGAAGATCAATAATGGTGTGGAATATGCATCAAACTATGATCAACCTCACATTATCAATCTTAATTGGCGCTATGAAATATCTAAGCGACATTTCTTCACTGGCGGATTTACCTACAGGCAGGGACGACCTGTGACCGTGCCGGTCTCAGCATTTATTGTGGATAATATTCCGGTGTCAAATTTCTCGGAGCGGAATCAGTTCCGTATACCGGATTATCATCGATTGGACATTGCCCTTGTAATTGAGGGGAGCCACAAACGCAAAAAGATTTGGGATGGCACATGGACCTTTTCAATATATAATGTGTATGGCAGAAAGAATCCCTACTCTGTCTTCTTCAAAGAGGTTGAGATCGACTTTGTAAAGCAGACAGTACTTCGGCCCTTCCAATTAGCAATAATTGGTGTTCCGTTGCCTTCGGTATCTTACACTTTTAGATTCTAGAAAATGCGAAGCGTCAAGTTTTTTATATTCATGGTCTTTTTTGGTTCCTGCGTTGATCGCCTTGAAATCGAAGTACCTGATTCCACCTCTGACGAAATCGTGGTGGATGGCTTTATCTCAGATCAACCTGGACCCTACACGGTGATTCTCAGCAGGTCGCTTGGTGTCTCTGAAAATTTGAGAAACGCCAGCCCATTTTCGGCTCGAGAAGTTACTATTTCTGACAATTTTGGAAACTCAGAAGTGCTCACCGAATTAGAATTGGGATTTTATCAGACCAGTGTGAGTGGAATTCGTGGCATTCCAGGTAGAACCTATCAATTAAGTATTGTCACACGTGATGGCAAAACATATGAATCAAGCCCTCAACTAATGTCGCCCGCTGGCAGTATTGATACCTTGTATTATGAATTTGAATCGACCAAGCCCCTAAGTGGGCCGACTGAATCTGGCTTCAGGATTTTCATTGACTCAAGCAGCCCCGGAGAATCAGAAAAATACTTTAGATGGAAGTTTTCAGGCACGTATCAGGTGGAGACTTATCCCGAACTGCGCACTGTGCCATGTGGGCAGACACGCTGTCCCGCGCCACCACCGTGCAGCGGATTTGTTGGACAGACCCAAGTGGCACCCTGTGAATGCTGTATTTGCTGGGTAAAACAACTTGAGACAAGCCCAAAGGTAAGCGACAATCAGTTCGTTTCTGATGGGAAGTTCAGCCGCGTGGAAGTTGGCTTTGTGCCGGTCACTGAGTGGACGTTCTATAGCAAGTACCTGGTTGAAATAAAACAACTTAGTCTTTCGAGAGACGCATTTGACTATTGGAGATTGGTACAGGCGCAATCCGAAGGAGCATCTAGTTTATTTCAACCACCCTTTGGGCAGCCAAAAACCAATATTATTCCAACAAATGGTGGAAAACCGGTGCAGGGAATTTTTTATGCTTCTTCTATAGCGGAGAAGAGTATGTTTATTTCAAGAGATGAGGTACCTGCGAGTATACCCCTCCCCTCAGTGAATATTCCTGAGGATTGTAATGTAGCTTTCGATTTCTCCACCTCAAATAAGCCTGCTGAATGGAATTAATTTTGGAGGACAAAGCTATAGGTATCAATTGTAATTCTAATCCCCGACACTTGCAATGAAGAGGTTTGTTGCTTCCATTTTGAGTTTGATATTGCTAAGTAGCCTTCTCGCTATTGATAGTGTTCCAGAGATTATCAGCAAACTTCAGGCATATTTTGACGCCTACCCGCAAGCAAGGGTACACCTGATTTTTAGCCAAGAAAAATACTCATCTGGAGATACGGCATTTTTTAAAGTACATTTCTTAACAGAGGATTTTAAACTGATAGAAGAAAAACAAATACTCTCCCTCGAGCTTACGGATAGCCAGAATAGAACAGTGCTAATGCAGAATTTTCGGATTCTTGGGGGTGTTGGGAATAATCAAATTGTTTTTCCCAAGGAAATGCCTCCTGGAAACTATACCGTAGTCGCCTATAGCGACTATATGAAGAACTTTGATCCTGATCTTTTGTTCCGCCACAAACTTCTGGTGGTGGGGAAAAATCAACTGATGGAAAGTACAGAAGAGGCACCAATACTTTCAGTTCATCCAGAGGGTGGAATGTTAGTCGGTGATGTGGTTAATCGAGTTGTGCTTAAATCAAGCAAATCGGGGAAGTCCAAGGTGTTGAATCAACGAGGCGAGTTGGTAGCAGAGACGACAATAGGAGAATCAGGAACAGGTAGTGTAGAATTTACTCCCCTGGAAGGATACTCCTATTTTGCCCAAGTGGAAGGAATTGCTGAAGATGTGCCACTTCCTGAGGTAACCACGCAAGGTTGCGCTTTGAGGATTATGGCTGAAAATGAGAGTAGCGTGAATTTGCAGATAGCTACGTCACCAAACTCAAATCTACTGAAACAAGAACTCATGCTGGTTGCAACCGCAATGGGACGAATTGTTGATTCCATGCCGGTGGAGTTCGAGAATGGCGATCCGATCACCGTAGGAATTCAGAATTTGTCTGAAGGATTAAATCAATTCGTACTTTTTGATAAAAAGGATAATGTAGTGGCTGAGCGGATTTACTACCGCAAGCCTAAACAATTGGTAGTTAATGTCGAATCAAAGGCAAACGAGGTAGCTACTCGCGGCTTAGTGGAATTGGAAGTTTCAGTTACGGATAGTCGCGGTCGAGATATAAACGGTTCGTATACCATTTCTGTAGTCAACAATTCTATTTTTCCGGATGGGCAACGCGCCTCCTTTGAGAATCAGCTGATGCTCTTTGGTGATCTGCCGGGGTTGCGAGACGACTTCCGAAGGTCGGGATTGGCAGAGAGAGAGTGGATGCAACATATTAATGAACTACTCGCGTGCTATAGTTGGGTGAGAATACCCTGGGAAGAAATTGCAAAGTCAAAACAAAGGGAGAGGATAACTCCATTCAAATATTCTCTTGGCATTTCAGGAAAGGCCCTCTTCAAGGAATCTCGCAGCCCTGTTCCAGACTCCACTCTAATCACAATCTTCTTACAGAATCGAATGGTTGGCTATGAGGCATATGTGGGCAAGGATGGAGATTTCAACCTTCCATTTATATATGATTTTGAGGGAAGCGACAGGGCTTTTTACAAGATGGAATTTAAAAAGAGACAAAAGGAGAACGAATATATAATTGAACCCGACATAGCGATAGCTTCTGGATTTCAGCCTGGTGACAATGTCGAAACTGACCGGATTGACCCCTACGGGGAGTACGTTTTGAAAAAGAGGATTATTGACAATTCATTTTCTTTTTTCAGGGCGCCAAAAAATAATGTGAATTCTAGTTCGTTCAATCCTAATGCTGAATTTGAGGACGAGCTAGGCGGTTCCGACATCTCGATTGCGGTAGACGATTACCTTGTGTTTCCCACTATGGCAGACCTAATTCATGAAGTTATTCGCGGATTGCAAACGCGGATTGCAAATGGGAAGCCTACAGTTCGTGTGGTATTCTTAAGAGGGAGTTATACCGTGATACCCACCGGGGATCCTCTTTATATAATTGATGGTGTACTTACTAACAATACTGATTTTTTCCTTAGCCTTAATCCAGAGGACATCCTAACGATAAAAATTGTAAACCAAGAGCAAAAGCTAAACAGAATTGGAAACTTAGGAAAGTTTGGAGTGGTCATGGTGCAAACTAAAAAATCTATAGAGAGACAGGTAATAGAGAACAGCACGATTTTCCCAATAAGTGGGCTAACCAGGGAAATTAAGTTTACCGCTCCTTTCTACTCTGGCAATGATATTTCCCGCATTCCAGATCTTCGCTCTACCATATTTTGGGACGGAGATGCCACATTGATTGCTGGGAAAAGTACCTTGCATAAGTTTTATGCATCAGACGATGCCGTGCCTTTGAAAATCCTAATTAGAGGGATTACAAGCTCTGGATATCCGTTTTCTGCTGAAAAAGTAATTCTGGTAACAGGAACAAATGTAAGGAACTAGTCAGGCATCCATCAGCCCACCTTCAGAGTTATGTATTCCTCCAAATGCTAAAAGGAATAAACCCTTTTCGGGGTAATACAGTAATCAAGTTTTACATCGAAAGAATTGGTTGCAATGAGATCTGAGTGCTCAAAGATGGAGAGGCCAATCTTTTTGCAGTCTGGTCTGCACTTTGCCAGAAACTTGTCATAGTACCCTTTTCCATACCCCACACGATTTCCATTGGAATCAAATGCAAGAAGCGGTATTAGTACAAGGTCAATATTTTTAGGTGCGGTCGCAGTGCCATGCTTTGGCTCTGGTATTCCCCAATTATTTTCTTCCAGCTGGCTTGGCCCGTCAAAAAAGAAATGTTCAAGCTCATCCAATTGGTGGTTGACCTTGGGGATCGCAAACTTTATATGTGGAAATTCTCTTTTTACCCTATCAATGATAAGCCATGTATCAACCTCTTTGTTTTCTACAATGGGAAGAAAAGTGTGTACGACATTAGTCGAAGATAGGTCGGTGCTTATGAAGAAATGGTTGGCGATTTGCGAGCTTGCTGTAAGATACTGTGACTCAGATAACGCTGCTCTTTTCTGAATATATGATGCCCTAAGTTCTTCCTTGTTCATTTGCCGTTAGGGAATCAATCAAAAGGATACCTCAAAACGTTGAATTGATAGTCGAAGGGATCAAAGGCAGCGATTAGCGCTTTAATGAAGTTGGGATCTTGCTGATAGAAGTTGAGAAAATTGTCTGATCGCTCTTGTGGACTGCCGTTTGGGAAAAGGGCATCCTTCACTTCGCTGATCTGCCTTAGTTTGTCCTCGTGATTTCTTTTTTCAGCCCTCACCATTTTCTTTTCAATGTTTTTGAATTTGTTGGTGATTTTCTTCGACTCTGCGTCAAGATGGGTGATCAGTGTAGTATCAATTTTTTGAACTCTGGATTTAAGGTCGGTTAAAAGTTTTGATATCGTATGAAGTTCTTTTTCTAAAGATAGATCGTGGTCAGTATGCCTTAAAGTCCAGTCTTTGAACAGAATATTCTTTTCCTTGAAAATCTCGGCTAGGGAGAGTCCGGTCTTTTCAAATTTTCGGCTTATCGGCCCAGACATAACCATCGCAAAATTACGGGGCATCAATATTGGGAAAGGAATCTTAAAATGATCGAACACCCCCTTTAGCTGCAGCCAATAGACTACCTCTGATGGGCCTCCAAAATAGGCCAGATTGGGCAATATAACCTCCTGATACAGTGGCCGCAGAATGACATTAGGACTGAATTTTTCAGGTTCAGCAGCGATCAATTTTTTAAGTTCTTCTTTTGAGAATGACAAATCAGTGTCCACCACCTGAAAGCGATCACCTACTTGTTCGATCCTTGACCTAATGCTTTTTTCGAGATAGAAGAAGTTGATATCTCTGGCAAAAACCTGTGTGGGATAGCCCGCTTTATCTAGCTCCTTGTTTGTTTTTTCAACACATATCTTGGGGGTGTTTTCAAATATGTCCTCAGTGATCACCTCGCGAAAGGCCGCCTTAAGGTCATGATCATCGGCATCAACGACCACCAGGCCTTCTTCCCCGAAGAGTTCGTTGACGTAGTACCTCACTGCTTCACCTAGCGTTTGGTGCTTTAGGTATGCATTTCGAAAAATAGAATTGTCCCCAGGTATTTCCTCAAGAATAGATTTCAATTCTTTAGGATTAAATCTTCCTACTGCGCCCTGCTGTTCCGTTTTCCAACTATATTTTTTCCCATATAATTTGAAGTAACTGATCTCCTCAAAGTCGTGATCTTCTGATGCCATCCAGTACACCGGCACAAAAGTGTACTTGGGATATTGCTTTTTTAGTGCGCGACATGCATTGATTACAGATACAATCTTATAGATAAAATATAGTGGGCCGGTAAAGATGTTGAGTTGGTGGCCCGTGGTGATGGTGAATGTCTTATGGTCCTTAAGTGCATCAATATTCGATTCAACCAAGGGCGTGATCGTTAGTTCACTGTACTGCGCTTTCAGTACTTTGTGCAAACTGGATCGACCATCTAAAGAAAAACTTTTTTGTTTGTCTCGTATCTGATCCTCAAAGGCTTCAATGGCGGGAAATCGATTGTAAAACTTTTTTAGTTTTTCCTCTTGTTGAATGTAGTCAAGAAAAAAGGGCGAGAACGACTGAGTATCTTGAAATGAGATTTTCTTATGGTCCATAGTTCAACAATAGGTGCGAGTAGTGTTTTGCATAATCTCAATTAACGTCCTTTGTCCCTATAGGTTCCCTCTTGCCAAGCTTATACAACGGGCTTACCCATTAGGTCAAACTCAGTGGCCTCTTCGATCTGAATGTTTACAAAATCACCAATTCGAAGGTATTGATTTGGCGACTCAATAATTACTTCATTGTCTACCTCCGGAGAGTCAAATTCGGTGCGACCAATAAAGTGAGCTCCTTCTTTGCGGTCAACAAGAACTTTATAGGTGGCGCCAATCCTGTTTTGATTTATCCCAAATGAGATTTGTTGTTGCAAATCCATTAGTGTGTTAGCTCGCTTTTGCTTTATCTTTTCCGGTACATCGTCTTTCATCGTGTGTGAGAAGGTATCTTCTTCATGTGAATAAGTGAACACACCCATCCGCTCGAAGCGCGACTGTTCTACAAAGGACAACATTTCCTCAAACTCCGATTCTGTTTCACCTGGATGGCCGGCTATCAAGGTGGTTCGTATGGCGATGCCCGGTACGCGCGCTCTTATCGTCTCCAACAATTCTGAAGTCTTTTCCCTTGTCGTGCCGCGCTTCATACGCTGTAGCATTTTTGTGGATCCGTGCTGTAAGGGTATATCCAGGTAGTTGCAAATATTTGATCGCTCATTCATTGCGTCCAGTACATCCAGCGGAAATCCACTTGGAAATGCATAATGAAGTCTGATCCATTCAATGCCCTCCACATCGGAGAGTCTTCTTAACAGGTCAGCTAAGCTTCTCTTCTTATATAAGTCTAGTCCGTAATACGTTGAATCCTGTGCAATCAGCAACAACTCCTTTGTTCCATTCCTGGCAAGATTCTGCGCTTCCTTTACTAACTCTTCTATCGGTCTGGAAATGTGTCCACCTCGCATCAGTGGAATGGCGCAGAATGAGCACGGTCTGTCGCATCCTTCCGAAATCTTTAAGTAAGCAAAGTGGCTGGGATTGGTTAGGATTCGTTCTCCCACAAGTTCATGCTTGTAGTTGGCATTGAGTTGCTTGAGGAGTCTCGACAAATCTCGTGTGCCGAACCATGCATCAACGTCTGGAATTTCTACCTCGAGACTGTCTTTGTAGCGCTGTGAAAGGCAGCCGGTTACATAGACTTTCTCGACCAGTCCGTCCTTTTTGGCATCTACATATCTGAGAATGGTATCGATTGACTCCTGCTTAGCGTTATCAATAAAGCCGCAGGTGTTGATGACCACAATATCTGATTTGTCTTGCTCCGCTTCGTGGGTTGCTCTAATGCCATTTCCCTTAAGTTGGGTGAGCAGCACTTCGCTGTCCACTTGATTTTTGGAACAACCGAGGGTGACGATGTTGACTTTGGTAGGTTTTTCAGTCTTGGTTTTCAAATTCGTATCAAAGGGAGGCAAAAATACAAAGCTTTGAGTCGTAAAGCTTACTTGGCCCCTTCGAAAATGGCTGGGCCTTCAAATACTTAGAATTCAGGGATTTGGCCTTAATCCCCAAATTCTCAATAGGATTGAACAATTTTGTCCCTTCGGGCCGATGGCGCCTGAGCATACTCTCAGGCTTATCGGGATTAACCCTGACATTGAAAATGAAAGTGAACCGCACAAAGGGGTATCGATCTAACTCTTCATTTTCAATTGTCAGCGCGTAGCGCAAAAAAGTCTGCCACATTTTTGGGTTAATCTTGTTACCTTATCTTTGCTCGCTTTAATGAGAAATTTTCTAACAGCAGTGGTTCTTTTAGGATTAGGGGTAGGTTTGAACTCCTGCTTTGATGATCCAAATTGCATCAACTTAAAAAACAACCTGGTAGGGGTCTCCTTTAAGAAATTGTGGGATGGCAAGGCGGACACCGTTGGCGTGTTTGGAGTCGGAATTTCAGGATCAGACAGCATTTTCAGCCAAAGTACCTTGGCAACCGGAGTGGCCATTCCGCTAAACCCACTAGCTTCCCAGCAAATCTTAAATTTTAGTACGGTATTGGGAGATCGGTTTATCGATGTACGGTACCTATCGCGAACTCAGTTTGAGTCTGTCGACTGTGGGCCAAGAGAGATTCTATCCAACCTCTCCGTATTTCAACACAATTTCGATTCTGTGCGCGTGGTAAATAATGCTCCTCAAGAAACTGTGGGCGGCTCAAATATTGACGTGTATCGTTGCCCGATTACAAACATTGTCAAGATCCAGTTTCGGCAGTTGTTGGCAGACACGGTGGCAAATGGCCAGCCGCTTGAAGAAAGACTCAACGGTGTGGTGCCCACCTACGTTCCTCTCAGGTTTTTTGCGGATGCAGAAGAAGATGCTGTGGTATTGCCTTTGGATCAAAGTAGCAACAGCACCACGTTTATTTTCGATTCTAAGGATAACGGAATAAACCAGCTCACTGTAGGGTATACGCAGCTGCAGAAAGAGCTGATTGAAAAGTGTGGGGTACAAAACATAATGGATGGCCTTAAGATCAATTCAAGTGACTTTGACATTTCAAAAGTTCTGGTGGACTCCATTTATGATCCTCCCACTACCAACATCATGCTACTTCGCTGTCCGGATACAAACCTGGTAGAAATTAGCCTAAAAGGTTCTGATTCGTCCAACGCCCCAAATGTTGAATTTCAGATCAATGAAATCACAGCGGATTACACCAGTCAAAAATTTTATGTGGATAGTCTGACATCAAGCCTAATATTGCCTCTGGACGTAACGAAAGATCAAACGGACTTCAACATTGTATTCGAGTCTGGGGCAAAGGGAATAAGTATAGGATATCAGCGAACGAGTCAGGTATTTCACGGGCAGTGCAACCAGACGTTGATAGATGACCTTTCGATAGTCGCCTCGGATTTTACCACTGCACCGTTGGTTATTGCAGATTCCCTTCAGTTTCCAACCGTAGAAAACATTGAGGTTATTAATAATTAATATAGCCCTGCTCATCTCCACCGTTGCGTTTACGCAGTCGCGAACAGATTCCGTGGCCGTGAAAATTGATACGCTACAGGAGAAGCCGAGCTATTTCCCCACTGGATTGCGCGTGGGTACCGATCTCATATCATTAATTAAGACGCCAGTTTCTGATCAATTTGATGGGTGGGAGGTTAACGCAGATATAGACTTTTATAGATATTATCTGACCGTTGACGTGGGCAGTTGGAGCAAGGCTTTCAGTTCCGAGCAGCAGAGCTACTCTAACACCGGCAACTACTGGAGAGTCGGGGCCGATATTAACCTGATGTTAAAGGATCCTGATAGAAACATGTTCTTTTTAGGATTGAGGTATGCACAGTCATCATTTAGCGAGCAGTTAAACTACCAATTTCAAGATCCGGTATTTGGAGATGGGGTAAGAAATCTCTCCAACCCTTCTGCTTCTGCCAGCTGGGCAGAGATCACTATGGGATTGCGTGTTAAAATTTGGAAACAATTTTGGATGGGATACACTGCCAGACTAAAAATTGCGCCAGGTATTAAGGGCGCAGAGCAATTTGAGGTTTACGATATACCCGGCTACGGACTAGCATCCAAAAACACCTATTGGGGATTCAATTACCAGGTCTTTTACAGAATACCCTTTACGCGCTAACGCTGCTTAAACAAGGAATCAACGAACTCAAGCTTGTTGAACACTTGCAGGTCTTCAACCTTTTCACCCACGCCAATGTATTTTACGGGAATTTTGAACTCGTCTGAGATACCAATTACAACTCCTCCCTTAGCGGTGCCATCTAGTTTAGTTACAGCCATGCAGGTAACGTCAGTGGCTTTTGTGAATTCTCGGGCCTGCGCAATGGCATTCTGTCCGGTGCTTCCATCGAGGACCAGCATGACATCATGTGGCCCATCGGGAACAACCTTTTGAATGACTCTCCTGATCTTTGACAACTCATTCATCAAATTCACTTTGGTATGCAGCCTTCCTGCAGTATCAATGATTATTACGTCAGCTTCTAACTCGACTCCTCTTTTGACAGTGTCAAACGCGACTGCTGACGGGTCGGAGTTCATTTCCTTGGCGATTACTGGGACTCCCACACGTTCTCCCCAAAGCTTGAGTTGATCTACCGCCGCAGCGCGAAAGGTGTCAGCCGCACCAAGAATAACTGTTTTGCCGTGCTTCTTAAACTGTGCGGAGAGTTTACCTATCGTTGTGGTCTTTCCCACCCCGTTCACTCCAACCACAAGTAATATGTAGGGCTTCTTGCCTACAGGCACAGCAAAATCAACCTGATCTTCCGTGTTGTTTTCGCTTAGTAGCGCTGCAATTTCTTCTCGAAGAATCTTGTCCAATTCCGCAGTACCCAGGTACTTGTCTTTGGCGACTCGCGCCTCAATGCGTTCAATGATTTTCAGCGTAGTATTGATGCCTACATCGGAACCCACCAAAACTTCCTCTAGATTGTCAAGTACTTCTTCATCAACTTTGGCTTTGCCGGCTATGGCCTTGCCAAGCTTGCCGAAGAAACTCTCCTGTGTCTTTTTCAATCCCTTATCCAGAGATTCCTTTTTATCCTTTGAGAACAGATTGCCAAACATTAGGGTAAATTATTATTTGTTGTAAACAAAAAAGTCCCGTAAAGGGACCTTATTTTTTCTTTAGAAATGCAAGACTATTTCTTGGCAAGGATATCCTTCACCAGTTCAGCAGGCACGATCTCCTCCTTGAAGGTATAAGCCCCAGTCTTCTCAGATCTTACGGTGCGGATAACTTTTGCAAAGTTCTTTCCGTCTACTTTCTTTAGGGATGCAACAACTTTCTTAGCCATGGTTACTTAATTTCTTTGTGAACGGTGTATTTCTTCATGATTGGATTGTACTTCTTTAGCTCGATCCGCTCAGTTGTATTTTTTCTGTTCTTTGTGGTGATGTATCGGCTCATACCAGCTAAGCCACTTGTCTTATGCTCTGTGCACTCCAAGATCACCTGAATTCTATTTCCTTTCTTAGCCATTGTGCTGAAATTTTAAAATTATATAGATAGCGTTCCCTTGGCCTTGGCTTCCTTAAGCACTGCCGAGATACCTTTCTTATTGATCGTCTTAATTGCGTTTGCAGACACCTTTAAAGTAATCCACTTGTCCTCTTCAGGGATATAAAAACGCTTCTTGTGAAGGTTTGGATAAAACTTCCGCTTAGTCTTATTGTTGGCATGAGAGACATTATTTCCCGTCTGCACTCTTTTTCCTGTGATTTGACAAACCCGCGCCATAACTAATCTTGATTTCTTATAAACCTATTTTCAAAATGGACTGCAAATATCGCTAAAAGGCCCGTAAATATCCAAGCCAGGTTCTAAATATTGGAAATATGTTGCTTTGCTGATGCAAAACGCTGATTATGAGATAAATAGATAGTGGAGAAGCTGGCTTAGTAAATCACAAAACGCCTTCCGTAAGACTTGCCCGCAAAAGTGAATCTTGCGATATAAATTCCCGAGGCTAAGCCTGAAATTGGGAGGGGGAAAGCTTGATTTGCAGTCACAAAAACAGATTCTCCCATTTTTTGGCCCATGACTGTAAATATCTGCATCAGTATATTCCTGTCAGATTGTATGAATAGCACCTCGCCAGAGGGGATTGGATTGGGGTAAAGGGTGATGGTGGGTTCTTCTGGTAGCTGCTGCCCGCCATCATTTTTCAACACATACAATCCACCCATCACGGTGCCTACCACAATTGCGGGCTTGTCGCTATTGAAAAGATTAACTGCGGTGGGTTTTATCCTCCCCCCCATGTTTTTGCCAGTGTAGGTCTGTCGAAATGAATCATAAATAATGCTCGTGACAGGAGAGGGGGCGGATTGAGTGCCGCGGAAGTCGCCATAGATGGAGAGCCTCCCCAGCTGGTCCCCAATAATTAGGTCCTGGCGGCCATCAGCGTCCATGTCAAATACAGACGCACTCAAGTTTACTCTGGATACGCTAGGCCCGAGGCCCATGAAGCTATCGTCTTCCAGGATGTAGTTAAAGGTGCCGGGTGCACCAACATTCTTATAATACTCAAGAGCACCTGAGGCAGTGCCTTTCAGCAGGTCTACTTTACCATCAAGATCCACATCCACTGCAAGTACATTTTCGCGTATCCCTATCGTGAACTGTGTGGACAACAATGGTTGGTTTGAAAGATCCAGGATGGAGGAACTTTTGCCTGGGATATAGAGGAGATTGGTTGCAAATGAACTGGGGTCCGTTGAGATAATCGCCATGTCGATATTCCCGTCCGAGTTGATGTCAATAAATTGCGGCTTGACATTGAACTGCAGAAATTGAGAATAGTTGGCGAAGTCGGTAGTGACCAGGCGAAAGGATGGATTGCCAGGTGTGCCTATGTTCTCATATTGAGAAATAACACCAATGAATTGGCTGTTGCCATAGTTGCCAATGAACATGTCTGAATCCCCGTCCCCATCATAGTCAACGAACGCTGGATAGGCATAGTCGCCCACTTCAATCATTTCGTCCTGAAGAAAATTATTTTGTTGGAGGACAAACGAAGGATTTTGAGTTGAGCCTGTGTTCTTGTAAAACCAAACTGACTGCTGAAACGAGTTGTTCAAATTAGTTCTGGCATTTACGTTGGGTGAGGCGATGATATCGGCCACCCCGTCAAAGTCCACGTCTTCGTGAAAGGTGGCTGGGTATATCAAAAAATTAATTGGGTTTGCAGCGGGGAAAGTTGAAGCATTATTCATTAGTGCATCCTGAGCGGTTCCATTATTGCGCAAAAGAAATAGGGTAGGGCAAGCCTCCTCACTGAAAAGCAGATCTTTATCTCCATCATTATCAAGGTCAATAGTCATCAGCGCTTTTCCGCCAGAGTGTTTGGTCCTTCCTCCGCCTTTTTCCGCGCACGTCTGACCAAAAGCAAAATCTCCACATCCGCATTCCTCAAATTCGCCCCATGTTTGTGTTACCCGTTTCAGTTGGAGGGAATCACATGTGCCTGTGCGTTCCATGCTCATGTTTTGGTGCCATTCGATGGAGCTGTTAAATCCAGCAAATTCTGTATTAATGATATCCAGATCTCCGTCACCATCAATGTCATCGATTGCGGGAATATCGGTGTCATTCACTTTCAAGTTGATATTCGAGGAGAATCCTTCGGTCAGTAAAGGAAGCGTACCGTTGAACCTTCGCCATGTGAGATTAGCTCCCGGTGCTGTGGTATTCACAAAGACAGCAATTCCAAAAGGGTCACTGGTAAAAATATCCTTCAGTCCATCGCAGTTGAAGTCTCGCAGTAGCAGCCATTGCGTCACTTCTGATGGAAATAAGTTTTCGAATTCGGGACGGTATTGGTATTGACTGTTTTCGTTAAGATAAGTCAAAATCTTGTTTGAGCTTTTATCCATCACCACCAGGTCATCTTTACCATCACCGTTCAGATCCATCGTGTTTACTTGTGCAGAATTAACTCCACCTGCCCACGGCATCTTTAGCAGTCTTCCATTTTCTTCCACGGGAATACTTTGATCGATGGTGTAGGTGAACTGTGCCATCGAATAGAGAGGAATGAGCAGCACGAGGGCCTGAAAAAAACGAAATACCATCGAAATACTTTATAAGAAATAACGCAGGCCCAAGGCTACATGTTATCTTGCTTGCAAGATACTCTGATTTTAAAAGATATTTGGTTGAATCATGATGACCGACATTAAATTTCTCTACGATAAGTATAAACAATCGGGTAAAGTGTCTACCGATACCAGGACGATCACCCCAGGTTCGGTATTTTTTTCACTCAAGGGAGAGCGGTTCAATGCAAATGAGTTTGCTGCGCAAGCCTTGCAAAATGGAGCGAGCTACGCGGTGGTGGATGAGGAGCGGTGGGTAAAAGGGGACGCCTACATTTTAGTAAACGATGCTTTGGAAGCTTTGCAACAACTGGCACGATATCATCGTGACCAACTGACCATTCCAATTGTTGCTTTGACCGGATCGAACGGTAAAACCACCACAAAGGAATTGCTTCATGCGGTACTGAGTCAAAAATATGAAGTGACTGCTACCAAGGGCAACCTAAATAACCATATTGGTGTGCCTCTCACGATTCTTGATATCAATCGGTCGACAGAGGTAGCGGTGGTGGAAATGGGTGCAAATCATGTTGGCGAGATTGCAACCTTGTGCAAAATTGCAAATCCAACCCACGGACTGATCACCAACATTGGTAAAGCCCACATCGGAACCTTTGGGGGCTTTGAAAACATCATTCGCGGAAAGTCTGAAATGTACCAACACTTGATTGACCATGATGGAGTGGTGTGGATTAACTCACAAAATCCAATACTTTTCAATATGGCAAAGCGGTTTCAGAATCCCTTGCTATATCCTTCGAAGGGCGACTTCTACCACTGCGAAATGATTTCCGCAGATCCCTACGTAAAGGTAAAGACAGAAGACGAGCACGAGCTGAACACCAATTTAGTGGGCGCATACAACTTCGAAAATGTGGCTTTGGCACTTTGTGTCGGAAAATTTTTTGAAGTAGATGCCAATAAGACAGTCGAGGCAATCGCAAATTACAAGCCGACCAATATGAGGTCTCAGGTATTGGAAAAAGGTTCAAATACTATACTACTTGACGCCTACAACGCTAATCCTAGTTCTATGAAGGTTGCCATTGATAGTTTGGCAAAGATGAAGGGCAAAAGGAAGGTGGCAATTTTGGGAGACATGTATGAGTTGGAGGGGGAGACTGAGAGAGAACACAAAAAAATTGTGGACCTCTTAATCAACGCAAAGATTGATGAGGCTTTCTTATGCGGTGCTCTTTTTTTGAAAAGTGTAGAGGAATCTAGTGCGATCAAAGTATTTTCCACAAAGGAGAAATTATCTAAATATTTGGAATCACATAAGTTCAACGATTCGATTATTTTGATCAAGGCATCTCGCGGGATGGCATTAGAGAGCGTAATGGATCATATATAAACTTAAAATTACAATTATGGACTTTCAGCAGATTTTTAAGTTCCTAAGAGCAATTGCAAAAAACAATAACAGAGAGTGGTTTGAGAAGAATAAGTCCACTTACCTGGAGTCGAAGGAAAACTTCGAAGAGTTTCTGAGAAATCTACTCCTGGAGTTAGCAAAGTTTGATAAGGGGTTGATGGGCCTGAATCCTAAAAAACTTGCTTTCAGGATTTACCGAGATGTCAGATTTAGCAAAGACAAGCGCCCGTACAAGGTGAATATGGGTGCGGGCTTCTCGCCAGGCGGCAAGATGATTCAGGAGCCGGGGTATTATATACATATAGAGCCGGGGAACAAAAGCTTTATCGCAGGTGGCTTCTACATGCCAGATGCCACTAACATTGCGAAGATTCGCCAGGAGATTGATTACAGTTTTAAGAAGTTTGAAAAAATCTTAAAGGAGAAGAAGTTTAAGACGTGGTTTAAAGAATTGAGTGACTTTGATAAATTAAAAACTGCACCCAAAGGATACCCAAAAGATCATCTACATATCGATCTCCTTAGACACAAGAGCTTCATTGTTACGCACTTCTTCACAGACAAGGAGGTGATGGATAAGAAATTTCTTAAAAAGGTAGTGGAAGGATGTAAGGCGCTAAAGCCACTTAATGACTTTCTTAACGAAGCAATTGCCTAGCGCTGGGTTAGGTATTTTTACATGAAATTAACCAGATTTGGTGTAGATTTGGACAAACCATGTCTGCTTGGCTTTGAGTAAAGGAATCCCTGAAACACAAATATCTGAAGTTAAAGGAGGTGATCCATATCAATTAAAGAGAGATCAGCTGATCCGCCACCTTTCGGTTGTACTCATCATCGGGGCTGCCTTGTATTTAGTATTGGATCGCGCCTACTTTCAGAAGAGTGTGCCGATCTACATCTTTGCTATCGCCATCGTGACCGGGATGGTTGCTTTTATGCTTAATAAATTGGGCAAAAGGGACTTGTCAAAAATCATCGGCCTCTTACTATTCAATTTGTTGATGTACTGCCTTGTTTCTAGTGAGAGCCGAAGTACTAGCTTGTTCTTGTTTTTTGGTGTAGCTGGCCTGGCTGCCTTGGCTTTGTTTGGCTATGAAGAGCGGCTGAAAGCTTATGGCTTTGCATTCTTGTCTCTTGCACTGAGTTTATTCTCTCAGTTGGTAGACTACTCCCCGTTTCCTCAGCGCCATTTTTCCGAAGATCAAGTGCTTGTGTTTAATATCATCAACACTGTTACCGCATCTTATTGTGCAATCTATGTCATCATGTTATTGCTGCGAATAAACCACCGGGCAGAAGCTCAACTAAGATCTAGTATTGTAGAATCGGAGAGTCGCAACAAAATGCTGGTAAAAAGCAATGCTGAGCTTGATCAATTCATGTACAGTACATCTCATGATTTACGAGCTCCACTTAGTTCTCTGAAGGGTTTGATCCACTTGTCGGAATTGGGAAAGGATCTATCTGAAGTAAGAGAATACATTCACCTGATGAAGGGAAGCATTCATAGCCTGGAAAAATTTACCCTTGACATTACAGATCATTATAAAAATTCAAGAACTGATAGCCTGCCGGCAGTAGTAAGATTGCGAACCAAAGTGGATGACGTGATCAAGAATCTATCGTTTCTGGATAATACGAAAAGAATTAGGTTCGAAAATGAAGTTCCTGACCAGACTCAAATTTTGACTGATCCTGCTCGGCTGCGAATCGTATTGAACAATGTGATTTCCAATTCTATTAAATACAGCGATCCAGATAAATCTGATCCTTCTATCAAAGTCACTTATGCGATGCAAGGAGATAGGTATCTCATTCATATTAAAGACAATGGAATAGGAATTGAGGAAGACCGACTTGACAAGATTTTCGATATGTTTTATCGCGCTTCCGACCGCTCTCAGGGATCGGGACTGGGGCTATATATTGTAAAGGAAACCATCGAGAAGCTAAATGGAGAAATATCTGTCAATTCAGCACTTGGTGAGGGCACTACCTTTACCATAAAGCTGCCTTTTGAAGCTGCGTCCGCTGTCTAAATTCTTTTTTAATACTTTGGCCTGTACAGTTATCTTTGCGCCTTATGGCCAATGCAGAAGATAGTTTATTGAAGAAAGTGATAGCCCATGCCAAGGAGTATGGCTTTGTGTTCCCCTCAAGTGAGATCTATGATGGCCTGGGGGCCGCATACGATTATGGCCAAAATGGCGTAGAATTAAAAAACAACATTAAGGCCTACTGGTGGAAATATATGACACAGCTTCACGACAACATTGTCGGAATAGACGCTTCCATTTTTATGCACCCCACCACATGGAAGGCCTCAGGGCATGTCGATGCGTTTAATGACCCACTAATCGACAACAAAGATTCCAAAAAGAGATATCGAGCGGATGTACTGATTGAAGAAGCGATTGCCAAAATAGAGGACAAAGTAAATAAGGAGGCCGATAAGGCTGCCAAGCGCTTTGGAGATTCATTTGACAGGGAGATGTTTTTGAGCACCAACCCTCGTGTGGTAGAGTACCGGAAAAAAATTGATGATTTCAATAATCGCATGAAGGAGGCAACTGAGAAATCTGATCTGCTGGCGCTCAAACAAGTCATCATTGATCTGGAAATTGCGGATCCGGTTTCGGGGTCTCGCAATTGGACAGACGTCCGACAGTTTAATTTGATGTTTTCCACTGAGATGGGATCCCTTGCGGAGGATGCCAACAAAATTTATCTGAGACCGGAGACAGCGCAAGGTATATTTGTGAATTTTCTGAATGTCCAGAAGACCGGTAGAATGAAAATTCCGTTTGGGATAGCTCAAATTGGAAAAGCATTTCGAAACGAAATCATAGCTCGGCAATTCATCTTTAGAATGAGGGAGTTTGAACAAATGGAAATGCAATTTTTTGTGAAGCCGGGCGAAGAGATGAAATGGTATGAATTCTGGAAAGAGAATCGAATGAAGTGGCATAAGGCGCTGGGGCTGGGAGAAGAAAACTACCGCTATCACGACCACTTGAATCTGGCCCATTATGCCAATGCGGCTTGCGATATAGAATTTAATTTTCCGATGGGCTTCAAGGAGCTTGAGGGTATTCACTCTCGTACAGATTTTGATTTGAAGAGTCATGAGAAGTTTTCCGGAAAAAAATTGCAATATTTTGATCATGAGGAAAATCAGAGTTATGTACCTTATGTCGTAGAAACTTCAATTGGATTAGATCGTATGTTTTTGGCGATACTATCAAATGCCTATGTAGAAGAAAAGCTGGAGGATGGCAGTGAAAGAACGGTCTTGCGCATTCCTCCTGCGCTTGCGCCAAACAAGGTGGCTGTACTTCCACTCATTAAGAAAGATGGCCTACCGGAGAAGTCAGAGGAGATAATGAAGAGTTTGCGCCTCGACTTCAAATGCTATTATGAGGACAAGGATACGATAGGGAAGCGATATCGTAGAATGGATGCTATCGGTACACCTTTTTGCATTACCGTTGATCATCAAACGCTAGAAGACAACACAGTAACCTTAAGAGCTCGCGATAACATGGAGCAGGTACGAATTGAGATTGCTGCTGTCAAAGGCAAATTGATGGAGGCTTGTTCGATGAATGCACTGCTGGAGCGCATAGCTTAGGCAATGTCCTCTATTATTTTCATAACGGCTGTAATTATCGTTTTTGTCGTTAGATACAAGCGCGGCATCAGGCAGGGTTATGGAATTGCGCTCCGGTCGATAGGACCACTGCGCAGCAAACTTATTTCGCTGCCAGACCCGTATCGCAAACTCCTAATAGATTATTTTCCATATTACAACAAACTTTCTGAAGGCGATAAGGCGAAGTTTGAAAGGAAACTCTGCCTGATCCTTTTTACAAAGGTTTTCATTCCGCGGAATTTTGAAAATGTCACCGATGAAATGAAAGTGCTGATCTCGGCTTCTGCGGTGCAGCTCACCTTTGGACTCGATGAGGTATACTTGGCGCATTTTAAGAAGATTCTAGTCTATCCCAACGACTATTACTCCTCAATTACAAAACGCTACCACAAAGGAGAGGTCAATCCTGCGTATGGAATTATTGTAATCTCCTGGCACACGTTTGTAATGGGATACCTAAACCCTACCGGTGAGGGAATAAATTTGGGCTTGCATGAGATGGCGCACGCGCTACGTTTGGAAAACATCATTCGTAATGAGGAGTATCAATTTTTTGATGAACGCTTGTTGAAAAGACTAGATGAATTTGGAAGGAAGGTATGCGAGAATTCAGAAAGTCAAGCCGTTCGATTTCTGCGTCCTTATGCTTGTACTAATCAACATGAATTCTTTGCTGTTGCTATTGAAAATTTCTTTGAACGACCTGTAGGCCTGCAACAGGCAATGCCAGAACTTTTTGCCATACTCACTACATTGCTCAATCAAAATCCGATTTCTCTGGATACTACTTCTAAAGACCAAGCTGCGTGACTATCATTGCATAAAGATTAAAACATGCAGTGGCTTTCATTAATGTCTTCACAACGAGCGAATGCCAAGCACTCTGATCCTGGAGTGTTTCGAAGCGCATTCGAACAAGACTATGATCGGATTATTTTTAGTCACCCCTTTAGAAGGCTACAGGATAAGACCCAGGTGCATCCTTTGCCGGAACACGACTTTGTTCACACGCGACTTACCCATAGCCTGGAAGTTTCCAGTGTAGGAAGATCCTTGGGAAAAAAGGTGGGTGAAGTATTGTTACAAAGGCACCCAGATCTATCAGCGCTGACCTCATATGATTTTGGTGCCGTGGTGGCGGCTGCTTCGCTTGCACACGATCTTGGCAATCCGCCTTTTGGGCATTCCGGAGAAGACGGCATCTCAGACTTTTTTCTACATCATCCGCATGGCAAATCTTTTAGAGCCCTTGTCAGCGATGAGGAATGGGAAGATCTGATTCAGTTTGAGGGAAATGCTCAAGGTTTTAGAATTCTAAACAAGTCACAATATCAGGGCCTGCAATTGACCTATGCTACTTTAGGTGCATTTACGAAATACCCTTGTCCTTCCAGTTTTGAGCTTCGCGATCGGAAGAAGAAAAGCCAAAAGAAGTTTGGGTTTTTTCAAAGCGAAAAGGAGAGGTTTGAAGAGGTAGCTACCAAGCTGGGTCTTCGCAGGCATGGGCAGGCATGGTCTCGCCATCCATTGGCTTTTCTGGTGGAGGCAGCTGATGACATATGTTACAATATCATTGACCTGGAAGATGGATGTCGGCTAGGGTTGGTGAGTTTTGAAGATACTGTAGAGTTGCTGGCAGGTATCTTGAAAGAAAAGTTTGACCGATCGAAGTTGGACCGAATTTCCGGGCAAGATGAAAAAGTAGGAGTATTGCGGGCCATGAGCATTGGCAGCCTCATCGAAGAATGTGTGTCCGTGTTCCTCGATCACGAGAAAGAGATTCTTGAGGGCCAATATGACCAGGCGCTGGCAGATTTTTGCGACTCCGCTGCTGCGCTAAATGAGATTTCTGTCCTTTCAGTCGAAAAGATCTATAAGGCCAGGCACGTGGTCGAAATAGAATCAGCCGGATATGAGGTCCTTCCCGGGTTGCTGGAGGAATTCGCGAAGGCGGGTCAGCACTTTGTTGAAGGTATCATGCCAAAAAAGTATGAAAACCTGGTCAGGTTGCTGCCCGAGGAGATCAAATCAGGTATTAAACAGGGAGATGGGTCAAATTATCTGATGCTGAGAAACATTGTGGATTTTATCTCAGGAATGACCGATAAGCACGCCCTTTCCACCTTCCGAAAGATTAAGGGCATCTCACTGAGCTAAGACGGTTAAGTTGCCTGAATTTCAGCTTGTTCTGAACTCTAATTACGGCTTTTTCAGGCTCGGTTGATCGTAAAAATCCTTAGCTTTGCCGTTTCATAAAATTTCTGCGTAGGATTTCATGTGGACTCGACTGGCTCATGCCATAATTAAATATAGACTACCTCTGGTCATCATCATTGGGATCATTACCGTCTTCATGGGATATCACGCCCGAAAGGTGGAGATGATGTATGATTTTAAGGGGACGGTGCCCGCCAATGACCCCGAGCAGATCTACTTCAACGAGTTCAGACAACAGTTTGGGGAAGATGGAAATATCGTTGCGATAGGTCTTCGAGACAGCGCCATTTTTGAATACGAAAATTTTCAGAGGCTGATTGCTTTTTGCGATGTCGTAAAGGGCTTTGACGGTGTGGTAGAAGTAATCTCTCTCCCTAGAATTAAGAGGATGGAGAAAGATACTGCGCTCACGCGATTTGTCCTCACGGATATTTTTCCAAAAAACATTAGCAGTCAGCAGGAGCTGGATAGTTTGCTGAACGAAGTCAAGAAGCAAAAGTTTTACATAGGACAGATCGTAAACGAAAGCAATGGATCCATTGCCACACTCATCTCCATCGAGAAGGAAGTTTTAAACTCTGCCAACCGCGTAGGTCTCACGGACAAAATCATTGAAGAAGGAGAAAAGTTTTCAAGGGATACGGGTATCGAATTGCACTATGCAGGTTTGCCCTTCGTTCGATCGGTGATCACCAGTCAGGTAGGTGCAGAGCTAAAGATATTTCTGATCCTCTCAGTAGTCATTACAGGCATCATCCTTTTAATTTTCTTTCGTTCCTTCAGGGCAGTGCTCTTTCCACTCATTGTCATAGGAGTGATTGTGGTTTGGGTTGTAGGTGCCATTGCACTATTCGGTTTTCAAATCACGCTACTCAGCGGAATGATTCCACCCATCATTGTGGTAATTGGCATCCCCAATTCCATTTACTTGATGAACAAGTATCACACGGAATTTTCCTCTCACGGTAACAAGATTCTGGCCATCAGTAGAGTGGTTCGGAAAGTTGGTTTAGCTACGTTCTTGACTAATCTTACTACAGCCATTGGATTCTTGGTGTTGCTCACTGCGGACATTACCATCCTTAGAGAATTTGGAATCGTAGCCGGACTCAATGTGATGGCGACTTTCGTGGTGAGTTTGATTTTGATTCCTGGCGTATTCTCCTGGATGCCGCCACCGTCTTCAAAGCACCTAAAGCATCTTGATGTAAAGGCATTTGATAAGATCTTGTCTACAATAGATCTTCTGGTTCACAGGCATCGCATGACGATCTATACGGTGGCAATCGTAGTAGTTGGTTTCGCAATTTATGGAATGACAAAACTGCATTCCGTTTCCTTTATGGTAGATGATCTTCCGGAGGAGAGTGTGGTGATTAAGGACCTTGAATTTTTTGAGTCAAATTTTAGCGGGGTAATGCCCTTGGAGGTTGTCGTTGACACTGACAAACGAAGGGGAGTAATTGATGTACGAAACTTGCGAAAAATTGAAGAGTTGGAGCAGTTTCTTGAATCTCAAAAGGATATTTCGAAGCCGGTCTCCATTGTGAGTTTTGTAAAGGCAGCCAAGCAGGCATTTTACAACAACAATCCAGATCGCTATACCTTACCGGATAACCGTGAAAGAGGATTTATCCTTCGCTACATGAAGGATCAGCAAGACAGCTCCGGAGTATTTAATGCCTTTGTGGATTCCACCATGCAGAAAATGAGAATCTCTCTTCAGGTGGCCGACATTGGATCTGACAAAATGGATTCGCTTGTCAATCGTGTCATTGTTCCTCAGATCGACACAATTTTTGCCGGAACAGATTTGACGGCAAGGGTGACTGGAACTACTCCATTATTTATCAAGGGAAATAAATTCCTAATTAAAAATCTACGTGCGAGCTTGTTCTTGGCATTTGGACTTATTGCGATCACCATGGGCTTTCTATTTGCAAACATGAGAATGATTATCATCTCACTCATTCCAAATTTCATTCCGATGATGATCACCGCTGCGCTTATGGGATACTTCGGTGTGCCACTGAAACCAAGCACGGTGCTCATTTTTAGCATCACGTTCGGAATCTCCGTGGATTACTCCATACACTTTTTGGCGAAATACAGACAGGAGCTTCACGCCAGAAGCTTCTTTGTGCCCGTGGCGATAAGTAATTCCATTTTGGAAGTGGGCAAGAGTATGATTTACACTTCTATCGTGCTATTCTGTGGCTTTATCATTTTCGCATTTTCTTCCTTTGGCGGCACAATAGCCCTGGGAGTTTTGACATCAACCACACTACTTATTTCTGCTGTAACGAACCTTATTCTACTGCCATCTTTGATCATGACCTTTGATCATGGCAAATATAAAGTGGGTGATCATGCCCTCATTGATGAATTTGATCCTGACTCGTACCCTCACATAGAGGAAGGTGAGATAGACTTGAGCAAGATTCAGATTCACAACAACCATAGTGCAGCAGAATAGGTCACAGAATAATTCACAATTGCAATAGCGCTCAGAGAGTAATGTCGAAGAAATATCAAGAATACAAAGAATTAGATTTTGCTAAAATCGCAGCAGAGGTGCTGGAGTTTTGGGAGGAGAATAACATCTTCGAACAGTCGATAACCGGAAGAGAGGGGAAGCCTGCCTTTACATTTTATG
This sequence comes from Cyclobacteriaceae bacterium, assembly GCA_040216915.1. GTDB lineage: Bacteria > Bacteroidota > Bacteroidia > Cytophagales > Cyclobacteriaceae > ELB16-189. Next base: position 763,546 of record JAVJOD010000009.1, read on the forward strand.
AAGGCCCACCGTCTGCAAACGGTACACCAGGGATACACCATGTGATGGCGCGCACGGTAAAAGATATTTTTTGCCGATTCAAGACTTTTGAGGGATATCAGGTGAAGCGCAAAGGAGGTTGGGATACACACGGCCTTCCGGTGGAGTTACAGGTGGAAAAGGAATTGGGCATCACCAAGGATGACATTGGCGTTAAGATTTCCATAGAGGACTACAATAAGAAGTGCCGCGAAACGGTGATGAAGTACAAGGATCAGTGGGACGATCTTACCGTGAGGATGGGCTATTGGGTTGATTTGGAGCACCCGTATGTTACTTACGAAAACAATTATATCGAATCGATCTGGTGGTTGTTGAAGCAACTTTATGAGAAGGATCTTCTATACAAGGGTTATAGTATTCAGCCTTTTTCACCTACGGACGGTACAGGCCTAAGTTCGCACGAGCTCAATTTGCCGGGGTGCTACAAAGATGTAAAAGATACATCCGTCACTGCCCAATTCAAGGTTACAAAGGATGAAAAGTCTTCGTTGCTTTTCGAGGGTGACGAGGAGGTCTACATTCTTGCCTGGACCACCACACCATGGACTTTACCAGGAAACTGTGCGTTGGCAGTTGGCGATAAGATCGAGTATGCAAAAGTTAAGACTTACAATGCTTACACCTTCAAGCCAATAAGTGTCATTTTGGCTAAAGAGCGCCTTGCGTCTTATTTTGATTCGAAAGGTGCGGATATTGCATTGGAGGAATTTAAGACTAGTGATAAGATAATTCCCTACAAGGTGGCAAACAGCTACAAGGGGAAAGAATTGCTGGGTATAAAATATGAACAACTCCTGCCTTATGTGAAACCAAATGGAAAAGCATTTGAAGTAATCTCGGGAGATTTTGTGTCTACTGAAGATGGTACAGGTATCGTGCATACCGCTTCGCTGTTTGGTGCAGACGACTTTAGAGTTTGTAAGGAAAATAACATTGCGGCCGTCACCGTGAAGGATGAGCTCGGAAATGATGTACCTATCGTTAATCGCCAGGGAAAATTTGTCAAAGAGATCAGTGACTTTGCGGAAATGTACGTTCGTGAAGAGTATTATCCCGACAGTGTAAGGAATGAGGCAGACTTTAAGTCTACGGATGTCCAGATAGCGATTAAGCTTAAAGAGGAGAATAAGGCTTTTAAGGTGGAGAAGTACGTACACAGTTATCCGCACTCGTGGCGCACGGACAAACCTGTTTTGTATTACCCACTTGACTCGTGGTTTATTAAGACCACTGCGCTGAAATCAAGAATGGTGGAGCTGAATAAGACCATTAATTGGAAGCCTGCCTCTACTGGGACAGGTAGATTTGGAAACTGGCTCGAAAACCTTGTGGACTGGAATTTATCCAGATCCAGGTATTGGGGCACACCGCTGCCGATATGGAGAACGGAAGATGGGAAAGAGGAGAAATGCATAGGATCAATTGAAGAGCTCAAGAGTGAAATCACGCAGGCAAAGAAGTTCGGTATTCAGAATGCAAATTTTGATCCTTCTAATTTTGACCTACACAGACCCTTCGTAGATGAAGTCGTATTGGCGGGATCGTCCGGCCAACCTATGCACAGGGAAGCAGATCTAATCGATGTATGGTTTGATTCAGGTGCGATGCCCTATGCACAGTTGCATTACCCATTTGAAAACAAAGAAGAATTTAAAAAGAGTTACCCTGCAGACTTTATTGCAGAGGGAGTAGACCAAACACGTGGATGGTTTTTTACACTTCATGCGATCGCCTCTATGCTCTTTGATAGTGTAGCGTTCAAGAATGTAATCTCAAACGGACTCGTCTTAGACAAGAGTGGCAATAAGATGTCTAAGAGTAAGGGCAACGTGGTAAATCCTTTCACCACAATCGAAAAGTATGGACCTGACGTGGTGAGGTGGTACATGATTGAAAATGCACCTCCATGGGAAAATCTAAAATTTGATGAAGAAGGAATCGTAGAGGTGAAGAGAAGATTCTTCGGAACATTGCTCAACACTTACTCATTCTTTGCGCTCTACGCCAATATTGATGGTTTTGTAAAGGATGAAACTAAACCTGTGGCAGAGAAAGACCTCACACACCTGGACAAGTGGATCCTTTCACGCCTCCAAACTTTGATTGAAGAGGTGACTGCGGCATACAATGACTACGAGCCCACAAAAGCGGCGCGTGCTATTCAGGAGTTTGTCAACGATCATTTATCTAACTGGTACGTGAGACTCAATAGAAAGCGCTTTTGGCAACCTACTGCAGAAAGCAAGAAGGATATGACTGCCAGTAAGGTTGCGGCCTATGAAACGCTTCATGAGTGTTTGATGGTAGTAGGGCAATTAATTGCGCCCATTGCACCCTTCTTCTCAGAATGGCTATACAAAAATTTGACGGACAACATTCGTGAGCGGGCGATAGAATTAGATTCTCCATTGCGTCATGAATCTATTCATCTCACCGACCTTGTGAAACCTAAGATGTACCGAAAGGATGAGGAATTAGAGTTATCTATGATGTTTGCACAGCGCATCAGCTCTTTGGTTCACTCCATTCGAAAGGCAAGTAAGATCAAGGTACGCACGCCATTGCAGAAGGTAATGCTGCCGGTTTTGGATGAAAAATTTGCCAGCAGAGTAAGGAGCGTGCAGGAAATTATCAAAGCTGAGGTCAATGTGAAGTCGATTGAATACATTGATGATGCTTCAGGTATTTTGGTGAAGAAGGTGAAGCCCAACTTTGCCAAACTTGGTAAACAGTATGGTCCAAGAATGAAGGAGGTGGCACAAGTAATCAATACGTTCACTAAAGAAGAAATTGCTACCCTTGAAAAGCAGGCCTTTTCTAAAGGTGGATTTGATTTTGTGCTTGAGGATGTAATTGTAAGTTCAGAGGATGTGCCCGGATGGTCCGTTGCCTCTGAAGGTGGAATCACGGTGGCGCTTGACATTACGATTACAGATGAGTTGAAGATCGAAGGCATTGCGCGTGACTTTGTAAATCGAATTCAAAACCTTCGAAAGGAATTGGGGATGGAGGTACTCGACAAAATTGAAATTGAAGTAGAGCAGCTTCAAAATGGTAAAGGCAGTACCGTCACCAGCGCCCTGACTACATTCAAAGATTATATTAGCACGGAAACCCAGGCGCTCAGTTTAGAGTTAAAGGACAAAGTCGATGATGGCACAGAAGTGGATATGGATGAATTTATGTTGAAAGTGAAGATAAGCGTGAAATGAAGATTGGCAGATACTTTTTGATTGCCCTCCTGATCATCGTGATAGACCAGACTAGTAAGCTTCTGGTGCACAACTATATGTACATCCATGAAGAGGTGAATGTGCTCGGTGAATGGTTTAAACTCCATTATTTACTCAACCCCGGAATGGCATTTGGTATTAGATGGGAGAATGAATTTGGCAAACTAGCCCTCACCATATTTAGAATAGGCGCCATGGTAGGTATTGGTTACTACCTATTTAAGATGGCAAAGAAGAACACGCATCCCGGCTTCCTTGTTTGCATGAGCTTAATTCTTGGTGGAGCTGTCGGTAATGTGATTGACAGTACATTCTATGGGGTTATGTTAGATAATCAACCCATTGGTTCCTACTCTCCCTGGTTTCATGGGCAGGTGATCGATATGTTATTCTTTCCAATTTTCGATTTCTATTGGCCCGATTGGGTTCCGGGAGTGGGTGGAGAATACTTCTTGTTCTTCAGTCCCGTTTTCAACATAGCCGACTCTTCAATTTTTGTGGGGGTGGTTTCTATCCTAATCTTCCAAAAGAGGTTCTTCAGCGAAAATTATTCACACCCATATGAGAAGGATGGTATTGGAAACAAGGAGGAAGCTAAGCTTGAAGTAACAACTGGTGATTCCTCTGCAAGTTTAGATTCTGGCCCGGGTACGCACGCAGAAATCGAGGAGAAAAAACCAGAGGATGTCAACACATCAACTCCAACTTCATAACCTGCGCATGGCCGAAGAATTAATTATTGCATCTTCTTCTGATAAACAAGAAAGGTACGCGACTTTGGTTCCCCAGATAAGAGCACTGGTGAGTGGGGAATCAGATCTTACTGCAAACTTGGCAAACATTGCAGCAGCGCTGCGCCAAACCATGAATTTTTTCTGGGTAGGGTTTTACGTGGTCAAAAATGGGGAAATGGTGCTTGGCCCTTTCCAGGGACCAATTGCTTGCACGAGAATTAGAATGGGTAAAGGGGTGTGCGGCACCGTGTGGAAAGAGGAAAAAACTATCATTGTTCCAAACGTGGATGAATTTCCTGGTCATATTGCCTGTAGCTCAGATTCGAAGTCTGAGATTGTATTGCCGGCCTTCAAGGATGGAGCTGTTGCCCTCGTGCTGGATGTTGACAGCGACAAATTAAATGATTTTGACGCTATCGATCAGCAGCATTTGGAAGAGGTAATGAAAGTAATTGAAACTCTTCTATAAAATATCAGCCATAAATTCATGAGCGACTTACATCATTTTTACATCGATCGTAAAGATGAATTTGAAAGGCAATGTCTCGGACTGAGAATGCGAGCCAAGTGGATTTCAGCTGGGCGAATCGTAGTTGCACTTACTATTGTAGCACTAGTCTATCTCAGCTTTGACCTTCTTGCGCTTTCCTATTTCATTCTTCCTATTCTACTGCTCTTTGTTTTCCTTGTTTCTTGGTATACTAAGATTCAAGAACGAATCACCTACCTCTCCAACTTAAGTCAATTAAATATTTTAGAAGCTAACGCACTTGACCATGAGTATAGCCAGTTTGGGGATGGAGCTGAGTACGCGGACCCTTCGCATAGCTACAGTTATGATTTGGATCTTTTTGGAAAAGGTTCTCTTTTCCAGTATCTGAATAGGTGTGGTACTAGAGTAGGAGCAGACGCACTTGCGAATCGACTCCTTCTTCCCTGCGCCAGCGAGGAGGCGATTCGTGACAGGCAGCAAGCGGTAGAGGAGTTATCAAAAAATGTGGAGCTAAGGCAGGCATTTTGGGCGCACGGGCAAACGCACGAGAAGCAAAATCAAAACAATGCTAAGTTCTTCGCTTGGCTTAAGGGCGAAGACCATACACGGGGAAGGGCAATCTATAGGGTAGCGCTCATTGTATTTCCAGTGATAAGTTTGGGTACAATTGGTCTTGTGATCTACAACTTTGACTTTTTTCCGCTCTTGCTACTTGGTATGGGGGTGCAGCTGACTATTACATCCTTTCACACGAAAATGGTGAAGCAAACCGAAAGCACGCTCACGAGTTATCAGAAGATTTTTAAGAAGTATTCTCTCCTTCTCAATGTGATGGACAAGGCAGACTTTACTTCAACTTTACTGGTAGCGGCCAGGGAAAATGCGCGACAGGCTTCAAAGCAAATCATTCGATTTTCGAAGCTGGTGAATGCACTTGAATCCCGTAATAATGCCTTTGCATATGCCTTTGGTAACGGATTCTACCTTTATGACCTTCAATATGTATATCAACTCGAAAAATGGCGTCATGAAAACAGCGCGGTTGTAAGCCAATGGATCGATAAGATTGCAGAAGTAGACGAACTAATTTCGTTCGCTACTTTCTATTTCAATAACCCAAACAATTCTTTTCCAACTATTCATGCCAAGCAAGAAGTGGAGGCCGAGGTGGTCGGACATCCGCTGATCGCTGGAACTGAAAGGGTGGGCAATACTTTTAATCTGGGGAGAAAAGAACGCATCATGTTAATCACCGGGGCAAACATGGCCGGCAAGAGTACTTTTTTGAGGACCGTTGGCGTCAATCTTGTTTTGGCATTGTCGGGATCTTCAGTATGCGCAAGGAAGTTCACTTGCCCAATAATTGGACTGGCCACCAGCATGCGCGCCACGGACTCTCTTGTAGAGCATCAGTCCTATTTTTATGCGGAACTAAATCGACTGAAATCTGTGATGGAGTCAGCAAATTCCGGTAGACCGCATCTTGTGCTTCTTGATGAAATCTTGCGGGGTACAAATTCCAACGATAAGCATGACGGTTCCGTTGGATTGGTGAAACAGTTTGTCAATGCCAACGCGTTGGTAATGCTGGCATCACATGATGTGGAACTTGGAAAACTAGCTCAGGAATATCCCGATGCGATCAGAAACTTTTGCTTTGAAAGTGAAATCAAAGACGATACGTTGAGATTTGACTTTACCTTGCACGAGGGAGTGGCCAAAAAAGCAAATGCAACTTTCCTGATGAGGCAGATGGGCATCCTTCCTAAGGAGAACTGACTTATTGCGTCAGTTGATCAACTAATAATTAAGAAGTTACGGCAACCGGCTGCATTTTACCAAAGCTAGGATCCTTCTTTCCTAGTTCTTTTAGTATGATGAGATGTCCCAGCATGGCATCCCTAAATCTCTTTTTGGTCTTATAAGGAAGACCAAACTCTTCTGCTGTTTCTTTCACAATACCAGCTAACTTCTTGTAGTGCACATGACACACGTTGGAAAACAGGTGGTGCTCAACCTGAAAGTTTAATCCACCCACGTACCATGACAATAATCTATTGCTCTGTGCGAAATTGGTTGTGGTATGCAATTGATGAATGGCCCAAGTGTTGTAAATGTTTCCGCCATCATCTGGAAGCGGGAACTCTGTTCCATCCACCACATGGGCAGGTTGAAAAATCACTGCGAGTATAAAGCCAGCCACATAGTGCATGGTGAAGAATCCAAGCGCAGTTTGCCACCAGGCAAATGGAAGAATAAGAATTGGAAGGGCAATCATTACAGCGTAGTACGACAGCTTCGTTACAAGTAGAATAGACCATTCCTTGAGTAGACTTGTTTTCTGTTTGGCAATCATGCCATCATCGATGTATCTCATCAGTCTACCGTAGTCTTTGAAGATGATCCAAACGAAAGAAAGGAGTCCATAAAAAAACCAGGCATAGATGAATTGAAACTTATGAAATGGTTTCCACTGAGTGTGTGGAGAAAAACGCAACACACCTCTGGGTGTAATGTCTTCATCCACACCTTCTATGTTTGTAAAGGTGTGATGTAAAACGTTATGCTGAATTTTCCAGTTGAAGGCGTTGCCGCCTACCAAATTTAACGAGTAGCCTAGCAGAGTGTTGACCCATGGCTTTTTTGAGTACGCCCCATGGTTTGCATCGTGCATTACCGACATCCCAATCCCAGCCAGTCCTATGCCCATCACAGCGTTCAAAAAATAGAACAAAGGAAGACTTGAAAATGAACCACTTAGAATAATTGTAAATGGTATGAAATACAGGGAAAACATTACAATGGTCTTAAAGATCATTGCAGAATTTGCGTTTCTACTAATGTTCCTTGACTTGAAGTACTCATTTACCCTTTGATTCAGTGTGGTAAAAAAATCGTGTTGTTTGGAAACAAACTTTATAGGTTGGCTCATTGGATATTTAAAAGATTAAAAAGAAAATTTGCGCAAGTCCTTCAATTTTGGAGAGACGAGTTTGTACAATCTACAAAGATAACGATTACCGCTGCCAATTAGCCACCTTGTGTTGGGTTAGTTTGTCCAAAAAGCCCAAAACAGGCTCATTTGCCCAAATAGACTAGGAAAGCTCAGCCAAAACGGTCCTGCCGCCTTTCGTTTTTTGGCCTACTTCTACAAGAACCTTTGCATCGAGTGGCAGAAATACATCCACGCGAGATCCAAATTTGATGAAGCCGAACTCCTGTCCTTGCTCCAAAACCTGCCCTTCAGAGACATAGCACTTGATGCGCCTTGCAAGCGCCCCAGCAATTTGACGGAAAAGCACCTCGGTTCCATTCTTCATCTTGGCCACTACAGTAGTGCGTTCATTTTCAGTGCTCGACTTGGGGTGCCATGCCACAAGATATTTGCCCGGATGATATTTAAAGTAACTTATTGATCCCTCCACCGGCATCCGATTGACGTGCACGTTTACTGGAGACATGAAAATAGATATCTGTCTTCTCTTTTCTTTAAGATATTCGGTTTCCTCAGTTTCCTCAATCACAACCACTTTTCCATCCGCAGGAGCCAGTACCTGGTTCTGATTTTGCGTAATGCTGAATATCGGATTGCGGAAAAATTGGAGAATCAGGAGGAACAAAAAGATACTGCCCCCAATTATCATCATCCTCACATTTTCGTTCAGTACTATCAATTCAGGGAGAAATACATTGGTTGCGACCAACATCAAAAACAGTAGTAATAGAAGTGTTCTTCCCTCTTTGTGAATCGTCATGGAAAACTCTTTACGCTAGAATAAATCTAACTTTTTTTGGCGTCTAATGAAAAAGATCTACTGCCGAACTGTAATGCAGTTGACTAGTATCCTCCACGATACTTGTAAGTTTTTGCTACTTTATCGATCGCCACCATGTAGGCTGCAATTCTCAGCGGCACTTTGTAGTCTTGAGAGGTCTTGTACACCGTATCGAATGCGTCTTTCATGATTCGATCCGATCTTCTGTTGACGCGCTCCGCGGTCCACTTATATCCCAACCTATTCTGTACCCACTCGAAGTACGATACAGTAACCCCACCGGCATTTGCCAGGATGTCCGGTGCGACAATAATTCCTTTCTCGTTGATGATTCCATCTGCTTTTGAAGAGGTAGGACCGTTGGCACCTTCTACAATCAATTTAGCCTGGATCTTATCGGCATTTCTGCTATTGATCACGTCTTCAGTAGCTGCTGGAACTAACACGTCAACAGGTAAGGTGAGAATTTCACTTCCTGAAATCTTATCTGCTTCTGTAAAACCATCCAAAGAACCTCTGTTCTCATCTCTGAACTTTACTGCTGCTTCTATGTCAATACCATTTTCATTGACATAGGCGCCATTGAGGTCACTTACAGCTATTATTTTCAAGCCGCGTTCAGCAAGTAACCTTGCCGCCCAGGACCCCACATTTCCAAATCCCTGAACTGCGCACGAAGCTTTGTAAGGATTGATCTTGAGCTTTGCCATGGCAGACATCGCAGTCACCATCACGCCCCTACCTGTAGCCTCTGTTCTTCCCAATGAGCCTCCCAATACAATCGGCTTACCCGTTACCACGGCATTAACTGTCATTCCCTGGGTGCGAGAATATTCGTCCATCAACCAGGCCATTTCTCTTGGTCCTGTGCCCATATCAGGGGCAGGAATGTCCTTATCTACTCCGAAGATATCAATCATGGTGAGCGTATAAGCCCGCATCAGACGTTCGATTTCCCCAGCGGACATTTCTCGCGGGTTACAAGTGACACCGCCTTTGGCCCCGCCATAAGGGATGTCTACCACCGCACACTTCCAGGTCATCCAGGCGGCAAGCGCCTTTACTTCGTCCAGATTGACATGTGGGTCAAATCTTATCCCGCCCTTAGACGGACCTAATATATTGGAGTGAATTACCCGATAACCCTCAAATACTTTGATGCTACCATCATCCATGGTCACCGGCAGCGAGACGATCACTTGCTTGGCAGGTGACTTTAAGACATTGTAGACTTCGTCATCCAATCCTAAAATTTGTGAGGCAGTTTGAAATCGAGACATCATGGCCTCGAAGGGATTCTCCTTATCCAGGAGGGGGGCAGGTTCAATATACGCCATATTGATATCAGCTAATTGCTGTTTTTCGCTTTAAAAACGGTCGCAAAGATAAAGAAATTGGGGAGACGCAAAAATTGGAAAAGTATCAAATAAATGTTGTGGTGTTGAAGCTTTTGCAAAGCCAAAATACTTCCGTCAGGGTGCAGAATGAAAGGTCTATTTTGTGGAGAAAGGTCAATAATTAAATATTTCTTCTTAAAAATAGAAACATATTATTGGATATTCAGTTTAAGGCTATATCGAGCATTGCAAGAGTTCTTTCAAAAAGATAATGATATGAAAGGTTTTATAGGCGAATTTGAAGAATTGGTTTTGCTGACCATAGCGAGTTATGGAGATCAGGCATATGGTGTCGTCATTAAAGAGGATATTGAGAAAAGGGCGGATAGAAGGATAAGTATTGGTGCCCTCCACTCTACGATCACCAGGTTGGAAGAAAAGGGCTATATCAAATCATGGCTTGGCGAACCCACTGAGGAGCGAGGTGGAAGAAGAAAACGGTTCTTTGAGTTAACGCAATCTGGCAAGGTTGGACTTCATCAGATGAAAAGCCTCCGAGATGATTTGTGGAAGGCATCGGGGGCAAATTTGGAGCTGGCAAAATGAAAAAAGAAATCAAACCTCCGGCTCTTGCCGATTGCTTGTTTAAAAAGTACTGTAAGAATGCCCAGATAGAGGATTTACATGGTGATGTGGAAGAATTATTTCACAAGAACCTAAAAACCATGTCAACCAGAAAAGCCAAGCTTCACTATTGGATACAAATTATCTCTTTGGTTTTTTCCTATGCAATGAAGAGAAGGAAACAGAATGCTTCCAATCATCCTTTTGCTTCTAGTTCATTTAATCCAGGGATGATAAAGAATTATTTTTTGATTGCCTCTCGAAGCCTTGTTAAACATAAATTCTTTACTGTCATCAATGTCGTGGGTCTGGCTGTGGGCATGTCCATTTGCTTATTGCTCATTGCATTCTTTTCATTTATAAGCACATACGATGAATTTCATGTCAACAAGGACAGCATATACAGGGTTCTATCCATAACGGATGATAAAACTGAGACGAAGGCGTGGTCTTCCGCTCCTCTATTCTTGGCGCAACTGCTGAAAGATGGCTATTCCGGTATCGATGAAGTGGTGCGGATCAGTGCCATGTTAGGGACCGAGGTTGAGTTGGAAAACCGAAAGCTTCCTTTAAGCGGATTTTATGTCGACCCTAACTTTCTCCAGGTATTTACATTTCCATTATTAAAAGGGCACAAGGAAAGGGCACTTGTCCGCGCCAATACTTTGGTGCTTACAGCGCGTGGTAGCAAGAAGCTTTTTGGCGATGCCGATCCCATGGGGCGTATAATCAAACTTGCCGGATCTGATTTTGAAGTAACAGGTGTGCTTGAAAATCACCCTAAGAATTCACACATGCAATTTGAAGCCTTGGCCTCTTACGAAAGTTTGGGAGGTAGAGATGGAAGTGGTGCCGAGTTGAGTTACAAAGAAAATGTCAGGGAATTCAGAAACCAATATGTGTACCTTCAGTTGCCCCCGACAACTGATATCAGTCAACTACAAAGGTATTTGAATGAAGACGTAGCAAGGGTAAATGATTCGAATGATTTTAGCATTTCATTTGAACTTCAAAGGCTCACCTCTATTGCCACGGGCCGATCGCTAAGTAATGCTATTGGGCCTGAATGGGATCTCGCTTCCTTAAGCGGTTTCATTGTGATCGCTCTGCTCATTCTAATTCCTGCAAGTTTCAATTATGGTAACATTTCAATAGCACAGGCACTAAAGCGCATGAAAGAGATAGGGCTCAGAAAAATGATGGGGGGTCTTCAGCGGCAAATATTCATGCAATTCATTATTGAAACCATCATTATATGTTTTGTGGCACTTGGATTATCCTTTTACATTTTTACGATCATAAGGCAGGAGTTTTTATCAATGCTGGTAAGTGGTGATGCGATCAGCCTGGAATTAGATCTTCCAGTGGTTTTGTACTTTATCCTTTTTGCAACCGTAGTAGGAGTGGCAACAGGCTTTGTGCCTGCTTACTACTTCTCGAGGTTAAACCCTATTGCCGCTATGAAGAAAACTCCAGGCAAGAGCAATTCTACCTTTAGCTTTAGAAAATCTCTGACAGTATTTCAATTTGCCCTCTCTATTGGTTTTATTACGAGCGTTGTGGTGATCATGAGCCAGTACAAGAAAACCATCAACTATGATTTCGGATTTCAGCGGGAAAACATTCTTGATGTCCAACTTCAAGATATTGACCCCAATCTATTTAGAAACGAATTTTCAAAGTTGGCTGGTGTTGCGGAAATATCCATGTCGTCACACATTATGGGTATTGAAGGGACGGCGCCCGAACATTTGAAGTACGCGGATGGATCAGATTCATTAGAGGTGTTTCAAATGTTTATTGATGATCACTACCTCTCCAACTTAAACCTGGAATTGTTAGCGGGAAGGAATTTTGCGCGAAATGATGTAAGTGAGAAAAACATTATTGTTAACGAAACTTTCTTGGAGAAGAACAATATAGAGAATCCGGCTTCATTGCTAGGTAAAACCTTTATGCTTCATGACAGAGAGGTAGAGTTAATTGGAGTAGTGAAAAACTTTCATTATGCTCAACTGGATGAGCCAATAGAAAGCTTTATGTTCAGGTATGATGAGCGGCAATGGCGTGTGGCAAACTTAAAAATTGCGAGCACTGATATTCGTGGTACATTCACTGACATGGAGGAGTTGTGGAAGCCACTGGCGGGAGAAAAGAAATTTACGGCTCACTTTTTTGAAGAGGAGATTGAGGATGCCTATTCCCATTACTTTGTTTTATTGAAAATTTGTGGATTTCTTGGATTTCTTGCCATCACAATTTCTTGTCTAGGGCTCTTAGGTATGGTGGTGCTGACTGTAGAAAGTAAAATGAAGGAGATAGGCATTCGAAAGGTGATGGGAGCTTCCGTTAGCGGAATGATCATGATGCTTTCTAAAGATTTTATGAAATTGATCGTAATCGCATCATGCATCGCATTGCCGCTTACTTATCTTTTTTTCGATAAAGTTTACCTGAGGTCGCAGCACTACAAAATACCAATATCCGCAGCAGAAATATTATTAAGCGTTGCTATTATTCTGTCTTTCGGGTTGGCTACCATTCTCTCGCAAACGGTGAGGGCAGCACAGGCCAATCCCGTAGATACTTTGCGAAATGATTAAATCGGTGAAGAGGGGCTTAAAAAATCTCCAAAAACGCCACGATAAACGGTGCCGAAATCAGCAGCCCATCGAAGCGATCTAAAAAACCACCGTGACCGGGCAGGCTATCTCCTGAGTCTTTTATCTCAATGCTTCTTTTCAAGAGGGATTCTACCAGGTCGCCATAAATCCCACCAATAATGATAATGACAGAAACGACAAACCACTGCCATAATGCGAGTGTCTGGAAGTAGCAACTTATCCCATAAGCAAAAGCAAAGGCCAATGCGGCACCACCAACTGCTCCCTCCCATGACTTTTTGGGTGAGATGCGCTCAAAGAGCTTTCTCTTGCCAAAGAGCGTTCCTGCAAAGTAGGCACCTGTGTCACTTGCCCACAGAATGAAGAGGCAACCAAAAATGATTTCGTAATTGTATTCTCCGTTCTCAAATGCCGCGATATGGAGCAGCGAAAAGGGCATTGCCACATAAAACAAACCCAGTATCATAAAAGCAATATTGGTGAAGGGTTTGCGCTCAAACTTTTTATAAAGCTTGATCATGTACACGCATGACACTATGGGGAAGATGAGGAAATAGTACCTGTATGAAATAGTGCCTCTTTCGATAAAGAATGAGAGACTGAAAATGAGCATGCCGCAAACCGTACCAAACGTCTTCTGCGGTAACATTCCATCGAGGCCGGACAGGTCGTAGAACTCCAGTAAGGCAAATAGGCAAATGACAAAAAAGACTCCGTAATAAGTCCAATCACCGAAGACTACGCAGAAAATAATTACAGCTGCACCAAGCAGCGCAGTAATCAATCTTTGGGTGAGGTTGTTGTATTTCTTGAGGGCAGAGGTCAAGTCAAAAAAGTGTTTTTTTCTTCGTGAAACTTTTTCAGGTATAGCAAGATACCAAAAGTAATGATGGTGAAAAGAATTGCCGTTAAAAGAGGGGCGGATTCACTCGAATCAATGTTTAGTGAGGTATTTCCTGTTTGATAAAGGTATAGCATGATTAGCGAGAATCCATTATTCACAAAATGTGCAAACATGGGCACAATAATATTGCCTGACCAGAAATACAGGTATCCAAAAAGCACACCGAGCAACATTCTGGGAACAAATCCAAAAAACTGAAGATGGATCGCGCTGAACATTATGGCGGAAACCCAAATCGCGACATGCATATTGCCGGTTGCCCTCCTAAGCTCCGGCTGCAGCATACCCCTAAACACCAATTCCTCGCCTATTCCAGGAAGTACAGCGATTGCGAAAAAGGCAAACAAGAATTGTCCGGTTGAGCTGAACGTAGTGAGATAATTCGTTAGAGCCGTAGCTACGTCTTCTTTATCGCGTGCCCATGCTTCGAAGCCTCTTAGAAATTCCGGCATGGTGACGTTGGCATTCCATTCGATAAAGACAGAATTAGGCACCATAAATGCCACAATCAACAATCCTGACAGTGCGAGGCTGCTATTGTAGACTGTCTTGTTTCTGAAAAGATTGAAGACACTTTTTCGCTCAAAAGCCTTCACATAAAGCGCGGGTACTATAATTAGACCAATTAGTGTCGCTGACGCTTGAATGATAAACAATGGCAACTTGAGCTCGGGATAGCTGGTGGGCGAGGCAAGCTTCGTTTGCAAGGTGAGGAGGTCGCCTTCAAAGAAGGGAAGTGCGAGCATGAAACCGATCAAAGGCCCCACCACTATAAAGCCTAACATGCAGGATAGAAAGATAAAGATCACCGAAGTCCACGCTGGCCGTTGTTCCTGAAAGAGGTCACTCTGCATCAGAATATTTTGAAAGCTTTAATTTTTCTAAATTTGCACGCTAATATGGCAAAAATAGGGAACATAGCACTGGGCGACTTTCCGCTTCTTCTGGCGCCCATGGAGGATGTTAGTGATCCACCCTTTCGGGCGGTTTGCAAGCAGGGCGGTGCTGACTTGATGTACACCGAGTTTATCTCCTCAGAGGGACTTATTCGCGATGCAGCAAAAAGCCGGAAGAAACTGGACATTTTTGAGTATGAGCGCCCTATTGGTATTCAGCTTTTTGGCGGTGAGATTGAGCACATGGTGCAGTCTGCGGAAATTGCCACCGAGGTAAATCCAGATCTGATAGACATTAATTATGGGTGCCCGGTGAAAGCAGTAGCCTGCCGCGGTGCCGGAGCGGCTTTGCTGCAAGACATTCCCAAGATGGTAAGCATGACAGAAGCCATTGTGAAGTGCACCCATCTACCCGTTACCGTAAAAACGAGGTTGGGGTGGGACGATAGTGCAAAGAACATTGTTGAGGTAGCGGAGCGATTGCAGGATATTGGTATTCAAGCATTGAGCATTCACGGACGCACGCGTGTGCAAATGTATAAGGGCTCAGCAGACTGGACGCTGATAGGAGAAGTGAAGAATAATCCAAGAATGCATATCCCCATTTTTGGCAACGGTGATATAGATTCGCCAGAGAAGGCGCTTGAGTACAAGAATAAGTACGGGGTTGATGGTTTAATGATTGGGAGGGCCGCAATCGGCAATCCCTGGGTCTTCTCCGAAATCAAGCACTTTGTCCATTCTGGAGTACACCAAAGTCCTCCTTCTATTGAGGAGCGTGTTTCAGTCGTGAAGCAGCACTTGGATTTTTCCATCAGATGGAAAGGAGAACGACTAGGTATCCTTGAGATGAGAAGGCATTACTCCAACTACTTTAGAGGCATTCCCAATTTTAAACCTGTCCGCTCAAAACTTGTTGAATCTCTTGATCTCGCAGAGATACACCAACTTCTGGATGAAGTTTTGATAGTGTATGCAGAGTTGGCTGTTGCCTAAAAACCTCGCAAGATTCCGTATTTGAATTAGGTCGCGGATTTTCAATCTTTGCCAGCGATTTATCACCATGTCAGATAAAAGGAATCTTACACCGTACTTGTTGCTCATTGTTCTTGCACTCATTTGGGGTACCTCCTTTATTCTTATTAAGAAGGGGCTAGTCTCATTCTCTTCAAGTGAAGTGGCAAGCTTAAGGGTCGTTTCGGCTGCTTTCTTTTTGCTCCCCCTGGGCCTAACTAAATTGAGAGGTTTGCAATCCAAAGATTTTGGCAAGCTCTTTCTTTCAGGTATGGTAGGCATTTTTATTCCATCATTTCTATTTGCCTACGCGCAAACTCAAATTGAGAGCTCTATAGCCGGAGTGATGAACAGTTTGACTCCAATTTGGACCATGATAGTTGGTGCGGTCATCTTTACCCAAAGATTTCGTGGGTATGCAATATTGGGCACCCTCATTGGTTTTGGGGGATCAATAATACTGATCACCTCCAATGCAGAGGGAGGACTGGGCCAGTTGAATGGATATGCTTTTTATATCATCATTGCCACGCTGATGTATGGCTTCAATCTAAACTTGATTAAATACAAAATTGAGCACTTGAGGTCCTCCACTATTACCGCTGTGTCCGTGCTGTTAATAGGGCCATTCGCGTTAATTTATCTCTTCGGTTTTACGGATTTTGCACACAAGTTGGTCACCGTGGAGGGAGCGTGGATTTCGTTTGGCTATGTTGCCACGCTGGGACTCATGAGTACGGCCGTAGCTGTAGTTTTGTTCAATCGGCTTGTCAAAACTCATTCCCCATTATTTGCTAGTTCGGTCACGTACATCATGCCCATCGTATCGGTGATGTGGGGTGTGCTTGATGGCGAGCGACTTTATGTGGGTCATTATGTGGGGATGGCTGCCATTATAGGTGGGGTCTATCTGGCCAATCGCAAAAAGTAAGATCGGAGTCCAGCCAGACCGAGCCAGAGGCTTCACTGATATTTTAATCGAATTTTTTTCAAAAATTTTGTCTTGAATATAGACATTTCATTGTCTATCTATGGTGATTTATTAGTGCAAAAAGACGTATGCTTTGAGGCGATAAGACTGACATCGCACATCCTGGATCATCCCACGCTTCCAAATCACCATGCTAATTCTTTAATGGCGCTGATGCACTTTCAAGCGTCTCGCTTTGATTCAAGAATAGATACGAACGGTAAATTGCTGACGCTTCGAGAACAAAACAGAAATACTTGGGACAAGAATTTAATAGCCTTGGGCGTGAAGTACTTAGATAGAGCCACTGAGGACAGCGTGGTCACTGAATACTATCTGCAGGCTAGCATTGCTGGGGTTCATTGTTTGTCAGTCGACCATCAATCAACCGATTGGAAAACCATTCTGCGGCTGTATAACCTACTTCAAAAGATTAATTCCAGTAAAGTGATTGCGCTGAACAGGATTGTGGCCTTATCAAGAGCGGAAAGTCCCTCCTATGCTTTGGTAGAACTAGAAAAGCTTCACGATGAGAAGCTTGATGCATATTACTTATATCATGCGATTAAGGGAGGCATTTCCTTGCAATTGGGTGAAAAGAAAATGGCGAGCGAAGCCTATCAGATGGCGGCAACCCTTGGGAGATAGTCGTTTGGAAAAACTGTATTTAGATGAGATGGCTCAAAGCGTCTAGCTAACCGAGTGCTTCCACGGCTTGAACTTCGTTGGGCATCATTTTCTTAAAAAGATTTTCAATGCCAGCCTTTAACGTAATTGTGGAAGAGGGACACCCACTGCAAGACCCTTGCAACGTCACGGTGACAACACCTTCTTTAAAGGAGTGAAAAGTGATTGCTCCTCCATCCTGCTCAACGGCCGGTTTTATATACTCATCAAGGATGCTCTTGATCTGCTGCACTGTCTCAGAGTCTTGTTCTTCAGTTTCGCTGGCAGGGTCAGAATGATCAAGAATCATTTTTCCGCCCTCCAGGAATTCTTTGATATGGGTTTTTATCTTTTCCTGAATTTCGATCCACTCTACGTCCTCTTTTTTTGTCACGGTGATGAAGTTGCTCATGTAAAAAACACGGTCAACGAACTGGTACTCAAACAACTCAAGAGCCAAAGGTGCGTCTTTCGCACTTTCAGCCGAAGGGAAGTCAAAGCTCATCCCCTCAGGAATGAGGACTTCATTAATCACAAACTTGAGCGAATTTGGGTTTGGGTTTGATTCCAGGTAGATGTGAATATTTTTTGGCGCAGCTTTTAGCATGTCTGAAGTCTTAAGTATTTGTAACAAAACTACTGATTTTAAGTTCCTCAAAGACCTCTTTTGAGCTGTTTTGGTCACATCAATCCTGCAAATTTTGCGTATCTATTTGGCACTCGTGTTGCTGCATCCTGACTTTTCCTATATTCACCGAATTTTTATCATGGCCAAAATATAACAAACCCACTTCGCATTGAATCAGAAAACTATTGCTCGGATCATTCTGGTGCTCTTCACCATTTCAACCGCACTGCACCTTCTTGAATACTATGCGGGGACCGTACTCCCCTCTACACTAATGATTGGAAGTAGATGGATTACGGTTGTCTTTGCAATTCTATACGCTATCCGAAGAGGATCTCTCACAACCTGGATTTTGTTGAGTATGATCATAGGTGTCGAGATCGGATTGACTTTTCCACATTTCGCTCAAAATCTGCAGGTGCTGAGCAAGATATTTTTGAGCCTGGTAAAAACGATAATTGCCCCCATTCTATTTTCCACATTGGTGGTGGGTATCGCTGGTCACTCTAATCTGAAACAGGTCGGAAGGATGGGTTGGAAGTCTATCGTTTACTTTGAGGGAGTCACCACAATAGCCCTCATCATAGGGCTCCTAGCCATTAACCTTACGCAAGCGGGTGCCGGAATAGTGCTTCCGGAAGGCTTCAACCAGGAGCTTCCCGAAGCGAAAGCTCAAACTTGGTCGGAGGTGATATTACACGTTTTTCCTGAAAATATTGTGAAGTCTGTTTATCACGGAGATGTGCTGCCAATCGTAGTCTTCAGTGTGATTTTTGGAATTGCGCTAGCGATGCTATCTGAGGAAAAAAAGAGACCCATGTTGCAGTTCTCTGAAAGTCTTGCAGAGGCAATGTTTAAGTTCACTAACATCATCATGCACTTTGCTCCCTTTGGCGTGGGTGCAGCCATTGCTGTCACAGTGGGTCATTTGGGAGTTGATATTTTAACTTCATTGCTTAAGCTACTCTTTACACTGTATGGTTCTCTGGTTGCTTTTATTCTATTGGTCTTGCTTCCTATTGCCTACTTCTTAAAAATTCCAATTAGAAAATTCATCGCTGCTGTATCCGAACCGGTATCAATCGCCTTTGCAACCACAAGTTCCGAGTCTGCGCTGCCTAAGGCCATGGAAAACATGGAGAAGCTAGGTGTGCCTCGCAAGATCGTTTCTTTTGTGTTGCCTACAGGCTACACATTTAATCTGGATGGTACTACTTTATACCTCTCTCTTGCTGCTGTATTTGTGGCACAGGCAGCAGGCATTCCCCTAACCATTGGGCAGCAGTTGCTGATGGGCTTAACTTTAATGTTGACCAGTAAAGGTGTTGCAGGTGTCCCGCGTGCTTCTCTCGTTATTTTATTGGGCACAGCAGCATCATTCGGGCTTCCCTTGTGGCCCATCATGGCAATTCTCGGTATTGATGAATTAATGGATATGGCGCGAACTTCAGTCAATGTAACCGGAAACTGCCTTGCCACTGTGGTGATAGCCAAGTGGGAGGGTGAGTACCAAGAACCTGAAGGAGAAATTAGCTTTGAATGACACCAGCTTCCTGAGGGTGATCAGGACTCGATTCATCCTTAATTGCATTCTCTGAACTTGCGATTACTGCAGCGATCGTACTATCACCCGTCACATTTACTGCCGTCCGCAGCATATCAAGTGGGCGGTCTACGGCAAGGATAAGCGCTAACCCAGCTGGGTCCAGGCCAACGGATTCCAGCACAATGATAAGCATGATGATTCCGGCACCGGGAACAGCAGCAGCACCGATAGAGGCAAGCACAGCGGTCATTAGGATGGTGAGTTGTTGACCTAGGGAAAGATCTATGCCAAAAGCCTGGGCGATGAATACGGCAGAGACGCCTTGATGGATGCTCGTGCCATCCATGTTGATGGTCGCACCCAACGGCAGCACAAAGCTGGATACCTCCTCGGAGATGCCCAGATTCTTTTCCGCACAATCCATCGTAACGGGCAAGGTGGCAGCACTTGAACTGGTGGAGAATCCCAATATTTGTGCGGGCAATACCGCTTTCATGAATTTTTTAAAGGGCACCTTCGTCATGAACTTCAATAGTGTGGGGTATGCAATCAGTACCATTACAGCCAAGCCAAGTACCACAGTGAGGCTATAAATGCTCAGTGCCTGAAGCAGTTCGATATCGATGGTTAGACTCGCAAGTAGTGCAAAGACGCCAATCGGTGCATACCTCATTATGATATCTACAATGGCAAGTATGACGTGATTAGCACCATCAAAAAAGTTTTTGACATGTGCCACTTTCTGGCTGGGAGCCAGGATCATTGCTACACCGAAAAGTATGGCAAAAAAAATCACCTGCAGCATGTTGGTATTGTCAGAAAATGAGTTGAATAAATTATCAGGTACGATGTTCACCAAAACTTGAAGCGGTCCGGCATCTTTTGTGCTATGCGCAGTAGTGATGCTTGTGTCCAGGTCAGAAGCAAAAGTTTCTCTGAGATAATCCCTACGTTCTGCAGATAGGTAGTGGCCCGGATCAACAAGGTTGACAAGCGTCAGGCCGATGGTCACAGCAACAATTGTGGTGCTGATGTAGAGTCCAATCGTTTTTCCTCCCATTCTTGACAGCTTACTTATATCCGAGAGGTTGGAGACACCATCAATGAGTGATACGATAATAAGGGGAACTGCGATCAGCTTTAGACAATTAATGAAGATGGTTCCAAATGGCCGAATCCAATCTTGAGTGAATTCTACAAGGCCAAGCGGAGTCGCAAGAATTCCCCACACAAGCCCTATCCCCATTCCGATTAGAATTTTTGCGTACAACGGCATCTTCTTCTTCATAGCTGTCATGAATTTTTTGAGTATTCTAAAAATAGGTGCTTTATAATAGAATATCGATTAATAGGCAGATTTTACCCCTGCCATTTATCAAAATGTTGTCGGGAGTGGTAGTCCTTGTATTGTATTCTTACTCTTTTGAATAGAGCTATAGCTTCGAAGTTTTCGCTCTTAATAGGAAATCAGCGAGTACAAGCGCAGCCATTGCCTCCACAATAGGTACTGCCCTTGGCACCACACAAGGATCATGTCGTCCCTTGCCTTTTACGGTGGTAGCCGCGCCCTCTTTATCAACACTTTGCTGGTCCTTCATGATGGTAGCCACAGGCTTAAAGGCGACATTGAAATAGATGTCTTCACCATTGGAAATACCTCCTTGCACTCCTCCAGAATGATTGGTCTTGGTCCGAATTTTTCCTTTTTCGTTGATTATTTCGTCATTGTGTTGACTGCCTCTCAACTTTGTTCCTTCAAACCCACTACCATATTCAAAACCCTTAACTGCATTTATGGAGAGCATTGCTTTTCCAAGTTCTGCGTGGAGTTTATCAAAGACTGGTTCACCAAGACCTGCAGACACATTCTTTATCACACAAGTGACAATCCCTCCAATCGTATCCTGATCTTTTCTTACCTGGTCGATTAGATTGATCATCTGCTCAGCAGTGGTCGTATCTGGGCATCTAACGATATTATTTTCGGTATTCTTTAGATTAAGTTTTGTGTAATGGGGTGCCCTTATGTCGCCCACCTGCGAAACGTAAGCTGCTATTTCAATGTTTTGCAGCGCGAGCAATTGGGTGGCAATTGCACCTGCTGCCACCCGTGCTGCGGTTTCTCTGGCAGAACTCCGGCCTCCACCGCGATAATCCCGATGTCCGTACTTAGCCTCATAGGTGAAGTCGGCATGTGAAGGTCGAAAAGTATCGGCAATGTGGCTGTAGTCCTTGCTCCTCTGATCTTCATTTTGAATTGTAAGGGCAATGGGAGAGCCCGTAGTAATCCCTTCAAACACACCTGAGAGAATCTTGAAAGTGTCACTTTCCTTCCGCTGCGTGGTTATTTTAGATTGTCCGGGTTTCCTCCGATCCAACGATGCTTGGATATGCGATTCATCTATAGCCAATCCGGCAGGGCAGCCATCGATGACCACGCCAATGGCAGGGCCGTGAGATTCTCCAAATGTGGTGATCCTGAATAATGTACCGTAGCTATTCATCTAAACTTTGAGGTCAAGATAAAGAATTGCCCACTAGTACAATCCCGAAATCTTGAAGTTGAAAACTATTTCTTAAAAACGAGGAACACTGAAGCTCCAAGCATTAGCAAGATAAAAATATTTGCTCCAATTTTTATCCAACCGTCACCAATGGATGAATGCAATGTGTTGTCGGCAAGAGAAATGCGATCGTAGAATGAACCCTGATCTTTGCTCTCGATGGCGAGATTCTTTTTGCTTTCGCCCGTCACGTTTACCATCTTGGAAGAGGCTAAGGTGTCATAGCGGTGGGTCTTTGGATTGAAAAATATCCACTGAAAGTATTTTCCCAGGTCATAAGTACCTGGCTCCTTCGGTATCATGTAGTAGCTGAACGATTTAGTTCCAATCACTCTTCCTTTTTCTCTTTTGATATTTTGCCTGATGTTTGGCTCGTAGAAATCAAAGTTATTATCTCTCGCTATAGTCATTTTCTCTATTGCAGAAATATTGCCTTCTCCATAGATATTAAAGTCATATGCTGCACTCTGTCCTGTCTTTAAATCAGTTGACAACAAGCGCTCTTCCATTCGATAGTCCCCAACCGCAACGGATTCTTTCAGTGGATGCGGTGGCAATTCCTTCACGGTAACTTTCTTCGCTTTGGAATAGAAGGTTTTGTAATCTTCTTGTCTGTTTTGCCCAAAGAAGGATGGATTCTTAGCCACTTTAAATTTGATCATTTCCAGTCCCACGCTGGGGAATTCGATAGGCTGCAAGTTGAGCGGATAAAAAGTGGCTTGATAGATCTTGTACTGGGTGTAGTACTTGCTATTGATTTCAATTGTTTCGCCCTCAATGTTTTCAATGTTGAAATTTTCTTCCCAACAGTTTGAGGGTCTTAATTTCTTTAGAATATCAGAAAGCTGCTTACCAAGTTCATGGAATTGCATTGGGGCCCTGTTATTGTCAGCTACAAGAAAGGACAGCGTAGTGGTAAATCCTTCTCCCACGTATACTTCATCTTTGCTTGTGGTGAGTGCCAGAAATGCATCCTCCTTCACATCGACAAATTCATTTTCCCCACGACCAAAAAAGTCATCGATTGGATCTCTGTCGAACATGCTTCTAAAAGGATCGCGCTGCTGTGGCTGCACTGGTGGTCCTACCCTGATTTTCTTTCCTGGTGAAGACAGAATCTTGCCATTGACGCTCATCTTGAAAGGCTCTAAAGTGAATGTGCCCTGGGCCGTTGCTAAATAGGTCATCACTACGCTCTGTGAAGAGCTTATTTGCCCATTGACAATGCTCGTTTGAGACTGGGTAGAAGTGCCTCTTTTTCGAAATCCTTCTATCTCGGGAAAGTTGTCATAGCTCGTGAGGCGATCATTATTCGCTGTCACGGTAATCGTCCATGCCTGATTCTGGCCTATTTCGTCCGGGCCAAGTTGTATGTCGATATTTTGCCCGAAAACGGTTTGGAAAATACCTGAGAAGGATACAAAAATTATAAAAAATACCTGATTTAACCTCATACAACTTCACGCCTGAATTCTCGTTTCATAAAAGTAGTCCGATCTTTTCTGACTTTAACCGATTTTGTATATTAACGGTTGCGACAAAAATAATTACTAGAACCAACTTCTAACATTTATTTGCCAATGAGAAAAATGCTTAATTATGTGAAAACGATCTTGGCTAGGGTAAGTTTTGATGCAATGCTTTTCGAGAAAGAGTTGAGAAAGGCAATAAAGGCCCTAATCGCGGAGGAAATCCGGGAGCTCAAAAGGTGGTGCTACGCCAACTATGGGGACGAACATGGTGCGATTCTGAATCGCTGCTTTGTGATGGTAACATGATGACTGACTAACTTCTAAACTTTAACCCTGGCGCTGTCAGGGTTATTTTTTTGCCTGATTTTTCCCGTTCACGAACTTGATGTTGCGACTCATGCCCTCAAATCCAGTTCTTTTGAGAGCAGACTTCTTAAACACTTTGTGAAATACATCTTCCGTCAGCTCCATCCAGCGTTTGTTATCAAACTCCCTGAATTCATCTGAGGCTTGAAGTCTTGGATCATGATGTGGAGAAGAGAAGCGATTCCACGGGCAAATATCCTGGCAGATATCGCAGCCGAAAATCCAGTTATCAAATTTGCCCCTCATATCACTTGGAATTTCGTCTTTGAGTTCAATGGTGAAATAGGATATGCACTTACTTCCATCTACCACATAGGGTTCTGGTATTGCTCCGGTCGGGCAGGCGTCAATGCATGCAGTGCAACTCCCGCAATAGTCTTTAGTGGCAGCATCGTAGTCAAGTTCAAGGTCCACAATTAACTCAGCTAAAAAGAAGAAGCTTCCCATGGTGCGGTTTAGCAGGAGGCTATTCTTTCCAACCCAACCAATGCCACTCTTTTGCGCCCAAGCTCTTTCCATAACTGGGGCAGAATCTACAAAGGCCCTTCCCTGCACATCGCCAATTTCTTCGCGTATTGATTTTGTAAGCGCTGTGAGTTTGTCTTTGATTACAAAGTGATAGTCTTCGCCATATGCATACTTTGCCACTTTGAATTTTGAATTTTGATTTGCATCCTCGCGAGGAAAGTAGTTGTAGATAAGACTAATTACCGATTTAGCGCCAGGCACAAGCAAAGTAGGATCAAGTCTCTTCTCGTAGTGATTTTCTAAGTAGCCCATCGTCCCTTGATAGTTGCGCTTCAGCCACTCGTCCAGCTTTGGCGCTTCCGATTCAAGGAACTCGGCTTTGGAAATGCCGCAAAAACTAAAGCCTTGCTCCGCGGCAATCTTCTTAATCAACTGCGTGGTTTTGCTTTTACTCAAATCAGGATGAAAGTTGTAAATTGATTATTAAATCAAATTCAATGTTAGCAAAAGTAGTTTTAATATTAGCCATCTTGATGCAATTGTCATATGCTGACAGTGACCCTATCAAATGGAGTAAAACACAAAAGCTAACCTGGGTAGACTTTCAGGAAAAGGCTCCCACCCAAGATCCCCATGCAGCCCGATCCAGGGTGGAGGTGCGTTATGAGTCGCAAGTGGATAAGCATGGCGCGATGACCATGGATATTGAGAGTATTTTTATAAGAGAATTGTCATGGGTCAAGCCCCAAAACAAAAACGATCAATTACTCCATCATGAACAATACCACTTCAATATCACCGAGGTATGGGCACGCAAGCTTCGAAAGGAGATTATAGGGAAACGCTGGAACAAAAAAACTTTGGAAAAGGATTTTGGAACTCTTTTTAAAAAGATCATGAATGCCTTAGATAAAGAGCAATCTGCCTATGACAATCAAACGAATCATTCTAAGGCAGAAACTATTCAAGCAGAGTGGGAAAGTAAGATTGATAACGAATTAAGGGTGTATGAGGCTTTCGCTTCTACCTCTGTAAGTTTTTCATTCGAATAACCCACCTGTCTTTGGCCTGGGTATCTTCAAATGTTTATATGCGAGGTCTGTAGCTTCTCGCCCTCTGCTGGTCCTTTTAATGTAGCCTTCTTGAATAAGAAAGGGCTCATATACTTCCTCGATTGTTTCCGCCTCATCACCTACTGCGGTAGCAATGGTTGTTAAGCCCACTGGCCCTCCCTTAAACTTATCGATAATGGTGGTCAAGATTCGGTTGTCCATTTCATCCAATCCATTCTGATCAACGTCAAGTGCCTTCAAAGCCATTTGCGCAATGGGCATGGTAATCACACCATCACCCTTAATTTGAGCGAAATCGCGTGTTCTGCGCAATAGGTTATTGGCAATTCTTGGCGTCCCTCTGCTCCTCCTTGCAATCTCATGCGAAGCATCACCCTCTATTGGTGTTTCGAGTATTCCCGCAGACCGCTTAACGATGGAGGTCAAAAGGTCCGAATCGTAGTATTCCAGCCTTGCATTAATACCAAATCGGGCCCTGAGTGGGGAAGTCAACAGCCCGGCACGGGTAGTTGCCCCAATTAGCGTAAATGGATTAAGGCTTATCTGCACCGACCTGGCATTTGGTCCGGAGTCCAGCATAATGTCAATCCTGAAGTCTTCCATTGCGGAGTATAAATACTCTTCGACCACAGGGTTCAAGCGGTGTATCTCGTCAATGAAGAGCACATCGTGAGGTTCCAGATTGGTCAGCAAACCCGCTAAGTCGCCAGGCTTATCCAATACTGGTCCAGAGGAAACTTTTATGCTTGATTCTAACTCGTTGGCAATGATGTGGCTCAAAGTGGTTTTGCCCAGGCCTGGTGGACCGTGAAGCAATACATGATCCAGAGGCTCTTTTCTCTTCTTGGCAGCCTGCACAAAGATCTTGATGTTTTCCACCACCTTTAGCTGCCCGGTAAAGTCATGGAAGGACAGCGGTCGCAGCGCCCTTTCAATCTCCTTCTCTTCGGAGTTCAGTCCTTCGCCATCCGCACTCAAATAGTCTTCGCGCATAGCCTCAAAAGTAATGAAAAGTTGATGTCAATGGTGTCAAAATAGCTTCACAGCAAGTATTAAAATGCCATTTCGCAGCTCAAAGAAGTATTTCATTTAATTTGCAACACCATTGCAACTGGAAATGACCTCGAAGTTTAAGAACGCCATCTACTCCATCTTTTTGATCCTGCTGATATGGATTGTCTGGAAGTTTCGAAGTGCCGATAGGCCTGAGCCAATCATACTGACTGGCAAGACCATGGGCACTACCTATCGCATCATTTACTTTGACAAGGCACAAAAGAATTATCAGGCGGAGGTAGATTCGAGCCTTCAAGTATTCAATAAGTCTTTGAGTACTTACTTGCAAGACTCTGAAATCTCTCTGTTTAACAATGGGCGAAGTATAACATTTAGCCTTCCCTATTTCTTACCCGTTCTAAATAGATCTGCGGAGATAGTCAAGGAGTCTGAGGGTGCATTTGATCCTACTGTGATGCCCCTGGTGAATGCCTGGGGATTTGGACCTGGGAAGAAATCAACTCCTGATAGTCTGCAAATAGACTCGATCATGCATTTTGTGGGATTCGATAAGATCCAATTTAATATAGATAGCGTGTGGAAATTGGATCATAGGGTTCAACTTGACTTCAGCGCCATCGCCAAAGGATACGGAGTTGATGTGGTCACTTCCTTGATACAATCTCACGGAGTAGAGGACCTCTTTGTAGAAATAGGTGGTGAGATATCCGCGCACGGAAAAAATAGGCAACTGGATAAAGTGTGGGAGGCCGGAATCCTCGATCCTGATTCGGATTACGCGCACCAATCCTTCAAAGCCTATGTTTCCCTAAGTGACAAAGCCATGGCTACTTCTGGCAATTATTTTAATTACTATGAAGTGGATGGAAAAAAGTATTCGCATACGATCAATCCCAAGACCGGATACACCATTAGACACGAGTTGCTTAGCGCCTCCGTCTTTGCGGATGACTGCATGACCGCGGATGCTTGGGCCACAGCCTTTATGGTGATGGGTGCTGATAAAGCAATGAGTACACTGTCTAATCAAACAGCCATTGATGCGTTTTTGATTTACACCTCCCCTTCGGGCCTGAAGACCTATGTCACTAAAGGTATTGAGCCGGTGTTAAAAGTTAATCCATAGATCATGATTTTGAAGTTGGCCACTCTATTCTTTACACCACTTTTAGCCGGTTTGGCAATTTACTTTTTCCCCAAAGCTCGTAACAGCAGTTTTAAGCTGCTACTGGTTTTTGCAGGATCTTATCTTTTTGCGATTACAGTAATCCATATACTGCCTGAGTTGTATCGACAGTATGCAGAGATGGAGTTGCTAGGTCTTTTTGTCTTGTTTGGATTTTTCCTACAGCAGTTACTGGAATACTTTACTTCAGGTATTGAGCACGGGCACATACACACCCACGACACGCCCGGTCATTCGTCTCATCAAGCTGAAGTCTCTGCGTTGGTGTTACTTATGGCGTTATGTGTGCATGCCTTTCTAGAAGGAGGGATGTTGGCTCAGCCACAATCGCTGGACTTTAGGTCCGATGTAAATGCGATTCTCCTGGGGATTGTGCTACATCGTGCACCTGCCGCATTTGCCTTGATGGCCGTACTGTCTTCGCAGCTGCGATCCAAGAGAAAAGCCATTCCATACCTTGTGGTTTTTTCGATTGCCGCCCCGCTGGGTCTGTTTCTAAGTGAGTACTTTGTGGAGATCGATCTCCTGTCTGAAACAGGACTCATTTTTATCTATGCCATTGTGACAGGAAATTTTCTGCACATATCTACCACTATTGTTTTTGAAAGCAGTCCGGACCATCGCTTCAATGCAAGAAAACTGGCAGTGGCCCTGATAGGATCTCTTGTGGCGGTAGCTGTCGAATACATGATTTAGAAGCCTTCATTCACTCACCCTGCTCACTCCTGCAAGCACTCAGGTATTGAAATTGGCCGGAAATGGGGCTATATTTCTATTCGCACCTAATTTTATGCTATGAACTATTTGATGAGCAACTTCAAGGACTATCAGGAAGAATATCAGAGGAGTGTGAACAAACCTGAGGATTTCTGGAGTGAGTTAGCAGACAATTTCGTGTGGAGAAAAAAATGGAATCGAACTTTAGAATGGGACTTCACGAAGCCTGAAGTGAAGTGGTTCCTAAATGGAAAATTGAATATTACTGACAACTGCCTTGACAGACACCTTGCGTCACGCGGAGGGCAGACTGCAATAATTTGGGAGCCCAACGATCCAAAGGAAAAGGCAAAGCACATTAGTTACAAAGACTTACATGGCAAGGTTTGCCAGGCTGCCAACATGCTGAAAAACTTAGGCGTGAAGAAGGGAGATCGTGTTTGCATTTATCTTCCTATGATTCCGGAGTTGGCTTATGCAATGCTGGCATGTGCTCGAATAGGTGCCGTGCATTCCATCGTCTTTGCTGGCTTCTCATCAAAATCTTTGATTGATCGTATTAATGATGCAGGATGTAAGATTGTACTTACCGCAGATGGAGGTTTCCGTGGGGCGAAAACGATTGACTTAAAAGGAATTGTAGACGATGCCGTAGCACAATGCCCAACTGTAGAAAAAGTGGTAGTGGTCGATCATACGCATTCAAATCCTGCCATGAATAAAGGTCTTGATTTATGGTGGCACGAAGAATTAAAAAAAGCAGATTCAGAATGCGCGGCTGAAGAAATGGATGCCGAAGATTTGCTATTCATTCTGTATACGTCTGGCTCCACGGGTAGACCGAAAGGCATGGTGCACACAATTGGGGGTTATATGGTATACACAGATTACACTTTTAGAACCGCCTTTCAATACAAAGAAGGTCAGGTCTATTGGTGCACCGCGGACATAGGCTGGATCACAGGGCACTCTTATATTATTTATGGTCCGTTGTCAGTCGGAGCCACGACCGTAATGTTTGAAGGCGTGCCCTCATGGCCGGATTGGGGAAGGTTTTGGCAAGTGGTAGAGCGGCACAAAGTCAATATTTTTTACACCGCTCCAACTGCCATTAGAGCTTTGGAAAAAGCGCCATTGAGTTTTGTGGAAGATCATGACCTGTCTTCGTTGCAAACGCTAGGTACGGTGGGAGAACCCATCAATGAGGAAGCGTGGCATTGGTATGATAAAAACATTGGCAAGGGCAATTGCCCCATTGTAGATACATATTGGCAAACAGAGACAGGGGGATTCATGCTTTCACCGATAGCAGGAGTAACTAAATTGAAGGCTGGATTCGCTACTTTTCCAATGCCGGGTATTCAACCTGCAGTTATGAATGATGGTGGCGTGGAAGTGGAAGGTAACAAGGTAGAGGGTCGGCTGGCGATTAAGTTTCCATGGCCATCCATGGCGCGAACAATTTATGGAGACCATAAGAGGTTTAAAGACACCTATTTTTCAACATTTCCGGGGAAGTATTTCACAGGAGACGGTTGTAAACGCGATGAGGAAGGCTACTATCGAATAACGGGAAGAGTTGATGACATAATAATTGTATCGGGTCACAACCTTGGCACTGCAGAAATTGAAAGTGCCATTGATGAGCACAGTGCTGTTTGTGAAACTGCAGTGGTGGGATACCCTCATGATGTGAAGGGTCAGGGGGTATATGCATTTGTGATATGCTATGAGGCACCCAGAGAAGAAGATAAGCTTCGAAAAGAGATCGTTGATACGGTGTCCAAAATAATTGGACCTATCGCCAAGCCTGATAAAATTCAATTTGTGAGTGGCTTGCCAAAAACACGCTCAGGGAAAATCATGCGGAGAATCCTGCGCAAGATTGCCGAGGGCGACACTTCTAACTTAGGAGATGTGACTACGTTACTAGATCCTTCCGTGGTTGATGAGATAAAGGAGGGAGCACTCTAAATAAAAAGCCCTGCCTTGAATTATCAAAGCAGGGCTTCATATTAATTTATGTGCATTAGCTTCCGCAAGCCTCACACTCATCCGGGTTATCCAGTGAGCATGACATGTCAGCGCGCTTCTGATCGAAATCTTCTTTTTGCGAATAAGTTACTACCGGTTCTTTTGCATTCACCTGAGCGGTTGCACCTACTTTGGCAGCCACCTCTTCAGGCTGATCTTTAGTAGTCTTTCTGTCCAGCGTAAACTTGATGGCATCAGCTGCAGCAGTAGAGCGCAGATAATACATTCCTGTCTTTAAACCCTTCTTCCATGCGTAGAAATGCATTGACGTCAGTTTGCCAAAGTTTGGATCCGTGATGTGAATGTTCAAACTCTGTGATTGACAGATATATGCGCCACGGTCGGCAGACATATCAATGATGGCCTTTTGTGAAATCTCCCAAACGGTCTTATAAATATCCTTGATGTGTTGAGGAATTTCAGGAATCGCCTGGATAGAACCGTTAGCAGCAATCAACTTCTGGCGCATGTTCTCATTCCATAGACCTAAATCAATCAAGTCTTTCATCAGGTGCTTATTGGCAATAATGAATTCACCTGATAATGTTCTTCTTGAGTAAATGTTAGAAGTGTAAGGTTCAAAACATTCGTTGTTTCCAAGAATCTGAGAGGTTGAGGCAGTTGGCATTGGGGCTAGCAACAAGGAGTTGCGCACACCATTTTGCTTTACTTCTTTTTTCAATCCTTCCCAGTTCCAGCGATTAGAGTCTGGCGTAACGCCCCACATATCAAACTGGAATATCCCTTTGGATACCGGTGAGCCTTTATAAGATTCATAAGAACCATCCTTCTTCGCCAGCTCCATAGAAGCTTCCATGGCAGCAAAATATATCGTCTCATGAATATCCTTGTTCAGTCCTCTGGCCTCTTCTGAATCAAATGGCATGCGAAGCATGATAAATGTATCCGCTAAGCCCTGCACACCAATTCCGATAGGTCTGTGTTTCAAATTGGAATTACGTGCTTCAGGAACAGGGTAATAATTGATATCGATAACCTTGTTGAGGTTCTTGGTTATCACCTTTGTGATTTCATATAACTTCTGGTGATCAAATGTACCATCCTCGGAAACAAACTTTGGTAGTGCGATAGAGGCAAGGTTACATACCGCGATCTCATCAGGAGAAGTGTACTCGATGATCTCGGTACATAAGTTACTTGACTTTATAGTACCCAGGTTCTTCTGATTAGACTTCTTGTTTGCTGCGTCTTTATAGAGCATGTAGGGCGTACCGGTCTCAATTTGAGCTTCCAGTACTTCA
This sequence comes from Cyclobacteriaceae bacterium, assembly GCA_040216915.1. GTDB lineage: Bacteria > Bacteroidota > Bacteroidia > Cytophagales > Cyclobacteriaceae > ELB16-189. The sequence continues at coordinate 795,192 of JAVJOD010000009.1, forward strand.
AACCATAGGTCTTGAGCCTTCACTTGCTTGCGCGCCTTGCCTTCAGACTCGTACTTTTCGTACAAGCGTTCAAATTCTTCACCGTAGCAATCTGCCAGGCCGGGTGCTTCATTGGGGCAGAACAGTGACCACATTTCATTGCTTTCCACACGCTTCATGAAAAGGTCGGGAATCCAAAGCGCCAGGAATAGATCGCGGGCTCTCATTTCTTCCTTACCATGATTCTTCTTTAGCTCAAGGAATTCAAAAACGTCAGCATGCCATGGCTCAAGGTACATGGCAAAGCTTCCCTTGCGCTTGCCACCACCCTGATCTACATAGCGGGCGGTCATGTCAAAGTTTCTGAGCATAGGCACAATTCCATTGGATGTGCCACCTGTTCCCTTAATGTATGAACCCTTCGCACGGATGTTGTGGATGCTCAATCCAATGCCACCTGCTGATTGTGAAATTTTAGCACAGTTCTTTAGGGTATCGTAGATGCCATCAATGCTGTCATCCTTCATAGTGAGGAGGAAGCATGAAGACAATTGAGGTTTTGGCGTGCCTGCGTTGAATAGGGTAGGTGTAGCGTGCGTAAACCACTTCTCAGAGAGAAGGTTATAAGTCTCAATGGCGGCATTGATATCTTCCGCATGAATACCTACGGCTACACGCATCAATAAGTGCTGAGGGCGCTCAACCACCTTACCGTCCATTTTCATGAGGTAAGAGCGCTCCAGCGTCTTAAAGCCAAAATAGTCATAACTAAAGTCGCGATCGTAAATGATGGCGGCATCCAGTTCTGCTGCATTTGCTTTTATTACTTTCCAGGTCTCTTTTGAGATTAGTGGGGCATTTTGGCCCGTCTTAGGATCGATGTACTGGTAAAGTCTCTTCATCGTGTTCGAAAAAGACTTACTAGTGGTTTTGTGCAAGTTGGATACGGCAATCCTGGCAGCCAATTTGGCAAAGTCAGGATGCTTCGTGGTCATCGTAGCCGAAATCTCAGCAGCAAGGTTATCAAGCTCCTGAGTAGAAACTCCATCGTACAAACCATTGATCACCTTCATGGCTACCTCGACCGGATTCACAAAGTTGGTTTCCAGGCCATAGCACAGCTTCTCAATACGAGCGGTGATCTTGTCGAACTTTACGGACTCTCTATGTCCGTCTCGTTTAACTACAAGCATTTTAGTGGGTTGTTTGGGGTGAAAAAATAGTTTAAAAAATGTTGTTCAAGATATCAAAAATCTTCGTTCAATGAAAACTTAGGTGACGAATCTTTGTCCGTACTATTCATTACACCGGCTTTCTGATATTCTGCTACCCTCTTCTCAAAGAAATTGGTTTTCCCTCGGAGCGAAATCATCTCCATGAAGTCGAAAGGGTTGGTAGCATTGTAGATTTTCTTACCTATTAATTCATTCAACAGACGGTCAGCTACAAACTCTATGTACTGACGCATCTGCTTGGCATTCATACCTATCAGATTTACAGGGAGTGCATCTGTGACAAACTCCTTTTCAATCTCAACGGCATCTTTGATAATATCGATCACCTGCTCCTCAGGCAATTTATTCTTCACGTGCTGGGTGTAGAGATGACATGCAAAATCACAGTGTAAGCCCTCGTCCCTGGAAATCAGTTCGTTGGAGAAACTGAGGCCGGGCATCAGCCCTCTCTTCTTCAGCCAGAAAATTGAACAAAAGGAACCAGAGAAGAAAATACCTTCCACCGCAGCAAAAGCAATCAATCTTTCGGCAAAATTTCCATTGTCAATCCATCGCAGTGCCCATTCTGCCTTCTTCTTCACGCAATCCATGGTTTCGATGGCATGGAAAAGTTTATCCTTCTCCTTAGGATCCTTCACATAGGTGTCTATTAATAAGGAGTAGGTTTCGGAGTGGATGTTTTCAATGGCAATTTGAAATCCATAGAAAAACTTGGCTTCTGTATATTGAACCTCACCCACAAAGTGTTCCGCGAGGTTTTCATTCACAATACCATCACTGGCCGCAAAAAAGGCCAAAACATGGCTGATAAAGTGCCTTTCTCCATCATTTAGGTTACCCCAATCTTTGAGATCCTGGCTTAAATCTATTTCTTCGGCAGTCCAGAAGCTTGCCTCAGCCTGTTTATAAAATTTCCAGATATCATGGTGAGTAATTGGAAATAATACGAACCGATCTTTGTTCTCCTTTAATATCGGCTCTTCTAGGTTGGCTTGACTCATTATATGACTGTGTTTTATAGTTATAAAGTATCTTTTCAGTTGGTCTTGATGAATGAGAGAGCAGCATCCGAAGAAAATCAGCTACTGATCTCTAGCAAGAAGACAAATATTTGAAATGGTGGATAAAATTCAAAGGCTCTCGCCCTCGACCGGATCCCCAAAATTAATGACAATTGCTATGTTTATAACGCAAATGAATTCATTTTCATTCACTTAAATAGAAGTGATGAAGGGAAGACTGAAGTAAAAATATTTTCAATTATTTACGAATTCTTTTTTGGTGTAGATGGTGTCCTTTCGTTGTCCTTTACAGGGCATGCAATTATGGTGTACATCTTGAGAAAGGATTAAGGTGAAGTGACGGTTTATGCTATGGGTGTGACCCCCTATGGATTGGGGAGATTTTGGCGAAAGTGAGCCAAAAATGGCTTTAATGTATTTTTGCCATCGCTTTTGTTTTTAAAAGCCTAAAATCTATCTTTGCACTCCATTTTTAAAGCTGAGAATCATGTACGCAATCGTGGATATTGCTGGAAAGCAGTTTAAAGTAGAAAAAGACCAATTTATATACGCTCCCAAGATGGAAGGCGAGGCTGGTGCAGCTATAAAGCTTGACAAGGTGCTCCTTTTGGACAATGAAGGTAAAATTGAGGTTGGAGCCCCTGTTTTGAGTGGAGCGAAGGTTTCTGGTAAAATTGTAGAGCACGTGAAGGGCGACAAGGTTACAGTTTTCAAAAAGAAGAGAAGAAAAGGGTATGCCGTAAAGAATGGTCACCGCCAGGAGTTTACCAAGGTACTCATTGAGAAAATTTCAGGATAATCGTTAATTGTAGAGAACAATGGCACATAAGAAAGGTGAAGGTAAAGTAAAGAATGGCCGCGAATCGGAAAGCAAACGATTGGGCATCAAGGTATTTGGAGGGCAGAAAGTGATTGCCGGAAATATCATCGTGCGCCAGCGAGGAACAAAGCACCACCCTGGAAATGGAGTAGGTATGGGTAAGGATCATACGCTATTTGCCCTCACAGATGGTGTGGTGACGTTTAAGAAGGGAAAGAAGGATAAATCGTTCGTGTCCATCGAAGGGCAGGCTTAGATTCTTTAGGCAGTAATTTATAAAGCGCCTTCCAGAGATGGAGGCGCTTTTTTGTTTTTGGCCCCCCTCGTCAAAAAGTTCTTATACTATATATTATGGTATGCTCCGCTAAAAGTTGGGTTAATTAAATACTACTTTTTGGGATCATTTGAGGAACAAATCTTTCGGCCATCCTCCCTATAATAGAAGTTGAAAAGTGGTAAAAAACCTGATTTCTGCCCTTTTGGGAAGTTGACATTAATGGTATTTGCAAAAATTAAATCTAATGGTGGTATTTTCTTTTTGTAAATATTAACCTAATTTGGGGGTCTGAATTTTAATTTTAACTAAACCAAAACCTATGAAGAAGTTTTTACTACTATGCTTCTCATTTGTTTTTGTGCTGAGTTCATGGGCGCAAGAGCGAGTGGTTTCAGGTCAGGTGACATCCGATGAGGATGGTTCTACTTTACCTGGAGTGAATGTGGTTCTGAAAGGAACTACAAACGGTACGGTTACCGATATTGACGGTAACTACCGATTGAATGTGCCATCCGCGGGTGGAACATTAGTGTTTTCATTTATTGGTCTTCAGACGCAGGAGGTAGCGATCGGTGAGCGATCTACGATAGATCTTGCGATGGGGCTAGATGTAAAACAATTGACTGAGGTAGTTGTAACTGCCCAGGGTATTGAGCGTGATCGCAAATCCATGGGATATGCCTCCACGACCATCTCTGCATCAGATATTGCCAATAAGCCGGAGACAGATATTGGACGTGCCCTTCAGGGTCGTACACCAGGTCTTCAGATTTTGAACTCATCTGGCCTTGCCGGATCAGGATCCAAGATCAACATCCGCGGTATCAGCTCGGTATCGGGTAACACGCAGCCTCTATGGGTTGTAGATGGTGTGCCTATCAATACTGCTACTAATGACTCTAATCAGGACTTCCGTGATGGTCAGGTATCACCTAATCGTTTCCTTGACATAGATCCTAACAACATTGAGACGATCAACATCCTTCGTGGTTTGAGTGCTACTACCTTGTACGGATCTCAGGGTCGCAACGGTGTGATTCTTGTGACTACCAAGACCGGTGCCAGCGGTAAGCAAAGCAGAGGATTTGAGGCTTCCGTAAGCCAGTCTTTGTTTGCAGTTGAGGCAATCGTACCAGAACTTCAGAACAAGTGGGGTAACGGTTTTGACGGAGACTACGGAGAATTCTTCAGTAACTGGGGATGGGTATTTGATGGCAATGTGCCACCCAACACGCCTCGTCACCCTTACTGGGAGCACCGCAATACATTCCCTGAATTCCCTGAGTTTCAGATTACAGGGGGCTCGGTAGACAGTGGTTACACACCCACAGCCCAGCCCAACAACGTAAATGACTTCTTCAAAAAGGGAACGTCAGCTAACACCTCCCTTAACGTGGGAGCACGTAACGAATTTGGAAGTATTAGCTTTAGCTACAGCCACCTTGATGAGTCAGGCTTTGTGAAAGGCAATAACCTTCAGCGTGATAACTTCTCGTTGGGAGGAACAGCCAAGCTTACCGACAAGTTTAGTGTGAACAGTGTGTTCAACTTTGTGCGCACCGATTTTGTAACTCCTCCATCAGGAGCTGGGCAAGGAAGTAACTCCTCTGGAGCACCTTCTATTTTCTCAAACTTGTTTTTCACACCTCGTAACATTGATTTGACCAACTGGCCATATCAGAATCCTGTTACAGGTGCCTCTGTTTACTACAGAAATGGTAATGACATTACCAATCCTCGCTGGATTTTGGATAACGCCAAGCAGAGTTCTTTGACGAATCGCTTTTTCAGCAACGTGGCTTTCAATTATGACTTTACGGATTGGTTTAAGTTAACCTACCGTTTGGGCTTGGATACTTATAGCGAGAAGCAAGGCCTTGCAGTAAACAAAGGTGCAGTAGGATTCCCTACCTCAGCCATTGCTTTTGCTACAGGTTTGTTACGTACGGTGGACATCACCAACACTATTCTGGATCACTCCTTGATTGGTACATTCCAAAAGAAGCTTAGCTCTGACCTTGACCTTACGGCCATTGTGGGAGGTAACATTCGTATCGATGAATTGCAGCAGAGCGGATTGGAGAGTTCCGGACAGGTGGTATTTGGATTGCAGGAGCACAGAAACTTTGCAAACACCCAACCACGTGATTTCCGTAACAACTCATTGTCTAATCTGAACCGCTCACAGCGTCAGATCTGGCAGGGTATCTATTTTGATGCGGGATTGGGTTACAAGAACTTCTTGTATATGAACATAACAGGTCGTAATGACTGGGTTTCTACTTTGGAGAAGGCGAACAACTCACTGTTCTACCCAGGTGTGAGTGCTTCGTTTATTCCTACAGCTGCCTTCCCAGGATTTGCTGCAGGTGTGTTAGACTTCTTGAAAGTTAGAGCAGGATACGGAACCTCAGCTAACTTCCCTGATCCTTATAACACCAGAGCGATATTGAATACCAATTCAGTAGCTCAGGTGGATGCCCTTGGATCTGTATCCTCTCAGAGTTTGGATCGCAATTTGGCTAATCCCGACCTGAAGCCGGAGCTTCAGAGTGAGTTGGAGTTTGGTTTGGAGGCGCAGTTGCTTGACAACAGGGCCAGAGTAGACCTTTCATTCTACAATCGTTCGGCTCAGGACCAGATCCTCAACCGTACGCTTGACCCTGCTACCGGATATGAGCAAACCCAGATCAACGCGGGAGAAATCCAAAACAAGGGTATTGAAATGGGCTTGACCGTTACGCCCGTTCGTACTAACTCAGTGGTATGGAATATCCGTGCCAACTACACCCTCAACAGAAGTGAGGTAATTAGTTTGCCGGACGGATCTAAGGAAATACTTGTAAGTGGATTTACCAACTTGGGTAACTTCGCTATCGAAGGAAAGCCTTTCAACGTGATTCAGGCTACTTACGGCCTCAGAGATGCCAATGGCAACCGATTGATTACCTCCAATGGAGACTACTCTATTTCTCCTGAGATCGGAATCATCGGAGACCCTAATCCAGATTGGTTGGGTTCATTGATCACAGATGTGACCTGGAAGGGCATCACCCTATCCGCACAGCTTGACTATGTACATGGCGGAGATACTTATTCCTTCTCTGCAGCTGCTACTGTAGCGCGTGGTGTGGCTAAGGATCTTCAGGATTTCGATCCAAGGTTACCGATAATCATCCCTGGTGTGTTGGAGTCTGACGGGGTAACACCTAACAACATTCCGATGCCACCTTCAGGTTTCTTCTTTGGAAACTCCATTATTGGAAGTAATGCCAATGACACAGGAATCTTTGATTCTTCCAGGATTCGTTTGCGCGAGGTATCGTTGAGCTATAACATTCCTCAGAGCATCATATCCAAGTTGTCCATCCGCAACGCGAACATCTCGCTGGTAGGAAACAACATGTGGTTCAAGGCACTCAATGCCCCTAAGTACTCGAAAGTGGACTTTGACAGAACTGCTTTTGGTGTGGGCAACGGTGCAGGTTTCGACTTTTTGGGAGGACCTTCAGCAAGGCGTTATGGTGTAAACCTCAGATTGACCTTCTAATCTAAAAAGAGAAAAAAGATGAAAAAGACATATAAAGTATTAGGAATACTTCTTCTCCTGTTTGCGTTTTCGTGCGCGCTGGATGAAGATTTGGACAACCCCAACGAAGTTGGGATAAGCACCGCAGACCCGACCCTTCTGTTGAACGGTATCCAGGCCAACCTGGCGGAGTTTATGGAAAGGGTGACTGGCGCTGACAGGGTGACCACCACCGGTGTGGATGCATTGATCCGTCATCGTGTGATGTCAACAGGACCAACTTATCCTACGGCTTATCTTCCTCAGAATCAGGATGATACCTGGCAGGATGCTTATCAGAAGGTGTTGGTGAATATAGAGGTCATGCTTCCCCTTGCTGAGGAGGCAAACCTGACCACGCATGTGGCTGTAGCCAAGATCATTAAGGCTTACACCCTGATGACCCTTGTAGACATGTACGGAGATGTTCCGGCAACGGAAGCACTAAAGGGAGGCGAAGGGATTCTGAATCCTGTTGCTGACTCCGGTGCAGATGTGTATGCGATGGCCATCACGGCCCTTGACGAGGCGCGCGTAGAGCTTGCCAAGACAGGAGCCGATGCCGGAGCTGCTTTGACCCGGGATATATTCTACAGTGGTAATCGTGCCAGATGGACAGCGCTTGCCAACTCTTTGGAGTTGAAGGCGCAGTTGAACATGACTGCTCAGCCTTCAATGGCGGCAGCAGCAGCCACGCGCATCACAGCACTGCTTGCAGGTAGCCTTGTTGACACCGATGCAGAGGAGTTTACCTACAAGTATGGAACGGCAGCCGTTCCGGCTACCTCCCGTCACCCTTACTATGCGGGGACCTATCGTCCAGTGGCAGGTTCAGCGGACGGCTGGATAGGCAACGACTTCATGAAAGAGGTGTTCAACGGCTTGGGTGTTCAGGATCCCCGCTGGAGATATTATTTCTATCGCCAGGTGGGAAGCTTGAAGGAGGCAATCGCAATTGATCCCAAGGCGATCACATGTTTGAATCCAAACACCGCGGCGGTTACAGGTACCCCAGCTCACTATACTACGTTCTATAATAATTTAGGAAAGCCTATTGTATACTGCGCTTTTGATCCCGGCTTCTACGGTCGCGACCATGGCAATGCCGATGGTCGTAACCCCGATGCTCAGGTGGTTGTTGCGCCTGGCGTATATCCGGTTGGTGGCCGCTCGGATTTAAATCCTACGGGAGCAGCGGGAAATCCTAACTACCGTGGCTTTACCCAGTTGGGTCAAGGCGCGAACGGATCTGGTATCTTGCCACTCTACATGTCCTTCTTTACGGATTACATGAAGGCGGAGATAGCGATACGTCTGGATGGAGATGCGGCTGCGGCTAAGACCCACTTGCTGAATGGGGTAAACAAGTCCATTAACAGGGTGCGTGCGTTT